>CAYMIP010000148.1:0-1548 GCA_964390575.1 uncultured Desulfocurvus sp. | reverse complement strand
GGCGCGCTTGGCCACGTGGGTGATCTCCGGCTTGCTGATCTGGTCGTCCGCGCCCACGGCCTCGCCCTTGTGGCGCAGCTTTTCGGTGATGATGGACGAGAACAGGATCACCGGCAGCTCCTTGAGCAGGGGGTCTTCCTTGATGCGCTTGGTCAGGTTGTGGCCGTCCATGTTCGGCATCTCGATGTCCGAGATGACCACCTGCACGTAGTCGGTCACGGGCCGGTTCTCGGCCTCGGCGATCTTCTTGATCTGCTGCAGGCGCTCCCAGCACTCCCCGCCGTGGCTGGTCTTTTCCACCAGGAAGTTGGCCCGGTGCAGCAGGTCGCCGATCATCTCGCGGATGAGGGTGGAGTCGTCGGCGATGAGCGCGCGGAACTGGGTGTCAGACTCCCAGGTCACGTTCTCGTCAAAGCGCAGGCCCAGCTCCGGGTTCAGCTCGGCCACTATCTTCTCCAGGTCCAGGATGAAGATGATGCGGTCTTCCATGCGCACCACGCCGGTGATGGAGTTCGAGGCCAGGGAGGACATGTATTTGTTGGGGGCCTCCACGGCCTCCCAGCTGATGCGGTGGATGCGCGTGACGCCGGAGACCAGAAAGGCCGTGGTCACGTTGTTGAACTCGCAGACGATGACCTTGGGCGGCTCCTTGTCGCCGTGCTCCTTGTTGAGCCACTGGGCCAGGTCCACCAGGGGGATGATCTGGTCGCGCAGGTTGAAGGCGCCGAGCACCGAGGGGTGCGAGACCTGGGGCATCTCCGTGATCTTGGGCTTGCGGATGATCTCCAGCACCTTGGCCACGTTGACTCCGTAGTAGCCCTTGTAGGGCTCCTCGCCCTCGGCCCGGGGCTCCTCCAGGTAGAACTCCACGATTTCCAGCTCGTTGGTTCCGGCCTCAAGGAGGATATTGGTCAGGTTCGTGCTCATTGTGGTGGCTCCGTGTTCCGGCTAGCGGTGAGAGGCCCTGGCGGGCGCGCCTTGCAGCGCCCGGAGATGGGCTTCGATCTCGTCAATAGTGCTCTTCGGCGTGGAAGCGCCTGCGGTTAACCCCAGCATAGCATGTTTTGCAAAGTCAATGCCATAAAGATCGTCCACGGTTTCCACATGGATGGTTGGTATCCCCTGGGCCTCGATGACCTGGGCCAGGCGGCGGGTGTTGCCGCTGGCCTTGCCTCCCGCCACCACCACGCAGTCCACCCTGGCCGCCAGGCGGATGGCCTCGTCCTGGCGCAGGCGCGTGGCGTCGCAGATGGTCTGCAGGGTCAGCACCTCCTCTGGCAGGCGGGCGGCCAGGTCGGCCTTGATCTGCTCGAAGCCCTGGCGGTCCTGGGTGGTCTGGGCGGCCAGGAAATAGCGCGTGTTCGGGTCGAGCGGGTGGGCGGCCAGCTCGGCCGGGGTCTCGAAGACAAAGGCCTCGGGTCCGGCGTAGCTCAAGAGCCCGCGCACCTCGGGGTGGTCGTTCTCGCCGAAGAGCAAAAGCCTGCGTCCGGCCTCGGCCTGCTCGCCGATGAGCAGCTGGGCGCGCTTGACCTTGGGGCAGGTGGCGTC
>CAYMIP010000147.1:0-1602 GCA_964390575.1 uncultured Desulfocurvus sp. | reverse complement strand
GCCCTGGAAGATGGCCTTGGCAATGGTGTGCGTGAGCGCCAGGCCAGCGATGGCCGCGCCGATGCGCTCCCAGGCCCCGCACTTCACGCGGGTCTTGTACAGCCACATGAAGTGGAACAGCTTGAACAGAAACGCGCCCAGCGGCGGCAAGAGGAAGATGGACAAGGGCGTGCCGAAGTAGCGCGGCAGCACCAGCATGCCGAGCGACCACACGAGGCTGACCACCAGCACGGCGATCTGCGTGGCGTCGGCGAACCAGGGCAGCCAGCCCGCGATGAAGTGGTACTTCTGCCCGGCGTCGAGCAGCGAGGTCTTGTTCCAGGGCAGCAGCTGCCGCCAGTGGCGCTTCAAAATCTGCACCGCGCCGTAGGCCCAGCGGAAGCGCTGGCGCTTGAACCCGGCGTACGTGTCCGGGGTCAGGCCCTGGCCGAAGCTCTCGGGCACGTAGATGGCCTGGTAGCCGCGCTCGATGACCTTGAGGCCCAGCTCGGCGTCCTCGCAGATGCACCACTCGCCCCAGCCGCCCACCTCGTCGAGCACGGCCTTGCGGATCATGGTCATGGTGCCGTGCTGGATGATGGCGTTGCGCTCGTTTCTGTGCACCATGCCGATGCGGAAGAAGCCGTCGTACTCCCAGGCGCACACCGTCTTGTACGGGTCGCCCGCCCACTCGCGGTGGTCCTGGGGGCTCTGCACAATGGCGATGTCCGGCTTCTCGAAGTACGGGGTCAGCGAGCGCAGCCAGGAGGGCCGCACCTGGTAGTCGGAGTCCACCACGGCCACGACCCGGGCGTCGGCAGCGGTCTCCTTCAGGGCGAAGTTCAGCGCGCCTGCCTTGTAGCCCGGCCATTCCTCCAGGTGGAAGAAGCGGAAGCGCGGCCCGAGCTTGGCGCAGTGCTCCTCCAGAGGCTTCCAGAGGGCCTCGTCATGGGTGTTGTTGTCCACCAGGAGCACTTCAAAGTCCGGATAGTCCAGGGCCGCCAGGGAGTTCATGGTGGCCATGACCATGTCCGGCGGCTCCTTGCAGCAGGCCACGTGGATGCTCACCTTGGGCAGGCCCGTGTCCGCGTCGTGGCGCAGGGGGTAGAAGCGGCGGCGCAGGCCTTCGGGCCAGAGCATCTCGCTCATCTCATAGCCGTTGATGAGCACCACGGCCAAGAGCCCGATCTGCATGGGCAGCAGCATGGCCCAGGCCGCAGTCTCGGCGGGCAGGAACTCGATGGTGATGGGCGTGAAGGCGATCCACACCAGCGAGCTGGCGACGGTCTGCAAGAGCAGGGCGAAGAACAGCCGCCCGGAAAAGGGCTGGGTGCGGCGCTTGTACAGGAAGAACAGCATGGGGATGAGGCAGAGCAGCGACACGCCCCACTGCACGGGCCACAGGGTGTCCTCCAGGATCACGCCGGTGAGCGGGATCTTGAGCGCGCGCTCCACGGTCCAGATGCCCCAGTGCGCGCCCACCACGCCTTCCAGCGGGCGCTTCCAGGGCTGGTCAAAGGCCTCCATGATGCAGTAGTCGATGTTCTGCTGGACGGCCAGGTTCATGAACTGGCGCAGGAACTTGGCCTCGTTGGCGATGCTGGCCTTGGCCTTGCCCCAGCG
>CAYMIP010000146.1:0-1708 GCA_964390575.1 uncultured Desulfocurvus sp. | reverse complement strand
CGGCGCAAGCTGGTGGTCTGCGAGGCGCTGAACCCCATCTACCGGGTCATGCTGGCCTCCTACACCTCGAACCTGAACCTGGAGTTCGCCACCATCGGGCACAAGAACGGCGCCTGCGACCTGGCCGCCCTGACTGCGGCCCTGGACGAGGACACCGCCGCCGTGCTGGTGCAGAACCCCAACTTCTTCGGCAGCCTGGACGACTTCAGCGCGCTCTTTGCCGCAGCCAGGGCCAAGGGCATCGTGAACGTCATCTCGGTCTACCCGGTGCTCCAGTCGGTGCTCAAATCGCCCGGGGAGATGGGCGCGGACGTGGCCGTGGCCGAGGGCCAGAGCCTGGGCCTGCCCTTGTCCTTCGGCGGGCCGTACCTGGGCATCATGACCTGCACCAGGGAGATGGTGCGCCAGATGCCCGGCCGCATGGTGGGCCGCACCGTGGATACGCAAGGGCGCACCGGCTATGTGCTGACCCTGCAGGCGCGCGAGCAGCACATCCGCCGCCAGAAGGCCACGAGCAACATCTGCTCCAACCAGGCCCTGTGCGCCCTGCGCTCGCTGCTGCACCTGTGCCTGCTGGGCCAGGAGGGCCTGACGCGCACCGCCGAGATCGGCATCGAGCGCGCCCACTACGCGGCCGAGCGCCTCACCGCCATCCCCGGCGTGAAAATGCTCTCCGCTGCCCCCTTCGGCAACGAGTTCGCAGTCTGCCTGCCGGTGAACGCCTACCAGGCCATCGACAAGCTCACCAATCGCGGCGTTGTGCCCGGCTTCCCGCTGGGCCGCTACTATCCGGGCCTGGAAAACGCCCTGCTCGTGGCCTGCACTGAAAAGACTTCCAAGGAGCAGATCGGCATCCTGGCCGAGATGCTGCGGGGTATGCTCGCATGAACAACGCGCACATGACCACTGTCTTCAAGAAATCCGACACCGGCCGCGAGGGCGTCTGGCCCGACAAGCCGGAACAGTCCGCTGCCGAGCTTCTGCCCGCTGGCCTCTTGCGCCAGAAGTCCGCCAACCTGCCCGCGCTCTCGGAGCTGGACGTGGTGCGCCACTTCACCCAGCTTTCCCGGCGCAACTTCGGGGTGGACGGCAACTTCTACCCGCTGGGCTCCTGCACCATGAAGTACAACCCCAAATTCACCGAGACCGTGGCCGCCCTGCCCGGCTTTACAAGGCTGCACCCGGTGCTGCCGCAGCTGAAAGGGGCTGGCCGCCTGTGCCAGGGCGCGCTGGAGGTGCTGTTCGAGACAGAGCGCCTGCTCTGCGAGATCTGCGGCATGAGCGCGTTTACCCTGCACCCCATGGCGGGCGCCCACGGCGAGCTCACCGGGGTCATGATCATGGCCGCCTACCACAAAGATAAAGGCAACAAAAAAACCAAGATCATCTGCCCGGACTCGGCCCACGGCACCAACCCCGCCAGCGCGGCCATTGCCGGGTACGAGGTGGTCAACCTGCCCTCCAAGGACGGCATCGTGGACCCGGACGAGCTGGCCAAGGTGCTGGACGATTCCGTGGCCGGCATGATGATGACCTGCCCCAACACCCTGGGCCTGTTCGAGAAGAACCTGCCCCGGATCGTGGAGATGCTGCGCAAGGTCGACGCCCTGCTCTACTACGACGGCGCGAACCTGAACGCCATCATGGGCAAGATGCGCGTGGGCGACGCGGGCTTCGACGTGGTGCACCTGAACCTGCACAAGACCTT
>CAYMIP010000145.1:0-1977 GCA_964390575.1 uncultured Desulfocurvus sp. | reverse complement strand
GCCCAGAGCGAGGCCGCCACGGGCAAGGAATTCGCCAAGTTCTGGGTGCACAACGGCTTCGTGCAGATCAACTCCGAGAAGATGTCCAAGTCCCTGGGCAACTTCTTCACCATCCGCGACATCCTGGCCCAGTTCCTGCCCGAGACCCTGCGCTACTTCCTGCTCTCCATGCACTACCGCAGCCCCCTGGACTTCTCCTTTGAGGCCCTGGAAGAGGCGGAGAAGGGCGTGCGCCGCATCTCCACGGCCCTCATGCAGGCGCGCGAGGCCGCAGCCGGGACCAAGTGGTCCAAGGGCCCGCTGCCGCAGGAGCTGCTGAGTGAGCTCTCCGGCTATGAGCAGGGCTTCTCGGACGCCCTGGAGGACGACCTGAACACGGCGGGCGCCCTGGGGCATCTGTTCGGCCTGGTGCGCCTGGCCGGGCGCATCCTGGAGGACAAGGCCCTGCGCAAGGCCGAGGCCGGGCGTGATGCGCTCAGCCGCATCCTGGCCGCTGTGGAGAACTGGTCCGGGGTGCTCGGCCTGTTCGGGCGCGAGCCTGCGGAACTCCTGGCCGAGCTGAAGGCCTGCCGGGCGGCGCGCAAGGGCATTGACCCTGCGCAGGTCGAGGCGCTGCTGGCCAAACGTTTGGAAGCGCGCCAGGCCAAGGACTTCGCAGCCTCCGACGCCATTCGGGACGAACTGACCGCCATGCAGGTGGAGGTCAAGGACACCCCCCAGGGCCAGGCCTGGGACGTGCTCTAAACGTCCCGCAGGACACCCTTCCGCCGCCCCTTTCCTTTCCCGGCCAGGGGGCATATAGGTCGGGTCAGACATCCCCCCACTCGCACACGGAGGTCAGCCATGCTTGAACGTCCTGGCATTGTCACCATGCGCGGCAATCCGCTCACCCTTCTCGGCCCGGAGCTGAAGGCGGGCGAAAAGGCCCCGGACTTCTCCCTGGTCAGCAACGAGATGCAGCCGGTCACCCTGGCCGACTATAAGGGCATGGCCCTGGCCCTGGTCAGCGTGCCGTCGCTGGACACCCCGGTCTGCGCGGTGGAGACCCGCCGCTTCAACGCCGAGGCCGCCAAGCTGGGCGAGGGCGTGCGCATCCTGACCGTCAGCATGGACCTGCCCTTTGCCCAGAAGCGCTGGTGCGGGGCCATGGGCATCGACAAGGTGGAGACCCTCTCCGACCACCGCGAGGCGTCCTTTGGCCTGAACTACGGCGTGCTCATCAAGGAGCTGCGCCTGCTGGCCCGGGCCGTGTTCGTGGTGGACCGCGCAGGCCTGCTCATCTACGTGGAGCTGGTGCGCGAGATTGCCGACGAGCCCTACTACGCCGGGGTGCTGGCCGCCCTGACCAAGGCCGCCGGATAGGCCCTCCCTCCCCCCCTGCCACTCGCCAAGAAAAAGGGCCGGAAGCTTGCGCATCCGGCCCTTTCTGTTCCCGTCATCAGGCCTTGGTCTAGCCGCCGTTGTTCATCTTCTCGATGAGCGCGTGCAGGGTTCCGGCCTGGCTGGCCAGGTCGCCCACGGCCTGGGCCGACTGGCCCATGGCACTGGCGGTTTCGCTGGAGATGCGGTTGATTTCCTCCATATTCCGGTGGATCTCCTCGCTTGCGGCGGACTGCTCCTCACTGGCTGCGGCGATGCTGCGCACCTGGTCCGTGGAGATCTCGACCAGGTTCACGATTTCCTGCAAGGCTTCACCGCTCTTGTTCGCAAGCTGAGTCGCCTGTGCGATGGTGCTCACCGCGAGCTCGACGTTTTCCAGGTTCTTCTTGGTCCCGAGCTGGATGCCGCTGACGGCATCACCCACTTCCTTGGTGGCGGTTTGGGTCTTCTCGGCCAGCTTGCGCACCTCGTCGGCCACCACCGCAAACCCGCGCCCGGCGTCACCCGCGCGCGCGGCCTCGATGGCGGCATTGAGCGCCAGGAGGTTGGTCTGGTCGGCGATGTCGGAAATGACGTTCATGATCTGGCCGATGCCCT
>CAYMIP010000144.1:0-2163 GCA_964390575.1 uncultured Desulfocurvus sp. | reverse complement strand
TCTTGCTCCCCGCAACCACCCCGGCCAGCACGCCGCCCGCGCCCGTGCGCGCCGCCTCGGACCTGTCGGCGATGCCTGCGATCTTCTGACCAGGCAGACTGCGCTCAAAAATGGGCTTGGCCAGGTTGGATTCGGCAAAGGCCATGTCCACGTCCGCCGCATCCACTTTGTCGGCCTCGTGGTGAACCTGGAAGGTCAGCAGCTGGGCCTGCATGGGGCCGAAGACCGGATGCACCAGCTCGCCCGCGCCAGGCTCCTCCAGCGCCTTGAGGAAAGTCTGGAGCTGGGCCTCGTAGTCCTTCCCGAAGAATATGGCCTTGAGCTTCAGCTTGCGCGCGCCACGGCCCATGTCCTCCAGCTGCGCGCCGTCCACAAAGGGCCGGGCGTGCTCCACGGCATGGCGCTCGGCGTCATCGTCCGCCATCTGGCAGTCGAAGGTGATGCCCCGGTACTTGGCGTCGAGCAGGGTGTCTTTCCAGGCCACGGCCGCCCCCCTAGTCCCTGCCCGCTTGGTCAAGCATGCGTTCCTGGACGCTCTCCGCCACCACGCGCCCGTCCAGGGTGATGGTGTTGTTGATCACTATTTTCTCGGTGACGGCCTTGCCAGCCTTCTCGCCCAGCATGTTGCCCAGCCAGCCGCCGATGAGCGCGCCAGGGATGGCCCCCGCTATGCCGAACAAAGCGCCGATGCCTGCGCCGATGGCCGCGCCGCCAAGCCCACCCGCCGCGCCGCCCGCGATGCGGCCATATTCGAGCTTCTTGGCCTGGGCGTCGAGCTGGTCATTGTGGGCCACGCCGTAGGCATCAAACCCGGCGAGGAGCGCGGCCACTGGTGCGCCGATCTTGAGCGCGCCCTTGGCCCCGCCAAGCACTCCGGCCCAGCGGGAGGCCGTGGCCGCTGCCGCACCTCCACTCGAACCAGGCGGCAGGGCCAGCTGGCCACCGGGCATGCCTAACGCGCCGGGCATGTTGACCACGAACACGCGCTGAATTCCGCCCATGCCCATGGCAGCGTCGGCGAAGCCGCCCGCGCCACCGGCCTTGCCATTGCGCAGGCGGTTATAGGCCATGCGCCCGGCCATGAAGAGGCCCGCGCCACCGGCCAGGGCCTGGATGGGGTTCTCGGAGGCGTAGGTTAAAACCCCGGCATAGGCGCTGGTGGCCAGGGATGCGGCCTTGCCCTGCTTCGCCCGGTCCACGGCGTTCTGCGCGCGCTTGGCTTTGGCAAAATCCTCGCCCATGATCTCCTGAAAGTCGCGGCCTACGATGTCATCGCCCATGGCCTGCTCGCCCTCGCGCATGGCCTTGCGGATCTCTTCGGAGTCCTGCATGAGCTGAATCCAGAATTTGCGCGTGTGCTCCTCGCGGAAGACCTTGCCCGCCTTGAAGGGATCCTGCATGCCCTTGCGCTTCATCTCCCCGGCCAGGGAGAGCACGTCCTCCACGCTGCCGAACTTGCCGCCTGGCGCGTACTTGCGCGGGTCAATGCCGAAATGTTTTTGGAGGCCCTTCAGCACGTGCGGTGACGCCAGGTGGGAAAAACCGTGCTTGAGGAGCGTCACGACCTCGCCGGGTTCCGAGGCCGGGACGATCTTCTGGAGGCTCTGAAGCAGCGCGCCGCCGAAGTTGACGCCCTTCACTCCCGAGAGCCCCCACTGCTTCAGCTCCGACAGATAGACCGGCGCGAACTGCGAGAGGCTCTTGGCCTCGAAGCGCCCGGCCTTGGAGTGGACGTAGAGCAGGTTGTGTACGGAGGCCAGATCCTTTGCAGCCACGCCAGCCTTCTGCATCAGGTCCGTGTCCATGTTGGCCGTGTCCTTGAATTCCGACCGAAACACCGCAGCCGCCCGCGCCCCCTCATGCAGGCTGGCGACAATGTCCTCGAACTTCACGCCCGCGTTGGCCATCTGTTGAATGCCCAGGGCCAGCTCCTGCGGACCGGCCAGGGCGAAGGACGATGTTTCCAGCGCCGCCTTGCGCAGCCGCGCGGCCTGCTCCCCGGTCATGTCGGCCAACTGTTTGGCCTCAAGCATGGTCTTCCCGAATTCCATGTTTCCGGTGATGGTCGAACGAGCGGCCTGCAGGCCGACGTATGCGCCCGCCAGCTGGGAGATGTTGGAGAACCCGCCCATGGCCGTGTTCAGCTCGTGGGCCTGCCTGCGC
>CAYMIP010000143.1:0-2196 GCA_964390575.1 uncultured Desulfocurvus sp. | reverse complement strand
GCGCCCATGGCCGCCAGGTCGCTGGCCGCCGCCGCCAGGGCCTTGTGCCCGATGTCGGCTGGTTCGAAGTACGAGCGCCGGAAGTGCGCGCCCTCCACGAACAGGTCCGTGCTCACGCAGAGCGGGCCAAGGGCGTCGAGAATGGCGCAGTCGTCGCCCCGGCCCAGGAGCAGGCCCTCCCCGTGCGCGGAAAAGTGGCGGTCAATGCCGTCGAGGAAGTCCTGTTCGGATGTGGGCATGTGTCTCCTCCTCAGCTGGGCTTGCCAGGGTGCGCGGCGTTGCGCTGCGTCGAGGTGCGTCGAGGCTTACATCTGGCCCTGGCGAAAGTCCGGGGTGCCGCTGGCGTCCCCGCCCACCTGCTGCACAAAGCCGTTCTCAAAGCCTAAGCCCGCCATGTGCCTGCGCACGGCCGCGTATTCGGCAGGCTTCAGGCAGCGGCCGAGCTCCGGGAATTGGCTGGCGCGGTGCGCGGGGTAGTACTGGCCCATGAGGCTGATGCAGGTCTCTGGCCCCAGGTTCGCGGCGATCCAGGTGAGCGCGAGATCCGTGCGGCCTGCGTTGCCCGGCAGCACCAGGAGGCGGATGATGAGCCCGCGCCGGGCCAGGCCCATTCCCAGGAAGTCCAGACCCTCGGGGCCGTCTTCCAGCACCAGCTGGCCCACCTGGCGGTGCATCTCCAGGATGGCGGCGCAGGCCGCCTGGGGGTAGTCCGGCGCGGCAGAGTAGCGCGCGGCGGCTTGGCTGTCCATGTAGCGCAGGTCCGGCAGATAGATGTCCACCAGGCCGTCGAGGGTGCGCAGGGTTTCCACGCTCTCATAGGCGCTGGAGTTCCAGACCACGGGTATGCTCAAACCATTGGCCCTGGCCTGGATGAGGGCCTGGCGCACCAGCGGGGTGAAGTGCGTGGGCGTGACGAGGTTCACGTTGTGCGCGCCTGCGAGCTGCAGTTCGAGCATCAGCGCGGTCAGGTCGTCCACGGACACGTCGTGTCCTTCATTCCCCATGCTTATCTCGTGGTTCTGGCAATAGACGCAGCGCAGGGAGCAGCCGGAGAAGAAGATGGCGCCGCTGCCGCAGGCTTCGTCTGTCTCGCCCGTCTTGGGGCAAGCCGTTCCGCTCAATACCGGCTCTTCGCCGTGGTGCAGCTGGGCCAGGGCCACGCGCAGGCCCGCGCCCGCGCCGCAGAAGCCGGGCTGTTCGTGGCGGTCCACCCCGCAGGCGCGCGGGCAGAGAACGCAGCGGGCGAAGGGATCGGCAGGCGCGCTCATGCGGACTCCCCTCCGGGCTGGGCCAGAAGATGCGCCAGCTTGTTTTCGCGCGGACGTTTTTTCACCGCCAGCTCCAGGCGCAGGGCGCTTGATTTGTCCGCGCAGGGGGCGCTGGCTGCCAGGGCCACGGGCAGGCGCGCGCGGGTGTACCTGGAGGCCGTGCCCGCGTTGTGCTCGGCCAGGCGGCGGGCGCGGTCCGTGGTCACGCCGCAGTACAGCGTGCCGTCGGCGCAGGCGAGCAGGTAGACGCACCAGGTGGACATTGCGCAAGCATAGCCCGTGCCGGGACGCTTGCCAAGGTCATGGCTGGCGATATATCTGCACCACGCCGTCCTGCAAGAGGGGGCGGACAATCGGAGGCCAGCAGCTTGTCCAAGATCACCGTCCAGAACATCGAAAAGTCCTTTGGGGGCGAGGAGCTCTTCAGCGCCCTGTCCTTTGAGGCCCAGCCCGGCATGCGCCTGGCCGTGGCCGGGCCAAACGGCTCGGGCAAGAGCACCCTGCTCAAGATCCTGGGCGGCCGCGCCGAGCCCGAGAAGGGCAGCGTGGTGCTGACCAAGGGCGCGCGCGTGGGCTACGTGGCCCAGGAGTTGTCCGGGGCCGACCTGGCGGAGCCGCTGCTCGGCTGGGTGCTGGCGGCGCTGCCCTCCTGGCGCGACTTCTGGCGCGAGTGGGCGCAGGCGGTGGAGGCGCACGACGAGGCGCGCTTGCGCAAGCTGGGAGAACGCCAGGCCCGGCTGGAGACGCAGTTCGGCTACCACCCGGAGCACAAGGCCCGGGCCATCCTCACCGGCCTGGGGTTTTCCGAGGATGATCTTTCGCGCAGGCTGGAGTGGCTCTCCGGCGGCTGGCGCGAGCGCGCCAAGCTGGCCCGGGTGCTGCTCCAGGGCGCGGACATCCTGCTCCTCGACGAGCCCACCAACCACCT
>CAYMIP010000142.1:0-2198 GCA_964390575.1 uncultured Desulfocurvus sp. | reverse complement strand
TCTTGCTCCCCGCAACCACCCCGGCCAGCACGCCGCCCGCGCCCGTGCGCGCCGCTTCGGACTTGTCGAAGATCCCGGCGGCTTTCTGGCCGGGCAGGCTGCGCTCGAAAATGGGCTTGGCCAGGTTGGATTCGGCAAAGCTGAGATCCACATCAGCTGAGTCCACGCGGTCCGACTCGTGATGCACGTGGAAGGTCAGCAGCTGGGCCTGCATGGGGCCGAACACTGGATGCACCAGCTCACCCGCGCCGGGCTCCTCCAGCGCCTTGAGGAAAGCCTGGAGCTGGGCCTCGTAGTCCTTCCCGAAGAATACGGCTTTGAGCTTGATCTTGCGCGCGCCACGGCCCATGTCCTCCAACTGCGCGCCGTCCACAAAAGGCCGGGCATGCTCCACGGCATGGCGTTCGGCGTCATCGTCCGCCACCTGGCAGTCGAAGGTGATGCCCCGGTACTTGGCGTCGAGCAGGGTGTCTTTCCAGGCCACGGCCTAACTCCTCGACATGGATCGGGCCATATGTTCTTCCATATTCTCGGCCACCACTCTCCCGTCTAGGTGTAAGGAGCTGCGGATGAATATTGTCTGGGCCACCGAGCTGTCAGCGGGCTTGGAGTCTGTGGCCAGATACTCTCCCCCCATTTCGCCCAGCTTTTTGCCAAAGGCTCCGGCAAGCGTGGCGCCGAGAGCTATTCCGAGCGGGCCACCCGCTGCGCCGATCATCCCGCCGAGGATCATGCCGCCGAGTTCACCCGCTGCGCCGCCAGCAATACGTCCGTACTCCGTATTCTTAGCCTGGGCGTCGAGCTGATTGTTCTTGTACACGCCATAGGCCTCAAGGCCGGATGTTGCGGCGGTAAAGGCACCCCCCCACATTGCCGTGCTCTTCGCTGCGGCCAAAGCCTTGGCGATACGCGAGGCTTTAACAGCCTCCGCCGGGCTCCAGCCCGCACCAGGAGGCAGGGCCAGCTGACCAGCGCCGCCCATACCGCCGCCCATGTTGACCACGAACACGCGCTGCACCCCGGCCATGCCCATGGCCGCGTCGGCCATGCCGCCCGCGCCCCCGGCTTTCCCGTTCACCATGCGTTTGTAGAGTGCGTGGCCACCAATGGCCAAACCGCCGCCGATCATCAGGGCCTGCAAGGGATTCTCCGCAGCAAAGCCCGCTATTTGGGCAAAAGCTGTTGTTGTGGCAGTGGCCGCAGGGGAGAGCTTGGCCCGCTCGACCTGATTTCCCGCCCTCTTCAACTTGCCGAAATTTGATTGCAACTGCTCTTCGAAATCCTTCTGGAGCGTGCCCAACTTCACCGCCGCGTCGGCCTGCGCCATGGCATCCTTCACCTCGTCCAGATTTTTCATCATCTGGTACCAGAAGGTCTGCACGTAGGTGTCGCGGAAAACGCGGCCCAGCTTGTGCATATCCTGGAGGCCCGCCCCCTTCATGGCCTGGGCCAGGTCAAGCACGCCCTGCACCCCGCCCTCGCCGTAGAACTTGCCACCTGGGGTGAACTTCTTGATGTCGATTTTGGCGTACTTGAGCATGTTTTTCTTGTCGTGCTGGGAAAACAGGTGCCCTATGCCGTGCTTCAGCATGGTGACGGTCTCGCCGGGCTGGGTGGCGGGAGCAGCCTTCTGCACAGCCTGCAAAATGGCCCCGGTCAGGTTCACGCCCCCTATGCCGCCCACTCCTACCTGGGCCAGCTTGGTCAGATACTCCGGGGCGAACACGGAAAGACTCTTGCCCTCGAAGCGGCCTGCCTTAGAGTGGAAGTAGAGCAGCTCGTGCACGATCTTCATCTGCTCTGGGGAAATCCCAAACTTATCCTTCAAGTCAAAGTCCAGGTTGGCTATGTCGGCAAGAGAGCTGTGGAACGTCACAGCCGCGCGGTTGACCTCGCCCATCATGGCGATGATCTCCTCGTACTTCACGCCTGCATTGGCCAGGGTCTGGATGGCCTGCGCGTTCTCCTGCGGACCGGCCAGGCCGATTTTTGAACTGTCGAGAGCAACCTGGCGCAGACGTGCGGCCTGCTCCTCGGTCATGTCCGCCAGCTGTTTGGCCTCCATGACGATTTTTTCGAAGTCCAGATTGGCGGTGATTGTCGAACGAGCGGCCTGCAAGCCGATGTACCCACCCGCGAGCCTGGAGATGTTGGAGAACCCGCCCATGGCCGTGTTCAGCTCGTGGGCCTGCCTGCGC
>CAYMIP010000141.1:0-2202 GCA_964390575.1 uncultured Desulfocurvus sp. | reverse complement strand
TGCTCCGGGTGGAGAACCTGGAGGTCGTGTACAACGACGTCGTCCTGGTGCTGAAGGGGCTCTCCCTGGCCGTGCGCGAGGGCGAGATCACGGCCCTGCTCGGCGCCAACGGCGCGGGCAAGTCCACCACCTTGAAGGCCATCTCCGGACTGCTTCTGTCCGAGGACGGAGAGGTCACTGCGGGCAGCGTGGTCTACGACGGCCAGCCCATCCATGGCATCGCCCCGGAGCAGATCGTGCGCCGGGGCATCTTCCAGGTCATGGAGGGACGACGCATCTTCGTGGACATCACCGTTGAGGAGAACCTGCGCTGCGGGGCCCACACCAGGCCCCGCAGCGAGTTCGCCGAGAGCCTGGAGAAGGTCTACTCCTACTTCCCGCGCCTAGCCGAACGCAAGAAGCAGCTGGCCGGGTACATGTCCGGCGGCGAGCAGCAGATGCTGGCCATCGGCCGGGCCGTGATGGCCAGGCCGCGCCTGCTCCTGCTCGACGAGCCGAGCCTGGGCCTGGCCCCGCTCCTGGTGGAGGAAATCTTTGAAATCGTCACGCGCATCAACAAGAACGAAGGCGTGACGGTTCTTCTGGTGGAGCAGAACGCGCGCGCTGCCCTTTCGGTGAGCGGACGCGGCTACATCATGGAGAACGGCCACATCGTCATGGAAGGCGAGGCCAAGGGCCTCCTGGACAACCCCGACGTGCAGGAGTTCTACCTGGGCATGGGCCACGCTGGTCACAAGAAGAGCTACCGCGACGTGAAGCACTACCGCCGTCGCAAGCGCTGGCTGGGCTGATCCGCGCGAGCAGCGCGACCGTATCCGCACACCCGGCCAGGGAGGACAACCGTGATGTTGTACCACGACCTGGAGACGCAGAGTCCTGAAAAACGCGAGGCCCGGCAGTGGAAGGCCGTGCGCAAGCTCCTGGAAAAGGCCGCCAAGCACTCTGGCGAGTTCCGCACGCGCCTGGAGCGCGCAGGCCTCACCCTGCGCGACCTGGACTCGCTCACGGCCTATGGCGCACTGCCCCCCCTGCGCAAGAAGGAGCTCATCAGCCTGCAGGCCGAGCGCGGCCTGGACTGGCTCTTGACCTGTAAGCCGGGCCAGCTCCGGCGCATCTACCAGTCCCCCGGCCCCATCTTCGACCCCGAGGGCACGGAGCAGGACTACTGGGGCTGGGCCGAGGGCTTCTTTGCCGCTGGCTTCCGCCCCGGCGACCTGGTGCAGATGACCTTCAGCTACCACCTGACCCCGGCCGGGCTGATGCTCGAGGAGCCCCTGCGCGAGATCGGCTGCGCGGTGATCCCCGCCGGGCCGGGCAACACCGACGTGCAGGTGGACCTCATGCGGCGGCTGCCGGTCACCGGGTTCGTGGGCATGGCCAGCTACCTCAAGGTCATCGGACAGAAGGCCAGGAACCTCGGCCTGGACCTCCGCAATGACCTGTCCATCCGCAAGGCCTTTGTGGCTGCGGAGCGCCTGTCGGAAGCCCTGCGCTCCGAGGTGGAGGAGATGTTCGGAGCCACGGTGCGCCAGGGCTACGGCACCGCCGACGTGGGCTCCATCGCCTACGAATGCGAACACCCCCAGGGCATGCACCTGTCCTCGCGCGCCCTGGTCGAGATCTGCGACCCGGAAACCGGCCGCCCCCTGCCTGTGGGCGAGACCGGCGAGGTGGTGGTGACGCCCTTCAGCCTGGACTACCCGCTCCTGCGCCTGGCCACGGGCGACCTCTCCAGCCTCATCGAGGCGCCCTGCCCCTGCGGCCGGACCTCGCTCCGGCTCGACGGCATCAAGGGCCGCGCCGACGACACGGCCAAGGTCAAGGGCCAGTTCATCTATCCCGCCCAGGCCGCCCAGGTGGCTTTGCTGTTCCCGCAGATTGAAGCCTGGCAGATTGTCATCACCAACCCCGGCGGCAAGGACCGCATAGGAGTGCGCCTGGCCCTGGCGGGCGAGATCGACCCTGCGGCCTTCCAGGCGGCCTTCCAGGCCACCCTGAAGCTCAAACCCGAGGTGGAGGCCCTGGCTGCCGGGGCCATCGCCCAGGACGCCAAGCGCCTGGTTGACGAGCGCACCTTCTAGACCGACCCCAAGCACACGGAACGCGAACGAAAAAGGCCGACCCCTGAGGGTCGGCCTTGCTTTGTTCTGGAGCGGGAAACGAGATTTGAACTCGCGACTTCAACCTTGGCAAGGTTGCACT
>CAYMIP010000140.1:0-2475 GCA_964390575.1 uncultured Desulfocurvus sp. | reverse complement strand
GTGCCACCATCCTGGGCCGGGTGACCATCGGCCAGGGCGCGGTCATCGGCGGCAATGTCTGGGTGACCCAGGACGTGCCTGCGGGCGCGCGCATCGTGCAGGCCAGGGCCTCGGAGCAGCTGTTCATCGGCGGCGCGGGCATCTGAGACAAGGGCATAAGAATATTTCAGGTTGTGCGCAAAAACCCTTGTTTTTCATTTCGCCCCGAAGTAATGTAAGGGCAATGTTGACTTTTTTCAACGCCTGGAGCGAGACGTGAGCGAGGACTGCATCTTCTGCAAAATCATTGGGGGCAAGATTCCCTGCGCCAAGGTCTATGACCGGGGCGGCATCTTCGCCTTCCTGGACATCGCTCCGGTGAACAAGGGCCATGCCCTGGTGCTGTCGCGCGCGCACTACCCCACGCTGTTCGACCTGCCGCCGGACCTGGGGCGCGAGCTTCTGACCGCGCTGAAACTGGTGGGCCAGGCCGTGATGCAGGCCACGGGAGCGTCCGGGCTCAACCTGGGCATGAACAACTTCGAGGTGGCGGGGCAGCTGGTGCACCACGCCCACTTCCACCTTGTCCCCCGCCACGCGGGGGACGGGCTGCGTCTTTGGACCCAGCACGCCTACGAGTCGGGCGAGGAGATGCAGAAGCTGGCCCAGGCCATTCGCACGGCCATCGGCTGAGAACCGCAACGCAGGAGGCCCCCATGAGCGGTCAAACCCTGACCAAGGCCCATATCGTCGACGCCGTCTACAAGAAGACGGACCGCAACCGCGCGGAGATCAAGGATCTGGTGGAGGTCGCCCTGGACCTCATGAAGCAGGCCATCAAGAAGGACCACGCCATGCTGGTGAGCGGGTTCGGCAAGTTCGAGGCCTACGACAAGAATTCGCGGCGCGGCCGCAACCCGCAGACCAACGAGAGCATCACCCTGCCGCCGCGCAAGGTGGTGGTCTTCCGCCTTTCCCGCAAGTTCCGCGCCGAGCTCAATCCCCAGGAATAAACGCCTGGGGCCAGTCCGCCTTGAGGGCGTCCAGGGCCTTGTGCACAGCCGCAAGGTCCTGGAACGGCCCGGCCTGGACCCGGAAGAGCACGGTCTGCCCCTGGTCCACGCGCACCGTGCGCGCGGTCTCATACCCCTTCCCCTTGAGCCAGGTGTTCGCTCCCTGGGCGTTGGCCTCGGTGCCGAAGGCCCCGATCTGCACATAATATTGGCGCGCGGCCTGCACGGCTGCGGCTGTCTGCGCGGCCGGGGCTGTCTGCGTGGCCGGGGCTGTCTGCGTGGTCGGGGTGTCGGCCACGTCCTTTTCCTGGATGGCCTGCACGGGCGCTGGCGCTGCGGGCAGCAAGGGCGCTGACGCGGGTTCTGCCTGCACGGGAGCTGGCTCGACCACCACGGCTGCTGGCTCGAAAGCTGCGGCTGCTGGCGTGGGCTCCGCGCTCCGGGCCCGGGGCTGGTCCGAGGGGATGGGCCGCCGGGGGGAGCAGCCGCCCAGGCCGAGCAGGGCGGCCAGGGCCAAGGCTGTTAGAGCCTGGACGGCCAGTGGGCCGGATTGTTTGGGCAGGCGTGTTCCAGGCATGGGCGCCTCCGGTGCGTTTGGCGTGGTGGCCGGGTCGGCCTAGACTTTTTCTAGATATGGCAGGAGCGGACAGAAGGCAAGGGGGGTTGAATCAGACATTACGCTTTGATATTCGAAATTTCATTGTCCCATGAGCTTGATCGAAAACGTAGGTAATATCAATGAAAACTCGGATTGCACTCGATGCTGGGCAACTTCAGTTTGGGGATTTTGCCGAGTCCATTTTTACATCGACAAATCGACTATTGAATGACCCTGAGTATTCGAGTTTTTTGGATGACATGAAAAATGAACTCGCGCCTATTTATAACGATGGGCTTGACTTCATTTTCTGCGAGGTGTTTGGCCTCTCCTTTCGCAAGGATTGCGTTTTGTATTATTCTGGCAAAGGTAAACCTCTGCGAGAGTGCAAATGGGGCCGTCAATACCTCGAAGAAGTGGATAGACGTATGGTTCGACTTGTCCGAGAGGGCAAGAGGAAAAAGAGCGAGGGTGTTGATAACGCTGGAATCCTCGACGTGTGGCGAGTGCGATCGAAAACGAGAGTCGAGTACGGGATCAGGCCGATTCCTTAATTACCGAAAGTGGTTACGTTGATTTTGTGAGCCGCTAGGCTCAAAAAAAAGCGCCCGGTCTTGCGACCGGACGCCTCGTCCTCATCCGATGGTGGGTGCTGGCTTAGAAGCCGTAGCCCAGGGCCTCGCGGAGATCCGCAGGCAGGTTGGCCGTGGTCAGCGGGGCGGCCTTCTTCTTGGAGGAGCCGGCCTTCACGCGGGCGGCCTTGACGTCATCCAGGGCGAAGGTGCGCGGGATCGCGAAGCTCTGACCAGGGTAGATCAGGTTGGCGTTCTTGATCTTGTCGCGGTTGGCCTTGAAGATCAGGGGCCACATGAAGGGGTCGTTGTA
>CAYMIP010000139.1:0-2676 GCA_964390575.1 uncultured Desulfocurvus sp. | reverse complement strand
GCACCCAGAGCACGCTTTTGCCCTGCTGGCGCATGAAGCGGCAGAGGATGTCCTGCAGCGTGAGGTTCAGGGCATGGCCCATGTGCAGCGCACCGGTCACGTTGGGCGGCGTGATGACTATGGAGTAGGGCTCCTTGCCGCCGGACAAAACGTCCTGGGCATCGGGGCTGAAGGTTTTGTTGTCTTCCCAGTGCTTGGCCCAGCGGGCTTCCACATCGGCGGGCTCGTAGCCCTTGGGCAGGGTCGGGTCGGACATTGATCGGTCTCCTTAAGCACTCGCGCGCGCTGTTCGCGCCTGGTCTCGCGGGTTCTCTCTGGCCCGCTTGCCAGGGCGGCCGGGCGCGGATAGGGTGCCCGGAAACCTAGGGGGAGCGGAGCATGGCGCGCGTGTTCGTCTTGTGGGATGAATCGCACCTGTGGGGGGTGCTTGTGCTGCGGGCGCTCTGCGCGCTGGGCATACCCCACGTCATTTTACGCGCCACTCAAATAGCCGAGGGAGCGCTCTCTGGCAAGTCCGGGGCCTTCGGCCCCTCCTTCGGAGGATTTAAGGGCGGCGCTGCCTCCCCTGAAGCGACCCTGCTCATCGTCCCCGGCGGCTGGGCGCGGGGCCGGGCGTTGCGCCTGGGGCCTGCGGGCATGCAGGGCATCCGCGACTTTGTGGCCGCTGGCGGGTCGTATCTGGGCTTCTGCGGCGGCGCGGGCCTGGCGCTCACCGGAAAGGACAGCCTGAACCTCTGCCCCTGGGGCCGCATGGGCTTTGCCGGGCGCTTGCAGCATTTTTTGAGCGGCCAGGTGCGCCTGGCCTTGGACACTGCCGAGCCGCTCTGCCTGCCTGCTGGCAGCGCTCGCAGCGCCGCCCCCTTCCTGGCCTCGGTCTGGTGGCCCGCGCAGTTTGCGCCCGCCCCCTCCGGCCCCCAGAGCGGCAACGACGGAGTGCGCGTGCTGGCGCGCTATGCCGGGCTCGGCCCGGACTTCTGGGTGGCGGACCTGAACCTGGCGCTGCTGCCCGAGGAGACGCTCTCGGACTGGGAGAACCTCTACGGCCTGCAAATCCGGCCGGACTTCCTCAATGGCCGCCCGGCGGTGATCTCCGGCCAGTTCGGGGCGGGCCGCTACGTCTTGTCCTACCCGCACCTGGAAACCCCGGACTCGCCGGCGGCCAATGCCTGGTTCGCGCATCTGCTGGCCAGTCTGACCGATGGCATGAATGGCGGGCTGGCTGGCGTGGACTGCCCGGCCCCGGCTCCCACCGGAACCCTCACCCCGCCCGCGCACGTCCTCCCGCCTGCGAACGTTGTCCCGGCCTGGCACGTGGGCCGAGACCAGCCTCTCTGGCCGGACCCGGCGCTGGTTTCGGCCAAGGCCGCGCTCCTGCGGGCCATTGCCGTGGGCGAGAGCCATCTGCTGCTGTTCTGGCGCAACCCGTGGCTGCTCGGGTGGCGGCGCGGGCTGCCGGGGCCGGGCATCAACAGCGTGTACGCGCTCGTCTGCGAGGCGCTTTCCTGCGCGCCCCCGGCAGCGGGCAGCGCGGCGAGAGGCTACTGGCAGGAGCACGGGCCTGAGTTCGCGCGCCTCTCCGAGCTGTTCTGCTCCGCCCTGTCCGGGCTGCTTTTGGCCGAGCGGCTGGACATGACCGTGCGCCAGACACCCCAAGGCGGACCCAGCGTGGACGGCACGGACCAGACCTTCACGCACAGCCTGCGCGAGACGCGCCGCGCGCTCTTCGGCGCCCCCCCGGCCATTGGCGGCTTGTGCGGGGTGCTGCTGGGGATGCTGGAGGAGCTGTGCGGGCGGTTGTGGGGGGCGGGGGAGCCTTAGCGCACTCCCACCTAGTCAGTGCTGGCGAACCATGCTAACCCGATTCAACGAACGGAGGCTGACATGGGAAAGGTACCGAGTGCTTCTGAGTATCTGGCCGGTTTCGAGAAATGTCGCGTCAAAATCAAAACCAGAATGAAATTTTTGGAAGAGCACTACAAGAGCACAGATGCGCAGACCAAGAATAAGCACACAGCAACAATGGCAGAGCTGGCCCAGAAGGTCGGCTACAAGAATTTCAATGCTGCGAATCTGCACTATGGCACACTGGCCCGCATTGTGAGCGAGGCCATGAACCTGAAGATCGACTCCCTGGAATCTCCAAGCTTCGGCTGGATACACAACCTTGTCACCTTCGACGGGGAGTCTGGGCCGCACTGGAAGCTCACCATGCGTCCACAGGTCGTCGAGGCCTGGGAACGGTTCAAGAAGAACACGGGCAAATAAGTTCACATACACCAGAAAAGCCCCCGCTCCTTGCCGGAACGGGGGCTTTCTCATTCCTTTTCGCCGTCCGGCCTGCTTTTACGCCAGCGCCTCGGCCGGGGTGATGGCCGCGATGCAGAGCGCCTCGCCCACCGCCGGGCAGGTCAGCTGGCCCTTGCAGGTGTTCAGCCCCAGCGCCAGGGACGGGTCCGCGCGCAGGGCGTCCAGGCCCTTGTTGGCCAGGCGCAGCGCATAGGGCAGGGTCTGGTTGACCAGGGCGAATGTGCTGGTGCGCGGCACAGCGCCGGGCATGTTGGCCACGCCGTAGTGCACCACCCCGTCCACCACATAGGTCGGGTGGTCGTGGGTGGTGGCCCGGATGGTCTCCACGCAGCCGCCCTGGTCCACGGCCACGTCCACAATGACCGAGCC
>CAYMIP010000138.1:0-2711 GCA_964390575.1 uncultured Desulfocurvus sp. | reverse complement strand
AAGCCCAGCCTGATCATCGGCCACACGGTGATGGCCAAGGGCGCGGCCACCCGCGAGGGCGACTTCGGCACCCACGGCGAGCCCCTGCCGGCCGAGGAGATCGCCGCCACCAAGAAGGGCATGTGCCTCCTGGAGGGCGCCTGCTTCCAGGTGCCGGACGCGGCGCGTGCGCAGTTCCAGGCCCGGTACCCGGAGCTGAAGCGGGGCGTGGCCGCCTGGAAGGAGACCCTGGCTAAGCGCATCAAGAAGGGCGACAAGGAGTTTCTGGCCTTCTGGAAGTCCATGAACACCGGACGCGCGGAGCTTTCCCTGCCCAGGCCCGCCTTTGAGCCCGGCCAGAAGATCGCCACCCGCGCGGCCTGGGGCGCGTGCCTGAACCTGCTCAAGGATGCCCTGCCGCAGCTCATGGGCGGCTCGGCCGACCTCGACCCCTCGAACCAGACCGCCAAGTACCGCGACGCCGTGGGCATCTTCGGCGCGGACAACCCGCTGGGCCGCAATTTGTCCTTCGGCGTGCGCGAGTTCCCCATGGCCGCCATCCTGAATGGCCTGGCCCTGCACGGCGGGGTGATTCCCTTCGGCGCCACCTTCCTGACCTTCTCCGACTACTGCCGCAACGCCATCCGCATGTCGGCCCTGCAAAAGCTGCCCGTGCTCTACGTCTTCACCCACGACTCGTTCCACGTGGGCGAGGACGGCCCCACGCACCAGCCCATCGAGCATGTGGCCTCGCTGCGGCTCATCCCGAACCTGCTGGACCTGCGCCCGGCCGACGCGAACGAGACGGCCCTGTGCCTGGACGTGGCCCTGCGCCAGACGGACAAGCCCTCGTGCCTGTTCCTGACCCGCCAGGGCCTGCCGGTCATGGACCCCAAAGAGTACCCGGCCGTGGCCCAGGGCGTGCGGCATGGCGGCTATGTCTTGAAGGACTGCCAGGGCGCGCCTGAACTCATCGTCATGGCCTCGGGCTCCGAGGTCTCCCTGGCGCTGGATGCCGTGAAGATCCTGGAGGAGGAGGAGCCGGGCCGCAAGATCCGCGTGGTCAGCATGCCTTCGGTGAACCTCTTCGAGGCCCAGCCCATGGCCTACAAGGAGTCTGTGCTGCCGCCCGCAGTGGAGCGGCGCGTGGCCATCGAGGCCGGGCGGGTCGAGGGCTGGCACAAGTACGTCGGCCTGTTCGGCCTGGCCCTGGGCCTGGACCACTTTGGCGAGAGCGCCCCGGCCAGCAAGCTGGCCGAGAAGTACGGCTTCACCGCGCCCACCGTGGCCCGGCTCATCCGTGAGAGATACTTTGGCTAGCGGGCGCGGCTGGCGGGAGCGCTTGCGGTCTGGCCGGGTGCTCTGCTAGGGTACGTGCAGATTGGAAAAAACCGGCCGCGCGCACGGCGTTGGCCCGGCACTTCGAAGGAGACACCCATGGAAGCCCCGCAAAGAAATCTGGCCCTGGACCTGGTGCGCGTCACCGAGGCCGCCGCCCTGGCGAGCGCCCGCTGGCTGGGCAAGGGCGACAAGGACGCCGGAGACCGCGCGGCTGTGGAGGCCATGCGCCTGAGCTTCAAGACCCTGGCCATCAGCGGCACGGTCATCATCGGCGAGGGCGAGAAGGACAACGCGCCCATGCTGCACAACGGCGAGAAGGTCGGCGCGGGCGGCGCCCAGAGCGTGGACGTGGCCGTGGACCCGGTGGAGGGAACCAGCCTCCTGGCCTTTGGCCGGCCCAACGCCATCTCCGTGGTGGGCGTGGCCCCGGCCGGGACCATGTACGATCCTGGCCCGAGCTACTACATGCAGAAACTGGTGGTGCCCGCGGCGGCCAAGAACGTGGTGGACATCGAGGCCCCGGTGCCGACCAACCTGAAGCGCATCGCCAAGGCCCTGGGCAAGGACGTGGACGACCTGGTGGTCTTCGTGCTCGACAAGCCGCGCCACAAGAAGCTCATCAATGACATCCGCGAGGCCGGGGCGCGCATCCAGCTGCACACCGACGGCGACGTGGCCGGGGCGCTCATGGCCATCGACCCCAGAAACGAGGTGGACGTGATGATGGGCACCGGCGGCACCCCGGAGGGCGTGCTGGCGGCCTGCGCCATCCGCATCATGGGAGGCGAGATGTTCTGCAAGCTCGATCCCCAGAAGCAGGGCGAGAAGAACGCCCTGGCCCAGGGCGGGATCGACTTGCGCCGGGTGCTCACCGTCACCGACCTGGTCAAGAGCGACGACGTGTTTTTCGCGGCCACGGGCATCTCCGGCGGCACGTTCCTCAAGGGCGTGCGCTACCTGGGCTACGGCGCGGAAACCAGCTCCCTGGTCATGCGCGGCAAGACCGGCACCATCCGCTACATCGAGGCCATCCACTCCTGGGAGCACCTCATGAAGATCAGCGCGGTCAAGTACGACTAGCAGCGCACAAAGGCCGGGAAGGGGGTCAGCTCCCTTCCCGGCCTTTTTCTTTTTGGCGATATCCGGAACTAGAGATCAGGATTGGCCAGCTTGGCGGCGATGATGCCCGCGTCCTCGGGCCGGGCCTGGACCTCAAGACTCTTGGACTCCCCGTGGCAGGCGAAGCCCGCGCCCAAGAGGTGTACATAGCCTGCGGAAAGCACCTTGGTGTAGGGAATCTGCTCGCGCATCTCGAAAAAATCGATGCGCTTGGGGAAGATGATGGGCACCGGAGCTCCTGAAAAATCCTCGAACATGATGTACTTCATGGC
>CAYMIP010000137.1:0-2829 GCA_964390575.1 uncultured Desulfocurvus sp. | reverse complement strand
CAGGACATCGCCATCCTGACCGGCGGCACCTGCGTGTCCGAGGACATGGGCGTGCGTCTGGAGAACATCACCGTCACCGACCTGGGCCAGGCCAAGCGCGTGGTCATTGACAAGGAATCCTGCACCATCGTGGACGGCAAGGGCAAGAAGGCCGACATCGCCGCCCGCGTGAAGCAGATCAGAAACGAGATCGCCGAGACCAGCTCCAGCTATGACCAGGAGAAGCTCCAGGAGCGCCTGGCCAAGATCGTGGGCGGCGTCGCCGTCATCCACGTGGGCGCGGCCACCGAGACCGAGATGAAGGAGAAGAAGGCGCGCGTCGAAGACGCCCTCAATGCCACCCGCGCTGCGGTGGAGGAAGGCATCGTGCCCGGCGGCGGCGTGGCCCTGGTGCGCTGCCAGAAGTGCCTGGACAAGGTCAAGGTCGTGGACGACGACGAGCAGGCTGGCGTGGACATCATCCGCCGCGCCGTGGAGGTGCCCCTGCGCGCCATCGCCCAGAACGCCGGCTTTGAGGGCTCCATCGTGGTGGAGAAGGTCAAGGCTGGCAAGGACGGCTTCGGCTTCAACGCCGGCACCGGCGTGTACGAAGACTTGATCAAGGCCGGCGTCATCGATCCCAAGAAGGTGACCCGCATCGCCTTGCAGAACGCCGCCTCCGTGGCGGGCCTGCTTTTGACCACCGAGTGCGCCATCGCCGAGAAGCCCGAGCCCAAGGGCTCTGCCCCGGCCATGGGCGGCGGCGGCATGGGCGGCATGGGTGGCATGGGCGGCATGGGCGGCATGTACTAGCCCCTACGCCTCAAGCTGAAATCCAAGGCCGGGGTCCGAGAAGGACTCCGGCCTTTTGTTTGCCGCGCAGCTCTGCGCCGGGTCCGCCAGTCCGCCAGATCAGAAGTCGAGCTTGATCTCCCGGCCCTGGCCGCTCGGCTTGGGCTCCTCGCGTTGATAGGCCTTGGCGTCGCCGTAGAGGCGTTCGCTGACGGTGGCGGCCAGGTGCTGGGCCTCCTGGTTCTGGGGGTTCAGCTTCAGCGCCGCCTGGGCGTTGACGAGGGCCTCGTCCCACTTGCGGCGCTCCAGGGCGCCCTTGGCCAGGCGCAGGTTCAGGGCCTCCACCGGCCCGAAGCGCCGCAGCGCCGCCCGCAAAACTTCCTCGGCTTTCTCGCCTTCGCCCAGGGCCTCGAGGCACTGGGCCAGGGCGCCGTAAGAGCGCATGTCGCCCGGCGCGGCCTCGATGTTCTTCTGCAGATACTCCACGGCCTCGGCCATCAGCCCGGCCAGCATGCAGCGGTTGCCGATGTCCATGAACACGCCGGGCTCGTCGCCGAAGAGTTCGGCCGCGCGGCGGAAGAGCTTGCGCGCCTCCAGGGGATGCTTCTGGTCCAGTTCGCTCTGGCCCCCCAGCAGGAGCTCATCAAGTTCCGCCAGATGGCTGCGCCGCTCCTCCAGCCTGGCCTTGCCCAGCCCGGCCTCTAGGGCCTGGGCCACGCGGCCCAGGGTGGCCGAGAGCTCGCGCTCCTGCCCCTTTTTGTGGGCCAGCCCGGTGGGGAAGACGCGCCTGAGCGACTCCTGCTCCATGAGCAGGCGCACGGTCTCATCCAGCAGGCTGTCGATCTCGAGGCGCTCGCGGCCGAAGATCTGGCCGGAGGCCAACAGCTCTAGGGCCAGGACCAGGGACTTGAGGCTCTTCAGGATGTCCTTGCGTTGCAGGAAGAACTTGGAGCGGGCGATGTGCTCCCGCACGTTTTTCGGGTTCGTTTCCATGTGGTCCTCTTCGGTTGTCCGGCCTCTGAGCCCCAGGGCGCAGGGCTTCTGCGGGGCTGATCCTCACCCCCACATACCCCAGCCCTGGGGCAGGATCAAGGGCGGCGGGCGGAGAAGACCGCAAGACCGGCCAGAAAGCGTTCCGCCGCATGGGAATACTGTCGGCAGTGCTGCTCTCTTGCCCGCCGCAAGAGATTCGGGCATCTTGCACGAAAGAGCCTTCCCTGAGGTGGCCATGAAGCAACTCGAATTCGACCCGGCCAATGCCGAAACCCTGGAGCAGTTCCGCAGGATTCCGGCCTTTTCCGCCCTGGAGGAGAAGATGATCCAGGAGGTGGTGCGCATGTCGCAGATGCGCAAGTACGAGCCGGGGGAAATCCTCATCCGGGAGGGGGACTACGACTGCAAGGTGTTCTTTCTGCTCCAGGGCGAGCTCAAGGTCAGCCACCAGGGCGTGCAGGTCGGCGCCATCCGCCGCCGGGGCGACGTGTTCGGCGAGATGGGTATCATCGACGGCAGCCCGCGCTCGGCCAGCATTCAGGCCATGACCACCACCCTGTGCCTGGCCGTGGATGCCGCTCTTTTCGACCGGCAGACGGCGCAGGACAGGTTCACGATCCAGACCATCCTCTACCGCGTCTTTTGCGAGGTGCTGGCCGTGCGCCTGCGCGAGATGGACGGGAAAATGGCCGAACTCACCAAGCAGGGCGCATGAGCCCTGGCACATCCTACGGAGGCACGCATGGCCGTCCATCCCCTGGCGGGAAAGCCCGCGCCCAAGGAGATCCTCGCCGACATCCCGCGCCTGCTGGCTGACTACACGGCCACCAGGCCCGACCCGGACGACCCGGCCCAGCGCGTCAGCTTCGGCACCTCGGGCCACCGGGGCACCAGCTTTGCGGGCAGTTTCAACGAGGCCCATATCCTGGCCATCAGCCTGGCCATCGTGGAGCAGCGCACGGCTGCTGGCATCCGCGGCCCGCTGTTCATGGGCATGGACACCCACGCACTAAGCGCCCCGGCCCTGGCCACAGCCCTCACGGTCTTCGCGGCCCACGGCGTGGA
>CAYMIP010000136.1:0-2866 GCA_964390575.1 uncultured Desulfocurvus sp. | reverse complement strand
ACGCCCGAGACCCCGTTCTCCACCTGGATGCGCGTGTTGACCTCCATCAGGAAGGGCTCACCCTTGGGGGTCACGATCCATTCCCAGGTGCCCACGTTGTCGTAGCCCACCTGCAGGGCCATGTTCACGCTGTGCCGAGTGATGGAGTCCAGAACCAAGGCGGCGTCAAAGGCGTACTGGATGCTCGCGGGGTCGAAGCCCGGGGCCACCTCGATGCGCTTCTGCCTCCCTAAGCTCTGCACGGAGCAGTTGCGCGTGCCCAGGTGCACGGCGTTTTTCCCGCCGCGCTGGGCCAGCACCTGCACCTCCAGGTGATTGAAGTCGAAGATGCGCTGCTCGATGAGCACGCCCTCGTCGCTTAAGTTGCGCTTGGCGTAGTTGCGGATGCGCCGATACACCGAGCGGAACGTGTCGACATCAAAGACTTCCTCAATGCCCATGCCGCCCCCGCCAGCCGAGGCCTTCACCAGGACGCAGCCCTCCTCGATGCCCTGGTCCTCCTGAAAGGCGAAGATGGTGTGGGCCAGCTCCACGGCCTCCATCTCGTCATAGATGGGCCGGTCCGAGCCGGGGATGGTGGGCACAAGGTGGACGCGGGCGATGCGCTTGGTGTTGATCTTGTCGCCCAGGTCGCGCACCAGGCTCCAGGAGGGGCCGATGAATATCAGCGGGCGCTGGCGCTCCACCACGCGCCGGGCGAAACGGAAGTCCTCGGCGAAAAAGCCGTAGCCCGGATGCACCGCCGTGGCCTGGCTAGCGTCGGCCACGGCCAGGAGCTCGCTTGGGTCCTGGTAGGAGCTGATGCGGTACAGGCTGTCCGGCCCGCCCAGCTCACGCGCCAGGGCCACGTGCCCGGACTGGAGGTCGGCCGTGGTGTAGACGCAGGCGAAGTCGTGCCCGAGCTTCACGCAGGCGCGCAGGATGCGCATGGCGATTTCGCCACGATTGGCGATGAGGATTTTGTGCCTGGTCATGCCCGCACTTGGGGCCGCAACGGCTACTCGGCCTCGCGCTTGGCCTTGCGCAGTTCGATGAGGCGCTTTTGGACCTCCAGCACAAGCTTGTCCAGCCTGATCTCCTGGCGGCGGTCCATGGCCAGGAAGTTGCAACCGATGATGCCGTTGTCCAGCACGCGCGAGACCTTGGCCTTGAGGTCGCCCAGGAAGAGCTTCTTGCTCAACAGGAGTTCAAAGGAGAACTCCAGGCCGGGGCTGTAGCCGCGCGGATTGTCGGCAAAGGCGAAGCCAGCGGCGCTGATGTCGCGCACGGCGAAGTCCAGCGGGCCTTTACTGGTGTTGATGCGGATGTCCAGCCCGGGAACGCGTGTGCGAAACGCCTGGCGGAGCTTGTCGTCCTCGTCGATCTTGATGTCAAAGTCCATGCTGCACCTCGCGTTATTCCATGCCTTGCGCCGCTTTGCCGCGCCCAGAGGGGCGGCGCCTGCGGCGCGACGGCGTTAGCCTACTTGCCGAAGACTCTTTTTTCCAGCACGAATTCGACCCTGCGGTTCTGGGCCCGGTATTCCTCGCTGGTGTTGGGGAACAGCGGGTTCAGGTCCGCCAGGCCGGTGGACGTGAGCCGCTTGGGCTCGATGCCCATCTGCATGAGCACGCGCAGAACGTTCACCGCGCGCATGGAGGAGACCTCCCAGTTGTCCCTGAAGCGGGAGCCCGCCGGAGGCGGCTGGTCGTCTGTGTAGCCCCGGATGTTGATGGTCTGGTCCGCGTGCTGGATGAAGAAGTCCTTCATCTCCGCGATGATCGCGCGGCCCTTTTCAGTCAGCACCACATCGCCCCGGGCGAAGAGCACGTCTCCGGGGGCGCGCAGGGTGATGATGCCGTCCTCGAAGTTCGCGCCAACCAGCCCCTCCAGCCCCTTCTTGGTCTGCAACAGCTTCACGTCGGAAAAGACCTTCTGCTGGGCCAGCTGCATCTGCCGGTTGAGCATCACCTGGTCCAAAATAATCCCGGCATCCTCCTTGCTGATGGAACTGGTGGCCAGCTTGCTCTCCTTGCCGCCCAGGGCGGCGGTGACCGCCTGCAGGGCGCTGGACATCTTCTGGGTGTCGGGCGTGGACATGGCGTAGAGCAGGATGAAGAAGACCAGCATGAGCATGGTCAAGTCGGAGAATGTTATGAGCCACTCTTGGGAGTCGGCCTCGCCCTCATCTTCAGACAAGGGGATCAGTTCGTTGTCGTCAGCCATGGGCTACTTCCTTTCCCCGGGAGACAGGAAGGACGAGAGTTTCTCGGAAACCAGAAGCGGGTTGTTGTTCTCCAGAATGGACTTGGCGCCCTCGAAAATAACCGCCAGGTGCACTTCTTCCTGCAAGGTGCGGGCGCGCAGCTTGGTGGCGATGGGCAAAAAGATGACCGTGGACAGGATGGAGCCGTAGAAGGTGGTGATGATGGCCACGGCCATGGACGGGCCGATGCTCTTGGGGTCGTTCAGGTTGGCCAGCATCTGCACCAGGCCGATGAGGGTGCCGATCATCCCGAAGGACGGGGCGAGACTGCCCAGGCGCTTGAAGACCTCCTCGCCGACCTTGTGGCGGCGCTTCATGGAGCTGATCTCGATGGACAGGGTGCTGTGGATGAGGCCAGGGTCGGCGTTGTCGGCAATGAGCTGGCAGGCCTTCTTGAGGACCATGTTCTCGGTCTTGACGTTCTCCAGGGCGATGAGGCCTTCGCGGCGGCTGATGTCCGCGATCTTGACCATTGTGGCCACCACCTCGCGCACCTGCACCTTCCTCGAAGCAAAGGCCTTGAACCCGGCCTTGACGGCCTGGCGGACCTCTTCAAACGGGAAGGCCACGAAGATGGTGCCGAAGGTGCCGCCGAAGACGATCATGACGCTCGGCAGGTCG
>CAYMIP010000135.1:0-3043 GCA_964390575.1 uncultured Desulfocurvus sp. | reverse complement strand
TCGGGCAGATAGAGGTCAACTCTGGACCCGAACTTGATCAGGCCGAAGCGCTCGCCCCGGCGCAGGATGTCCCCGGCCTCGGCCCAGCAGACGATGCGCCGCGCGATGAGCCCGGCGATCTGGACCACGGTGAAGCGCTCCGCGCCCCGGCCCAGGACCACGATGTTGCGCTCGTTGTCTTGGCTGGCCTTGTCCAGGCTGGCGTTGAAGTACTTGCCGGGGATGTAGCGGATCAGCTCCACGCTGCCCTCCACGGGCGCGCGGTTCACATGCACATCAACCACATTCATGAACACGCAGACCACCTGGCGCACCTGCCCGCTGATGGGGTCGGGCGCGAAGTCCACCTTGATGACGCGGCCGTCCGCCGGGGAGACCACGGCGTCCAGGTCCTCGGGCGTCACGCGCTCTGGATCGCGGAAGAAATGCACCACGAACCCGGTGACCACAAGCAGGATCAGGGCCAGGAGCCACCAGCCCATGGCCGCAAAGACGAGGGTGGCAAAGGCCGCTATGCCGATGGAGGGCAGGCCCTCCAGGCTCAGTCCGATGGTCGGTTTGCGCATGCGCTCTCGTCTCCTTGGGGTCGTGACCGGGGACGCGATCGAGGTCGTCCTCCGGCCCTGATGGAGTACCCGCCATTGCGCCCCAGGTCAACACCGCTACGCTTGGCAATCTTCAGGGGGCCTGCTAGAGAGCAAGGCATGGAGCCTGTCACCCATCTGGCGGCGGGGCTGCTCACGGCCCAGGCATTGCGTCCGCGCCTCGGCGATCCGCGCGGCCTAACGCTGCTCTGCGCCGTTGCCGCCACCATTCCGGACATCGACATCTTGAGCGGCTGGCTCAGTCCGGAACTCTACCTGCTCCACCACCGGGGCCTCAGCCACTCCCTGTTCGCCCTGCCGCTGCTGGCCCTGCTCCTGGCCTGGGCGGCCCGCTGGCGCGGTGCAAAACTGCCCCTGCGCAGGGCCTTTTGGGCGGCCTGCCTGGCCCTGGCCGGGCACCTGTTTCTGGACGTGGCCACGGCCTTCGGCACGCAGCTGTTTGCGCCCTTCTCCGACCTGCGCGTGAGCCAGGAGGGCCTCTACATCGTGGACCCGCCCTTCACCTTGAGTCTGCTGGCCCTGGCCTTCCTGGCCCGCGCCAGGTCGGCCTGGACTGTGGAGCGCAAGGCCCGCGCAGCCCTGGTCGGCCTGGCCTGGATGCTCCTGTATCCGGCCCTGGGCATGGCCCTGCGCGCGGACATGCAGGCGCGCTACCAGGAGCTGCTGACCCGGCGCGGCGTGGCCTTTGAGCGCGTGGCCCTGGCCCCGGACGCCCTGGCGCCCTATTACTGGAAGGTGGTGGTGGAGTCCGGCCCGGACATGCTCGTGACCACGGCCAACCCGCTGGACATCACAGCGGTCTACCCGGTCCTCGCTCTCAAGCGCGCCGACCGCGCAGAGCTCCGGCGGCTGGGAAAAGAGGCCAGCATCTTCGGCACCTTTGCCTGGTTCGCGGAGTTTCCCTTTGCCGAGCCCGCGCCCGCGCCTATTGGCGCCAGCGCCACGCGCTACGCCGACGCCAGCTTCCTGAACTCCGGCCCGGTGCTCCGCGCGCTGTTCGGCGGTGGGGCGGTGTTTGCGGAGTTCACGGCCATCATCGACCAGGCCGGACGGCTCACCTCCTGGCGCGACGAGCGCGGCCGGGTGCACCCGGTGCTGCCCGGCGGCGGGCTCTAGCGTCCGATGCCGTAGTGCCGGATGCCGAACCGGGCCATGAGGGAGCGGGAGTACAAATTCCTCCCGTCGAAGATCACCGGCTCGGCCAGCACCCGGGCGATGCCCGCAAAGTCCGGGTTGCGAAACTGGTTCCAGTCCGTGACCACGGCCAGGGCGTCGGCCCCGGCGAGGGCCTCGTACTGGGCGCCCACCAGCTCCACCAGGACATTGCCGGAAAGCTCCACCTGGGCGCGCTCCCGGGCCACGGGGTCAAAGGCGCGCACGCGCATGCCCTGGGCCGTCAGTTCGCGGATGATGTCAAAGGCCGGGGCCTCGCGCACGTCGTCGGTGTTGGCCTTGAAGGCCAGGCCCCAGAGGGCCAGGGTCCGGCCCGCCACGCCGCCCAGGGGCGCGAAATGCGCCAGGATCTTCTGCGCCAGCACGGTCTTCTGGCGGGTGTTGACCCCGTCCACGGCGTCGATGAGGCCGGCTTCGTACCCGGCCTCACGGGCCGTGGCCAGAAAGGCCTTCACGTCCTTGGGGAAGCAGGAGCCGCCGTAGCCCACGCCAGGGTAGATGAAGTCATAGCCGATGCGGTGGTCCGAGCCGATGCCCAGGCGCACCTCGGCCACGTCCGCGCCCACGCGCTCGCAGATGTTGGCCACCTCGTTGATGAAGGAGATCTTGGTGGCCAGCATGCAGTTGGCCGCGTACTTGGTCATCTCCGCGCTGCGCACGCCCATGATGATGAGCTTCTCGCGGCTGCGGGCAAAGGGCGCGTACAGGGCTTTCAGCATCTCCGCGCTCTGGGGGTTCTCGGTGCCCACGATGACCCGGTCGGGCTTCATGAAGTCCTTCACCGCGTCGCCCTCTTTCAAGAACTCCGGGTTGGAGACCACGTCGAATCCGATGTCCGCGCCGCGCGCGGCCAGCTCGCGGGCGATGATGGCGCGCACGCGGTCCGCCGTGCCCACGGGCACCGTGGACTTGTTCACAATGATGAGCGGGGCGCTCATGGTTTGCCCGATCTGCTCGGCCACGGCGTCCACAAAGCACAGGTCGCAGACCCCGTCGGAGCCCGAAGGCGTGCCCACGCAGATGAAGGCGAACTCCACCCCGCTAAGCCCCTCGGCCAGGCTGGTGGTGAAGACCAGACGGCCCTCGGCGCAGTTGCGGCGCACCAGCTCCTCCAGCCCGGGCTCGAAGATGTGCACGCGCCCGGCGCGCAGGCCCTCAATGACCTTCTCGCTTACGTCCACGCAGCGCACGTGGTTGCCCATTTCCGAGAGGCAGGCCGCAGTGACCAGGCCAACGTAGCCGGTGCCGACGATACAAACGTTCAT
>CAYMIP010000134.1:0-3059 GCA_964390575.1 uncultured Desulfocurvus sp. | reverse complement strand
GACAACGGCCAGGGCATGGACGAGGCCGTGCGCAGCCAGGCCTTTGAGCCCTTCTTCACGGCCAAGCGCCAGGGCACGGGCCTGGGCCTGGCCATTGTCCAGGGCATCATGCGCGCCCACAAGGGCCGCGCCCTCATCGACTCCACGCCGGGTCAGGGCGCCACCGTGCGCCTGTATTTCCCGGACTGCCCCGAACTGCCCGCAGACCACGCCGCCGGAGGTGACGCCCAATGACCAGGCCTGACGAACGCACGGTGCTGGTGGTGGACGACGAGCCAGGCCACCGGCTCATGGTGCGCGCCGTGCTGGAGGACGCAGGCTGGACCGTGGCCGAGGCCGCCAGCGGCGACAAGGCCCTGGCCCTGCTGGGCCGGGTGCAGCCCCACGTGGCCCTGGTGGACATGAAGATGCCCGGCATGGACGGCCTGACCCTGCTGCGCGAGCTGCACGCCCGCATGCCCGGCCTGCCCGTGGTGCTCTTGACCGCCTTCGGCAGCGTGGGCTCGGCCGTGGACGCCATGAAGCAGGGAGCCTTCGACTACCTGACCAAGCCCGCCGACAACGAGGAGCTCAAGGCCGTTCTGGAGAAGAGCTACGAGTACCGCCGCCTGATCGAGGAGAACGCCCGCCTGCGCGCCGAGCGCACGGGCCAGGGCGAGGGCATCATCGGCGCCAGCCCCGGCATCGCCCGGGTGCGCGAACTCATCGAACAGGTCGGGCCGAGCGAGGCCACGGTGCTCATCCTGGGCGAATCCGGCACCGGCAAGGAGCTGGTGGCCGACGGCCTGCACCGGGCCAGCGCGCGCTCGCGCAAGCCGCTCATCAAGGTCAACTGCGCGGCCCTGCCCGCAGACCTGCTCGAAAGCGAACTCTTCGGCTACGTCAAGGGCGCCTTCACAGGCGCGGTGAAGGACAAGCCCGGCCGCTTCCAGTTGGCCGCTGGCGGCACCCTGTTTCTGGACGAAATCGGCGACATCCCTGCGCACTTGCAGGCCAAGCTGCTACGCGCCCTCCAGGAGAAGTTCATCGAGCCTTTGGGCTCGGTGAAGTCCGTGGAGACCGACGTGCGCATCCTGGCCGCCACCAACCGCGACCTGCGCGCCGACGTCGTTGCCGGACGCTTCCGCGAGGATCTGTTCTACCGCCTGGCCGTGCTGGAGATCCCCATCCCGCCCCTGCGCGAGCGCCTGGACGACCTGCCGCTCTTGACCGGCTACCTGCTGCGCAAGCTGGGCAAGAAGAACCACAAGGAGATCCGCACCGTGAGCCCGGCCTTTCTGGAGGCGCTCTCGCGCCACAGCTGGCCCGGCAACGTGCGGGAGCTGGAGAACGTGCTCGAACGCGCGCTCATCCTGGCCCGCTCCGACACCTTCGGCCCGGACCTTTTGCCCCCGCAGCTGGCCGCGCTGGTGAGCGCCGCGGCCTGCCCCGCACTGGGCGGCGCCCTGCCCGAGGCCTTGCCCGATGCGTTGGGAATCGCCATGGAGGACGCCGAGCGCGAGACCCTGGTGCGCGCCCTGGACACCTTTGCCGGACACCGCGAAAAGACCGCCGACGCCCTGGGCATCAGCCGCCGCACCCTGCAATACAAGCTCAAGAAATACGGTCTGACCAAACGCTGAGACGCCGACTGCCCCGCCTGCCAGGGTGCGGATTTCCAGCGCAGCGGCGGCACAGGCCCGTCCGCCTGCCGCCCCCCCAACACCTGAGCCTCACAAGGAGACAGCCATGCTCAAGATCGCCATCCCCACCCGCGCCGGAGCCGTGGACGGGCATTTCGGCCACTGCGAATCCTTCACCATCTTCAGCCTCGACGCGAACAGAACCGTCACCGGGCGCGAGGACTTCACCCCGCCTGCGGCCTGCGGCTGCAAGTCAAACCTCATCCCCACCCTGGTGGACATGGGCGTCCAGCTGATCATCGCCGGGAACATGGGCGATGGCGCTGTGCAGCGCCTGGGCCAGGCCGGCATCAAGGTCATCCGCGGCGCCGAAGGCCCGGTGGACGCGGCCCTGCAAGCCTGGCTGGGCGGCGCGCTCAAGGACAGCCAGCTTTTGTGCATGGAGCACGGCGCTGGCCACGAGTGCCAGCACACGCACTAGCCCGCAGCAGCAGGGGCTCCGCGTTGACAGCCCGCGCCAAAGCCCGTACTTCTGCGCCCATCCGTTGAGGGGGAAAGCACCCATGCGCGAGAAGGTCGAAGCCGCCCTGGCCAAGGTGCGGCCCATGCTCCAGGCCGATGGCGGCGATGTGGAGCTGGTGGAGGTCACGGCCAAGGGCATCGTCCGGGTGCGGCTCACGGGCCGCTGCAAGGGCTGCCCCATGGCCCAGCAGACCCTGCGCAACAGCGTGGAGCGCATCGTGCTGCGCGAGGTGCGCGGCGTGAAAGCTGTAGAGGCCGTGGAAGAAGCCTAAAGCCCCCCCCTCCCCCCTGGCACAAGACAGTCAGAGCCCACGCCGGGCTGCCCGGCAGCCATATCCAGCAGGAGACTCCCCCATATGACAATCGTCACCCGTTTCGCCCCCAGCCCCACGGGCTACCTGCACATCGGCGGCGCGCGTACCGCGCTGTTCAGCTGGCTTTTGGCCAAGAGCCAGGGCGGGAAATTTCTGCTGCGCGTGGAGGACACCGACCGCGAACGCAGCACCCAGGAAGCCACGGACGCCATCCTCGAAGCCATGGTCTGGCTTGACCTGGCCGCCGAGGGCGAGACCGTGTTCCAGAGCCAGCGCTTTGCCCTCTACAACAGCCACATCGACCGGCTGCTCGAAAGCGGCCACGCCTACTGGTGCCAGTGCACGCCCCAGGAGGTCGAGGCCATGCGCGAGAAGGCCCGGGCCGAGGGCAAAAAGCCCAAGTACGACGGCCGCTGCCGCGAACTGGGCCTCGGACCTGGTGAAGCCGACAAGGGACGGGTGGTGCGCTTCAAGGGTCCGCAAGACGGGGTCAGCGCCTTTGACGACATGGTCAAGGGCCCCACGGCCGTGCAGAACGCAGAGCTGGACGACATGATCCTGCGCCGCAGCGACGGCGCGCCCACGTACAACCTGGCCGTGG
>CAYMIP010000133.1:0-3106 GCA_964390575.1 uncultured Desulfocurvus sp. | reverse complement strand
CATGCCGGACTTCGTGCACCTGCACTGCCACAGCGAATACAGCCTGCTCGACGGCGCCATCCGCGTCAAGGACCTCTGCACCCGGGCCAAGGACTTGGGCATGCCCGCCGTGGCCCTGACCGACCACGGCAACATGCACGGGGCGCTGATCTTCCGCCAGAAGGCCATCGATACCGGCATCAAGCCCATCATCGGCTGCGAGGTCTACGTGGCCCCGGGCGCGCGGCAGGACAAGAAGGCCACCAGCTCGCGCTCGTCCGCCTATCATCTGGTGCTGCTGGCCCAGAACAGGCAGGGCTATCAGAACCTCATCAAGCTCGTCACCGCAGGCTATCTGGAGGGCTTCCACTACAAGCCGCGCGTGGACAAGGAGCTGCTGGCCCTGTACGGCGAGGGCCTGATCGCCCTCTCGGCCTGCCTGGCGGGCGAGGTCAACCGCACGCTCCTCGGCCAGGGGCTGGACTCCGGCATCAAGGTGGCGCGGGAGTACGCGGCCATCTTCCCGGACCGCTTCTACCTGGAGATGCAGGAGAACGGCATCGCCGAGCAGACCCGGGCCAACGAGATGCTCCTGCAGGTTGCCGAGGAAACGGGACTCCCCCTCGTGGCCACCAATGACTGCCACTACCTGACCCAGGGCGACGCCGAGGCCCACGACATCCTGCTCTGCATCGGCACCCAGCGCACCGTGCTGGATAAGGACCGCATGCGCATGGGCACCACGGAGCTCTACTTCAAGACCATGGAGGAGATGGAGGCCGCCTTTGCCCACTGCCCAGAGGCCATCAGCAACACGGTCAAGATTGCCGAACAGTGCAATGTGGAGCTGGAGCTGGACCAGGCGCACTTCCCGGTCTACGACCTGCCAGACGGCGTGAGCGTGGACGAGGAATTCGAGCGCCTGGCCCGCGAGGGCCTGACCAAGCGCCTGGCCGTGCTCACCGACAAGGTGGACGAGAAGGAGTACTGGGACCGCCTGGAGTATGAGCTGACGGTCATCAAGGGCATGGGCTTCCAGGCCTATTTCCTCATCGTGCAGGATTTCATCAACTGGGCCAAGGCCCAGGGCATCCCCGTGGGTCCGGGGCGCGGCTCGGCCGCCGGGTCGCTGGTGGCCTGGGCGCTCAAGATCACCAACCTCGACCCCATCCCCTATGACCTGCTCTTTGAGCGCTTCCTGAACTCCGAGCGCATCAGCCTGCCGGATATCGACGTGGACTTCTGCGAACGCCGCCGCCTGGAGGTGGTGCGCTACGTGGCCGAGAAGTACGGGCATGACCGCGTGGCCCAGATCACCACCTTTGGCACCATGAAGGCCAAGGCCGCAGTGCGCGACGTGGGCCGGGCGCTCGGCATGAGCTTTGCCGAGACCGACCGCATCGCCAAGCTCATCCCGGAAGAGATGAAGATGACGCTCGACAAGGCCCTGGAAAAGGAGCCCGAGCTCATGGCCATGGTCGTGGGCAACCCCCAGGTGGAGAAGCTCATCGACATCTCCAAACGGCTGGAGGGCCTCTCGCGCCACGCCTCCACCCACGCCGCGGGCATCGTCATCTCCGACCGGCCCATGCTCGACTACCTGCCGCTGTACAAGGGGAAAGAGGGCGAAATCGTCACCCAGTACGACATGAAGCTGGTGGAGAAGGTCGGGCTCATCAAGTTCGACTTTTTGGGCCTGCGCACCATGACCGTGGTGGAGGACACCCTGGACATCATCCGCGGCCAGGGCAAACAGGCCCCGGACCTGGACTTCCTGGCCCTGACCGACCCCAAGACCTACGAGATTTTCTGCTCCGGCGACACCGACGGCATCTTCCAGGTGGAGAGCAGCGGCATGCGCAAGTACCTGCGCATGCTGAAACCCACCTGCTTCGAGGACATCATCGCCATGCTGGCCCTGTACCGGCCAGGCCCCTTGGGCTCAGGCATGGTGGACGAATTCATCAAGCGCAAGCACGGCCAGATCAAGGTCAGCTACCCGCACCCCAGCCTGGAGGAGACGCTGAAGCCCACGTACGGGGTCATCGTGTACCAGGAACAGGTCATGAGCACGGCCCGGGTCATCGGCAACTATTCCCTGGGCGAGGGCGACCTCTTGCGCCGCGCCATGGGCAAGAAAAAGCCCGAGGAGATGGCCAAGCAGCGCCAGCGCTTCATGGAGGGCGCGCGGGAGAACAAGATCGCCGAGAGCGTGGCCGCAGAAATCTTCGACCTCATGGAGAAGTTCGCCGAGTACGGCTTTAACAAGTCGCACTCCGCAGCCTACGCGCTGATCTCCTACTACACGGCGTATTTGAAGGCGCACTTCCCGGTGGAGTTCATGGCCGCGCTCATCAGCTCGGAACTGGCCAACACCGACAAGGTCTTCAAGTACATCAACGCCTGCCGCGAGATGGGCATCAAGGTGGTGCCGCCGGACGTGAACCTGTCCCTGGCCCGCTTCTCCGTGAAGGACGAGCAGGTCCTTTTCGGCATGGCGGGCATCAAGGGCGTGGGCGAGGACGCGGTGGACGACATCGTCACCGAACGCGTGCTAAACGGCCCGTTTCTCAACATCTTCGACCTCTGCGAACGCGTGAACCTGCGCAAGATCACCAAGCGCACCCTGGAATCGCTCATCAAGGCCGGCGCCCTGGACAGCCTGGGCCAGACCCGGGCCGGGCACATGGCCCTGCTCGAACGCGCCGTGGCCCTGGGCCAGAAAAAGGCCAAGGAGAAATCCCAGGGCATGATCAACATGCTGGACATGCTGGGGGGAGGCGGGGCCAAGGCCGCCGAGACCCGGCCCGGCATGGGCGCGCCCGGCTCCGGTGTGGAGAACGCCCTGCCCGAATGGGGCGACGAGGAGAAGATGCGCCTGGAAAAGGAGGCCCTGGGCTTCTTTTTGTCCTGCCACCCGCTGCTGCGCTACCGCCACGAGCTGCGCCGCCTGGGCCTGACGCCCCTGGACGAACTGCGCGAACTGCCGGGCGGCAGCCTGGTGCGCGTGGCGGGCATTGTCACCTCGCTCAAGGAGTTCATCAACAAGAAGGGCGACAAGATGGCCTTCCTGCACGTGGAGGACCTGACCGGCACGGGCGAGTGCACGCTCTTCTCCGACACCTAC
>CAYMIP010000132.1:0-3311 GCA_964390575.1 uncultured Desulfocurvus sp. | reverse complement strand
GCGGCGTCGCGCTCCAGCATCCCGGCCACGGAATAGATCTTGGTGACTTCCAGCGCCTCGTCAAAGCTGAGCGGCGGCAGCACCGTGGGGATGCGCTGGGAGAGCATGGTCTTGCCGCTGCCGGGCGGGCCCACGAACAGGAGATTATGGCCCCCGGCCGCAGCGATCTCGATGGCGCGCTTGGCGTGCTCCTGGCCCTTGACCTCGGCGAAGTCGCCTCCGGGTCCGGCCTGCCTGGCCCAGAGCGCGTCCACATCGACCACGGCGGGCTGAAGGGTGTCCTCGCCGGTGAGCAGGCCCACGGCCTGGGCCAGGCTGCCCACCCCGTAGACGGCCAAGCCCTGCACCACGGCGGCCTCGGCGGCGTTTTCGGCCGGCACGATGAGCCCTGTCGCCCCCTGGTCCCGGGCCAGGATGGCCAGGGGCAGGATGCCCGGCACGGGTTTCAAAACGCCGTCCAGCGACAGCTCCCCGGCCAGGAACCAGCCCCCCCGGCCATCAGCGTCCATGCCCTCAGGGGCCAGGCGCTGCGGGTCCAGGGCCTCGCTGGCGGCCAGCAGGCACAGGGCGAGCGGCAGGTCATAGGCGCTGCCCTCCTTGCGCAGGTCAGCCGGGGCGAGATTCACGGTGATGCGGGCGGGCGGGAGCTTGTACCCGGCGTTCTTGAGGGCCGAGAGCACGCGCTCCTTGGCCTCGCGCACCGCGCCCTCGGCCAGGCCCACCAGGGTGAAGGCGGGCAGGCCGGAGCGGGTCAGGTCCACCTCCAGGGAGACGGGCCGGGCCTCGATGCCGAGCAGCGCGGCGGTGCGGACTTTGGCGATCACTGGGGGGCTCCTTCGCGTGGCTCCTTTGCGTGGCTCCTTCGCGTGTGTTGGCGCATAGAGCGTAAGCGATTCCACGGGCTTTGCCCAGTGCTTTCCAGCGGGGGGCGCTGGCGTAAGGCCGCCGGGAAGGCCGGGGCCTGACCAAAGAAAACGGCCCGCGCGGGGTGTTGCACGGGCCGTTTTTCAGGTGTGGGTGGACTGCCGCCCGGTTGCCTAGTGGATCATCTTGCCCAGGCGGCTCCAGCGGATGTTGGCCGGTCCGGTCCAGGACCAGTAGATGATCATGGCCTTGCCCTTGATGCTGGCCTGGTCCACAAAGCCCCAGAAGCGGGAGTCGAAGGACTCGTCGCGGTTGTCGCCCATGCAGAAGTACTTGCCAGCAGGCACGGTCATCTTGGGCATCCAGTCGCGCTTGGCCCGGCAGGTGGAGCTCACGTCCTCGCAGTGGTCGAAGTAGGTCTTGGGGTTCACGCTGACCTCGACATGGCCCTCGGGCAGGGGGCTTTGCTCGATGTCCTCGCGGGTGTGCTGGACGTACGGCGGGTTGACGGGCTTGCCGTTGACCAGCACCTGCTTGGCGCGGATCTCCACGGTGTCGCCGGGCTTGGCCACGATGCGCTTGACGAAGTCCACGTCCTTCAGGTGCGGGCGCGAGGCGTCGAGCTTCTCGTCAAAGGGGTACTCGAAGACGATGATGTCGCCGCGCTGGGGCTCGTAGAGCGGGATGAGCACGCGGTTGGTGAAGGGCAGCCGGAGGCCGTAGTGGAACTTGCTCACCAGCAGCTGGTCGCCGATCTGCAAGGTCTCCAGCATGGAGCCGGTGGGTATCTTGAAGGCCTGCACCACGAAGGCGCGGATGATGAGCGCCAGCACCACCGCGACCAGCAGGGCCTCGATGTATTCCTTGAGGGTCTTGAGCCATCTGGGATTCATGCGCGTTCCTTTTGCGGCAGGGGAAGCTGCCGCGCGGTTGTCTTACTCGTCGTCGCCGGCCTTGAGCACGGCCAGGAAGGCCTCCTGGGGGATCTCCACATTGCCCATGCGGCGCATGCGGCGCTTGCCTTCCTTCTGCTTCTCCAGGAGCTTGCGCTTTCTCGTGATGTCGCCGCCGTAGCACTTGGCGATGACGTCCTTGCGGAAGGGGGCCACGCGCTCCTTGGCGATGATCTTGTTGCCGATGGCGGCCTGGATGATGACCTCGAACATCTGGCGCGGGATGCTCTTCTTGAGCTTCACGGCCAGGCTGCGGCCAAAGCGGTAGGAGGCGTCGCGGTGCACGATGACCGAAAACGCGTCCACGGCCTCGGTGTTGATGAGGATGTCCAGGCGCACCAGATCGCTCTGGCGGTAGTCGATGATCTCGTAATCCAGGGAGGCGTAGCCCTTGGTGTTGGATTTGAGCTTGTCGAAGAAGTCGTACATGATCTCGGCAAAGGGCATCTCGTAGGTGATGACCACGCGGGTGGCGGTCAGGTACTTCATGTCCTTCTGGATGCCGCGCTTTTCCTCGCACAGGCCCAGCACGTTGCCCACATAGTCGCCCGGCACGTGGATCTCCACCTTGGCGTAGGGCTCGTACAGTCCGGCGATCTCGCTGGGGTCGGGCAAAAGGCTCGGGTTGTCGATCTTGAGGGTGCGGCCGTCCGTGGTCTCCACGCGATAGATGACCGAGGGCGCGGTGGTGATGAGCCGGGCCTGGAACTCGCGCTCCAGGCGCTCCTGCACGATCTCGATGTGCAAGAGGCCCAAAAAGCCGCAGCGGAACCCGAAGCCCAGGGCCTTGGAGGTCTCCGGCTCGAAGCTGAAGGCGGCGTCGTTCAGCTGCAGTTTCTCCAGGGCCACCTTGAGGATCTCGTACTCGCCCGGCTCCACCGGGTACAGGCCGGAGAAGACCATGGGCTTGACCTTCTTGAAGCCGGGGAAGGGCGTGGTGGTCGGATTCTCGGCCTTGGTGATGGTGTCGCCCACGGGCGCGTCGGAGAGCTCCTTCATGTTGGCGCAGAGAAAGCCCACCTCGCCGGGTCCGAAGTCCGGGACCTCGATGCTCTCGGGCGAGAACACGCCGAGCTTGATGACGTCGAATTCCTTGCTCGAGGAGAAGATGCGGATCTTCTCGCCCTTTTTGAGCGTGCCCTCAAGCACGCGGAAGAGCACCACGACCCCCAGGTAGGTGTCGTACCAGGAGTCGAAGATGAGCGCCTTGAGCGGCGCGCCCGCCTCGCCCTTGGGCGGCGGCAGGTGCGTGATGACGCGCTCGATCAGGTCGGCCACGCCCAGGCCGCTCTTGGCGCTGACCAGGGCCGGGTCCGTGCAGTCCAGGCCGATGACTTCCTCGATCTCGCGGGCCACGCGCTCGGTCTCGGCGCTGGGCAGGTCGATCTTGTTCAAGACCGGCACGACCTCCAGGTCGTTGTCCAGGGCCAGGTAGACGTTGGCCAGGGTCTGGGCCTCCACGCCCTGGGAGGCGTCGACCACCAGCAGCGCGCC
>CAYMIP010000131.1:0-3455 GCA_964390575.1 uncultured Desulfocurvus sp. | reverse complement strand
GTGCCAAGCCCGGCATCGGCGGGCACCTGCCCGGCGAGAAGATCAACGAGATGGTGTCCGTCACGCGCATGGTTCCCCTGGGCTCCGACGCCATCTCCCCGGCCCCGCACCACGACATCTACTCCATCGAGGACCTGCGCCAGCTCATCTACTCGATCAAAGAGGCCACCGACTACAAGCCGGTGGGTGTGAAAATCGCGGCCGTGCACAACGTGGCCGCCATCGCCTCAGGCATCGTGCGCGCCGGCGCGGACATCGTGGCCATCGACGGCTTCCGTGGCGGCACGGGCGCTGCCCCGGGCATGATCCGCGACAACGTGGGCATTCCCATCGAGCTGGCCTTGGCCCAGGTGGACCAGCGCCTGCGCGACGAGGGCATCCGCAACCGCGCCTCCATCGTGGCCGCTGGCGGTATCCGCTGCAGCGCCGACGTGGTCAAGGCCATCGCCCTGGGCGCGGACGCCTGCTACTTCGCCACCGCGGCGCTGCTGGCCGTGGGCTGCACCCTGTGCGCCAAGTGCTACACCGGCAAGTGCCCCTGGGGCATCGCCACCAACGACGCCAAGCTGGCCAAGCGCCAGAATCCGGACGTGGCGGCCAAGAAGCTGGTCAATCTGGTGCACGCCTGGGGCCATGAGATCGAAGAAATGCTCGGCGGCATGGGCCTCAATTCCATCGAGAGCCTGCGCGGCAACCGCGACAAGCTCCGGGCTGTCGGCCTCTCCGACACCGAGATGGACATCCTGGGCGTCAAGCACGCCGGTCGCTAAAAGGGGGAGTCTCCATAATGAAACGCGTGTACCCCGACAAGGAATACTGCATCGGCTGCCACATCTGTGAGCTGGCCTGCCTCACCGCCCACTCCAAGAGCAAGGATCTGATCCTGGCCTACACCGTGGAGCGGACGGGCGAGGGGCTCAGTTCGTGCAAGCACGTGCATGAGGGCGGCCCCACCTGCGTGGCCCTGTCCTGCCGCCACTGCGACGAGCCCGCCTGCGTGGCTGCCTGCATCTCCGGCGCATTGCAGAAGGACCCGGAATCCGGCCGCACCACCTATGACCGCGAGAAGTGCGTGGGCTGCTGGTCCTGCCTCATGGCCTGCCCCTATGGCGCCATTGCCCGGCATCCGCTGGAAAGCAAGATCGTCAAGTGCGACCTGTGCTTTGATCGCCCCGGCGGCCCGGCCTGCGTGGCGGCCTGCCCCAATCAGGCGCTGAAGCAAGAGGAACGCTAGGAGGCCATATGTCCGGCACGAAACGCAAAGCGCATGAGGATGCTATGACCTACGTGATCATCGGCAACGGCGTTGCCTCCATCGGCGCCATCGAGGGCATCCGTCGGCACGACCAGCAAGGGAAGATCGTCGTCATCGGCGCGGAGGATACCGCCGCCTATGGCCGCCCGCTCATCTCCTATTTCCTGGCGGGCAAGATAGACGCGGACCAGCTGGCCCTGCGCGGCGAAGAATACTACGTCAAGAACAACGTGGAGCTGAAACTCGGCGCCACAGTCACCAAGATCGATGCCGCCAAGAAGACCGTGAGCACGGACAAGGGCGAGACCATGGCCTTTGACCGCCTGCTCATCGCCACCGGCGGCATTCCCTTCATCCCGCCCATCCCCGGCGTGCAGGGGCCGGATATTTACAGCTTCACCACCCTGGCCCATGCGCAGACGCTCATCGAGATCTCGGCCAAGATCAAGCGCGCAGTGGTCATCGGCGGCGGCCTCATCGGCCTCAAGGCGGCGGAGAGCCTCTTCGACCGTGGCGTTGGGGTGACGATCCTGGAGCTGGCCCCGCGCATCCTTTCCGCAGGCTTTGACGAGAAGGCCGGAGCCCTGGCCGCGAACCGCCTGAAGAAGGTCGGCATTGAGGTCAACTGCGGCGTCACCGCCAAGGAGATCCAGCGCGGCAAGAACGGGCGGGTCAAGGGCGTGCTCCTGACCGACGGCCGCTTCCTGGAGTGCGACGTGGTGGTGGTGGCCATTGGCGTGGTGCCCCACAGCGCGCTGGCCAGGGAGGCCGGCCTCAAGGTCGAGCGCGGCATCATGGTCGACGCCAAGCTCATGACCAGCGCCAAGGACGTGTACGCCGCAGGCGACGTGGCCCAGGCCCTGGACCAGCTTTCCGGCGAGCACCGCGTGGTGCCCATCTGGCCCAACGCCTACAACCAGGGCTACGCCTCCGGCCGCAACATGGCCGGGGCCAAGCTGCCCTACCAGGGCGGCCTGCCCATGAACTCCATCAGCTTCTACGGGCTGCCCACAATCTCCGTGGGTGTGGTCAACCCGCCCGAGGGTGACAAGACCTTCGAGGTCCACGCCCTGCTGGACGAGAAGAAGGAGACGTACCGCAAGCTCGTCTTCCGCGACGAGAAGCTGGTGGGCTACGTCCTCGTAGGCGACATCGACAAGGCCGGCATGTTTACGGCCTTCATCAAGTTTGAGATGGCCCTGGCTGGCGAGGCCAAGGACAAGCTCATCAATGCCGGGCCTGAGGTTTTCCTCTGGCCCGAGAAGCTGTTCGACGAGAGCTGGAACCCAGCCCCGGCCAAGGACGCCCGCTAGGGCGCCCGCTGGCACGGTGACTGGCGACATACTTGCGCAGGGAGCAAAGAGCAGATGAAAGCACCTGATCGTTATTACGACTTCCAGAAGGACATCTCCGGATGCGGCGTCTTCGGGGTGATCCACAAGACGCGCGGCCTCATCCCGGGCGACATCCCGATCCGCGCCATGACCTGCATGCACGACCGGGGCAACGGCCTGGGCGGAGGGTTTGCGGCCTACGGCATCTACCCTGACCTGGCCGACAAGTACGCCTTCCACCTGATGTGTGACACCCAGGCCGCCCTGGAGGCCGCCGAGCAGGTGCTCAAGCACTACTTCACGGTGCATGAGTCGCACCCCATCCCGACCCGCAAGGTCCTGGCCATCAAGAACCCGCCTTTGGTCTGGCGCTACTTCCTGACCATCAAGAAGGACCGCCCCCAGGAGGGCCGCGAGCTGGGCGAGCAGGACTACGTTGTCGCCGCCGTCATGCACATCAACCACAAGGTTTCTGGCGCCTTCGTTTTCTCCAGCGGCAAGAACATGGGCGCCTTCAAGGGTGTGGGCTTTCCGGAGGACATCGCCGACTTCTTCCGCCTGGAGGAATACTCGGCCTATATCTGGACCGGCCACAACCGCTTCCCGACCAACACCCCGGGCTGGTGGGGCGGGGCGCACCCCTTCACGCTGCTGGACTGGTCCATCGTGCACAACGGCGAGATCTCGTCCTACGGCATCAACCGCCGCTACCTCTGCGAGCATGACTACCTGTGCACGCTGATGACCGACACCGAGGTCGTGGCCTATCTCCTCGACCTCTTGATCCGCAAGCACGGACTGACCAAGGAACTGGCCTGCAAGGTCTTTGCGCCCCCGTTCTGGGACGAGATAGAGCGCATGCCCAA
>CAYMIP010000130.1:0-3521 GCA_964390575.1 uncultured Desulfocurvus sp. | reverse complement strand
GGATGGTCTCCACGCAGCCGCCCTGGTCCACGGCCACGTCCACAATGACCGAGCCCTCGCGCATGGTGCCCACCATCTCGCGCGTCACCAGCCGGGGAGCCTTGGCCCCGGGCACCAGCACCGCGCCGATGACCAGGTCGGCCTCGCGCACGGCCGCACGAAGGTTGGGCTCGCTGGAGGTCATGGTCACGATGCGCGAGCTGAAGATGTCGTCCAGATACTGCATGCGGGCGTGGTTCACGTCGAACACGGTGACGCGCGCGCCCAGGCCCACGGCGATCTTGGCGGCATTGGTGCCGACCACCCCGCCGCCGATGATGGCCACGTTGGCCGGGGCCACGCCCGGCACGCCGCCCAGCAGCACGCCGCGCCCGCCCTGGGACTTTTCCAGCGCGTGCGCGCCCACCTGGGGGGCCATGCGCCCGGCCACCTCGCTCATGGGCAAGAGCAGCGGCAGAGAGTTGTCGGGCAGCTGCACGGTCTCATAGGCCACGCCCGTGGTCCCGGCGGAAAGCAGCGCCCTGGTCTGGGCCTCGTCCGCGGCCAGGTGCAGGTAGGTGAAGAGCAACAGGTCCGGGCGCAGGAACGGGTACTCCGCAGCCATGGGCTCCTTGACCTTGATGACCAGCTCGGCGCTCCAGGCGTCAGCGGCGCTGACCAGCCTGGCCCCGGCAGCCTCGTACTCGGCGTCGGACAGGCCCGAGCCCAGGCCCGCGCCGCTTTCCACCAGCACGCTGTGCCCGCGCCGGACCAGGGTCTCCACCGCGCCGGGGGTCATGGCCACCCGGTTCTCCAGGGTCTTGATCTCCTTGGGAATGCCGATGATCATGGCTGCTCCTCGTGTTTGCTGTTGGGATTTTCGGCGAACCAGGTGCGCGCGCCCCGGGGCAGGGGAATCCACTTGCGCCGCGCCTGCATGACCACAAAGGATTCGCTGGAGGCGATGCCGCCCACGCCGGACAGGTCGCGGTCCAGGAAGTCGTACAGCCCGGAGATGTCCTCGCAGAGCACGATCTCCACCAGGATGTCATAGCGCCCGGTGACCACGGCGGCCCAGTTCACGTCGGGCAATGCGGCGATCTCGGTGAGCTTTTTGTCCAGCTGCATGTGGCTCATGAGCTTGATGCCCACCAGGGCCACGGTGAGCCCCTTGACCTGGAAGGGGTCCACCAGCCCGGCCACGCGCAAAAGCCCCTGGGCGATGAGGCTCTTCATGCGCGTGCGGATGGTGGGCGCGGTGACGCCCAGGCGCGCGGCCAGCTCCCCGGCGCTGGCCTGCCCGTCCTCGGCCAGGGCGGCCAGGATGCGCCGGCCTGCCGCGTCGACTGCTTTCCTCATTGGGCATTCCTTTGACTAAAATTATTTGTTTCGAAAAATCATGGCATGAAAATATTCCATTTGCATAATCCCTGTCAAGCGGGCGGCGCAGGTTTGTCTCCCTGCCCGCAGCGCACACCCTTGTGGGAAGCGCGCGCTTGGTGTAGCATGGCCCGAACCCTGGTCCTTTTCACCCTGTGCCTAGTCAGGAGGCTGCCTGTGGCGCCTGAAGTCCGTCTGCTCTCCGTGGCCGAAATCGCCCGCAGGCTTGGTGTGCCTGAGTCCACCGTGCACTACTGGAAGAACCGCTTCGCCCAGCACCTGCCCAGCCAGGGCTCGGGCCGCCAGAAGCGCTTCCGGCCCGAGGCCGTGGACGTGTTCCGCGTCATCGCCGAGATGTTCAGCCTGGGCCACAGCACCCAGGACGTCATGGAGACCCTGGGCAAGCGCTTCCCGCTCACCGCCTCCCTGGACCCTGACGCTTTCGCCGCGGGGACAGACGCCCCCTTCACGCAGCGTGAGCCCGCCCAGGACCAGGCGCACTCCGTGGCCCTGGCCGACACCGCCCTGCGCATGGCCGCCGCCATCGGCAAGGAGATGGGCCAGGAGATCGCGCGCAGCATCGGCGAAGGCCTGCGCCATCTGAGCCAAGCCCAGGGTACGCCCCAGGGTGTGCTGTCCTCCGGCCAGGACGCCCCGGCGCTCCCGGCCCTGGACGCCGAGCAGCTTGTGGCCATCCAAAGCGCCGTGGACCTGAGCTGCTCGCGCCTGGACGCCCACTCGGGCGAGGTCGAGCGCGTGGCCTCGGAAAACGCGGAGCTCAAGACCAAGCTCTCGGTGCTCGAGGCCGAGCTGATCCGCCTGCGCAAGGACCGCCGCGAGATGGAGAAGTACCTCCTTGACAAGATAAAAAGCATGGCTACCTAAACACGTGTCGGGGGACGCCACACCCCCCGCCAGCACAGATCCGAGACACGTTAGACGGCCCTTCTCCTCCAAGCCCTGCCAAGGCCCCGCCCATGCGGGGTCTTGTGCGGTTTAGAGACCCCACAAGGAGACCAGACATGACAGCCCAAGCCACCTACGAATTCAAGGCCGAGATCAAGCAGCTCCTCGACATCCTCGTCCACTCCCTCTACACCGAGCGCGAAATATTCCTGCGCGAGCTGGTTTCCAACGCCTCCGACGCCCTGGACAAGCTGCGCATCATCAGCGCGACCTCCGATGCGAACGCCGAGGCCGCTGGCGACGACGAGACCCCGCTGGAGATCCGCATCGAGGCCGACAAGACCGGCAAGCTGCTCACCATCTCCGACAACGGCATCGGCATGACCGAGGCCGAACTGGTGGAGAACATCGGCACCATCGCCCACTCCGGCTCGGCGCACTTCCTCAAGGCCCTGAAGGAGTCCGGCGGCGCGGCCGGCCAGGACGCGGGCGGCATCATCGGCCGCTTCGGCGTGGGCTTCTACTCCGTCTTCATGGTGGCCGGAAGCGTGCGCATCACCACCCGCAGCTACCGCGAAGGCGCCATGCCCGTGGAGTGGACCTCCGACGGCCAGGGCGCCTACACCATCCGCGAACTCACGGGTGACGAGGCCGCTGCCGCCCTGCGCGGCACCAAGATCGAGGTGAGCCTCAAGGACGACCTGGCCGACCAGTTCACCGACGCCGAGGGCCTGCGCCACATCATCCGCAAGCACTCCAACTTCATCGGCTTCCCCATCCTGGTGGACGGGGAGCGCGCCAACACCGTGCCCGCCCTGTGGCGCGAGCCCAAGTTCCAGATCACCAAGGAGCAGTACAAGGAGTTCTACTCCTTCCTCACCTTTGATCAGGACGAGCCCCTGGACACCCTGCACCTCTCGGTGGACGCGCCCGTGCAGTTCAACGCCCTGTGCTTCATCCCCCCCAAGAGCAAGGACGTCATGGGCTTTGACCGCGAGGACTGGGGGCTCGACCTCTACGTGCGCCGCGTGCTCATCCAGCGCCAGAACAAGGACCTGATCCCGCAGCACCTGATGTTCGTGCGCGGCGTGGTCGACACCGAAGACCTGCCGCTGAACATCTCCCGCGAGACGCTCCAGGACAACCTGCTCATTCGCAAGATCAAGGCCACGCTCACCAAGCAGGTGCTTGCCCACCTCGCCAAGATGGCCGAGGACAAGGACATATACGCCCAGTTCTGGCGCGAGCACTCCCGC
>CAYMIP010000129.1:0-3526 GCA_964390575.1 uncultured Desulfocurvus sp. | reverse complement strand
ACCTTGTTCTCCGGCACCTCGATGACGCCCACCACGGCCATGTTCTCGGTCTTGGCCACGTCGAGGAGCTGCTGGATGCCCGGCTGCTTGCCGAACATGAGGTCGTCGCCGACCATGACCGCGAAAGCCTCGTCCTTGCAGACCTCGCGCGCGCAGAGCACGGCGTGGCCGAGGCCCAACTGCACCTTCTGGCGCACGGCGATGATGTTGACCATCTCCGCCACGGCGCGCACTTCCTTCAAAAGCTCGGTCTTGCCCTTGCGCTCCAGCAGGTTCTCAAGAGTCAGGTTGTGGTCGAAGTGGTCCTCGATGATGGTCTTGTTCTGGCTGGTGACAAGCACCACGGTGTTGATGCCCGCAGCCTGGGCCTCCTCCACCACGTACTGGACCACCGGCTTCTTGAAGATGGGCAGCATCTCCTTGGGGATGTTCTTGGACGCGGGAAGCGAGCGGGTGCCCCAGCCGGCAACGGGTATGACAACCTTGCGAACATCCATAGGCTTCCTCCTCCGTAACGATGCTGCGCCAGTCCGGCGCTTTAGCGCAGGGAGCGCTTCAGGACCGCCGCGATGTCGGCGGCATACTGCTCCACGCGGGGCTTGTCCTCGCCCTCGACCATGACTCTGGCCTTGGACTCCGTGCCGGAGTAGCGCAGCAGCACGCGGCCCCGGCCCTTCAGCTCGGCCTCCACGGCGGCAACGGCTTTGCCCACCTCGGGCAGCTCCTCAAAGGGCACCTTGCGCGCAAGGACCACATTGACCATGACCTGCGGGAAAGGCTCGATCAAATGCGCCAGAAGCGACAGGGGGCGGTTCTTCTGGACCATGATGCGCAAAAGCTGCAACGCAGCCAGGGTGCCGTCGCCGGTGGTGGAGTGCTCCATGAAGATGAGGTGGCCGGACTGCTCGCCGCCGAGCATGGCGCCCTCGCGGCGCATGGCCTCCACCACGTAGCGGTCGCCCACGGGGGTGCGCAAGAGCCGCCCGCCGTTGGCCTGCATGAAGATCTCCAGGGCCAGGTTGCTCATGACCGTGGCCACCAGGGTGCCGCCCGGCAGGGCGCCCTGCTCCAGCATGTCTTGGGCGCACAGGGCCATGATCTGGTCGCCGTCGAGGACCTGGCCCTGCTCGTCCACCACGATGAGCCGGTCCGCGTCGCCATCCAGCGCCAGCCCGATGTCCGCGCCCACCTCACGCACCTTGGCCGCGACCACTTCCGGGTACAGGGAGCCGCAGCCCTCGTTGATGTTCACGCCGTTGGGGGAGACGCCGATGGGAATGACCTCGGCCCCCAGCTCCTCAAAGACCAGCGGGGCCACGCTGTAGGCCGCGCCGTGGGCGCAGTCCAGCACGATCTTCAGGCCGCTCAGGCTCAAGCTGCGCGGGAAGGTGTGCTGCAGGTAGACGATGTAGCGGCCCCGGCTGTCCACCATGCGGCTCGCGCGGCCCACGCGCTCGGGCGCGGGGAAATCCCAGGCCGGGGCTTCGGCCAGGGTCAGCTCGGCGATCTCGTTCTCCAGTTCGTCCGGCAGCTTGAAGCCGTCGCTGTCGAAAAACTTGATGCCATTGTCGTGGAAGGGATTGTGCGAGGCCGAAATGACCACGCCGAGGTCCGCGCGCATGTTGCGCGTGAGAAAACTGATGGCCGGGGTGGGCATGGGGCCGACGAGGTACACGTCGAGCCCGATGGCGCAGAGCCCCGAGGTCAGCGCCGTCTCAAAGACATAGCCCGAGAGCCGGGTGTCCTTGCCGATGATGACCTTGTGCCTGCGGCTGCCGTTGCGGAACTTCTGGCCCACGGCCATGCCCAGGCGCAGGGCGATGTCCGGGGTCATGGGGTATTCGTTGACCCGGCCGCGCAGACCGTCGGTGCCAAACAGCTTGTCACGCATGAATGCTCTCTCCCGATGCCAGCGGTCAGGGCCGCCTTGATGTCACTTATTTGCGAACCACAACGTCCACGGTCTCGCCCTGTCTGGCCAGAACCCGGAAGCCTGCCGGGGCCTTCACTTCAAAACGCAGGGCGTAGCGGCCAGGCTTGAGCCCGCCGGGGACCTTGACCTGGGCCTCGAGCCCTGGGATGTCACGCCCGGCCTCGGCCACACGCAGCATGGGCAGCGGGGCCTCCACCTGGAGGCGCACGGACTTCACAGCCGTCTGGGCCGAGACCCCCAGAGCGGCGTCCAGGCGCACGGGCACGCGGACCCACTCGGTCTTGATCTCAGGCCCGAAGCGCAAACTCACCTTGACCTGACCGGGATTGGCTTCCACGCCCTCGGCCAGTTTGATGGGCACGTCGTCGGACCAGCTGGCGGGCGGGTCTTCAAAATCGTTCTGCACGGACACGCGCACCTGGTTCATCTGGCGGATCTGGCGTTCGGCCCCGCGCACCTCCACGGTCTCGGGCACGGTCTTGATCTCCAGCAGGCGGAAGTCCTGGGGCAGCACGCCGCGCCACTCCGCCACCACCGGCACGTCCTTGCGCGCCAGGCGGTCCACGGAGAGGATGAGCCGCGAGGGCTTCACCTCCACCACTTCGTAGGCCATGGACAGGGGGATGCGCTCGCGGTCGATGTCCACGAGGTTCTCCCCGACCTTGAGCTTGCTCACGTCCAGGGAATAGGTCCACTTGCGGCGATCCAGCGAGCGCACCAGGCCCTTGGAGCCGCGCACGCGCACCTCGATCTTGCTGATGAGCCCCTTGCGGATAATGAGCCCCTCGGGAACATTGGTCATCTCCACGCCCATGTCCACCCAGGCCTCGACCTTCTCCCGGCCCGTGATGAGGTACCAGGTGAGCACGGCCAGAGCCAGGGCGATGCAGATGTCCTTCCAGTTTTTGAGCATGGCTAACGTTCCAGGGCGTTCTTGATGACCCGGCGCAGGCGCTGGTCGTTGAGTGAGGTGGTGAGCCGCCCGCTCATGGCGATGGACACGGTGCCGCGCTCCTCGGAGACCACGATGGACAGGGCGTCGGACTCCTCGCTGATGCCCAGGGCGGCGCGGTGCCGCGTGCCGAAAAGGCTCTGGGCCTTGAGTTTGGAGGACAGCGGCAGGATGCACCCGGCGGCGGCAACGCGTCCCCGGCGGATGACCACGGCCCCGTCATGCAGGGGGGTGCTGACCTGGAAGATGGTGGTCAAAAGCGAGCCCGTGACCACGGCGTCCAGCGGAACGCCGCGCTCCACCACATCGCCCAGGGGCACGTGGCGCTCGATGATGATGAGCGCGCCCACATGGGCCTTGGCCAGGGTCATCACGGCCTGGGCGATCTCGTCCACCACGGCCTCGGCCAGTTGCGGCTTCTTGAAGAACCGCCCAGCGCCCATCTGGGCCAGGGCGCGGCGCAGGTCGCCCTGGAACAGGATGATGATGATGAGCACGATGGAGCCCAGGAAATTCGTCAACAGCCAGTTGAGGGAGTACAGGCCGAGTTCGCTCGAGAGATAGTAGACCAGAAGCACCAGCACCAGGCCGTAGATCACGGCCACGGCGCGCGTGCCGCGCACCAGGTGGATGATGTAGGC
>CAYMIP010000128.1:0-3625 GCA_964390575.1 uncultured Desulfocurvus sp. | reverse complement strand
GGGTGCTGCTCCAGGGCGCGGACATCCTGCTCCTCGACGAGCCCACCAACCACCTCGACCTGGAGGCCGTGGAGTGGCTGGAGGACTACCTCCTGAACTTCAAGGGCACGCTCATCTTCGTGGCCCACGACCGCATCTTTCTGGAGCGCGTGGGCACGCACGTGCTGGTGCTGGGCAGCGCCAAGCCCGTGCTGCGCGCCGGCTCGTTCAGCGAATTTCTGGCCTGGATGGCCGAGAACGCCGAGCAGCGCGTGCGCGAGGCCAACAAGCTGTCCACCCGCATCGAGCACGAGCAGGAGTTCATCCGCCGCTTCCGGGTCAAGGCGCGCAAGGCCGCCCAGGCCCAGAGCAAGATCAAGCGCGTGGAGAAGATGCAGGGCGAGCTCTCGCGCCTCAAGGGCGAGCAGAACGCCGCCCGGCCGGGGCACAGGCTGTCCTTCCGCCTGCCCGAGCCCCTGCGCGGCGACAAGGTGGCGGTGAACGTGGTGGATCTGGAGTTCGCCTACGCGGAGCGGCCCGGCAAGCGCATCCTGCCGCGCCTGAGCTTCCAGATCTTCCGGGGCCGCAAGATCGCGCTGGTGGCGCCCAATGGCGCGGGCAAGTCCACCCTGCTCAAGCTGCTCACCGGGGAGCTGGCGCCCTCCCATGGGTACGCCAAGCTCGGCAACAGCACCCAGCTGGGCTACTTCAGCCAGCACCAGACCGAGATCCTGCGGCCCACGGGCTCGGTCATCAATGAGATGCGCCGACTGTCCGACCCCAAGTGCACCGAGGAGCAGCTCATGGGCGTGCTCGGGCTGTTCCTGCTGGGCGAGGGCTATTTCGAGCGGCCCGTGGCGGCGCTCTCCGGCGGCGAAAAGAGCCGTCTGGTGCTGGCCAGCCTGTTCCTGGGCCGGTCCAACCTGCTCATCCTGGACGAGCCCACCAACCACCTGGACCTGGAGAGCCGCGAAGGGCTGGTGGCGGCCCTCAAGGACTACGAGGGCACCATCTTCATGGTGGCCCACGACCGGCACCTCATGGGCGAGGTGGCCGAGGAGATCTGGACCCTGGGGCCGGAGGGCGTGCTCCAGCACCACGAGGGGTTTGAGGAGTTTGACGCCAAGCGCCGCGCGGCCCTGGTCGAAGCGCGGCAAGAGGCCCGCCGCGACGCCCGCAAGCCCGAGTGCGCGCCTGTTCCCCTTGAATCAGAGGACGGCCAGGGCGGCAAGCGCCTGTCCAAGGAGGACAAGCGCAGGCAGGCCGAGCTGCGCAACACCTTTTCGCGCAAGTTGAAGCCCCTGCGCGAGGACTACGCCAAGTGCGAGAAGGAACTGGAGCGCGTGCTGCTGGAGCAGGGCGAGCTGGAGGCCAAGATGAACGACCCGGCCACCTACGAGAGCGGCGGGGAGGCCATCCGGGTCAACAACCAGTACCGCGAGGTCTCGGACTGGGCCGAGAAGCTCATGGAGCGCATGGCCGGGCTGGAGGCGGAGATCGCCGTGCTTGAGTCCGAGATGGGGGCGGAGCTGGGGGCCTGTCTTGAATAGCCCTGGCGCGAAGCCGGACCTGCTCGTGGTGGCGGGCGTGGTCTGGAAGGATGGCTCTTTTCTGGCCGTGGAGCGCCCGCAGGGCAAGGCCCACGCTGGCTGGTGGGAGTTTCCCGGCGGCAAGGTGGAGCCGGGCGAGGGCCTGGAGCAGGCGCTGGTGCGCGAACTCAAGGAGGAGCTGGGCTTCCTGTCGACCCGGCTGATTTTCTGGCGCGAGAAGCGCTTCGTCTACCCCCAGGGGCCGGTGCGCCTGCATTTCTTCCACGTCACGGTCTTTGAGGGCGAGGTGGCACCGCAGGAGGGCCAGCGCTTCGCCTGGTTCACCCCTGGCCAGGCCGACGTCTCCATCTTCCTGCCCGCCAACGCGGACATCGTGCCCGCGCTCTGCTGGCCGCTGCCACAGCATCCCAGGATTGTGAATCCTTGCGCAGACGTTGCGGGCCGCGCCAAGAAAGGGTAAGGCTTCTGTTTCTGCGCCCACTCCGGATGATCCATCATCTGTCCTTACATGGCGCGGCAACCAGAAGGAGCCTTGACGCTTGCGCATCGCGGACCTGATACCCACACGCCGTCGTTTCCTGTCGTTGGAGTTTTTCCCGCCCAAGGATCGCGACACCTGGCCGAATTTTTTTGCGGAGGTCGAGAAGCTTAAGGTTCTCGATCCGCTCTTCGTGTCCGTCACCTATGGCGCGGGCGGCGGCACCCAGGCCAACACCCTGGACGTCGTCACGCGCATGAAGCGCGAGCTGGGGCTGGAGCCCATGGCGCACCTGACCTGCGTGGGCGCGTCGTCTGCGGCCCTGCATGGGTTTCTTTCGGCCATCAGCGCGGCGGGCATCGACAACGTGCTGGCCCTGCGCGGCGACCCGCCCAAGAACGTGGAGAACTTCCGCTTCGAGGGCCAGGAGTTCCAGCACGCCTCGGACCTCGTGGTGTACATCCGCAAGCATTTCCCGAGCATGGGCATCGGCGTGGCGGGCATCCCGACCATGCACCAGGAGTCGGCCACCCAGGAGGACGACCTCAAATGGCTCAAGTACAAGGTGGACGCGGGCGGCCAGTTCGTGGTCACCCAGCTGTTCTTTGAGAACGAGCTGTACCAGACCTATGTGCGCCGCCTGCGCGAGCAGGGCGTCAGCGTGCCGATTCTGCCGGGCATCATGCCCATTTTGAGCATGAAGTCCGCGGAGTTCATTGCGGGCTTGAATGGCCGCGCGGTGTTCGGCGGGTTTTACGAGACGCTGGAAGCGGCCTTTGCCCAGGGCGGCGACGCAGCCGTGCGCGAGCTGGGGCTGGCCCATGCCACCAGCCAGGTCCAGGGGCTCATGGACGCGGGCGTGCCGGGGGTGCATCTGTACACCCTGAACCGGGCCGAGGCCTGTTTGTCCATCATGAACAACATCACCATCCGCTAAACGGGGGAAGACTATGAGCGCAACAAATCCGAAGGTGGCAGTGGTCGGCGCAACGGGCGCCGTGGGCCGTGAAATGCTCGAAGTGCTGGCCCAGCGCAGCTTTCCGGCCTCCGAGGTCGTGGCCTTCGCCTCGGCCCGCTCGGCCGGCAGCACGGTGGAGTATGCCGGGGGCGAGCTCACCGTGCGTGAACTGAAGGAGGATTCCTTCAAGGGCTTCGATCTGGCCCTGTTCTCCGCTGGCGGGGCCACCTCCGAGAAATTCGCCCCGCTGGCCGCGAAAGCGGGCTGCGTGGTGGTGGACAACTCCAGCGCCTGGCGCATGGACCCGGCCTGCCCCCTGGTGGTGCCGGAGGTCAACGCTAAGGACCTGGAATGGCACAAGGGCATCATCGCCAACCCCAACTGCTCCACCATCCAGCTGGTGGTGGCCCTGAAGCCCCTGCACGACGAGGCCACCATCAAGCGCGTTGTGGTCTCCACCTACCAGGCCGTCAGCGGCACGGGCCAGAAGGCCATCACCGAGCTGGAGACCCAGACCGCCCGGCTCATGAACGGCCAGGAGATCATCCCCCAGGTGTACCCCTACCAGATCGCGTTCAACTGCCTGCCGCAGATCGACGTGTTCCTGGAGAACGGCTACACCAAGGAAGAGATGAAGATGGTCAACGAGACCAAGAAGAT
>CAYMIP010000127.1:0-3683 GCA_964390575.1 uncultured Desulfocurvus sp. | reverse complement strand
GCCGTCGAGCAGGCTGTATTCGCTGTGGCAGTGCAGGTGCACGAAGTCCGGCATGGTGGTGCGTCCCCTTTGCGCGTGGTGGCGGATTCCTGTATAGCCCAAGTCAGCAGGCTTGGAAATGACGGATTCTCCGGCCCCGAAACAGAGCAATCCCAGGGCGCTGCGCAGCCCTGGCCAGGCAGCTCTGACCTGGCGATGATGGCCCGGCCTCACCGCAGCGCGGAATACTGAACGGAGACTATGGCCCCGCTCTCCTCCCGACTCGAACGCAAGCTCGCCCGCCTCACCGCCGTGCTGCCCGTGCTCATCGGCGCGCTGGCGGTCACCGCGCTGCTGGGCCTGGCGGCCTGGCTGGCGCGGCCCTATATGCCCAAGGCCTTCCTGGACTTTGTGACCACGCTGGCGGCCGAGGACTTCGAGGGCCGCAAGAACGCGCTCAAGGCCTGGTTCGACGCCTGGGGCGCGGTGGCGGCCTGGATCTTTCTGGGCGTGCAGTTCTTGCAGGTGGTCGTGGCGCCCATTCCCGGCCAGTTCACGGGCATGTTGGGCGGGTTCGTGTTCGGGTTCTGGCGGGGGCTGGCCCTGAACGTCGTGGGCAATGCCATCGGCTCGCTGGCGGCCATGCTCCTGACCCGGTTCTTCGGCGAGCAGGTCATGCGGCCCTTTGTGCCCAGGCGCATCCAGGAGCGCTTCGACGCGGCCATGCACCGGGGCGGCCTGGGCAATTTCTTCATGCTCTTCCTCTTGCCCGGCACGCCCAAGGACAGCATCTGCTTCATGGCCGGGCTGACCCGCTTCCCGGTCTGGAAGCTGCTTTTGGTGAACACCCTCGGGCGGCTGCCCGGCCTCGGGGTGCTCACCTTCACCGGCGCGGCCATGGACGGCAATCTGCTCGCCGTGAAGCTGGTCTTCGGCGCCGGGCTCGTGCTGGCGCTGGCGGCCTGGCTCTTCGACGAGGAGATCAAGGAGCGCCTGGCCCGGTTTTCCGGCTAGCCTTGTGCGGGCGGTTGCGCTCCCGCCCGGCCCTGGTGTATTCTTTTCCCATCGTCGGCCTGCGCACAACCCGCCTTGCGGGGGCGCGGCCCTTCCTTCAGGCACAAGGAGCTTGCTCATGCGCAGGATGATTCTCGCGGCACTTCTTCTTCTCTCGGCCCTGGGCCTGCTCGCGGGCTGCTATGGCGCGCACAACGCCCCGACCCCCGATTCCCCGCACTACGAGCAGGGCCTGGTGGACAAGGCCGCCGCCGTGGTGCGCGGCATGCGCAAGGATCCCGCCTTCAGGCACATCGAGGTCTACCTGAAGAACGCCAAGGGCGTGCTCGTGCTGCCCAGCGTCATCAAGGCCGGGTTCATCTACGGCGGCCAGGGCGGCAACGGCGTGCTCCTGGCGCGCGGAGAGGGCGGCGCCTGGAGCGCCCCGGCCTTCTACACCCTGGGCGGCGGCAGCATCGGCCTGCAGATCGGCGTGCAGGAGGCGGCCATCGTGCTCGTGTTCATGAACGACAAGGCCTTCCAGTCAGCCATCGACACCGGCCTGACCCTGGGCGCGGACGCCACGGCCGCAGCGGGCACGGCGGGCATCACCGGCGAGGTGGCCACCACCCACGCGTTCAAGGACGTGTACTATTTCGCCGACGTGGGCGGCCTGTTCGCGGGCGTCTCCCTGGAAGGCGGGGTGATCCACGTGCGCGAGAACATGAACAAGGCCTATTACGGCCAGATGCTCACCCCCCGGCAGATCGTGCTGGAGCGCAAGGCCGACGCCAGGGGCGCAATCATGTTGAAGGACGCCCTCACGGTTTCGGCCAAGGGCAAGTAGGTGCGGCTGCGGCGGTTTGGGCCTGGGGCGCGGGCTTCCGGCCTGGGGGGGCTGCGGCTGGTGGTCCTGCTGGCCGCCGCCTTGCTTCCGTTCGTCCTGGACGGCTGCGCGCAGCCGCCCAGGCCCCACGCCCAGCCCAGCCTGCCCACGGGCGCGGTCGTCTCTGCCGAGGCCGAGCCGCGTGACCTGCGCGACCTGCCCCAGGACGTCAGCGGGCTCTTCCCGGCGGCCAGCCTGGACACGCCGCTCTTGACGCCCGAGGCCCAGGCCGGGTTTTTGGAGCGCTTCCGCGCGGCGCATTTCGGCCCCTGGGGCCAGGCCAACGCCACCTACGGCCGCGCCAGCGCCCTCTGGGGCCTGGACAAGCTCACGGCCGACCGCCATTTCGGCGAGAACCTGCGCCCCCTGGGGCCTGGCTTCCGGGCCGAGATGGAGGCCCTGTGCCAGGCCGAGACATATCCCTCCCTGGCGCGTCCGGCCATCACTACGGCCAACACCTCCCTGCGCGTGCTGCCCACCATCCGGCCCGGCTTTCTGAAGCCCACCCGGCCCGGCGAGGGCTTTCCCTTTGACTACTGGCAGAATTCCGGGGTCTGGGCGGGCACGCCGCTTGTGGTCACGCACCTCTCGGCCGACCGGGCCTGGGCCCTGGTGGAGACGCGCTATGCCGGGGGCTGGGTCAGCGTGGCCGACATCGCCTATGTGGACGAGGCCTTCATGGCCCGCTGGACGGCTTTGCCGCTCCTGGCCGTGACCCGCGAGCGCGTGCCCGTGTTCGGGCTCGCCAACGGCCCGGCCAACGGTTTGGCCAGGGAGAACGGCAAAGGCCAGGCTCTCGGCGGGCGCGAGAGCTTCCTGTTCCACGGCCGCATCGGCACGGTGCTGCCGCTGGTGGCCGAGGACGCGTCCGGATACACGGCCCTGGCCCCGGCGCGCGGTGCCAGCGGCCTGGCCCAGTCCCTGACCGTGCGCATCCCCAGGGCTGACGCCGCAGCCATGCCGCTTAAGCCCACGCCGCGCAACCTGGGCCGCCTGGCCGACCAGATGCTGGGCCAGCCCTATGGCTGGGGCGGGTATCTGGAGAACCGCGACTGCTCGGCGCTGATCCTCGACCTGTACGCGCCCTTCGGTATTTTCATGCCGCGCAACTCCAGCCAGCAGGCCAAGGCGGGCGAGTCCGTGAGCCTGCGCGGCATGGCCGGGCCGGACAAGGAGGCCCTGCTCCTGGCGCGCGGGGCGCCGCTCTTGACGCTGCTCTCCAAGCCGGGGCACATCATGCTCTATCTGGGCCAGACCAAAAACGAGGGTCCGAACGGGGGGCCGGGCGGGGGCCGGGCGGCCATGCTGCACGCCATCTGGGGCCTCAAGACCCTGGACGAAAGCGGGGTCGAGGGCCGCGTGGTCATCGGCCGCACGGTCATCACCACCCTGGACCCGGGCCGCGAGCTGCCGGACGTGGCGCGCGCGGGCACCTTGCTGGAGACCATGACTGGCCTGACCCTGGTGGCCCCTGGCGGGAGTCCGCCGACACAACCTGACAGGACGCGCTGACGTTTAGGACTGACAGGAGGCGCTGCCGTTTAGGACTGACAGAAGGCGCTGCCGCGCCTTGGCCCGCATTCGTATGTGAGGAGGCGCACATGCCCCAGCCATCGGCCACCCCCATGAACTTCGCCTTTGCCGGGCCTGGCCCGGCCCGGTCCAACGGCCGCAGCGTGGCCATCATCGGCGCCGGGCCGTCGGGCCTGGCCGCCAGCGGCTTCCTGGCCTGCCTGGGCTACCGCGTGGACGTCTACGACAAGCTGCCCAAGCCCGGCGGGCTCATGGTCTTCGGCATCCCGGCCGAGCGCATCCCGGCCGAGCG
>CAYMIP010000126.1:0-3748 GCA_964390575.1 uncultured Desulfocurvus sp. | reverse complement strand
AGATGATGGGCACCGGAGCTCCTGAAAAATCCTCGAACATGATGTACTTCATGGCGCCCTCCAGGGTCGTGGCCTTTGTCGTGCTTGTAGCGCACACGGGCCGCAAGGGCAAGGCGCGCGCCTCGGGCGCGGCCCCCATGGACGAGGCCGGCCCATGAACGCGTTCAAGCGCCCCGACTTCCAACGAATAGGCATCTGGCAGACCGCCTTCCTGGGCGACGCGGTGCTTACCCTGCCGCTCATCCAGGCCGTGGCCGCCCGCTTCCCCGGAGCCGAGCTGCACCTCTTCGTGCGCGCGGGCGTCGAGGGCCTGTTCCGCGCTCAGCGTGAGCTCGCCAGCGTGCGCCCGTTCGCCAAGCGCGGCGCGCAGAAGAGCATCCTGGCCGCCCCCAGGCTGGGCCGCCAGCTGGCGCGCGAGGGCTTTGACCTCTGGATCTCCCCGCACACGAGCCTGCGCAGCGCCCTGGTGGCGAAAAGCGTCGGCGCGGGCGTGCGCATCGGCTACTCCTGGCCCTGGTACAACCGGCTGGCCTACACGCACCTGGTGGACCGCCGCTTCGACGAGCTGGAGGAGATTGAGCGCCTGATGCAGCTGGCGCTGCCCCTGGGCATCGACCCCACGGCCCCCAAGCCGCGCCTGGACCTGCCGCCAGAGGCGCTGGCCCGCGCCGGGGCGATTCTTTCCGGGCTGCCCAAGGGCCCGAAGCTTGGCGGCCCGATCCTTGGCATCCATCCCGGCTCCACCTGGCCCACCAAGTGCTGGCCCGAGGAGCATTTCGCCCAGGTGGCGCGCCGCGCCCTCCAGGCCGGGGCCGTGGTGCTGCTCTTCGCCGGGCCGGGCGAGGAGGCCCTGGCCGGGCGCATCGCGGCTGCCGCCGACAACGGGTCCGGGCGGCTGCTGAACCTAGCCGGGCAGCTCGACCTCCCGGAGCTGGGCGCCTGCCTGGGCAGGCTCGACGCCTGCCTGACCAACGACTCCGGCCCCATGCACCTGGCCTGGGTGCAGGACACGCCGCTGGCGGCCCTGTTCGGGCCGACCACGCGCCATCTGGGCTTTTTTCCGCGCGGGGAGAACTCGCGCGTGCTGGAGACCGCCCTGGACTGCCGCCCCTGCGGCCTGCACGGGCACAAGGTCTGCCCGCTGAAGCACCACCAGTGCCTGCGCGACATCAGCCCGGACCGGGTCTGGGACGTGCTCAAGGGCATGCTGGGGGTGTAGAAGAGGACAGCCTCCGGCGGCCAAAGGGCCTGCGGAGCAAAAAGGGCGGAGGTGGTGCAGCATGGACGAGATCAGCATGGCCGGCTATGTTCCGGGCGCCCTTGGCCGCGTGGTGGAGATGCACGCGCATTATTACAGCAGGCACTGGAAGTTCGGGCTGTATTTCGAGGCCCGGATCGCGGCCGGGCTGGCGGAATTCATGCAGCGCTTCGACCCAGCGCGCGACGGCTTCTGGACAGTGAGCCGGGCTGGACGCGTGCAGGGCTCCCTGGCCATTGACGGCGCACAGGCCGCAACCGAGGGCGCGCATCTGCGCTGGTTCATCCTGGCCGACGAGCTGCAAGGCCTTGGCCTGGGCCGACGTCTTTTGCAGGAGGCCATGGATTTCTGCGGGCGCTGCGGCCACCCGCGCGTCTTTCTCTGGACCTTCCAGGGCCTGGCCCCGGCCCGGCACCTCTACGAGTCCTTCGGCTTCCGGCTGGCGGAAGAACGGGAGGGCCTGCAATGGGGCGAGCTGGTCCTGGAGCAGCGCTTTGTCCTTGAGCTGGCCTGAGTCCTTGAGCTGGCCTGAGGCCGCTTCCACCGGGCCTCCAGCCAGCCCGGCCTGCACTGGACAGGCCGCAGCCCGTGCTTAGGTAAAGAGATCGCGTTTTGCGGCCGCCTGGGCCAATCCCCGCACCAGACGCTGCGCCAACTTCAGGAGGCCCCCATGGCAATCGCTTCGAGCCTGGCCGAACTTATCGGCAAAACGCCGCTGGTGCGGTTGAACAAGCTGTCCCAAGGCCTCGGGGCCACGCTGGTGGCCAAGCTGGAGTCCATGAACCCCGGCGGCTCGGTCAAGGACAGGATCGCCCGGGCCATGATCGAGGCCGCCCTGGCCGAGGGCCGCATCACGCCGCAAAGCGTCATCGTGGAGCCCACCAGCGGCAACACGGGCATCGGCTTGGCGCTCATCTGCGCCATCAAGGGACTCAGGCTCGTGCTGACCATGCCCGAGAGCATGAGCGTGGAGCGCCGCAAGCTGCTGGCCGGCTACGGGGCCGAGCTGGTGCTCACCCCGGCTGCCCAGGGCATGAAGGGCGCCATCGCCAGGGCCGAGGAGCTCGTGGCCGCCCTGTCCGGCCAGCCCGGCGGGGCCTTCATGCCCATGCAGTTCGAGAACCCGGCCAACCCGCAAGCGCACCGCGCGACCACGGCGTGTGAGATCTGGGACGACACCGAGGGCCGCGTGGACTGCTTTGTGGCGGGCGTGGGCACGGGCGGCACCATCACCGGCGTGGGCCAGGTGCTGAAGGAGAAGAAGCCCGGCCTGCGCGTGGTGGCCGTGGAGCCGACGGATTCGCCCGTGCTCTCCGGCGGCGCGCCCGGCCCGCACAAGATCCAGGGCATTGGCGCGGGCTTTGTGCCCGGCGTTCTGGATTCCACGGTTTTTGACGAGATCATCCAGGTCACGGCGGACGACGCCTTTGCCACGGCCCGGCGGCTCATGCGCGAGGAGGGCATCAGCTGCGGCATCTCCTCAGGCGCCAACGCCTTTGCCGCCATGCAGCTGGCCGCGCGGCCGGAGTTGGCGGGGAAGATGATCGTGTTCATGGTCTGCGACACGGGGGAGCGCTATCTTTCGACCCCGCTCTTCGCCGACGCCGACTAGCCCGGGCAGGAGACCAAAATGATAGACGAAACCCCGATTTTCGCGCATCTGGACCGGGACGCCGTGCTGGCGGAGACCGTGGAGCGGCTGTGCACCCACAACGCCTGCGAGGCCGCCTGCCACCGCGTCAGCCGCGACCAGCCCATGCCGTCGCTCGACGCCCTGGCCGAGGTGATGGTGCTCTTGCGCGCGGTGCTGTTCCCCGGCTTTTTCGGCCCCTCGGACGTGAGCGAGCGCACCATGCCCTTCTACGCGGGCAGCGCCCTGGACCGCGTGGTCAAGCTGCTCTCCGAGCAGATCAACCGGGGCTACTGCTTTGTCTGCGCCAAGGAGAACCGTGCTCCGTGCAGCGACTGCGAGTCGCGCTCCGAGGCCGTGGCCCTGGAGTTCATCCGGCGGCTGCCCAGGGTGCGCGAGCTGCTGGCCACGGACGTGCAGGCGGCCTTTGACGGCGACCCGGCGGCCAAGAGCCCGGGCGAGACCATCTTCTGCTACCCCAGCATCAAGGCCCTGACCAACCACCGCATCGCGCACCAGCTGCACCACCTGGGCGTGGACATCATCCCGCGCATCATCGGCGAGATGGCGCACTCGGACACGGGCATCGACATCCATCCGGGCGCGCACATCGGCGAGCGCTTCTTCATCGACCACGGCACCGGCACGGTCATCGGCGAGACGAGCATCATTGGCAAAAACGTGCGCCTGTACCAGGGCGTGACCCTGGGGGCCAAGAGCTTTCCCAAGGACGACACGGGCAGCAGGCTGGTCAAGGGCCTGCCCCGGCACCCCATCGTGGAGGACGACGTGACCATCTACGCCGGTGCCACCATCCTGGGCCGGGTGACCATCGGCCAGGGCGCGGTCATCGGCGGCAA
>CAYMIP010000125.1:0-3750 GCA_964390575.1 uncultured Desulfocurvus sp. | reverse complement strand
GAGAAGTGCTCGTGGTACACGGTGTCGAACTGGGCCGACTCCACCAGCCGGTAAAGGTGCGGGAACTCCATGTTGATGAGCCCGCCGGGCTTCAGCGCGGCCTTGAGCCCGGCCACGAAGTCGTTCAGGTCCGGCACGTGGGCCAACACGTTGTTGCCCACGATGAGGTCGGCCTGCCTGCCCTGCCCGGCCAACTGCGCGGCCAGGCGCAGGCCGAAGAAGTCTTCAATGGTCTCGATGCCGCGCTCCCGCGCCGCCTGGGCCGTGGAGCCCGAGGGCTCGATGCCCAGGGCGGGCACCCCGCGCTCCCGCACGTATTGCAGCAGGTAGCCGTCATTGCTGGCGATCTCCATGACCAGGGCGTCCGCCCCCAGGCCCAGGCGCGGCAGGGTGGCCTCCACATAGGCCTTGGCGTGGGCCAGCCAGGTGCTGGAGTAGGACGAGAAGTACACATAGCCCGAGGAGAAGATCTCCGTGGAGCGCTTGTACTCGTCCACCTGCACCAGCCGGCAGTCCGGGCAGACGAAGAGCTTGAGGGGGTAGTAGACCTCCGGCCCGGCGAGTTCAAACGCCTGGAGGAAGGAGTTGGACGGCGGGGCCGCGCCCAGGTCCAGGAATACCTGGGTCAGGGGCGTGGCGCAGAAACGGCAGTTCATGTAATCTCCAAAGGGGCGAACCCGGCGGCAATGAGCGGGTGCCCGGCGTCGCGGGCCGAGAGGTCGGCCACGGGCAGGGGCCAGACGATGGCCAGGGCCGGATCGTCACAGCGCAGGCCGCCCTCGTGTTCCGGGCTGTAGAACTCGGTGTGCAGGTACAACAGCTCGCAGTCCGCCGTGAGGGCCTGGAACCCGTGGGCAAAGCCCTGGGGCAGAGAGTAGGCCAGCCGGTTCTCGGCCGAGAGCTCCACCGCGTGCCACTGGAGAAACGTGGGCGAGCCCTGGCGCAGGTCCACAGCCACGTCAAAGACCCGGCCCCGCAGGCAGCGGATGAGCTTGGCCTCGGCCCTGGGCGGGCGCTGGAAATGCAGGCCGCGCACGGCTCCCTGCGCGCGCGTCAGGGAATGGTTGACCTGGACGATGGGGCCGGGCAGGCCGAGGCTGGCCAGCTCCTCGGCGCAGAACAAGCGGGCAAAGGCCCCGCGGGCGTCTTCGAAGGGCGTGGTCGCAATGAGGGCGAGGCCTGCGAGGGGCAAGGGCTGGATGCTCAGTTTGGTCATGGCGCTCCGGGCCTAGGCCGAAAGGTATTCGTCCAGGCTGCCGCGCAGCAGCCCGGTGAGCGCGCCCGCGTCCGCCCCGGCGGCCCAGGCCAGGTACCAGTTTGCGGTCCAGGCCAGGGCCGTGTCGAGCTCCAGGCTGGGCCGCCAGGAAAGCAGCGCCCGGGCCTTGGAGCAGTCCAGGGTCAGCAGGCCCGCCTCGTGCGGGTGCGCGCCCTGGTCCAGCTCCAGCCGGGCGCGGCCGCCCCACAAGGCGGCGAAGCGCTCCGCCACCTGGCCCACGGAGCGCACGTCCTGCGGCCCGGGGCCGAAATTCCAGCCCCCAGCGAATTCCGGGCCGGACTCGAGGAGCTTGCGCGCCAGGAGCAGGTAGCCGGAGAGCGGCTCCAGCACGTGCTGCCAGGGGCGCACGGCCTCGGGGCGGCGGATGCGCACGCTCCGGCCCCGGGAAAAGGCCTGGGCCATGTCCGGCACCAGGCGGTCCAGGCCGAAGTCGCCCCCGCCGATGACATTTCCCGCGCGGGCCGTGGCCAGCGCGGTGCGGTGCTCGGCAAAGCCCTGGGCCGGGAAGAAGGACCGCGCATAGGCCGCTGCGGCCAGCTCCGCGCAGCCCTTGCTGGCGGAGTACGGGTCATGCCCGCCCAGGGGGTCGCTTTCCCGGTAGCCGTGCACCCACTCGCGGTTCTCGTAGCACTTGTCGCTCGTCACCACCACGATGGCGCGGTTCTGGCCCTGGGGCGCGGGGGCCAGGCGGCAGGCCTCCAGCACATTGACCGTGCCCTGCACGTTCACCGCAAAGGTGCCCGCCGGGTCGGCATAGGAGGGCCGCACCAGGGACTGGGCGGCCATGTGCAGGACGATCTGCGGGGAAAAGTCGGCCACGGTCCGGGTCAGCCGGGGCAGGTCCAGGATGTCGGCGTGAACGCTGCCGAGGCCTTTGGGCGGCGCGGCGTCCAGGCTGGAGTCCAGGCCGGTGAGGACAAAGAGGCTGGGCGTGCTGGGCGGGTCCAGGGAGTAGCCCAGGACCTCGGCCCCGAGCCGGGCCAGGAGGTGGCAGAGCCACGCGCCCTTGAAGCCCGTGTGCCCGGTGACAAAGACCCGGCGTCCCCGGAAGAAGCCGTCCTGCATGCGTCCTCCTACCAGATTTTCCACCCGGCCTGGCCGGTGTCCCACAGCTTGTTCAGGTACTCGGTGTCGCGCAGCGTGTCCATGCAGGCCCAGAAGCCCTGGTGGCGGTAGACCATGAGCTCGCCCTCCTCGGCCAGGCGCTCCAGCGGCCCGTACTCCAGGTCGCAGCTGTCGTCCTCGCTCAGGCGCTCGAAGATGGCGCGGTTCAGCACCATGTAGCCGCCATTGATGAGCTTGTCGGAACGGGCCGAGTGCCCGGGGCCTTTGGGCTTCTCGTTGAAGCGGGCCACGCGGTCGCCCTCGATCTTGAGTTCGCCGAAGCGCGAGGCCGGGTTCACGCCGGTGATGGTGGCCATCTTGCCGTGGGCCTTGTGGAAGGCGGCCAGGGCCGCGAGGTCCACGTTGGCCACGCCGTCGCCGTAGGTCAACAGGAAGGTCTCGCCCTTGATGTACCTGGCGACCTTCTTGAGCCGCGCGCCCTTGAGGGCCTTTTCGCCGGTGCTGGCCAGGGTCACCTTCCAGCCGCATTCCTCGTGGCAGGAGTGCAGCTGCGCCTCGGCGGGCTTGCCCAGCTCGATGGTGATGTCGTTGTTCATGGCCTCGTAGTTGAGGAAATAGTCCTTGATCATCTCGCCCTTGTAGCCCAGGGCCAGCACGAAGTCCGAGTGCCCCTGGGAGGCGAAGAGCTTCATAATGTGCCAGAGAATGGGCCGCGAGCCGATGTTCACCATGGGCTTGGGCCGGAACTCCGTTTCTTCGCGCAGCCGGGTGCCGAGCCCGCCGCAGAGGATGACGACTTCCATGTGCCGGTCCTTTACGAATCCCGCTAGGGTTTGAAGATGAGGCCCTGGCCCGTGGGCATGGAGAGCACCTGCACCCCGCGCCGGGCCGCGAATGCGTCAAAGGCGCGCTTCTGGGGCTCGTGCAGCTCGAAGCCGTAGTCGTCGAGCACCATCACCGCGCCGCTGACCAGCCTGTCCCAGAAGAACTCCGCCGCCGCGATCTCCGGGGCCACGCAGTTCATGTCGATGGACAGGTAGCTGACCTGCTCCGAGGTGACCTGCGCCAGCGAGCCGGGGATGATGCCCTGCACCACGCGCACGTTGGGGTAGCCCTTGAAGGTCTCCTGCACCGCGCCATAGCACTCAGTGTAATAATCCTGGGAGTTGGTGCGGCCCTGGCCGCGCTCCTCCGCGCTGATGAGCTCGTCGGACAGGCCGTGGTAAGTGTCGAGCAGCCAGAACAGCTTGTCCAGCTTCTCGAAGCCCACGTAATGGCAGATGGCCCGGCTCATGCCGCCCCGGTTCACCCCGCACTCCACGAAGTCGCCCGCAAGGCCCACGGCCTTCTGCGTGGCCCAGCAGGCCACGTAGGTGCGCCAGGCGGGCTCGCCGCCGGGCCAGGAGCCC
>CAYMIP010000124.1:0-3822 GCA_964390575.1 uncultured Desulfocurvus sp. | reverse complement strand
CGCATCGACAACCAGCTGCGCGGCCGCTCCGGCCGCCAGGGCGACCCCGGCAGCTCGCGCTTCTACCTGGCCCTGGACGACGACCTGATGCGCCTGTTCGGAAGCGACCGCATCGCCGGGCTCATGAACACGCTCGGCATGGAGGAAGGCGAGGCCATCGAGAACCGCATGGTCAGCCGCGCCATCGAGGGCTCGCAGAAGAGGGTCGAAGCCCACAACTTCGAGATCAGAAAGCAGCTGCTCGACTACGACAACGTCATGAACCAGCAGCGCGAGGTCATCTACACCCGCCGCCGCGAGGTCATGTACGCCGAGACCCTGGACGAGATCGTGGGCGAGTACGTGGACGAGCTGTTGACCGACATCCTGGCCCCGGTGGGCGAGGCCAAGGGCAAGGAGCTGGACGAGGAGCTGGAGGGCATCGTGGCCTCGCGCCTGGACGAGGTCTTCGACCTCTCCCGCTTCCCGGGCTTCGCCAGCGCCCTGCCCAGCCGCGAGCAGGCCGAGGCCTGGATCAATGAGATCCTGGGCAGCCTGCAGGCGGCCTCGCCCGGCTCCTACCAGGAGATTTTGCGCTACTTCATCCTGGAGACCCTGGACCGCAACTGGAAGGACCACCTGCTCTCCATGGACCACCTGCGCGACGGCATCGGCCTGCGCGGCTACGGCCAGAAGGACCCCAAGCAGGAGTACAAGCGCGAGGGCTTCGACCTGTTCCGGGCCATGCTCTACGCCATTGCCGAGAAGTCCATGAGCCTCATCTGCCGCCTGCGCATCCAGAACGAGGTCAAGGAGGAGGAGTTCCAGCACAAAGAGACCGTGGCGGACCTGGAGTACCAGGGCCCGGCCTCGGCCGCCGAAACAAAAAAGAAGCAGCCCGTAAAGCGCGCCAGCGCCAAGGTGGGCCGCAACGACCCCTGCTCCTGCGGCTCGGGCAAGAAGTACAAGAGCTGCTGCGGCCGGTAGGCCTGCCTGGCGAAGGACCAAAGCCCCTGGTGGAAACGCCGGGGGCTTTTTTTGTGCGCGGTGATCGGCGAGGCGAGAGCGGCTCCAAACACTTGGGCCGCAACCGCGTCAGCGTGGCCGGAGCCTCGCCCCCCGCCCCCAAATCAGCCTTTGAATCCCGGCCCGGCCTGTGCTAGCGTGTGCCCCTGCGCGGCAGCCCAATAGCCGCGACGATGTTTTGCGAGGTGCGCCCATGACCATCGTGCCCAAGGGCTACCGCTTCGCCGTGGCTGCCGCTGGCTTCAAGAAGGCCGACCGCGACGACCTCGGCCTTATCTTGAGCGTCGGCCCGGCCGTGGCCGCCGGGGTGTTCACCACCAACCGCTTCCAGGCCGCGCCCGTGCTCATGTGCAAGGAGATCCTGGCCGGCAGCCCCGTGGCCCGCGCCATCGTGGTCAACTCCGGCCAGGCCAACGCCTGCACCGGCGAGGAGGGCCTGGTCAACTGCCGCGCCACCCTGGACATCGTGGCCAAAGCCGCCCGCGTGCAGCCCGAGGAGATCCTCCCGGCCTCCACCGGGGTCATCGGCGCGCAGCTCAAGATGGACCGCTGGGCCGAGGCCGGGCTCAAGCTGGCTGGCAGCCTGGGCCGCGCCACGCCCATGGACGTGGCCAAGGCCATGATGACCACGGACTCCTTTCCCAAGCTCGTGGCCAAGAGCGTGCAGCTTGCGGGCGGGGAGGTGCGCGTGCTCGGCATGTGCAAGGGCGCGGGCATGATCTCGCCCAACATGGCCACCATGCTCGGCTTCCTGCTCTGCGACGCGGACGTGGAGCCCAGGGCCTGGCGCGAGATGCTTTCGTTCTGCGCCCAGCGCTCCTTCAACGCCCTGACCGTGGACGGCGACACCAGCACCAACGACACCGTGCTGGCCCTGGCCAACGGGGCCGCCCGCGTGCGCGTGGACGACGCAAAGTCCCTGGACGCGCTGCGCCAGTGCCTGCTTGCGGTCTGCCAGGAGCTGTCCTACCGCATCGTGCAGGACGCCGAGGGCGGCACCAAGGTGGCGCACATCACCGTGCGCGGGGCCAAGAGCAACCAGCAGGCCGAACTGGCCGCCCGGGCCATCGGCAACTCGCCCCTGGTCAAGACCGCGCTCTTCGGCTGCGATCCCAACTGGGGCCGCATCATCGCCGCCCTGGGCCGCAGCGGCGCGGACTTCGAGCCCGAGGCCGTGGTGCTGACCATCGGCGGCGTCCTGGTTTTCGAAAAGGGCCAGCCCTCGCCCGAGGACCTGGACGCCCTGCTCGCGCCCCTCATGCGCCACCAGGACGTGGAGATCGAGCTTGTGCTCGGCCCTGGCCGGGGCGCCTTCACGCTGCTGGCTTCGGACCTGTCCAAGCGCTACGTGGAGATCAACGCGGACTACCGGACGTAAGCATTTCACCCCATCCCCCCTTATCGGGGGGTCCGGGAGGTTGCCTGATGACAGGAGCCCCCCGGCCGCCGGAGGCACTCCCCCATGTCCCGTCTACACAAACGCTCGCGCATGACGCGCCTGGCCGACTTTCTCTTTGAATGCGGCATGTTGCGCAAGACCCCGCGCACCGGCTACCAGTTCCTGGGCACGGGCTCAGAGAACGTGGCCGAGCACAGCTTCGGCACTGCGGTCATCGGCTTTGTGCTGGCCCAGATGGCCGGGGCCAACAAGGAGCGCACGGCGCTCATGTGCCTGTTCCACGACCTGCACGAGGCGCGCACCGGGGACTTCAACTACGTCAACCGCATGTACAACACCAGCCAGCGCACCCGGGCCCTGGCCGATGCGCTTTCCGGCACGGGCCTGGGCGAAGACCTCATGCCCCTGTGGGAGGAGCTGGAGCAGACCGAGAGCCTGGAGTCGCGCCTGGCCCAGGACGCGGACCAGATCGACCTCCTGCTGAACCTGAAGGAGCAGTCCGACCTGGGCAACAAGTATGCGGACAAGTGGCTGGCTGCGGCCGAGAAGCGCGTCCGCACGCCCGAGGGCAAGAAACTGGCGGCAGCGGTGCTCAAAACCGACCACACGGACTGGTGGTTTCTCGGCCCGGACCAGTCCTGGTGGGAGAAGAAGAACGGCTCGCGCAAGGATCTGCCGAAGATCTCCGTGCCTGAGGCGGACGACGGCGAAGGAAACGAGGACGGGCAGTAGGCCCAGGCCCCTGAATTTTGTTTGAAATGCCGGGCCGCAAGCCCCAAGGCATTGCGGGCTGCGCAGCGCTGTGCTAGACTACGTATGTTGCAGCAGGGCCGCGTGCGCCTGGGGCGTTTTTTTTGCGGACACGAGGGGAGCCTGGGCAGGCTGCGCCGGTCCAGGCAGAGAGGGGAATCCGCACTGATGATCCACGGGAAACGCCCGCAGCTTTCACCTGTCGCCCAGTTGGGCGACTCCTTCCTGCGTCTTGTGGGCGACACCGGGGCCATGTTCCTGTTCCTGCTCGAGGCCAGCGCGCGCATCTTCTCCTCCCTCGGCCAGTTCCGCAAAACCGTGCGCCAGGTCTACTTCATCGGCGTCAAGAGCATCAGCGTCATCACCCTGATCGGCCTGTTCACGGGCATGGTCATCGGCCTGCAGATGCACTACGCCCTGGCCAAGTTCGGGGCCGAGGGCTTTCTGGGCGCGGCCGTGGCCCTGTCCCTGGTGCGCGAGCTGGGGCCTGTGCTCACCGCCATCATGATCACGGGCCGGGCCGGATCAAGCATGACCGCCGAGATCGGCGTCATGCGCATCACCGACCAGGTGGACGCCCTGCGCGTCATGGACATCAACCCCGTCGGCTATCTGGTCAGCCCCAAGCTGGCGGCCAGCATCATCTGCTTCCCCATCCTCACGGCCTT
>CAYMIP010000123.1:0-3928 GCA_964390575.1 uncultured Desulfocurvus sp. | reverse complement strand
GGGTAGAAGGGCGCGATGGCCTGGTAGAAGGCCACGCCCGCCACGGAGGTGATGAAGGTGCCCATGAGCGCGGCCCCGGCCACGGTGTACACCGGCAGCCCGAAGAAGGACACGAAGAACGGCGCGATGATGGCCCCGCCGCCGATGCCGTACACCCCGCCCACGATGCCCACGATGAAGGACAAAGAGAGGATGCCCCAGGTCGGCACGTCGTAGGTCTCGCCATAGAACTCGTAGGCGATGCGGGTGCTGGTGAAGCGCACCACGCGCACGGCGGCCAGCTTCTCGCCGTGGGCCTCGCTGGCCTTGGCCTTCTCACGGAAGCGCGCCACCTGCTCCTGGAAGCGCTTCTCCGCAGCCTGGGCCGCAGTGAGCCCGCCAGGGTTCTTGGCCGCGCGCATCTGCTTGATGAGGTCTCTCGCCATGCGCACGCCGATGTACAGCAGCACCATCGCGGCGAAGAGCTTGAAGTTCTTGGCGTCCGGCAGGTACTGCACGCGCACGATGGCCCCGATGAACACGCCGGGCAGCGTGCCCACGATGACCACCCAGGTCAGCGGCCAGACCATGCGGCCTTCCTTGATGTAGCGCCAGACGCCGCTGGGGATGGCCACGATGTTGTAGAACTGGTTGGTGGAGCTCACCGAGGGGTTCACAAAGCCCAGCACGCTCATCTGGAAGGGCAGGAGCAGAAACGCGCCCGAAACCCCGCCCATGGACGTGAAAAAGGAGATGACCAGCGACACCAGCGGCGGAACCCAGGGCTGAACCTCGATGCCTGCAACGGGAAAGTACATGGCGGCCTCCTGTCTGCCGGGCCGGTTGCGCCGGGCCCGCCTGTGGTTGCTGTCACGAATTATCCTGTTCGAGTGACAATCAAATAGCGTGCCGCACCAAAAATGTCACTCTTTTTTTTGCGCGCCAGGCAGATTTCCTGCCGCCCCTTGGCAGAAGGCGGGTTTGGGCGTATATTCGGGCTAGGCGAACAGTTCTGGGGCATTGCAGGGGGACGGATGGGCAGGACAACAGGACCCGGCGGGGCGAACAGGGCCACAAACACGACGACAGACACAGCGGCAGGCGCGGCGGCAACGCCCGGCCTTGGCCAGCGCAGTCTGGACGCCGCGCAGCTGGCCGCCCTGGAGCAGGCTTTCCGGGCCTGGGTCACGGCCTCGCGCCGCCAGGCCGACCGCCTCTCGCGCCAGCGCCTGCTGCTCATCTTCCTGCTTTTGCGCTGCACCGGGGCGCGCCTCGGCGAGGTGCTGGCCCTCAACCCCGGCCGCGACCTGGACCTCAACCTGGAGCGGCCCGTGGCGCGCTTCCGCTCCAGCGCAGGGGACCGCGAAGTGCCCCTGCCCGTTGACGTGGCCGGGGAGCTGCGCGCGGCCCTGGCCGACCCGGCGCTCAGGGCCAGCCTGGGGGCCGACCGCGCGCGGCTGCTGGACATGGACCAGGGCCACGTGCGCCGCAAATTCTACGAGCGCGCCCTGGAGGCGGGCATCCCCCGCGAGCTCGCAAGCCCCAGCGCGCTGCGCCGCTCCCTGGCCCGCAAGCTCGTGAGCCAGGACGTGCCCCTGCCCGTGGTGCAGCGCCTGCTCGGCCAGTCCTCGGCGGACCTGACCGCCGCCTTCTGCGACTTTTCCGAGGCCGAGGCCGGGCGCATCGTGGAGGACTACCTGCGGCGCGAGGAGCGCCGCAAGACCAGCGCGCGCAACCGCTTCTCCGGCCAGGTCACAAGCGTGCGCCAGGGGCCGGTGGTCAGCAGCGTGGAGCTGACCAGCCTGGGCGGGTTCAAGGTGGTCAGCGTGGTCACCCAGGACTCCGTGGAGCGCCTGGGCATCCGCCCCGGCGTGCTGGCCACGGCGGACATCAAAGCCCCCTGGGTGCAGATCTCCGCCGGAGCGCAGGAGCCCCGGTCCAGCGCCGCCAACCGCTACCCGGCTGTGGTGCGCCGGGTGCTGGCCGACCCGACCGACCCCGTGGCCGCCGAGGTGGTGGCCGAGCTGGCCGACGGCACCCGCCTGGCCGCAGTCATCACCAAGGACAGCGCCCGCCGCCTGGGCCTGGCCGAGGGCGCGGCGGTCTGGGTCTCCTTCGGCGCCTTTTCGGTCATCCTCAACCTCGGCTAGGGCCGGAGGCACCCATGGCGCCAACACACTGCCGCGAGGCCCGGCTCTGGAAGCCCCTCAAGGACGGACACGTCCAGTGCCGCCTGTGCAGCCATTTCTGCCTCATCAAGCCCCTGGAGCGCGGCCTGTGCGGCGTGCGCGAGAACAAGGGCGGCGTCCTGTACACCCTGGTCTACGCCCTGCCCGCAGCCACCAACGTGGACCCGGTGGAGAAGAAGCCGCTGTATCATTTCCTGCCCGGCACGCGGACCTTTTCCCTGGGCACCATGGGCTGCAACCTGTCCTGCACCTTCTGCCAGAACGCCACGCTCTCGCAGCCGCCGCGCCTGGGCCAGCGCATCAGCGGGCACCACGCCGAGCCCGCCCACCTAGTGGCCGCAGCCCTGGAGTCCGGCTGCAAAAGCATCTCCTACACCTATTCCGAGCCCACGGTGTTCTTCGAGCTGGTGGAGGACACGGCGAGGCTGGCCCGGACCAAGGGCCTCAAGAACATCCTGGTGACCAACGGGTTCATGAGCCCGGAGTGCCTGGACGCCTTTGGCCCGGCCACGGGCGAAGGCGACGGCGGCGGCGGGCTCATCCAGGCCGCCAACGTGGACCTGAAGGCCTTCAGCGAGGACTTCTACCGCGAGCGCTGCGGGGCCAGGCTGGCCCCGGTGCTGAAGAACCTCGCGCAGATGCGCAAGCTCGGCTGGTGGCTCGAGGTCACCACCCTGCTCATTCCGGGCCTGAACGACGCGGCCAGCGAGCTTAAGGACATGGCCGCCTTCATCAAGGCCGAGCTGGGGCCGGACACGCCCTGGCACCTGTCGCGCTTCCACCCGGACTACAAGCTGCTCGACCGGCCCGTGACCCCGCACGCGACGCTCATGACCGCACGTGAGCTGGGCCGGGCTGCGGGCCTGCGCTTTGTGTACATCGGCAACGCTTCCGGCCCCGGCTTCGGCGACACCCTGTGCCCGGCCTGCGGGGCCGTGGTCCTCAGCCGCGAGGGCTTCCAGGTCGATATTGTGGGGGCCGGGGCCAACGGGCTTGCGGAGGGTGACTGCACGGCCTGCGGCGCGGCCATCCCCGGGGTCTGGGCCTGAGGGCAACCCGCCGAGTTCAACCCGGCTGACGTCGGCCCGATCTGAAATTGGCACGGCCTGCGCTTGCGGCCCTGGCTTGCAGACCGGCCGCCAGCGGCGTATGCTGCGCGCCATGGCCACCACCAAACACATCCAGCCCAACCTCGTGTTCGCCGACGAGTCCGGCAACATCTACGACCACCCGGACCTGCTCATGCTCTGCCGCCGGGGCAGTGAGCTCACCCCGCCCCGGCCGGACGAGCTGATCCCCCTGCCCGAGGGCAGCGAGTTTTTCATGCTGCCGGGCCGCTCCGCCCTTGGCCTGGACCCGGAAACCGGGCAGGTGGAGGAGCAGGACGAGCTGGCCGTGGCCGTGTTCGCCAGCCCGGCGCACACCCTGTCCGCGTTCGCGGCCTACAACCCCCGGCCCGGCGCACCAACGCTGCCGCTCTTCGCCTACGGGGCCGTGGGCTTTGCCGAGGGCCGCTTCTGGGTCTGCGCCCGCAAGGTGGACCAGGACCGCAGGCAGGTCTTTGAGGGCATCCCCCGCGAGCGCATCGAGAACGGCGCGCGCAAGCTGCTCACGGAGCTGCCCGGCAACCGCCTGGTGCGCCACCTGACGAGCTGCGCCCTGACCTACGGCTGCCCGGCGGCCAAGAACCTGGCCCTGGGCCGCTTCGAGGCCCCGCTGCCGACCTCGCGCACGTGCAACGCCCGCTGCGTGGGCTGCAT
>CAYMIP010000122.1:0-4069 GCA_964390575.1 uncultured Desulfocurvus sp. | reverse complement strand
CGAGGTCTTCTGCGACGGCCTGGGCGCCTGCCTGGGCGAATGCCCCACCGGCGCGCTCAAGATCGTCGAGGTGGAGGTGGAAGACTTCGACCCCGCCGCCGTGGCCCGGCACCTGACCAGCCAGGGACGCGCCGTGCCCGAGCACATGCCCGACCCCGCGAGCCTGCGGCTCGACGGCCCTCGGCCGGTTCAAGGGGACGCAGCGCCCAGGCCCCACGCTCCTGCTGGCGGCGGCTGTCCCGGCGGCCGGGCAATGACCCTGGCCCAGCGGCCCGCGCCCCAGAGTCCCAGGGGCGGTTCGCCCTGCCAGCAGGCCAATGTGCCGCGCGAACAAAGCAGCGCCGGAGTCACCCTGTCACACTGGCCCATCCAGCTGCGCCTGGTGCCGCCCACGGCCCCGTTTTTGAAAAACGCGCGCCTGCTTTTGACCGCGGACTGCGTGCCCCCGGCCTTTCCCGGCTTCCACGCGCGCTTGCTGCCGGGCCGGGTGCTGCTGCTCGGCTGCCCCAAGTTCGACGACGCCCAGTCGTACATCGACAAGCTGGCCGACATTTTGAGCACCAACGACATCCAGGACATCACCGTGGTGCAGATGGAGGTGCCCTGCTGCAACGGCATGACCGCCATCGCCCTGCGCGCGGCCCAGGCGGCAGGCGTCAGCGTGCCCACCCAGACCATCGTCATCACCCGCGACGGCCAGGTCCAGACCGGCGGCCCCGGCGAACTGGCCCGCTTTCCCGGCTCACAACAGCCCCACCGCCAAGGAGACGCGCCATGAAGATCACTGACCTGCACGCCGAAAACGGCTTCAAGCCCCTTGGCCCGAGCAAGCTGCTCGTGCACGAGAGCGAGTTCCTGAAGGTCATCAACTTCAACTTCAAGGCCGGGCAAGGCCTGCCCGTGCACTCGCACAACCTCGAAGGCGAACTGGTCATCTGCATCCTGGAGGGCGAAGGCCACTTCCTCTCCGCCGAGGCCCAGATCCCGTGCAAGGCCGGAGACACCCTGGTCTGCCCCATCGCCGTGCCCCACGGCGTCAGCGCCAGCACCGACATGCGCGTGCTCGTGACCATCGCCCCGCCCATTTAGCCTGGACCGCCAGGGGCAGGCCCCTGGCCCCCGCCAAAGGGCCTTAAGGCCCTCTGGACTCCCCATTACGCCGAAAGGGCTGGCCCAGGAGGAACCTGGACCAGCCCTTTCGGCGTGGGGGAATCATGGGCTATGAGGGGGTCCGGGGGGAGATGAAACCCCGAAGGGGGCCCCCGGCCGCCGGAGCTTCTTTCTGCTTCAGCCCTCTAGCCGCAGCACTTCTTGAACTTTTTGCCAGAGCCGCAGGGGCAGGGGTCGTTGCGGCCGGTCTTGGGGCCGCGCACCACGGGATCGTGGGAGCGCATTTTGCCGTCGGTGTAGTGCCAGGCGCCGTTCAGGCGCTTGAAGTTGGCCACCTCGCGGTGGTCCTGGCGCGCGCCCTGGTATTCGTAGGACGCGGTGAAGTCCACCTGTCCGCTCTGGTCGTTTTCGCCGCCGTCCTTGACGGAGTGGACGGTGAGGCCGAGCCAGGTGGAGGTTTCGGCCCACTGTTTGGCCTGCTCGGGGTCGAAGTCGTGGCGTTCTTCCGGGGCCAGGCTGCGCTCCAGAAAAGGGACATCGCCCTTCACATAGGCGCTGTAGCGCGAGCGCATGAGCGCCTCGGCCGTGGGCGCGGGCATGGCTCCAGAGATGATGGGTCCGCAGCAGGAAGCGAAGGGCTGGGCGGAGCCGCAGGGGCAGTCGGTCATGGGGTACCTCGGGGATGGTTTGGCTTGGGCGCGCACAGTACGAATTTCGGGCCGGGCGGTCAACTCGGGCGGCATTGACGCACAGGGCGCGGTTGGGCATACCATGAGGAGCCTCGCAACCTCAAACCACGGAGCAGCCCATGCAGCGCAGCAGTCATGCCCTTCTGGCCCTGGCCTTGGTGGCCGGGCTTGTGCTTCCGGCCCAACCGGCCAGCGCCCTCACGCCCTGGGGCGCGGTGTATGATGCCGCGCGCGATGAGCGCAGCGTGGGCGACATCACGGCGGACAAGAAAATCAGCACGGAGATCAAGAGCGCGCTGGTGAACAAAAACGGCAAGCTTGGCCTGGCCGTGAAGGTCTACTGCTTCCTGGGCAAGGTCACGCTTCTGGGCCAGCTCGCGGACGACGCGTTCAAGGCCCTGGCCGAGGCCACGGCCAAGAAAACCAAGGGCGTCAAGAGCGTGACCACCCACTGGGAGGCCCCGGGCAAGCAGGACACCACCACGGCGGACCTGGAGATCGCGGGCAAGATCCGCGTCGCCCTGGTGGGCGACAAGGCCATCAGCGCCACGCAGATCGAGACCGAGGTCTTCAGCGGCAAGGTGTATCTGGTCGGCATGGTGCGCAGCCAGAAGGACGCCGACAAAGCCGTGGCCCACGCCAAGGCCGTGAAGGGCGTCACGGGCGTGACCTCGCTCTTGAGCGCTTCGAAGAAGAAGTAGCCCGTTCAAGTAAGCAAAGCTAACGCCCGCCCAGCTCCCGGTGCCGGAAGCAGCCGCTCAGGTGGTCGTTGACCAGCCCGGCGGACTGCAGGAAGGCGTAGATGATGGTGGAGCCCACGAACGAGAAGCCGCGCGTCTGCAAATCCTTGGAGATGGCGTCGCTTAAAGGCGTGCGCGCGGGCACCTGACGCAGTTCACTCCAGACGTTCTGCACCGGCGCGCCGTTTACGAAGCCCCAGAGGTAGGCGTCAAAGGAGCCGAAGGCTTCGGCAACGGCCAGAAAGGCGCGGGCATTGCCAATGGCCGAGGCGATCTTCTGGCGGTTCCTGATGATCCGCGCGTCCTGGGCCAGGCGCTCCAGGTCGGCCTCGCCGTAGCGCGCGACCACGGCCGGGTCCAGGCCTGCGAAGGCCTGGCGGTAGCCGTCGCGTTTTTTGAGCACCATGAGCCAGTTGAGCCCGGCCTGGGCGCCCTCCAGCACAAGCAGTTCGAACAGGGCGCGGTCGTCGTGCAGGGGCACGCCCCATTCCTGGTCGTGGTAGCGCACGTAGACTGGATCTGGCCGGACGCCGGTGAGACACCAGGGGCAGCGCGGACGCGGGTCGAGTGTCTCGGGCAGGGGCACGGCGGCTTCAGGCTGCGGCATGGGGGCTCCGGGTTTGGGGCGTCTGGCAGGCGCGGCACCAGTCTACCATGACCCTGGTTTGCGGGCAACCGCGCCGCTGCAAATGGCGGAAATCCTGTTTACAGGCGCGGGCAATTACGATACGGATACGCTCTTTCAGGGGGCAGTCCAGCGGGGGTGCCCCGGTTATACTTTGGCGTCATGACATCTGGAGCCGGCCCCTCGTGGGCCGACCGCCGTGGACACGGACCCGCTCGCCTCGGAATCGGGACGGGGCCGCGCGCGGCCAGAAGTCTAAAATACAGCGCAAATACATTTGTCCGAGGGAGAGTGTCGTTGGAGGCAATCATGGAAAAAACCAAGAAAGACGCGGATCAGGAAATGGACCTCAATTTCGAGGACGCCCTTGAGGATTACCTCAAATCAGACTTTGGCGACCTGGACGAAGGCACCATCGTGCCCGGCACCGTGGTCAAGATCGGCAAGGATCACGTCCTCATCGACGTGAACTTCAAGTCTGAAGGGCAGATCGCAGTATCGGAGTTCCTCGACTCTGAGGGCAAGATGACCGTCAGCGTGGGCGACACGGTGGACGTGTTCGTGTCCAACAAGGACGAGAACGAGGGCACCATCCACCTCTCGCGCGACAAAGCCAAGCGCATGCAGCTGTTCGACCGCCTCGAGGATTCCGAGGAGAAGAACGGCACAGTTACCGGACGCATCGTCCGCCGCATCAAGGGCGGCTACACCGTCGATCTCGGCGGGGTCGAGGCCTTCCTGCCCGGCTCCCACGTGGATCTGCGGCCCGTGCCCGACATGGACGCCCTGGTCGGACAGGACTTCGAATTCAAGATCCTCAAGATCAACCGCCGCCGCAGCAACGTCATCGTGTCCCGCCGCGTGCTCCTGGAAGAGCAGCGCAGCGAGCAGCGCGGCGCCCTGCT
>CAYMIP010000121.1:0-4350 GCA_964390575.1 uncultured Desulfocurvus sp. | reverse complement strand
CCGCCCAAGGAAGGCGAGCGCTATTTCGCCCTGCTCAAGGTCAGCGAGATCGGCTTTGAGCCGCCGGAGGCCAGCAAGCACCTGGTGCTCTTCGACAACCTGACCCCGCTCTACCCGGACAAGCGCTTCCGCATGGAAAACGGCGCGGAGAACTACGGCTCCCGCGTCATCGACCTGCTCGCCCCCATCGGCCGCGGCCAGCGCGGGCTCATCGTCTCCCCGCCGCGCACCGGCAAGACCATGCTGCTCCAGACCATCGCCAACTCCATCAACGCCAACCACCCCGAAGTCTATCTCATCGTGCTGCTCATCGACGAGCGGCCCGAGGAAGTGACCGACATGGAGCGCACCGTGCGCGCCGAGGTCATCAGCTCCACCTTCGACGAGCCCCCCACCCGCCACGTGCAGGTGACTGAGATGGTGCTGGAGAAGGCCAAGCGCCTGGTGGAACGCAAGCGTGACGTGGTCATCCTGCTCGACTCCATCACCCGCCTGGGCCGCGCCTACAACGCCGTGACCCCCTCCTCCGGCCGCGTGCTCTCCGGCGGTCTGGACGCCAACGCCATGCAGCGCCCCAAGCGCTTCTTCGGCGCGGCGCGCAACATCGAGTCCGGCGGCAGCCTGACCATCATCGCCACGGCCCTCATCGACACCGGCTCGCGCATGGACGAGGTCATCTTCGAGGAGTTCAAGGGCACCGGCAACATGGAGATCTACCTGGACCGCCACCTCTCGGAAAAGCGCGTGTTCCCGGCCATCGACATCAACCGCTCCGGCACCCGCAAGGAAGAGCTGCTGCTGGACGAAGAAGTCCTGAACCGCGTCTGGATCCTGCGCAAGGTGCTGGCTCCCATGAACTCCACCGACAGCATGGAGTTCCTCCTGGACAAGATGCGCAAGACCAAGAACAATAACGATTTCCTGAACATCATGAACAAGTAACCCTCCGGGTTTCCAGTCGTTTTAAAAAGGGATGTCCCAGGCGGGCATCCTTTTTTCTTTTTCTAAAAGGTGTTAGCTTCAGGGCCACAGGGATGACCGCCTCGAGCCGTCCACAACCCAGGAACGCCACATGAACACCACGCACCGGCGTTTGCCTCTCGCAGCCAGCTTCTTGGCCGCTCTGCTCCTTGTCCTGGCCCCCTGCCGGGCCTGGGCCTTGTTCGGCTCCATGACCGTGGGCGACGAGATCGAGATGGGCAAGAAGTTCGACAACACCATCCGCGCCCAGATGGCCTTTGTGGACGACCCCGAGGTGGTGGCCTACGTCAAGGGCGTTGTGGACCGCGTGGCCACAGCCCTGCCGCCGCAGCCCTTTCCCATCCGCAGCGCCGTGGTGGCCCACGGCTCCATGAACGCCTTCGCCATCCCTGGCGGCTACATCTACATTTTCACCGGCTTGATCCTGAACGTGGACAATGAGGACGAGCTGGCCGCAGTCATCGGCCACGAGCTCGGGCACGTCACGGAGCGCCACGTGGCCAAACGCATCGACCAGATGCGCTTCATCAGCATCGCCTCCATCGCAGGCGTTATTGCGGGCGCGCTGATCGGTGCCAAAGGCGGCGGCCAGACCTCCAGCGCCCTTGGCCAGGCTGTGGCCACCGGCTCCATGGCCGGGGCGCAGTCGGCCTTCCTCATGTACACCCGCGAAAACGAGCGCGAGGCCGACCACGTGGGCATCAACTACCTCGCCAAGGCCGGCTACAATCCGGACGCCATGCCCAAGACCTTCGAGATCATGAACAAGCGCCGCTGGTTCATGACCGGCGACAACATCCCGTCCTACCTCTCCACCCACCCCGGCCTGGATGAGCGCATCGGCTACCTGCGCGACCGCATGCGGCTCATGCCCGCAGAAACCGTGGCGCGGGAGTACAACCGGGACAAGTTCATGCGCATCCAGACCCTTGTCCGGGCGCGCATGAGCGGGGCCGATACCGCCCTGGCCTATTACGACAGCAAGCCCAAGGCCGAACTCATCTGCCTGGATAACGCGGGCAAAGGCATCGCGCTCGACCGGCTCAAGCGTGCGGCCCTGGCCGAGCAGTCCTTTGAAGCGGCCCTGGCCTGCGGCCCGGACGACCCGCTGGTCCTGCGCGAGGCGGGCATTTTCTACTTCAACCACGGGAATTTCGCCAAGGCCGGGCCGTTCCTGCAAAAGGCGGCCATCCTGAATCCGCGCGACGCCATGTCCATGTTCTTCACCGCCCGGCTCATGGCCGAGCGCAAGGACTACACAGGCGCCCTGAGCACCATGGAGCGCGTGGCGCGCGAGGTGCCCGAGGACTCTGAGGTGCGCTACCACCTTGGCCGCATCTACGGGGAGTCCGGCGACCTCTTTGCCGCACACCTGGAGCTCACCTATTCCGCCCTCTACGGCCGGGACAAGAAAAAGACGGACTTCCATCTGGCCCGTGTCAAATCCCTGGTCACCAGCGAGGGCCAGAAGAAGCAGCTGGCGGCGCTGGAAAAGACCATCCAGGAACGTTTCGGGGACGGCGTTCAGGTGGAGCGGCGCGGGCCTTGATGTCCAGCGCGCTTTTTGCTACCCACAGCACCTTGCCCGCATAAGGAAGCTGCCCGTACATGATCGCTGCCCGCACCATCTTTGAGCTCCGCGACACCATCGCGGCCTCCTGCGTCACCATCGGCAATTTCGACGGGGTGCATGTGGGCCACCAGCGCCTGCTGGCGCTGACCTGCGCCAAGGCCCGCAAGCGCGGGCTGGTCAGCGTGGTCGTGACCTTTGACCCGCATCCCATGACCGTGCTCATGGGCCAGAAGGCCCCGCCCTTTCTCACCAGCACCAGCCAGCGCCTCGCCCTCATCGAGGGCCAGGGGCCGAACGTCACCCTGGTGCTGGAGTTCTCCCGCCAGATGGCGCTCCTTGAGCCCGAGGAGTTCGTGCGCCGCTACCTGGTGGAGGCCTTGAACCTGCGCGAGCTGGTCATCGGCTACGACTACGCCATGGGCAAGGGCCGCAAGGGGAATTTTGAGCTCTTGACCCAGCTGGGCCAGCAGCTGGGCTACGGCGTGGAGCGCCTGGACCCGGTCATCATCGGCGGAGCCGTGGTCAGCTCCACGCGCATCCGCGACCTGGTGCAGTCCGGCAATGTCTGGGACGCGCGCCCGCTCTTGGGGCGCTTCTTCGAGGTCCAGGGCCGCGTGGTGGACGGCAAGAAGCGCGGCGCAGCCCTGCTCGGCTTCCCCACCGCCAACCTGGCCCATGAGGGCGTGCTCCTGCCCAAGCCCGGCGTGTACGCGGTCTGGGCGCTTCTGGCGGGCGAGGTCCTGCCCGCAGTGGCCAATGTGGGCTACAACCCCACCTTTGGCGACACCGGGCTGACCCTGGAGACGCACATCATGGACTTCAACCGCGCCATCTACGGCCAGACCCTGGGCGTGCAGTTCGTGCAGCGCCTGCGCTCCGAGCGCAAGTTCGAAAGCCTGGACGCGCTGAAGGCGCGCATCGGCGAGGACGTGCGCCTGGGCCGCATCATCCTGGCCAGCGCCGACGCCCAGATGCGCCTGGGCCCCCAGAACCTGGACGAGAACGACTAGCCCGCACCGGAGCAGCCATGGACTTCGCCAAGCTGACCGAACTCATCGAGCGCGGCATCCCCTTCAACGAGGTGCTGGGCATCAAGGTGGCCGAACTGCGCGAGGGCTACGTCAGGCTCTGCGTGCCGTATCGGCCGGAGCTGCTGGGCGACACGCGGCGGCCAGCCCTGCACGGCGGGGTCATCTCCAGTCTGGTGGATGTCTGCGGCGGATTCGCGGTGTGGACGTGCTGCCGCCTGGAGGACCGCATCGCCACCATCGATCTGGGTGTGGACTACCTGCGCCCGGCCCTCGACCGCGACCTCTTTGCCGAGGCCACGGTGCGCCTGCTGGGCAACCGCGTGGGCAACGCCCAGGTGCTGCTCTGGAGCGCGGGCGAGCCGGACAAGCATGTGGCTGTGGGCCGGGCGGTGTATAACATCCGGCGCGGGAAATAGAACCAGCGCAGACAGCACGAAAAAGGCCGGGGTGACCCGGCCTTTCCATTTCAGGTTGCCTTGAGGCTTAGAGCCCCAGCTTTTCGCGCAGGGTCTCAAAATCCAGGGCCGCGCCCACCAGCTGCACCCCGTGGTTGACCTTGATCATGTCACGCAGCTTGTGGCGCGAGAGGATGTTCTCCATCTTCTTGGCCACGCTGAAGGTGTCCTCGCGCACCATGATGATGGGCGTCTGGAGCACCTCGGACCGGGTCAGGATGATCTCGTTGGGGTACAGGTTGCCTGTGAGGATGAGGCAGGGGCAGCTGCCTTCCAGCGCCACCAGCTGCACGTCGGAGCGGTCGCCGCC
>CAYMIP010000120.1:0-4350 GCA_964390575.1 uncultured Desulfocurvus sp. | reverse complement strand
GAGATCACCCCGGAGCTGCTCATCGACTACATCCGCCGCGTCAAGGCGGCCATCAAGCAGCCCGTGACCTACGCCGACGTCTGGGAGTTCTGGCTGCTGTACCCCAAGGTGGCGGCCGAGGTGGACTCCCTCACCATCCATGTGCTGCCCTACTGGGAAAACACGCCCACGGCGCTGCCCCACGTCATCAAACACATGCTCGACGCCCACGCCAAGATAGCCGCCGCCTACCCAGGCAAGCCCATCCTCATCGGTGAGATCGGCTGGCCCAGCGCGGGCCGCGTGCGCAAGGACGCCGTGCCCGGCCGCGTGGCCCAGGCCCGCTTCGTGCGCGAGATCATCAACACCGCCCACGATCGAGGCATCGACTACAATATCTTCGAGCTCTTCGACGAGCCCTGGAAGTTCGGCCAGGAAGGCACCGTGGGCGGCAACTGGGGGCTTATCGATGTGGAGCGCCAGGTCAAGTTCCCCCTCACCGGCCCGGTGAGCGAGAAGCCCTACTGGCTCATGGCCTTTCTCCTGTCCTCCTGTGCGGCGGCGCTCCTGGCCGGGCTGGCCTTGCGGCTGCGGCCCCCGCGCGGCTTCGCCAGGACCGCGCTGGTCTGCCTGGCGGCCCAGGGCCTGTGCACGCTTCTGGCCGCCAGCCTGGAGCAGTCCCTGCGCCTGGCCTTTGGCGCGGCCGGGGTCATCGGCGGGGCGCTCATGACCGGGGGCGGCGCGGTGCTCTGCCTGCTGGTGTTCTCTGAGCTGGCCGACCTCGCAGCCGCCAGCGGCCCTGGCCAGGGAACCGGCCCCCGGCCCCTGGTGCCGGTCATCGCCCGGCTGGAGGCCCTGCGCTCCCTGCGGCTGAAGCCTTTCGACCGCGCCCAGGCCGTGGGCCTGCTGGACCTCGTGTTCGGCCTGGCGGCCCTGGCCCTGACCTTCGGCCTTTTGGTGGACCCGCGCTACCGCGACTTCCGCGTGGCCCAGTTCCTGCCCGTGGCCCTGTGCATGACCGTGCGGCTTCTGGCCACGCGTGAGCTGCCCCGGCCCGTGGGCACCCCGCGTGAGGAGTGGCTCCTGGTGGGCGCCTTTGTCCTGGGTGCGGTGGTGATTCCGGTGCAGGAGGGGCTTGTGAACCCGGCGGCCTGGGCCTGGAGCGCCACGCTGCTTGTGCTGGCCGCGCCCTGGGGCCTGTCCATCCTGCGCCAGCGGCAGGCCGTGCGCCAGGCAGGCGGCTAGCGGACGCGTTTAGCGGTTTGACCAGAGCAGGCGGCGGCCCTTGCGGGTGACGAGGCCCAGGGGCAGCCCCCGGAAATACAGCCCCACCAGATTGCCCGCCCCGGGCAGGTCCAGGCTGCGCCCGGCCAGGAGGTCGAGGATGGGCGCTGGTTCGTCCACGTCCAGGCGCAAGGAGCCCGGCAGCGTGTCCGCCGGGGCCAAAAGCAGCCGGGCCCGTGGGTCGGGCCGGAAACGGCCCCCGGACACGGTTCCCAGGGGCAGGCCCTGCCAGCGCAGCCCGGCCCCGCTGCGGCTGAGCAGGTCCAGCGCCGCCTGGTGCAGAAAATAGACCTTGCCGCCAAAGTCGCGCGCCTCACCCGGCGGCAGGTTGTCCGGCGTCAGCGGCCCGGCGGAGCTGATGTCCCGCGCGGACAGCGCCCGGCCGCTGATTTCCGTGGCGCGCTCCGCCCTGCCCTCCGCGTCCTCCGCCTCATCCGCCAGCACCCCGTCCTTTTTGACGAAACAGGCCAGGAAAAAACCCTGGCCCTCGCCAGCCCTGTCCTGTTCAGCGGTCCCGTCTCCGGTCCTGTCTCCTGTCCCGGCATCGGCCCGGTCTCCGACCCTCGTTCCGCCCACGCGCAGCACCCCGCCCAGGCCCGGCAGGGCCGGGGCGCGCGGGGCAAAGCCCGGCGGCGCGGGCAGGGGCGAGAGGCTGAGCGGCAGGGTGCTGAGCGCCCAGGCCGCCTGCTCCTCGTTCTCGCGCACATGGGTGGTGCAGGTGGAGTACATGAGCCGCCCGCCGGGCTTGAGCAGCGCCGCAGCGCGCGTGAGCAGCGCCCGTTGCAGGCGCACCAGGGTCTCGGCCTTTTCCGGGGTCCACAGCTCCATGACGCGCGGGTTTTTGTCCGCCGTGCCCCAGCCGCTGCACGGCGGGTCGAGCAGAATGGCGTCGAGGCTTTCCAGCGCCAGGGGCAGGTGCTGGGCCTCGGCCCCGGCGGTGGCGGTGTTGGCCGCGTTCATGCGCCGCAGGTTCTGGCGCAGGGTGGTCAGGCGCTCGCGCGAGGCCTCGGCCGCCAGGACGAAGCCTTGCCGCCCCACGGCCAGGGCCAGGATGCCGGTCTTGCCGCCCGGGCTGGCGCACATGTCCAGGCACACGGGGCTCGCGCCCTGCTCCGCCAGGGCTGCGCCCAAAAGGGCCGGGGGCAGCATGGACGAGCGGTCCTGGATGTAGATGAGGCCAAAGGCTGCCGCCAAGGACGAGCCCAGGGGGAAGGGCTCGGCCGTGAGACGCCGCGCGCTGGCCAGAAAGGGCTCGGCCTCGCAGGCGAAGCCCTGGGCGGCCAGCAGGGCCTCCACGAGGGGGGCCTGTTCGGGCGCGGTGGTGATGCGGAAGGTGCGGGCCGGTGTCATGGGGCAGGCATAGCCCGAGGCGGAGGCCTTGGCAACGGTTGCAGCGCCCGGCCGCCCGCTGCCTGCCGCCTGTCATCCCACCGGGCGACGCGCCAAGGTTTCTTTTGCAAGCCGCCAGCGTTGGTGCTATGGCCGGGAAACAGAAAACGGCGCCAATGCCGGAAGAGCAAACATGTTCCCTCGCAGAGGAGGAATCTTCATGTCCCTCAAGCGCCTTTCAGCCCTGCTGCTGCTCGCGGCCCTGCTCAGCCTGCCTGTGCTCGCGCTGTCCCAGGGCGCGCGCACCTATGCCGTGCTGCCCTTCAAGATCAACGGCGAGAAATTCCAGTACATGAGCAAGGGCGCCCAGACCATGCTCGCCTCGCGCCTGTCCTGGCCCGGTTATTTCGAGGCCGCGCCCCAGGCCAGCATCGACCGCGCCGCTGGCCGCTTCCCGGCCAACCCCGCCGAGGCCCAGAACATCATGAGCCTGGTGGGCTCGGAATTCCTCATGGCCGGAGCCATCGACTTCCAGGACAAGCAGGCCAACGTGACCCTGAACGTCTGGGACCGCAAGGGCAAGACCTGGCTCAAGACCGCCCAGGTGCCCGTGGATGGGCTGGTGCCCGCCCTGGAGCGCATGAGCGCCGAGGTGCGCACCGAGGCCTTCCAGCGCCCCGGCGAGGACGCCAAGGTGACGGAGCGCAAGGAGGCCCGCAAGGAGCAGCAGTCCAAGGCCCCGGTGCCGAGGAACGCTGACTTCGTGGTGGGCGACACCGGCGAGGCCGCCGTGGGCCCCTCCGGCGGCCCGGTGATGAACCCGCAGTTCCGCTACGAGGGCGGGGCCGAGACCCCCGGCCGCTGGCAGAGCCAGAGCCTGCGCTACGCCTCGGTGGGCCTGGTTGTGGGCGATTTCCAGGGCGACAAGAAAAACCGCGTCGTCATCGCCAGCGCCAACACCCTCTACGCCTACGAATTCTACCAGAACACCCTGAAGCCCCTGGGCGAGCTCAAGCTCGGCATGCGCATCAAGATCCTGCGCCTGAGCCAGATCGACCTGGACCGCGACGGCCGCGCCGAGCTCATCGTCTCGGCCGTCGACGATCCCGAGGGCAACGCCGAGCCCAGGACGTTCATCTACTCCGTCGTGAACGGCAAGTTCGAGCAGTTCTGCGAGCCGCAGAAGATGTACCTGTCCGTGGTGCGCACCCCGCCCACCAACCAGCCCACCCTCGTGGGCCAGCGCAAGGGCTTCCACGGCCCCTTCGACGAGTCCGGCGTGAGCGAGATGCACTACTCGGGCGGCAGCATCCAACCCGTGCGCCTGCTGCGCCTGCCCAGCATCGCCAACGTCTTCAACTTCGCCTACCTGCCCGAGGGCAACACGCACAAGCTCGTGGTGCTCAACGAATACAGCTACATGAAGGTCTTCACCCCAGACCTGGACGTCCAGTTCAGCCAGGAGGACGGCTACAACAGCTCCGCCGTGTACGTCATCATCGACGAACGGCTGCCCGGCATGGACATGGGCCGGCGCGACACCGGCGCCGAGGAGTTCTACTACCTGCCCATGCGCATGCTCCCCGTGTCCTTCGATCCCAAGGGCAAGTACGAGTTGCTGGTGAACAAGGACATCTCCATGGCCTCCCAGGTCTTCAAGAAGTTCCGGCGCTTTTCCCAGGGCGAGGTGCACTCCCTGTTCTGGGACGGCGTGGGCATGAGCATGGCCTGGAAGACCCGGCGCATCAAGGGCACCGT
>CAYMIP010000119.1:0-4399 GCA_964390575.1 uncultured Desulfocurvus sp. | reverse complement strand
TCGTTCTGCTCGTCCGGGTCCAGGGCGTAGAGCATGCGCTCCAGGGTGCGCGGGCCGATCTTGGTGATGTCCGCGCGCAGGGACAGGCGTTGCAGCAGGGCTTCGGGATCGCCCGTGAGCGGCACGGACAGGGTCACGCGGCCAGCGGCCTCGGCCTGGTCGCCCAGGTCCTTGGCGCCCTTGTCCGCCAACAGGCGGGCGGGGTCGATGCCGGTGAAGGCGCAGTCGGCCTCCAGGCGGTAGCTGCCGCCGCTGCCCTTGACCAGGGCGCTGCCCAGAAGATTGCCGCCCAGGAGCCCGGCGCGGAAGGAACGCAGGGCCGGGAGCGCACCTCCGGTGTCCAGGCGCAGGGCAACGTCGCGCAGGGAGAGCGGCAGCCCGCCGGACGTGAGCTGGAGCTGGCCGAAGCTCAGGCTGCCGCCGCCGGGCTGGAACCCGTGCAGCACGCTGCGGGCGAACTCGTCGTTGCCACTGGCGCTGCCCAGGGCGGACAGCTGCTCGAAGACCTGCTCGGACAGGGGCAGCAAGGCCTCGCGGGCCGGTGTGCCGCAGCGCAGGCCAGGGGCCAGGGTGAAGCGCTTGTCCAGGCGCAGGGAGCTTGTCAGGCCGCTGATGGCCAGCTCCGGCCCCAGGCGCAGGTCCAGGCCCGGACTCATGAGCCGCGCGGACAGGGCCAGGTTGCGCCCGCCGGACAGCCGCGCGTCGAAACCGGCCTCGATGCGGCCTTTGCCGGACAGGCCCTTGCCACCCTTGGCGGGCAGGGCCTTGAGCCCGGCCTGTAGATCAAAGGCCAGGGAACCGTCCACGTGTTCGAGGATGGCCGCCAGGCGGTCCTGGTCGCGGTCCAGCACCAGGTCCAGGCGGTCCAGCGTCAGGCGCAGGCTCTGGTCCAGGTCCAGGCCGTCCACGTGCAGCAGCTCGGAGATCTGCACCGAGCGCAGGTCCTGCTGGGTGGCGCTCAGGGTCAGCAGGCCGCGCAACGGTTTGTCCAGGGGGCCCACGCCGGGCAGCTCGGAGAGCGGGCCAAAGGCCAGGGAGCCGTTGAGGCTGGACTCGCGCAGGCCGCCTGAGGAGGCCAGGCGCAGCGGCTTGGGCGTGCTGAGCCCGCGCAGGCGCAGGGTTTCGCCGGACTGGCCTCTGGGTCCATTTTGGGGTCCGGCCAGGGGCCAGTCCAGGGACAGGTCCGTGAGCCTGAGCACCGCCTCAAGCTCCTTCAGGAAGCCCAGGCCCTTGAGTGTCTGGGAGAGCTTCTCCGGCTTGGGCGCAGGGCCTTGCTGCGGCGGTAGGGCGGCGGACAGCGTCCAGTCCAGTGCCACCCCGCCCGAGCCCTTGGCCTGGCGCGGGAGCAGGGGCGCGGCCAGCACCAGGAGCTTCTGCGCGTCCAGGGTCAGGCTGCCGCTGCTGCGCACAGCATCCCCGATGAGGCTGGCCGTGGCGGCGCAGTGCAGGGTCTGCCCAATATCCAGGGCCAGCTTGGCGTCGGAGACGTTGGTGAGGTGTGGGGCCGGGCCGCCCAGGCGGATGTCTGTTGCGGTCAGGCGCAGGGTCAGCGGAGCCTCCAGCGGGCGCTTGCCGGGCTGGAGCAGGCGCAGCTGCGGGATGTCCAGGCCCAGGGAATCCAGGTTGGCCGTGGCGGTCTTGGCGGCCGGGAGGTTGGCGCGCAGGGCCAGGGTCTGGGTTAGCTCAGGGGCCTGGGATGTGCCGGGCACATCCAGGCCCTGGACCGTGCCTGCAATGTCCAGGCTGGCCGCGCCAATGACCCCGAACAGGGCCGCCGGGTCCTGCGCAAAGCCGTCGATCCTGGCGTTGATGCGCGAGAGGGCGGCCCGCTTCACGGTGAGCGGGGACTTGCCCTGCCAGCGCAGACCTTCAAAATCGAGCGTGGCGCTGGCCGTCACCTGTCCTGGGGCGCTGCCGGGCAGCACGGCCTGGACCGAATCCAGGCGCAGCCGGGCCTGGGCCAGGCTCAGGCGCTCCGGGCCGGTGCTGCGGGTGATGCTGCTGGCCGCCACGGCAAGGCCGGTGGCCCTGGCTTCGATCTGCGGCTTCTGCCCGGCCTTTTCAGGCAGCACGGCCTTGAGGTAGATGCCCTCGGCGTCCAGGCTGGCAACGCCGATGCCCAGGCCGGGCGGCAGCACGGCGCGCGCGCTGCCCAGGAGTTCGTCGAGCTGCAGGTGCAGGGGGCGCACGGCCAGGACAATTGTGGGCCTGGCCTCGTTCAGGCCGCTGACCTCGCCCTGCCAGCGCACAGCGCTTTTGGCCAGCAGGGTCAGGGAGCCTGGCAGGCGCAAGGTTCCGGCCGCGAGGTCGAAGGCAGCCTCTTGCAGCAGATTGAGCTTCAGCGGTCCAACGGATTTGCCCCCCAGCGGGCCGCCGGAGGCGCGCAGGCCCTCGGCCAAGGCCTTGAGGGTCAGGGCCAGATGGTCCGGGTCGGGCTGGGCCAGGGTCAGGCCCAGGTTCAGGACGCCCGAGGCCTCGGGCAGGGTCGAACCAAGCATGGGTTTCAGGAGCGCGCTGGCCTGGCGCAGGTCCAGACGCAGGTCGGCCTGGAAGCCCTTGGCCACGCTGCCCAGGGCCGCAAGGTGCAGGCCGGGAGCCTCGGCCTTGGCCGTCAGGCGCGCCTCGGCCGGGGTCAGCAGGCCGGTCTTGTCCACCATTCCTTCCAGAACGGCCTCAAGCTGCACCGGGGCCAGCTGCGTGCCGTTGTGCAGGGCCGTGAGCCCGGCGTTCAGGCGTATGGGCCCCTGGTCGAGGCCCGGCGCATCGAGGCGGAAAAATGCGTCACGCAGGTCCAGGGTGCTGCCCGTGGCCGCAAGATCCAGGCGCACGGCAATGTCCGCGAGGTCCACCAGGACATGCAGGTCGCCTGTTCTGGGGCCGGGCTTGAGCCCCTCGCGCAGGGTGGCCAGGGCATCCTTGAGCAGGGCGGGCAGGGGCTTGGACGGCGGTTCAGGCTCCTTTTGCGGCTCCAGGCGGTGGCGCAGGCGCAGGCCGGAGGCCTGAGCGCGCAGGTGCAGGTCTTTGCGCAGGGCGGACAGCAGGCCGAACTGCACGTGCAGGCGCTCCAGGGAGCAGAGGAAGGTCTCGTCCTCCAGGCCGCCGCGTCCGATGAGCAGCCCCTCCAGGCGCAGGCCGCCCCTCCAGCCAAGGGAGAGCAGGCGCAAGGAGGCCGGTTTGCCCGTGGCTGCGGCGAGGGTGTGCTCCACCTTGGCGCGCGCCCAGTTCGAGGACACCAGGGGCGGAATGGCCAGGGTGATTGCGGCCATCAGCAGAAGAACAGCGGCCAGCGTCAGCAGGGAGCGGCGCAACCACGGGCGCTGGAAAAGAGAAGTCTTTGGCTCCGGCCTGTCTTCGGACATCAACGCTCCGCTGGGTTCGGACATGCTGCTCGTTGCCCGCACAGGGGCAGGAGTCCAGCTGTATCACCTATATTTTGCAAGAACCACAAGGAGGTTGCAACATATAATATCCCCAGGGGCCAGGGCCTGTGCGCTGCCCAGGCCCCTCTTCTACCCCATGCAGACAAGGAGCAGCCCTGGTTGCCAGGGCCCGGTCCTGCTTGTTTCGTCCGGAATTCTCGTCGTGTTGTCCGGCGTCGGAGGTGCTTTCTGCTGGCCCAGGCAGCTAGGGGGGCTGGTTGGCGGAATGGCGGAACATGGTGACGTGGAAAACAACACGGGCTCCGGCGCACCGGAGCCCGTGTTGCCGTGTGCGGTGGGGCTGAAGCTATTTGGCCTTGATGACGCCGCAGGCCACGCGCGCGCCGGAATTGCCCGTGGGTTGCGTGGTGAAGTCGTCCGGCTGGGCGTGGATGATGACGCCCCGGCCCAGGATGTTGGCCGGGCCGGTCTCCAGGCTGATGCCGTCCATGAGCGCCTCGAAGCGGGCCGTACCATCAGCCCCGGCCACGAGCATGGGCAGGTCGCCGGCGTGGTGCGCGGGCCTGGCCGGGTCGCCGTGGGGCTTGGCAAAGGGGTTGAAGTGCCCGCCGGCGCTGGTGCCGTCCGGGGCGCTGCAATCGCCCTTGTCGTGGATGTGGAAGCCGTGCGCGCCGGGAGTCAGGCCTGCGAACTGGCCCTTGACCAGCACTCTTTCTCCCTGTTGCGCAAAGGCCATGGCGCCTGCGGCGGTACTGCCTTTGGTGGGCTGGAGCACGGCCTCGGCTGTGGGGCCTTTGGCTGCGCAGGCGGTCAAAAAGAGCGCTGAGAGCGCAAGCAGAACAAACTGACGCATGGTGCCTCCTCGTTGGTGTTGTCGGGCCATGCTGTCAGAAGTCGGTCCTGTTCGGGAAATCGTCAAGGCCTGCCGGGGAAATAAAAAAGGCCGCCTGTGCGGCGGCCCTGAACAATGGTGGGCAATGGGCGGCTCGAACGCCCGACCTTCGGCTCCGGAGGCCGAC
>CAYMIP010000118.1:0-4534 GCA_964390575.1 uncultured Desulfocurvus sp. | reverse complement strand
GGCCCAGCAGGCCACGTAGGTGCGCCAGGCGGGCTCGCCGCCGGGCCAGGAGCCCGTGGCCTTGCCCAGGCGGTAGCTTTCGGCGAAGCGCGGCTCGCGCATGAAGTCGGCGTTGTGCCGGGTCACCAGCGCGTCCTGGGCATAGGTCGGGTCCGGAAAATGGATGAACTTGTTGGGCGCGCCGATGCAGCGGATGATCTTGGACAGGGGCTCGGGCAGGGCGCCCAGGACGGCGCGGCGCAGTTCACGAAGCATGTCTGGTCTCCTTACAGGGCTTCATCGCGCAGGCAGCGCAGGTAGCCGCGCGGGGCCATGCTCACGGCAAGCCGGGCGTCCATGGCCGCGTCGATGACGAAGCGGTCGTTGGCCTGGAGAAAGGCGTCCACGGCGGTCATGGGGTTGTTGCCCACGCCCCAGGGCCGGTCGGGGTAGAAATCGCCCGGCATCACCTCCACCACGGTGTCGAAGACCACCAGCCAGCCGCCCTTGCGGACCAGCGGCGAGTACAGCTCCAGCTCGCGCAGCACGTGCTCGTGGGTGTGGTTGGAGTCCAGCACCACCAGCGGGTTCACCCGCCCGGCGCAGGCCTGGCGCACCTGCCCGGCCACGGCCTCGTCGATGCTCGAGCCCTCAATCATGCGGATGCGCGGGGCCATGGGGTGGGCCTCGATGGCGGCGCGGTTGTGGGGGCGGATGTCGATGTCCACGCCCAGCACAAAGCCGTCGCCGCCCAGCAGCTCCAGCATGGAGGCCGAGAAGACGAGGCTGCCGCCGTGGGCGATGCCCGTCTCCACCACGACATCGGGCCGCATCTCCCAGATGATCTCCTGCAAGGCCACCATGTCCTGCGGATACTGGATGATCGGGCGTCCCATCCAGCTGAAATTGTACGAATACCCGGCACGCGTGGACTCCACGGTAAAGGCCTGGGCCGTGTCCTTGAGGGCCTGGTTGCCGCCCATGCCGCAGACGCGCTCCACGCGCTCCTGGCGGAACTGCTGGGCGGGGTCGCTGGCGGTGCTGTCTTTCTGGCTCATAGTCCTTGGTCCCGGCTCGCAGCCAGGGCTGCGGCGAGTTTTGTCGTGTCGGCCCAAAAGCGCATGGGCTCATAGTCCGGGTAGGGGTAGTGGCCCAGGTTGAGCCGCACATCCGCCCCGTGGCGGCGCAGATGCTCCTCCACCAGGGCGCGCACAGTCACGGGCCGACCGCTGGCGCAGTTGACAGGCCCGGCCACCGTGTCCTGCATGGCCAGACGGACCAGGAGGTCCGCCGCGTCCGCCACCGGAAGGTAGTCGCGCAGCTGCTCCCCGCCGGACATATTGAACGACTTGGCGTCTGCACTGATAGCCCGGTCAAGTTGGGAGAGCAAGGATTTTTCGGATTGGCCGGGGCCGTGCATGTAGAACAGCCGCGCCCAGACGAGCAGCGCGCCGTGCGCCGCGCAGAGGGGCACAAGGGCCCGGCGCAGGGCGTCCTTGGCCTGGCCATAGGCCGTGACGGGCTGCGGCTCCATGTCCTCGACCAGCGCGCCCTCCAGCAGCCCGTATTCCAGGCAGGTGCCGGCGACGAGCAGGCGCTTCGCCCCGCGTGTGAGGAGCTGCGCCAGAAACTCCAGGTGCCGGGGCAGCACCTCCGTGACCTGGGTCCCGGCCTTGTAGTCGGGCAGGCCCTCCCAGGCCAGGTGCAGGATGCGCTCGTGTCCGGCCAGCTGGTCCAGCTGGGCCGGGGAGAGCCCGGCGATGTCTGCGCAGACGAGCTCCACCCGGCCGTGCCAGGGCATGGCCTGGGCCTTCTGCGCATCGCGGCACAGGGCGGTGACGCAGTGCCCGCGCCGGAGCAGAGCCTCGACCACGTGGCGGCCCACAAACCCGGTGGCCCCGGTGACCAGTATGCGCATGCCCCTGTTTTTTCCCATGTTGCGGCTAGCCTGGCCTGCACGCCAGCTTGGCCAGAATGTCGTCCAGCTCGGCCCAGGCCTGCGCTCCGGCCGGAGCCAGGTATGCGGCCAGGGCGGCCTCGCGCGCGGCCAGGGCCTGGGCGTCCTGCCCGGCGGCCTGGCCTGGAGCCACGACCCGCGCCAGCCTGCGGGCGTACTTGGGCAGCTTGCGCCAAAAGGGCTTGCGCCCGCCGCGCTGGCAGTATCCCGCCACGAACGCCGCCACGGAGTCCAGCACGGCCGCGCGGGCCTGGTCCGGCTCCAGGCCAGAGACCTCGGCCAGGACGCCGGAGAGCCGGTTCACAAACAGGGCATAGACCTCGCGGTACTGCGGGGCGGTGCTGACCACGCCCAGGTCGTCCGAGCGCGCGCCCGCCAGGTCCACGCTGGGGATGATGTCGCGCACGGTGTGCAGGGTGGGCAGCACCGCCACCTTGCCCAACATGGCCGCCACCAGGCCCAGGGCCAGCTCGGAGGAGGCATAGAAGGCCTCCCGTCCGCTGCCTGGACCAAAGGCCCGCCGCAGCACCTCTGTGCGCAGCACGGCGTAGAACAGCGGGACATAGGGCCGGTTCAGCTCGAGCAGGCGCTGGCGCGGGTCTGCGGAGGCCACGGCGGCCCGCTGCGTGTCCAGGTAGCAGGGCTCCACCAGCACGCCCCCGGCCTGGCGGACCACGCGCAGGTAGTGGCCGTGCGCGCCCGCGTGGTCCGGATGGGCGGAGAGATATTCGGCGCAGCGCAGGATGGAGGCCACGCTGGTGAAGTCGTCGTCGGCGCAGAGCACGGCCAGGGGCGTGGCGATGCGCGGGGCCACGAGCTCCAGCTTGGCCTCGAGGCCCAGGCCGGGCAGGTGCAGGTACTCAACGCCAGGGGGGACAGCGGAATACGCGGCGTCCGTGGAGTCGGCCACCAGAATGGGCAGGGACCCGGGCTGATCTGCGGGCTGATCCGCAGGCCGGTAGTGCGCAAGCGCCCGCGCCAGCAGCCGGGGCCGCCGGTGCGTGGGAATGACGATGGTGACCTGGGGCTGCATGGGCGCTTTTCTACAAGCTGCACCGTGAAACATCAAGGGCTGCGCAGGCGCGCACCGGCCCTACTCCGTGCCGCGGCGGGCCAAGGGCGCCAGCACCGGGCGCACATGCTCCAGAACCTTCTTGTGCGCGGCCTCGTACTCCGGCGTGGTCAGGGCCAGGGCCTCGGCCCGGGTCACCAGGTGCATGGCCCCGCAGGGGCACATCTCCACGCAGGCCGGGGCCATGCCCACGCTGCGGCGGTGCTGGCAAAGGTCGCACTTGGCCACGGCGTCGTCCAGGCCCGTGCAGAAGATGCCCCCAAAGGGGCAGGCCAGGATGCAGTTCTTGGTCTCGCACCCGGCGCAGAGCACGGGATTCAGGAGCACCGAGCCGTCCGCGCCCCTCTGCAAGGCCCCGCGCGTGCAGCCCTTGATGCAGGGGGCGTTCTCGCAGTGGCGGCAGTACACCGGGGCCATGATGCCGCCTGTGGTGCGCGTCATGTTGATCCGGGGGCGGCCATGGATGAAGCGGCAGCTCGACTCGCAGGACTCGCAGCCGATGCAGCGGGAATAGTCGATGAACAGGATCTTCTCGTCGGCTGACATGAACCCTCCGGGGCGCTAGCGCAAATCTTCCCGCGTGATGGGCGGCTCTTCGCGGTATTCGAACTCGCGGTTCATGGACTTGAGCGTGAGCCAGCGCGACAGGGACTGGGCCGCGCGCAGGCCGGAGTACACGGCCTTGCCGATCTTGCTGGGCCCGGAGAGCGCGTCTCCGGCCACGAACACGCCCGTGAGCTGCGTCATCTGCAGCCAGTGGATCTCGTTCTTGCGCACGGACTCCAGCCCCAGGCGCTCGGCAAAGGGCGGCGCGGCCGTCTCGCCGATGGCCGTGACCACGATGTCCGCCGGCAGCACCATCTTGGCGCAGGAGTCGGGCACGGCGCTGCGGCGGCCGTCCTCGTCCGGCTCGCCCAGGTGGCACTGGATGCACTCGATGCCCGTGACCTGGCCGTGCTTGCCACCCTCGCTCAGGATGCGCACAGGCGTGACCAGCTCCAGCCACTGCCCGCCGGCCTCCTCGAACTGCTCGATCTCGTGGCTGCCGCAGGGGGCCTCCCTCCTGGTCCGGCGATACACGAGGCTCACCCGGGCCGCGCCCTGGCCCAGCGCCCCGTGGGCCACATCGATGGCCGAGAAGCCCGCGCCGACGACCACCACGTTTTTGCCCGCCACGCTGATCTCGGACAGGCGGCTCTTGTCGTACTGGGCCGCGCGGATGGGGAACAGGAAGGCCAGGCCGGTGTAGACGCCCTGCAAGTCCTCGCCGGGCACGTTCAGCTTGCGGGGCTTCCAGGAGCCGGTGCAGAGCATCACCGCGTCGTGCCCGCGCACCAGCTCGTCCAGGTCGATGCAGCGCGTGGAGAACTCGTCGCCGGTGTCGTCCACCTGCCTGCGGTCGCAGATCTTGGTGCAGGGGTGGAAGCTCACGCCGTAGTGGGAGGTCAGGGTCTGCACGCCCTCGGCGATGCGCTCGGCCGGGATGCGCTCGGCCGGGATGCCGAAGACCATGAGCCCGCCGGGCT
>CAYMIP010000117.1:0-4755 GCA_964390575.1 uncultured Desulfocurvus sp. | reverse complement strand
TTCTGGCTGGCGCCCATCATCCTGGTGCTGCTGCTTTTCGGCGCGCTCATCGTGCTCACCTCGGGCTCGGCCATCGCGCCCTTCATCTACACGCTGTTCTAGGGGGCCACGCATGGGCAGCCCACAACGCCGGGCCATACTGGGCTTGAGCGCCTACTACCACGACTCCGCAGCCGTGCTGCTGCTGGACGGGCGCATCGTGGCTGCGGCCCAGGAGGAGCGCTTCACGCGCAAGAAGCACGACGCGGCCTTCCCGCACATGGCCGCGCGCTATTGCCTGGCCGAGGCCGGGCTGACCCCGGCGGACCTTACGGCCGTGGCCTTCTACGACAAGCCCTACCTCAAGTTCGAGCGCCTGCTGGAGACCTACCACGCCTTTGCCCCGCGCGGCCTGCGCAGCTTCCTGGCGGCCATGCCGGTGTGGATCCGCGAGAAGCTGTTCATGCGCAAGATGCTCAAAGACGAGCTGGCCCGGCTCGGCCCCGCCGCCAACACGAACGGGCCGGAGATATTCTTCCCCGAGCACCACCTGTCCCATGCGGCCAGCGCCTTCTACCCCTCGCCCTTTGGCGAGGCCGCGGTGCTGACCATCGACGGCGTGGGCGAGTGGGCCACCACCACCATCGGCAAGGGGGTCGGCAACCAGCTGACCATCCTGCGCGAGCTGCACTTTCCGCACTCCCTCGGCCTGCTCTACTCCGCGCTCACGGCCTGGTGCGGGTTCAAGGTCAACTCCGGCGAGTACAAGCTCATGGGCCTTGCGCCCTACGGCATCGAGGGCTCGGAGCGCGTGGCGCGCTTCCGCCGGGTGATTCTGGACCAGATGGTGGACCTGCGCGCCGACGGCTCGCTTTTGCTGAACATGGACTATTTCGAGTACGCCACCGGGCTGACCATGTGCAACGCCAGGCGCTTCGAAGCGGCGCTCGGCCTGCCCCAGCGCGCCAGCGAATCGGAGATCACCCAGGAGTACATGGACCTGGCCCTGGCCATCCAGCAGATCACCGAGGAAGCCGTGCTGCGCATGGCCGAGACCGCGCGCGAGCTCACGGGCTGCAAGAACCTGGTCATGGCCGGGGGCGTGGCGCTGAACTGCGTGGCCAATGGCAAGCTGCTCCGGCGCGGCACCTTTGAGAACATCTGGATCCAGCCCGCAGCGGGCGACGCGGGCGGCGCCCTGGGCGCGGCCCTGGCCGCCTGGCACATCGGGCTCGAACAGCCGCGCCAGGCCGACCCGAGCGCCCCCGGCGGCGACGCCATGCAGGGCGCGTATCTCGGCCCCAGCTTCTCCGGCGGAGACATCGAGCGCTGCTGCCGCCGCTTCGGCGCGCCCGCGCACAGGTACGACGACTTCGCCGCCCTCTGCTCCGAGGTCTCCGCCATGCTGGCCCAAGGCAAGGCCGTGGGCTGGTTCCAGGGCCGCATGGAGTACGGCCCGCGCGCCCTGGGCGGGCGCAGCATCCTGGGCGACCCGCGCGACCCGGCCATGCAGAAGAAGCTGAACCTCAAGATCAAGTACCGCGAGGGGTTCCGGCCCTTTGCGCCCTCGGTGCTGGAGGAGTTTTCCTCCGAGTGCTTTGGCCTGGACCGGCCCTCGCCGTACATGCTGCTGGTGGCCCCCCTGGCCGAGGGCCGCAGGAAGCCCCTGCCGCCGGACTACTGGACTCGGCCCATGTACGACCGTCTGTATGTGGAGCGCTCGGACCTGCCCGCCATCACCCATGTCGACTTCTCGGCGCGCATCCAGAGCGTGAGCCAGGCCACCAACCCGCGCTACTGGCAGCTCATCGACACCTTCCGGCGCGAGCAGGGCTGCCCGGTGGTGGTGAACACCAGCTTCAACGTGCGCGGCGAGCCCATTGTCTGCACGCCAGCCGACGCCTATGCCTGCTTCATGCGCACGGAGATGGACGCCCTGGTGCTGGGCGACTTCCTGCTGGTCAAGGCCGGCCAGCCCGAATGGAAGGAAGGCACGGACTGGCGCAGCCAGTTCGAGCTGGACTAGCAGAGTCTGTCAGGGGCGCTGCCCCTGGACCCCGCCAAAGGGCCTTAAGGCCCTTTGGAATCCCCCGTACGCCGAAAGGGCTGGCTCAGGAAAGACCTGAGCCAGCCCTTTCGGCTTGTGTGGAGGGGGTTCGGGGGGCATCTTCTCTTCTCTGCCCGCCCTACGACTTGGCCGTGGCCAGGCGCCCGGCCAGGTCCTGGATGTCGTCCAGGTACTCGCGGCTCATGTCGAGATAGAAGGACAGGGCGCGGGCGAAGTTGCGGCCCACCAGCCCGTCCAGGAAAAGCTGGCTGATCTCGCGCTCGCGCAGCAGCACATACTGCGAGAGCAGGAAGACCCGGCGCTCCTCCGGCCCCATGTCGCGCAGGAAGCTGGCCATGACCCCGCGCGCGCGCGGCTGGTACATCCAGAAGTAGAGCAGGTCCAGCGCGTTGACGATGATGATGTTCTCCAGGCCCTTGTGCTCGTAGCTCATGGTCAGCATGAACTGCTTGGGCGACTCCAAAAGCGCCAGCACGTCCTCCTGGGGGAAGAGCAGCTCCAGCTGCTGGAAGGTGTCGAACAACTGGTTCAGCTTGCCCCGGTAGTCCCAGGCGCGCATGCGGATGAACTGCTCGCGGTCGGCCAGGCCCTCGATGAGCCCGGCCACGCAGTCCGAGGCCAGCTTGGAGATCACCGCGGCCCAGGGCTCCACCGCAACGGCGGCGGCCGTGTGCCCCGTGGCCTGGAGCAGGAGCACGATGCCCTCGCTGTAGGCCACGGCCAGGGGGATGGAGAGCACCGAGCGGAACAGGTTGCCCACGGCGGCGGAGGTGGGCAGCCCGCGCAGGATGTTGTGGCCGCTGATGTAGAGCCCGTTGGCCAGGGCCATGATGGCGTAGAGGGCGAACTGGTTGGAGCTCAGGGTGATGCCCAGGGTCTTGTTCAGAAACTGCGTCTTCACCAGATAGTCCAGCAGGGGCACGGAAAAACCCGTGTAGAGCAGCGAATCCGCCAGCCGCCCCCAGCTCACCAGCCCGTTCCACTGGAGCAGCGAGGAGCGCTTGAATCCGCCGGAGCCCAGCACCATCTGGATGACGTTGCGCACGCCGGTGATGCCGAACCAGAGAAACGCGCCGAACCAGGCCAGCACCCACCAGTCCTTGGTCAGGGCGAAGGTGAGCACTGCGGGGATGAACCCGGCCAGGATCTTGAGCGTGATCTTGAGGTGCGAGTTGAGGTAGCGCAGGGGCGGCAGGCGCCGGGACGGCGGGGGCAGAGGCTCCTGCTCCCCCAGGCCCGCCTCCACCCCGTGCTCGTGCTGCACGCCGCCCATGAGCGACACGTTGCCGGGCGTGCCCGGTGTCAGGTGGTGGTTCTCGGCCAGCCACTCCACATTCTGCCGACGCGTGAGGGCGCGCAAGGGCGGGAAGTAGGCGGCCAGGGTGTTCAGCAGATCGAGCTGGGGCTCGCGCTCGTCCTCGGGCAAGTCGGTGATGCGTCTGCGGGCGCTCACCGTGACGTCCAGGCGCTTCTGCTCCGCGCCGGGCAGGCGCACCAGGGCGCGGCGCGCGCGCGCAGGCAGGGTGTCCACCACCACCATGCCCATGCCGGGCAGGCGGCTGGACTGGCCCGTGGAGTCCGTGCCGATGCAGGAGGCCAGGGGCGTTTTGCGGTAGTAGGAACGCAGGGTGGAGATGTCGTAGAGGATCTCGCCCAGCTTCTCGCGCCGGGCGCTGGAGCCCACGCTGGCGATGATGCCCCGGATCAGCTTCTTGAGCTTGATGACGTTGGAGCTGTTGAGCGCCCCTTGCAGCGCGTTGATGCGCTCGCGGTCGATCTCGCGCCCCAGGGCGCGGTCCTTCATGTTCAGAATCTCCAGGTGCGTCACCACGCCCTGGCAGTCGTAGAGGATTTCCAGCACATCCTCCACGCGCAGGTTGCCCAGGCTTAGGGTGATGCGGCCCAGGGCGTGGATCTTAAGCAGCCGCGCCGTGAGTTCGCGCGGCGCGAGCCCCAGTATGGCCGGCACCTCCGGCCCGTCCGTGGGCACGCCCGGATCGGCCAGGCTGGGGTTCTTGGCGGGCTTGAGGAAGCGCTCGATGATCTCGTCGGTCTCCAGGCTGCGCAGGCGCGAGAACTGCTGGCGTATCTCCGCGCGCTCCGGCGCGGTGGCGGTCGCCAGCTCGTGGCGCAAGAAGGCTGCCTGCTTCTGCATCAGCGGCAGCAGGCGGTCGTGGATGAATTTGCCCAGGTGCTCCAAGGAGGCCTGGCCCGCGCCCACAAAGCGCCGGAACTCCGGCTCCGGCAGGGGGGGCAGTTCCAGGCTGTACTCCCGCAACAGCGTCTGGCGGTGCACGGCGTTGAACTCGTCGAACACGGCCCGCACATAGCCCTGGTGGTAAAGCGAGACCTGCCGGGACTCCTCGAAAAAGCGCTTGGTCTCGGCCTGGTCGAGAAAGTCCAGGAACTCCGCCGGAGAGGCGAACCCGCCCGGCACCCAGATGAGCTTCAGGTAGCGACTCCGGAAGCGCGGGGAGAACTCGATGCCGATGCGCACCTTGATCTCCATGATGCGCGCGGCCTCCAGAAGCTCGGCCGCCACCTCGCGGGGAACGTGGTTGTAGTAGATGACCGTGAGGCTCTTGATGCCCTTGATCCAGGCGTCCATGACCAGGTGCGTGGAGGACTTGCGGCCCTTGGTGTTGGCGTCGTGCACGTGGTCGTCGAAGGCGATCTGGCTCCCGTCCTCGGGCATCTCCAGCAGGTGG
>CAYMIP010000116.1:0-4933 GCA_964390575.1 uncultured Desulfocurvus sp. | reverse complement strand
ACCCAGCATCCATCGTTTACCGCGTGGACTACCAGGGTATCTAATCCTGTTTGCTACCCACGCTTTCGCTCCTCAGCGTCAGTTGTCGTCCAGGTGGCCGCCTTCGCCACTGGTGTTCCTCCGGATATCTACGGATTTCACTCCTACACCCGGAATTCCGCCACCCTCTCCGACACTCAAGTCTGGCAGTATCAAATGCAGTTCCACGGTTAAGCCGTGGGCTTTCACATCTGACTGACCAAACCGCCTACGAGCGCTTTACGCCCAGTGATTCCGATTAACGCTTGCACCCTCCGTATTACCGCGGCTGCTGGCACGGAGTTAGCCGGTGCTTCCTTTTGAGGTACCGTCAGCTAAAGGCCCTATTTGAACCCTTAGGTTTCTTCCCTCTTGACAGAGGTTTACGATCCGAAGACCTTCATCCCTCACGAGGCGTCGCTGCGTCAGGCTTTCGCCCATTGCGCAATATTCCCCACTGCTGCCTCCCGTAGGAGTCTGGGCCGTGTTCCAGTCCCAGTGTGGCTGGTCATCCTCTCAGACCAGCTACTCATCGTAGCCTTGGTAGGCCATTACCCTACCAACTAGCTAATGAGACGCGGGCTCATCTCGGTGTGGTAGCTTGCAAGCAGAGGCCACCTTTACCCCATGAAGTTAAACATGAAGATTATCCGGTATTAGCAGCAGTTTCCCACTGTTATCCCGATCACCAAGGGAGATCACCCACGCGTTACTCACCCGTGCGCCGCTCTACTCAGGACCGAAGTCCCTTTCTCGCACGACTTGCATGTGTTAAGCACGCCTCCAGCGTTCAATCTGAGCCAGGATCAAACTCTCCAGTTAAAAACTGTGAGGGTCTGACCTGTATCGCAAGATTCTTGCTCTACAAATCAATTCGCCCAACTCGCTATTTAATTGTCAAAGACCTTAGCCGCCCCATTGAGCGGAAGAGGACTTTCCCACCTCTTTGCACTCATGTCAACGACTTTTTCCGCTTCACTTGTAAAAGAACATCCGCTTCGTTCTCGGCCGGTTGGCCCGTCCCTCAGCGGCGAGGTGCGTTTCTATGCGAACCGTGCCCCGTCGTCAACTACTTTTCCGCGTTTCTTTTCAGAAAGATCATCCGCCAACACTGCGGCCTGCTGGCCCGACCCGTGCGGCGAACGGGCTTTCTAGGAGAACCCGAGGCAGGAGTCAACCACTAACATGCGCCTCACCTGAAAAAAGAACAGCCGCCCTTCCCGCGCCCTCAGGGCCAGCTCCGTACGGCGAGGGGCGTTTCTAGGGGAACCAGACCCAAGAGTCAACGCATTTCCTGGCGGCCGCCATCGCGTTCAAAACACCATGTTAAATCAGTATATTGTGTGAACTTTCAAGCCCCGTCGTCGCCCGCCAGAACCGGCTTCTCCCGGCCCTCGAGGAGCTGTAGCACACGCGGCAGCACCATTGCCGGGGCCAGATCCGTCAGGCAGCGCAGCCCCAGGGGGCACTCGCCCTCGCTGCAGGGCTGGCAGGAAAGGCCCAGGGCCAGGTCCTCCTGGCCGGGGCCGGGGTAGGTCCAGGCGCCGCTGGTGGAGCCGCGCAGGGTCAAGGTCGGCGTGCCCACGGCCACGGCGAAGTGCCGGGGCGAGGAGCAGTTGCCCAGGTGCAGGCGCGCGCGCTCCAGCAGCGCCGCCATCTCCCGCAGGGAGAGCATGTCCTGGGGCAGGATGACGCGGCTGCCCAGCCCGGCGGCCTCCGCCACCTGGCGCACCACTTGAAGCTCGCCCGGGCCGTACAGCAGCAGGAAGCGCACATCCGGCCTGGCCTGGGCCACCAGTCCCATGAGCCCGGCATAGTGCTCTGCGGGCCAGCAGCGCGAGGCCCGGCGGTGCGTGGGGTCCACGCTGATCAGGGTCTCGGCCTGGCCCAGGCCCCAGGAGGCCAGCAGTTCCCCGGCCCGGGCGCGCTCGGCGGCGGAGAGGAAGATGCGCGGCGGGTCGTTGTTCCAGGGAATGCCCAGGCCGTTCATGAGCACCCCGGCCTTGCACTTGGCGGCATAGGGGCCGGAGACCGGCGCCCAGTGGCTGTAGAAGGGCAGGTTGTACCACGGCGGCGGGTAGGAGAGCTTCACCGGTGCGCTGGCCAGCAGGAGCATCCAGCGGATGCGCGGCAGCTGCTGGAAGTCGATGATCAGGTCGTAGCCCAGGCCGTCTGGCCCGCGCCCCACTTGGCGGTAGAAGCGCAGGTCGGCCAGCAGGCCCTGGGCCTTGTCCAGCTGCCAGACGTGCCGGACCTCGGGGTTGTGCTCCAGCACGGGCCCGCACTTCTTCTCGGTGTACACGTCCAGGGCCGCGTCCGGGTAGCGCTTGCGCAGCATGTGGATGGACGGGGTGAGCAGCACCACGTCGCCGATCTGGCGCAGTTGGCAGAGCAGGATGCGCCGGGGCTTCAGGTCCGCAAGGCCCTGGGTGCGGTACGCGGTGGGGCTGGGCATGGGTTCGGTTCCTGCTGGCAACGGCTAGCTGGCCGCGCCGAACTGCATCTCGTAGAGGGTGCGGTAGATGTCGCAGCGCTCCAAAAGCTTGGCGTGCTTGCCCTGGTCCACGATGCGCCCGTTCTCCACGACCACGATAAGGTTGGCCGTGAGGATGGTGGACAGGCGGTGGGCGATGACGATGCTGGTGCGGTCCTGCATGAGGTTCTCCAGCGCCAGCTGCACGATGCGCTCGCTCTCGGTGTCCAGCGCGCTGGTGGCCTCGTCCAGAATGAGCAGGGGCGGGTTCTTCATGATGGCCCGGGCGATGGTCAGGCGCTGCTTCTGCCCGCCGGAGAGCTTGACCCCGCGCTCGCCCACCAGGGTGTCGTAGCCCTCGGGCAGCTCCAGGATGAAGTCATGGGCATAGGCGGCTTTGGCCGCAGCCTCCACGTCCGCCTGGCCATAGCCGCCCACGGCGCCATAGGCGATGTTCTCGCGCACCGTGGCGTTGAACAGAAACGCCTCCTGGCTCACCAGGCCCATGCTGCGGCGCAGGCTGAGCAGGGTGTAGTCGGCCAGGGGCCTGCCGTTGAGCAGGATCCGGCCCTCCTGGGGGTCGAAGAAGCGCGGCACCATGTTGGCCAGGGTGGTCTTGCCCGAGCCGCTGGAGCCCACGATGGCGATGCGCTCCCCGGCCTTGACCTGCATGTTGATGCCGTCCAGGGCAGGACGCACCGCCCCGGTGTAGGTGAAGCGCACGTCCTCAAAGGCGATGTCGCGGAAGGGGCCTGCCAGCTCCACGCTGCCGCCGCGCTCGGCAATGGCGTCGGCCTTGTCCATGATCTCGAACACGCGCTCGGCCCCGGTCAGCGCCATCTGGATGTCGATGTTGGTGGCGTTCATGCGCTTGATGGGCTCGTAGAGCAGGGCCAGGGCGGTGAGGAAGGACAGCAGCGCGCCGGTGGTCAGGTCGCCCTCGATGACGCGCGAGCCGCCGTACCAGAGCACCAGCCCGGCGGCACAGGAGCCCACGGTCTCCATGACCCGGGAGCTTTGCTCGCTGGCCAGGATCTGCTTGTTGTTGCTGACCACGAGCTTGGCGTTCTCGTCCAGGAAGCGCGCAATCTCTTCCCTCTCCTTGGCAAAGCCCTTGATGACCTTGATGCCGGAGAGCCCTTCCTGCAGGCGCACGCTGACATCGGACACGTGGGACTGGGTGCGCCGGCCCAGTTTGCGCATGCGCTTGCTGTAGTAGATGAAGGGGTACAGGGCAGCGGGCAGCACCAGTGTGCCCCAGAAGGCCAGCTTCCAGTCCAGGTAGAACACGTAGCAGGCCAGGCCGATGATCGAGAAGACCTCGCGCGTGAACATGACCATGGAGGGCAGGCTGGCCCGGATGAGGCCCACGTCGTTCAGCACGCGGCTCATGAGCATGCCCACCTGGGACTCGTTGAAGTAGTCCATGGGCAGGCATACGATCCGGGCGTACAGGTCGTTGCGCAGGTCGTTGATGGCGAGCAGGCCCGCAGTGTTCATGTAGTAGTTCTGCAAAAAGCGGAACACGCCCTTGAGGGTCATGAGCACCACGATGCCCACGGTGACGAACTTCAGGGCCACCACGTCCTTGTTGATGAGCACGTCGTCCACGGCCTTCTTGACCAGCCAGGCCGTGGCCGCCGAGCAGGGCGCGACCACGAGCATGCCCAGCACGGCCACCGCCAGCCGGGCCTTGTAGCGCAGGAAATAGGCGAGGCTGCGCTTGAGCAGCTGGAGGGACTTCGGGCCACTGGCGGGGGAGGTCGTCACAGAAGCATTCTCCTTGCGCCCGGTGCAGGCAGGGCCAGGGCGGCCATCAGGGCTGCAGCCCCATGCTGTCAATGGAGTAGAAACGCCCGCCCCACTCCCGGATGTAGGCCAGCTGCGCCATTATTTCCGTTTTGAGGTTCCAGGGCAGGATGAGCACGATGTCCGGCTTTCTCTCGCGCAGGGCGGCTGGTGCCAGCACGGGAATGCGGCTGCCCGGCAGGAACAGGCCCTGCTTGTGGGGGCTCAGGTCGCAGACAAAGGCCACGAGATCGGGCCGGATGCCGCAGTAGTTCAGCAGGGTGCAGCCCTTGGCCGCAGCGCCATAGGCCGCCACCGTCCGCCCGGCCAGCTTCTGCTCGGCCAGGAAGCCCAGCAGCTGGGCCTTCAGGCGGTCCACCCGCTCCTGGAAGCCCTGATAATAGGCGTCCGTGAGCATCCCGGCGTCCCGCTCCAGGGCCAGCAGAGCGTGCAGGCGCGCCGTGTCCACGGCCTGGGCATGGCCCTGGCGCCGGGCGTGGATGCGCAGGGAGCCGCCGTGGGTGGGCAGCTCCTCCACGTCAAAGAGCGCCAGCCCGTGGGCCGCGAAGATGCGGCGCACCGTGGACAGCGAGAGGTAGGAGAAGTGCTCGTGGTACACGGTGTCGAACTGGGCCGACTCCACCAGCCGGTAAA
>CAYMIP010000115.1:0-4960 GCA_964390575.1 uncultured Desulfocurvus sp. | reverse complement strand
AGCTCGCTCTCCAGCAGGTTCTCCGGGATGGCCGCGCAGTTGACCTTGATGAAGGCATGGCTCGTGCGCTCGGAATACTCGTGGATGATGCGTGCGATGAGGGTCTTGCCCGTGCCGGACTCGCCCAGGAGCAGCACGCTGGCCCGGGTGGGCGCGACCTTGAGGATCTGGCGCTCCACCTCCTGCATGGCCAGGCACTTGCCCACGATGTACGGCCCGCGCCGCTCGCGGGTGATCTGCGAGCGCAAAGACACATTCTCGCGCACCAGGGCCTGCTCGCGGGCTTTTATCTTCTCGTTCAGGGACAGGAACTGGCCGATGAGCGTGGCCACCACGGTGAGGAAGCTCAGGTCCTCGTCATAGCTCACCTCGTCGCCGAAGAGCCGGTCCACGTTGAGCACGCCCAGGCTGCGCCCGTGGGAGGCGATGGGCACGCCGATGAAGGACACCCGGCCCTTCTCCAGCTGGCGCGAGCCGGTCTTGTCCAGAAACAGGGGCTCGTGGCGGATGTCCGGCACCACATAGGGCTTGGCGGTCTGGAAGATGAGCCCGGTGACGCCCTCGTCCAGCTCGTACACGCCGCGCTCGCGTTCCTCCGGGGTCAGCCCGTGGGAGGCGCTGATGACCAGGCGCTCGTTCTCCGGGTCCACCAGGGTGATGGTGGCGCGCTGCATGCTCAAGGACTCGGACAAGATGCGCAGCACCTCGGCCAGGGCGCGCTCCAGGTCCAGCGCCGTGTCGATGATCTGGCAGATGGACGAGAGCACCTGCAATTTGAGAGTGCCGAGCATGATGGTCATGCCCTGTGTAAAGCAATAACAGTGCCGTCAGCCCCGTTGCCGCGCAATGCGCTGCAACACTCCAGGATGGCAGGGAATCCTCCGCAGATTCGGAATCCCTTCAATAGTGGTGTTATTCCGTTTATGTAAATATTGGTTCCTTTCATGCTCAGCTGTCTCACGGAATTGCACAATGCCGACCCGCGCCGCCTCAGCCGTAGGCCGCGAAGTGTTCGCCCAGGACCAGCTCCCGCGCGCCTGGGCCGCCCTCGGGACCATCGGCGAAGACGGCCACCCGCCGCACCCGGCCCTCGTCGTAGAGCACCACCGTGCCGCCGAACTCGGCCACGTCCTCGGGGTCATGGGTGATGAGCAGGGTGGGCGTGTCCAGGGCCTGGCACATGGCGCGCACATCAAAGCGCATGCGTGCGCGCAGCAGCGGGTCCAGGGCGGAAAACGGTTCGTCCAGAAGCAGGGCGCGCGGGCTGCGGGCCAGGGCGCGCAACAGCGCCACGCGCTGGCGCTGGCCGCCGGAGAGCTCGCCCGGACGCGCCTCGGCCAGGGGCGAAAGCCCAGCCAGGTCCAGCAGCTCGGCCACGCGGGCGCGCGCACGCGCGTCCAGCCGCCCGAACACCGCGCCCCCCAGGCCGAAGCCCACGTTCTGGGCCACGCTCAAGTGCGGGAACAGCGCATAGTCCTGGAACACCAGGCCTATGCCGCGCTCCCGGGCGGGCACGGCCACGCGCTGGCTTGAGTCGAAGAGCGCCCGGCCGTCCAGCTCGATGCGCCCGGCGTCCGGAGTCATGAGCCCGGCCACGGCGCGCAGGGTCAGGGTCTTGCCCGAGCCCGACGGCCCGAAGAGCACGATGGACCGGCCCTCGGCCTCGAAGGCGGCGGCCAGCTCGAACTCCCGGGTCCCGGACCGGAGCGTCTTGTTTATGTTCAGGCTGAGCGCCACAGGTTCGCCTTAAGGCTTCTTGAACCCAAAGGAGCCGAGGATGCGCTGACCCTCCGCGCTGAACAGGAAGTCCACAAAGGCCTTGGCGCTGGGCTTTTTGCTCGCGGACGCCACGGCCACGGGGTACAGGGCCGGGGTTCTGGTCTGCACCTCCCGCACCACGCGCACCTTGGCTCCCGCATTCATGGCGTCCGTGGCAAAGACAAAGGCCGCGTCCACCTCGCCCCGGGTCACGTAGTCCAGCACCTGGCGCACGTTGTTGCCGTAAATGTACTTGGGCTTGAGCGCGTCCCACAGTCCCGCCGCCGCGAGGCATTCCTGGGCGTAGCGGCCTGCGGGCACGATCTCCGGGTTGCCCAGGGCGATGCGCGCGACCTTCGGCAGGGCCAGATCCTTTTCGGTGGCAAGCGCCAGCTTGGAGTCCGCCGGAACCACCAGCACCAGGGAGTTGCGCACGAAGTCGCGCCGGGTTCCAGGGGCCATGAGCCCCTTGGCCGCGGCCTGGTCCATGGTCTGCTGGTCCGCGCTGGCGAACACGTCCACGGGGGCGCCGTTCTCCATCTGCTTGAGCAGCGCGCCCGAGGCCCCGTAGTTGGTGACCACGGTCAGGCCGGGGTGCGCGGCCTCAAAGCCCTTCTTCACGACATCGAAGGCGTTGGTCAGGCTGGCGGCGGCGGAGACCACGATCTCCACGGTCTGGGCCTGGGCCGTGGCCACCTGGGCGAACAACAGCAACGTGAGGGCCAGGATTCCGAAGGCTGTTTTCAGGTGCTGCATGGGAGGCTCCTTTTCGTGTGGTTCAGTGTGTGGGGGAGGCCTTGAGAAATCTGCCCGAGGCCAGGAGCAGGGTCACGCACAGCGCGGACACGAGCAGCACCAGGAAGGCGGCTTCGGCATCGCGCCCGGCCTGCACGGCCTCGTACACGGCGAGCGACAGGGTCTGGGTGCGCCCAGGCAGGCTCCCGGCGATCATCAGCGTGGCCCCGAACTCGCCCATGGCCCGGGCCAGGGCCAGCATGGTCCCGGCGAGCACCCCGCGCCAGGCCAGGGGCAGGCTCACGCGCAGGAACACGCCCAGTTCCCCAGCGCCCAAGGAGCGGGCAGCGTGCTCCAGATTCGGGTCCACGCCCTCGAAGGCTGTGCGCGCCGCCTTGCAGACCAGGGGGAAGGCCACCACGCTGGCGGCCAGGGCCGCGCCCTGCCAGGTGAAGATGAGGCTCACGCCCAGGGTCTCCAGGAGCCACTGGCCCAGCGCCCCGCGCCGACCGAAGAGCACCAGCAGATAGTACCCGATGACCGTGGGCGGCAGCACCAGGGGCAGGGTGCAGAGGGCGTCCAGCACCTCGCGGCCGGGCAGCCCACGGCCGGACAAGCCAGGGCGGGAGAGGACGAAGCCAGCCCCCACCCCGGCGAAAAAGGCCCCCAGGGTGGCGGTGAGCGCCACCTTGAGGGTCAGCCCTAGCGGGACAAGGGCTGGGAGCAACAGTTCGGACAACACGTTCTGCACAACTCACCCTCCAGGGGCATGCCAGGAGTGAGGGGCTTGGGCAGCCTCCGGCCCCCGCGCACCCCAGCCAGACTGAGCGGTATCCCGGCCCGGCGCTTCGGGGTCCAGGCCTGGTGGATATCCTCCAGGCCCAGCTCCGCTGCGGCCCCGATGCCGCCCACGGCCCACAGGCTGTCTACAACGTGCTTGATCAGATGTGCAAGGCTCATGGCAAACTCCTTCCGCCCTGCCGGGCGGGTTACAGGACTCCCAGCAGTTCCGTGTCCGTGAGCGGGCGGCCCAGGCGGCCAGCCAGCCCGCGCACGCGGTCCATCAGGCTCGGATCGCAGCGCTGCTCGCCGCCGGGCGGCTTGCGCAGCCGGGCCAGGGCCGCGCCCACTGCCGCGCTGCCGCTCTTGGCGCCCACGCCCAGGCGCCGGGTGGCGCCCACGGCCTCCGGCGCAAAGGGCTCGAACAGGGCCGGGTCGCGCAGCAGGCCGTGCACATGCAGGCCCGACTCCGCGCTAAAGATGTCCTCGCCGACCACGGCGCGGTTGCGCGCCAGCGGCACACGCGCGGCGTGGGAAACCAGCAGGCACAGGGCGCGCAGCAGCTTCAGGTCGTAGCGCGCGCCCGCGCGCCCTTCCGACCGGAGCGTGGCCCAGGCCGCCACTTCCTCCAGGGCCGCGATGCCCGCGCGCTCGCCCAGACCCAGCACCGAGACATCCGCAAAGGCCGCGCCGCTTTCGAGCGCCGTCACGGCGTTGGCCGTGGCCAGGCCCAGGTCGTTGTGCGCGTGCAGGGCCACGGGCACGGGCAGGGCGTCCACGAAGCGCCGCACCAGGGCAACGGTGGCAAGCGGCGTCAAGAGGCCCACGGTGTCGGACAGGCGCACCCGGTCGGCCCCGGCCTCCACCGCAGCCTGGGCCAGCAGGAGCGCCTCGTCCGCGTCGGCCCGGGAGATGTCTTCCAGGCCCACGGAGACATAGGGGACGCCCAGGGCCTTGGCCGCGCGCACCACGGCCCGCACCCGCCCGGCCATCTGGGCCAGGGACAGGCCCAGGCGCTTCTCGCGGTGGGCAGCGGAGCTGGGCGCGCCGATGTTCAGGCGGTCCAGGAGCCCGGCTGCGCAAAGGGCCGCAGCCGCACGCACGTCGGCCTCGCGGCAGGGGCACCACAAGGACAGCGCCGGGCCGCCCTGCTCCAGGCGCGGCAGGCTGGCCCTGGCCCAGCGCAGGAACTCCGCCAGGCCGTCCTGGCCCAGCCAGCCGCACTCGATTTCGTCCACCCCGGCCCTGGCCAGGATCTCGGCCACGCGCCGCTTGCCGCCGGGCCCGAAGTGGACGCCGTAGGCCTGGGCCCCTTCGCGCAGGGTGCTGTCGATGAGCATGACCGCCTCCTTGTACGTGCAAGGGGGATTGCATCCAGGATGCCAGCACGGACCGCCACGGAGAAGTAAAACGATTCCAGTGCGTTGCCCTGCCCAGCCCCGCAGCTGACAGAGTCTACCATTTTGTAGAACAAACACATTTGTCGCGTAGGCTGGTGTCGCCAGACGAATCCGCACCTGCCCCGAATATCGAAAATGTACATCTATATAAACATGTTAAGGCGATACGCGCGCATTGGCACGTCCCTTGCCTTATGTCCCGTGTTCCACAACCCAATTTTGAGAGGAGCGAGTCATGAAGAAAATGAGAAAGGTTGCCATTTACGGCAAGGGCGGCATCGGCAAGT
>CAYMIP010000114.1:0-5019 GCA_964390575.1 uncultured Desulfocurvus sp. | reverse complement strand
CACCAAGCTGAACCTGGAGATGGCCGCCACGGGAGAGATGCAGGACATCGCCCTGCGCATCCGGCCGGACACCGTGTGCCTCGTGCCGGAAAAGCGCCAGGAGCTGACCACCGAGGGCGGCCTCAACTGCGTAGGGCACGAGGGCGAGCTCTCGGCCTATCTGGCCCCGCTCCTGGCCCAGGACATCGAGGCCAGCCTGTTCATCGACGCCGACCCGGCCCAGATCGAGGCCGCCAGCAGGACCGGCGCGCAGTTCATCGAGATCCACACCGGCCACTACGCCGACGCCGTGAGCCCCAACGCCGCCAAGGCCGAGCTGGAGAAGATCCTGGCCGGCATCCGCCACGCCCAGGGCCTGGGCCTCAAGGTCAACCTGGGCCACGGCCTGAACTACAGCAACGTTTTGCCCTTCGCGCGCGTGCCGGGCATAGCTGAGTACTCCATCGGCCACAGCATCGTGTCCCGCGCCGCCTTTATCGGCCTGCGCCAGGCCACCCGCGACATGGTGGACATCCTGCGCGGCTTCGTGGACTAGGGAGGGGCTCATGATCCTGGGCATCGGACTCGACGTGGCGGAGATACCCCGCATCCGCGACTCCCTGGAGCGCTTCGGTGAGCGCTTCACCAGCCGCGTGCTCACGCCAGCCGAGGCCGCAGCCATGCCCCAGTCCGACCCCGCGCCATACGTGGCCGCCCGTTTCGCCGCCAAGGAGGCCGCCGCCAAGGCCCTGGGAACGGGCTTTGCTGAGGGCGTGACCCAGACGAGCATCGAGGTGCTAAGCCTGCCCTCGGGCGCGCCGACTTTGCGTTTGCACGGCAAAGCCCTTGAACTCGCGGGCAGCATGGGCGTACAGAAGATACACCTCTCCCTGACCCATGGCCGCGACATCGCCGCCGCCACCGTGATTCTGGAGGGCGCGCCCTAGTTCGCTCAGAGCCTGTCCCGACCCTAACAGGAGCACAGCCAGCCATGCCCCACCAGCCCAAAGCTCCTATGTCCAAGGCCCCAATGTCCAGAGCCTTGAACCTGTTCGACCCCCTGCCCACGCCAGCGGAAATGGCCGCCTGGGACAGGTGCGCCAGCCGCGACTTCGGCCTCAAGCCCGAGCTGCTCATGGAGAACGCCGGGGCCGAGGCTGTGTCCGCCCTGCGCGAGGCCTACGGGCCGCTGCATGGGGCGCGGGTGCTGCTCATCGCCGGGAGCGGCAACAACGGCGGCGACGCCTTTGTGGTGGCCCGCAGGCTGCTCGACGCAGGCGCAGAGCCGCTGGTGCTGCACACCCGGCCCGTCTCCGCCTACCGCGCTGCGGCGCGCTACCACCTGGACCTGGCCCGGCGCGCGGGCGTGAGCTGCCGCCACCTGCCCCCGGGCCGCTTCAAGTCCTTGCTCTCGGGCGGCAAGGCCCCGGGCGTCCTGCCGGGCATTCTGCCCGATATTCTGCCCGACATCCTGGTTGACGGGCTCCTGGGCACCGGCTTCAGCGGGGAGCTCTCGCTCGAGGCGCTGACCCTGGTCCAGGCCATGAACGCCCTTGGCGAAAAATGCTTCGTCCTGGCCCTAGACACGCCCTCGGGCCTGGACGGCCTCACGGGCCAGCCACGGCCAGAGGCCGTGCGCGCAGACCTCACCGTGGCCTTCCACGCGCCCAAGCTGGGCTCCGCCCTGCCCCAGGCCGCGCCCTATGTGGGCAGCCTGGAGCCACGCGCCATCGGCATCCCCCGCGCGGTGATGGACGCCTCCCCGCCGCGCCAGGTGCTGCTCACGGAGCGCCTGTTCGGCCTACTCTCCGCCCCGGCGGCGGAACTGCACAAGGGCCGGGCCGGGCATGTGCTCGTGCTGGGCGGCAGCGAGGGCCTCACCGGCGCCGCCCAGCTCTGTGCCCTCGGGGCGCTGCGCGCCGGGGCCGGGCTCGTCACCGTGGGCTGCCCGCGCGGCGTTCTGCCCGAGGTCAAGTCCGGGCTGCCGGACATCATGGCCCTGGGCCTGGGCCAGGGGACAACCTGGAGCCCGGACTGCATGGACTCCCTCCTCCCGTCCCTGGGCCGCTACGACTGCGTGGTCATCGGGCCGGGCCTGGGCCGCAACAAGGAGGCCGCCGACTTCCTGACCCTGTTCCCCAAAGCCTTTGCCCAGGGCTTTGACAAGGGCTGGGCCAGCCCCTGCATCTACGACGCCGACGCCCTGTACCACCTGGCCCAGAACCCCGGGCTCCTGCGCGAGCTGCCCGAGGACGCCGTGCTCACCCCGCACGCCGGGGAGATGGCCCGGCTGCTCGGCATGGGCATGGGCGAGGTCCAGGCTGACCGCACCTCGGCCGCGCACCGCTTCCTGGCCGCGCACCCGCAGGTGCTGACCTTGAAGGGCGCGGGAACCCTGGTGGGCCAGGGCGAGCTGCTGCACCTCTCGCCCATCGCCGCGCCCAACCTGGCCGTGGGCGGAAGCGGCGACGTGCTGGCCGGGGTCATCGCGGCGCTGCTGGCGCGCGGCATCACCCCCCTGCACGCCGCCTGCCTCGGTGTTTACTGGCACGGACTCTGCGGCCTCGCCCTGGCGCGCGAATTTCCTGGCCGGGGCAACCTCCCCTCGGAGATCGCCCACACCCTTCCACACGTCCTCAAGGAGCACACGCCATGCTGAAGGCCATCGACATCATGACCCCAAACCCCGTGACCCTGTCCCCGGAGACCGACATCCGCACCGCCGCCACCCTGTTGCTGGAGCGCAAGATCAACGGCGCGCCCGTGGTCGACGCCCAGGGCAAGCTGGTGGGCGTGCTCTGCCAGAGCGACCTGGTGGCGCAGCAAAAGCAGGTCACCCTGCCCTCGGTCTTCGCCCTGCTCGACGGCTTCATCGCGCTTTCCAGCCGCGACGACTTCGAGCGAGAGATCAAGAAGATCGCCGCCACCAAGGTGGCCGAGGCCATGACCCCGGACCCGCACACCGTGAGTCCGCAGACGCCCATCGACGAGATCGCCACGGTGATGGTCAACGAGAAGCTGTTCACCCTGCCCGTGGTGGACGGGGGCAAGCTCGTGGGCGTGGTGGGCAAGGAGGACATCCTGCGCACCCTGCTGACCCAGCCTGCGTGACGCGCGGAGACGGCCATGCGGCTTTTTCTGCCGACCCTCGACGACACCCTGGCCCTGGGTGCAGCGCTGGGCTGCGGCCTGGGCGCCAGCTCACCGCCCGTGGCCCTGCTGCTCCAGGGGCCTCTGGGCTCCGGCAAGACCACGCTGGTGCGCGGGCTGGTGTCTGCCCTGCCCGGCGCGGAAGAGTCCGAGGTTTCGAGCCCCAGCTTCAACCTGGTCAACATCTACCCCACCAGGCCCCAGGTGGCCCATTTCGACCTCTACCGCGTGGAGACCCAGCCGCTGGAGGAGTTCGAGGAGATCCTGGGCCAGACCGGCACCCTCTTGGTGGCCGAGTGGATCGACAGGGTGGAGGAAAAGCTGTGGCCGGACGAGGCCCTGCACATCGAATGGCTGCCGGTTCCCTCTGGACGGGCGCTCAAAATCAGGGCATGGGGAAAGGCGGCCAGCGGCGTGCTTGACTCCCTGGCCCCGGCGCTCAACCACTGGCAGAAGGGCACTGACGTATGAAGAACATCGTGGTCCAGAAATTCGGTGGCACCTCCGTGCGCAATCTGGAGTGCATGAAGCAGGTGCTGAACAACGTCCGCCGCCCCCTGGCTGCGGGCAGCAAGGTCATCGTGGTGCTCTCGGCCATGGCCGGGGAGACCAACCGGCTCCTGGCCCTGGCCAAGGAGTGGTCCGCCACTCCCGACGCCGCAGAGCTGGACAGCCTCGTGTCCACCGGCGAGCAGATCTCCGTGGCGCTGTTCGCCATGATGGCCAGGGACCAGGGCATCGCCTGCCGCTCCGTGCTCGGCTTCCAGGTGCCCATCGTGAGCAACGACTCCTACGGCAAGGCCCGCATCGAGAGCATTGACTCCGAAAAGCTGATCAAGCTGCTGGACGGGTATGACGTGCTCGTCATGGCGGGCTTCCAGGGCGTGGACCCCCATGACCGCATCACCACCCTGGGCCGGGGCGGCTCGGACACCTCGGCCGTGGCCGTGGCTGCGGCCCTCAATGCCGAGATGTGCGAGATCTACACCGACGTGCCCGGCGTGTTCACCACGGACCCGAACATCTGCGCCGAGGCGCGCAAGCTCGACCGCATCTCCTACGACGAGATGCTCGAGATGGCCAGCATGGGCGCCAAGGTGCTCCAGATCCGCTCCGTGGAGTTCGCCAAGAAATACAACGTCACCGTGCATGTGCGCTCCACCTTCAGTTCGGAGCCCGGCACCCTAGTCACCCAGGAGGATGCAAACATGGAAGCAGTCCAGGTCTCCGGCGTCGCCTACGACAAAGACCAGGCCCAGGTCACCCTGGTCGGCGTGCTCGACGAGCCCGGCGTCTGCGCCGCAGTCTTCACCCCCATCGCGGAGAAGAAGATCCTGGTGGACATGATCGTGCAGAACCCCAGCCGCGAGGGGAGAACCGACATCACCTTCACCGTGGCCCGGGCCGAGCTCGACGCCACCCTGAAGCTGATGGAGGGGCTCAAGGCCGACACCGGCTACAAGGCCCTGCTGTCGGACAAAAGCGTCTCCAAGGTCTCGGTCATCGGCGTGGGCATGCGCAACCATTCCGGCGTTGCGGCGCAGGCCTTCCGCGCCCTGCGCGACGAGAACATCAACATCCTCATGATCAGCACCTCCGAGATCAAGCTCTCCTGCCTGATCGAGGACAAGTACACGGAACTCGCGGTGCGCACCCTGCACCAGACCTTTGTCGGACAGGAAAAGGTGGGGTAGAAAGATCATGCGACAAGCCAGCATCTACGATACGACCCTGCGGGACGGCACCCAGGCGGAAGAATTGAACCTCACCACCGAGGACAAGATCCGCATCGCGGTCAAGCTGGACGAGCTGGGGATTCAGTACATCGAAGGCGGCTGGCCCGGCTCCAACCCCACGGACAGGCAGTTTTTCAAGGAGATCAAGAACTAC
>CAYMIP010000113.1:0-5206 GCA_964390575.1 uncultured Desulfocurvus sp. | reverse complement strand
CTGGCCGACAAGAACCGCCTGCTGGCCGTGAAGCTGCGCGGGCAGCGCTTCGACGCCGGGGACTGGGTGGAGTATCTCACGGCCAACATCTACTTCGCCCTGCACGACGAGGACCTGCACGACGACCTCGTGCGGCGCATCCAGGAACTCGTGCCCTGCAAGGGCACATAGGCCTCGCAGCACCGCTGCGTCCATGAGCAGTCCTTCTCCAGCCCCTGGCCAGGCCCCGTGGCAAGTCTGGCTGGCGAGCCCGCCCTACGCGGCCCTGACCTACCTGTGTCCGGACTGGTTTCCGGCGCCCAGGCCCGGCCTGCGCGTGCTGGCGCCCCTGGGGCGCTCCTTGCGCGCGGGCGTGTTGCACGAGCCTTGCGCTGCGCCGCCTGAGGGCGTGGACCTGAAGCCCCTGGTCTGGCCCCTGGAGCAGGAACCCGTGCTCGACCCCGGCACCCTGGAGCTGGTGCGCGAGCTTTCGGCCCGGCACATGGCCCATCCCGGCCGGGTGCTGGAGCTGGTGCTGCCGCGCGGGCTGCGTTCGGCGAGCGTGTCCTTTTCCGTGGAGCATCCGGACTTCCGGCCCACCTTGAGCCCAAAGACCCTCCAGTCCCTGCCCACCGAGCGCCTGGAAGCCCTGGCCCGGCTCTGGGCCGAGGGCCGCATGCGCGTGCGCCTGGCCCCGCGCAGGCAGGCCGAGGAGCTTTTCGTCATGCTGGCCGCAGACCCGCCCTGGGCCGTGCGGCCCAACGCCGTGCACCAGATCCGCCTGCTGGAGCGCCTGTTCGACAGCGGCCCCATGAGCCTGGGCGCGGTGCGCGCCGTGTTCGGCGAGCCCGGCATCCAGGCCCTGAAGCGCCTGGCCACGGCCGGGACGGTGCGCCTGGGCGAGCCCCTGGATGCGGCGGACGGTGCGGACGAGATCCCGGCCTGCGCGCCGCTGCCGGACGAAAATGTCGAGGCCTTTTCCGCCACGGCCGAGCAGCAGGCCGCCCTGGACGAGCTCTTGCCAGCGCTGGAATCCGGCTCGGCGCGCATGGCGCTCATGCACGGGGTCACGGGCAGCGGCAAGACCCATGTCTACCTGGAGCTGGCCCGGCGCTGCCTGGAGCTGGGGCGCTCGGCGCTCCTGCTGGCCCCGGAGGTGGCCCTGGCCTGCCACCTGTGGCGCCAGACCCGCGCGGCCTTGCCGACTGCCGAGGCCTATTTCTCCCACGGCTACCAGAGCCCGCGCCGCCGCGAGCAGACCTTCGCGCACATCGGCGCGGCCGCCAGCACGAAAAGAGGCCCGGTGCTGGTGGTGGGCACGCGCTCGGCCCTGTTCCTGCCCATCCGCGACCTGGGGCTGGTGGTATTGGATGAAGAGCACGACGAGTCCTACAAGCAGGAGGAGCGGCTGCCCTACCACGCCAAGGAGCTGGCCTATTCGCGCATCCAGCGCTCCGGCGGGCTGCTCGTGCTGGGTTCGGCCACGCCGGACGTGAAGACCTTCCACGCCGGGCAAAGCGGCCAGCTCCCGGTGCAGACCCTGGCCCGCCGCGTGGGCAGCCGCAGCCTGCCCGAGGTGCGCCTGGTGGACATCGCGGGCCTGAAGGACCCGGACGAGCCCTTTGCCCCGGAGACCCAGGAGGCCATCCGCAGCGCCCTGGATGCGGGCGAGCAGGTCATCGTCATGCTCAACCGGCGCGGCTATTCGCCGGTGATGTACTGCATGGCCTGCGAGGAGGTGCCCAAGTGCCCGGACTGCCAGGTCGGGCTGACCTACCACAAGCTGCGCGAGCGCCTGGTCTGCCACTACTGCGGTCTGTCCCTTCCGTACCCCATGCCCTGCGGCAAGTGCGGCGGCGTCACCTTTGTGCCCATGGGCGAGGGCACGGAGCGCCTGGAGGAATATTTCCTGCGCACCGTGGGGCACGCCATCAAGGTGCTGCGCATGGACCGCGACAGCGCGCGCCGGCAGGAGCGCATGGAGGAGATCCTGCGCCGCTTCCGCGAGGGCGAGGCCCAGGTGCTGGTGGGCACCCAGATGCTCTCCAAGGGCCACCACTTTCCCGGCGTGACCCTGGTGGTGGTGGCCAATGCCGACATGGGCCTGTACCTGCCGGACTACCGCGCGGCGGAGCGCACCTACCAGCTCCTGGTGCAGGTTTCGGGCCGGGCCGGGCGCGGGGAGCGGCCAGGGCGCGTGCTGGTGCAGACGCGCAATCCGGCGCATCCCTTCTGGGATTTCGTGCTGCGGGCCGACTACCAGGGCTTCTACGCCCGGGAGATCGCCCAGCGCCAGAGGTTCCGCTATCCGCCCTTCACCCGGCTGGCCCTCCTGCGCCTCAGTTGCCCGGCAAATCAGGAGCACGTGCAGCAGGCGCTGGCGGCCTTTGCCAAGGCCCTGCGCGAGGCCGCCCGGTCCCTGGGCGTGGACGTGCTCGGCCCTGCGCCCGCGCCCCTGGCCCAGCTCCGGGGCCGCAAGCGCTTCAACTGCCTGCTCAAGTGCGCGGACTGGCAGCCCATCCGCAGCCTGTTCGGCGCGCTCTCCCGTGACCAGGCCGCAACCGGGGCCTTCCGCCTGGAGCTGGACCTGGACCCGGTGAACATGCTTTGAGTCGGGCGAAGGCGCAGAGCCTCTCGACAAGAGGGCCGAGCAGATGTATCACTCTCCCATGAGCCGTTTCATACCCCTGCGCAACAAAGTCTTTGTGGCTGTAATCCTGGAGTTTATCCTTACGGTGAGCCTTGCGCCGCTGCCTGCGCTGGCGCAGCAGAAGGTCGGCTTCGTGAACCCGCAGCGCGTGGTCAATGAAACGCGCCTGGGGCAGACCGCCAAGACCGATCTGGCGCGCTATGTGGCGGAGAAGGACCGCCTGGCCACGGCCAGCGCCACCCAGCTGTCCACCCTGCGCAAGGAGGCCGAGGCCCCGGGCCTTTCGGCCAACGACCGCGCTAAGCGCGAGGACCTGCTGCGCCGCAAGGCCGCCCAGCACGAGCAGCTCCTCGCCGAGAACGCCCGGGACGTCAAGGCCGAGGAGGCCAAGCTCCTGCAATACGTCATGCGCCGGGCCGAGTCCGTGCTCGAGGACCTGGGCAAGAAGGGCGGCTACGCCATCATCTTCACCGACCCGGCGGCCGTGGGCTATGTGGACAAGGCCACTGTGGACCTGACCGACCGCCTGGTGCGCGAACTCGACGGACGCAGCAAATAGCCATGCGCAGCATCACCTTCTGCATCGCCCTCGCCCTGTGCCTCTTGGCGCACGCTGTTGCCGGTCTGGCCAAGGAGCCCGGCTGGGGCCGGGTGTACAGCGTGAGCGGCAAGGTTGTTGTGCGCGAGAACCCGGCGGATGGCGCGCTGCAGGTGCGCGTGCTCAAGGCTGGTCAGAAGGTGCGCGTGGATTTTGAGGAGAACGGCTGGGCAGCGGTGTTCGACCCGGCGGAGACGGTGCGCTCCGAGATGCGCGCCCAGGGCTACGTGCGCCTGGCTGAGCTGCGTTCCGGCGCCAAGGCCGAGTTGCGCTCCGGCGCCAAGGACGAGGTTGTCCGGCAGATGGCCGTGGGCGCCGAGAAGCCCGACACGTCCGCCAAGGGCCGGAAAAAAGAGTTCAAGAAACCCCAGGAATTCGGAGAAATCCGCGTGGCCGACCGCCAGATGGCCGTGCGCGCTGGGCGCGACAAGGACGCGGCCTTTGTGCGCCTGCTCAAGGCCGGGCAGCGCGTGCGCGTGGATTTCCAGGAGGACGGCTGGTTCGCGGTGTTCGATCCGGACGAGAAGGGGCGCGACCTGGCCAAAGCCTGGGGCTTTGGCCGCGACAAGTATCTGGTGCCCGAGAAGGACTACGCCGGGCAGCCCCTGCCGGAACCGGCCCCGGCGGCCAAGGAGGCCCCGGCCCGGCCCGCCCAGTCGGCAAAACCTGCGCCGAAGCCCGCCGCCGGGGAGGACGACGCCGTGGGCTATGCCGTGGTGGAGCGCCACACGGACCACCAGCGGCCCCTGGCCCCGGTGGTGCTGCGGGTGCGCATCGACGTGCCCGCCCCGCCAGCGCCCGAGGCCCTGCGCAAGATTGTGCGCGAAATCTGGAAGGCCGAGCGCCGCAAGAACGAGGACCTGCAGCTCGAAGTGCTGCTGCCGGGCATGGACCAGGGCGGTCTGGCCTACTGCGTGGCGCGTTTTTACGACGACGGGAGACTGCGCGAGTTCTGGTGGCGGGACGTGGTGCTGCGCTCCAAGCGCTAAGTCTTGCTCGTCACAGCACAGCAAAGGGGCCGCAGATCACTCTGTGGCCCCTCTTGTTTTTCGGGTTCCCGGACTATTTGAACAGCTGGATGGGCGGCCTGGGCACGGCCACGGGGAAGCTGCGCTTGGCGGCGGCGTTTTCCTTCAGGACTTTGGCGTCCACGAACAGGTTGCCGCAGCTCTGGCATTTCCAGTGGCGCTGCTGTTTTTGCAGGCGCATGAGCAGCCCGTCGCGGTCGTAGCACAGCTGGCAGTATGGCCCCTTGTGGCGCAGGTCGTCCGTGAGCCAGTACTTCTGGCCGTCGAACTCCATGCACTCGGCCATGTCCAGCACCTGGGCCACCTCGATCATCTGGTGTTTCAGGGCCTCGTTCTCCTCAACCAGGGCGATGTACTCGCTTTGCAGGGCCTTGAGCAGTTCCCTGGCCTCGTCGTCGCGGCCCTCGGTGATGAGCTGGTGGATCCTGCCGAATCCCGTGGCGTGGAGCAGTTTCTTCGACATGGGGGACTCTCCGGATGACGTTACAGGCGTTGTCACCTCTCTTATCGGCCTGCGGAGCCGCTCTCTTTAGGGGGAGGCTTGCGGTTGTGCGCCTGCGGGCGCGCGCATAAGAAGGGGCGGAGGCCGTCTGGCCCCCGCCCGTGGCGTGGCGGAAGCGCCCCCCCTAGTGGGTCTGGGACTTGTAGCGGTCGGGCAAAACGGCCAGGCTGCCTGCGTCCGGGTACTTCTTCAGCTGGGCCTGGTTCCTGGCGATGCGCGAGGACAGCGGCGGGTGGGTGGAGAACCAGGAGCCCTTCTTGGTGGAGCTGGCCTCCAGCCTCTGCAAGGATTGCAGCGTCTCCATGATGCCCGCCGGATTGTAGCCCGTGCGGTAGGCGGTCTCCATGGCCGTGGCGTCGGCCTCATACTCCATGTTCTGGTCCAGGCCCTTGTCAAAGAGCACGTTCTGCAGGTCGCCGATCATGCTCTCGAACTGCGCGCCCTTGTCG
>CAYMIP010000112.1:0-5250 GCA_964390575.1 uncultured Desulfocurvus sp. | reverse complement strand
TGCGCCTGGGCGACCTCATGCGGCCGGTGCGCTTCGTGCTGGAGAACCTGACGCTCGACCGCCTGCTGCGCAAGTTTCTGGAGAGCCGCATGCACCTGTTCGTGGTGCTCGATGAATACGGCGGCCTGGCCGGGGTGGTGAGCCTGGAGGACGTGCTCGAGGAGATGCTCGGCAGCGAGATAGTGGACGAGACCGACCAGGTGGTGGACATGCGCGAGCTGGCGCGGCTGCGCCGCAGCGAGCTGGTGCCCGGCGGGCGGGGCGGCGCTGCGGGTGGACAATCGCAGGCGTAACGGGTAATAGGCTCTGGCCGTTGTCCGGAAGTGAAGAGCCAACAACGCACAGAAGCAGGAAGAACATGGCCACTAAAGGTGGAAAAGGCATTTATATCGCAGCCCTGGTGCTGTTCCTGGGTGGCGTGGGCTACCTCGTCGCCTCTGGCGTAACCAAGGACAGCGTCTACTTCCTCAATGTGGGCGAGGCCCTGACCGCCGAAGCAGGCCAGCTCAAGCAGGCCCGCCTGTTCGGCAACGTGGCCGCAGAGGGCATCGAGCCCGTGCAGCCCGGCCCAGGCGTGAGCTTCGTGCTCCTGGACAAGGAAGCCCCCAGCAAGACCTTGCGCGTGAGCTATCGCGGCGCGGTGCCCGACACCTTCAAGGCCGGGGCCGAGGTCATCATCGAGGGCGGCCTGGACACGGCCAGCGGAATCTTTCAGGCCAGCACGCTCATCACCAAGTGCCCCTCCAAGTACCAGAAGCAGAACAGGGGCTAGGCGGGCTGCGGGAGCCTCCTCCTCGCGCGTCGTCCTCTAGCACCCTCCACCGGAGCATCGCGCCATGCACATGACCGCCTACATCACCATGCTTTTCGCCCTCATCGGCACCCTGTTTCTGGGGGGCTGGACAGCCGCCGCCTTCCTGGCCGGACGCCAGGAGCGCCTCGTGTTTTCCGAGCGCGGCCAGTGGGCCGTCACCGCGCTGCTGCTTTTCGCCTCAGGCATCCTGCTCTGGGCGCTTGTCACGCGGAATTACAGTTTTTTATATGTCATGAGCCACGTGGACAATACCCTTGAGCTGGCCTACGTGCTCACCGGGTTCTGGGCCGGCAGCGAGGGCTCGCTGTTGTTCTGGGAGCTGGTCATGGCGCTCTCGGCGGCCATCTTCGTGTTCACGCCGGGCTACAAGGCTTTGTCCGAGCGCACCCGGGCCTGGTTCTGGATCGTGTTCTTCGTGGTCCAGGGCTTCTTCCTGCTCATGCTCACCTGCTGGGTGAACCCCTTTGTGCAGGCCGTGCCCGCCCCGCCCGACGGCAAGGGCCTGAACCCGCTGTTGCGCAACCCCGGCATGATCTTCCACCCGCCGCTCTTGCTGCTGGGCTACGCCGTGTACGTCATCCCTGGCTGCGCGGCCATCGCCGGGGCCTTCGCAGGCGAATCCTCGGCCTGGATCCGCGCCACGCGCAACTGGAGCATCATGGCCTGGGTCTTTTTGACCTCGGGCATCATCCTGGGAGCCTGGTGGTCGTACATGGAGCTGGGCTGGGGCGGCTACTGGGCCTGGGACCCGGTGGAAAACGCCTCGCTCATCCCCTGGTGCACGGGCACGGCGTTTTTGCACACGGCCATCGTGGGCGCGCGCAGAAACACCCTGGTCAAGAGCAACATCCTGATCATGGCCCTGACCTTCGTGCTCTGCGTGTTCGGCACCTACCTCGTGCGCAGCGGCGTGGTGGAGTCCCTGCACGCCTTTGGCGAGGGCGGGGTGGCCATGCCGCTCCTGAGCTTCATCCTGTTCCTCACGGCCCTCTCGGTCCTGGCCGCGGCCAGCGCCCAGACGGACGGGCAGCGCAGCCTGGGAGGGCTGGCCAGCCGCGAGGGCCTGCTCGTCATCGCCGCCTGGACCCTGCTGGCCCTGGGTTTCGTGGTCGGCCTGGGCACCATGTGGCCGGTCCTCAGCAAGCTCTGGAGCTCCAAGCCCGTGGGCCTGGACGCCCATTTTTACAACCGAGTCTGCCTGCCGCTCTTCGTTTTTCTGGCGCTTTTGTTCTCCATCTGCCCGTGGCTCGGCTGGAAGGAGGGCGTGCGCGACAAGCGTGGCCTCCTGGCCGCCGGGGCCGCTTTTGTCATCTCCGCAGGCGTTTTCATGGCCCTGGGCTACCGCTTGCCCCTGGCGCTCCTCGGCGCGGCGGGCGCGGTGTCCTGCATGACCTCGGCCCTTCTGGCCGTGGGGCTTTTGCCCGAGGTCCGCACCCGCCAGTCCCTGGGGGCCTATGCCATCCACCTGGGCCTGGGCCTCATGATCCTGGGCGTGGCCTTCAGCGGCCCGTACCAGCAGAGCGCGGAGCGCGAGCTGAACGTGGGCCAGTCCTTTGAGGTGGGCGGCTACACCGTGACCCTGAAGGAGCTGCACGAGAAAAGCTCCAAGAGCATGGCCCAGCTCATCGCCGAACTGGAGATCAAGAAGGGCGGCACGCTCATCGGCACCGTGATTCCCGAGCGGCGGCTGTACCGGGGCTTTGACCAGCCCTTTGCCGAGGTGGCGGTGCTGCCCGGCCTGGGCGATGAAATCTTCGCCGTGCTCCTGGGCGTGACCGAAGGCGGCGGCGCCTCGCTCAAGGTCAACATCAACCCCCTGGTGAACTGGATCTGGATCGGCGGCACCATCCTGAGCCTGGCCCCGCTGTTCATCCTGCGCTGGCGCAAGGGCCGGGAGCGGGAGTAGCCCGCGTGAGCGCGAGCATCTGCACCCAGGCTTCCCCCGTACTGCGGGCCGAGATCCGCCGCGTGGGCAAGTTCTTCGGCTCACGCCTGGTGCTGCGCGATGTGTCGGCCCAGATTCAGGCCGGGGAGGCGCTGCTCGTGGTGGGCGGCAACGGCGCGGGCAAGACCACCCTGCTCAAGATCATGGCTGGACTCTGCCGTCCCTCGGCCGGCGAGATCGACCTGCGCGTGCCGCCCGAGCACCTCGCCTACCTGGGGCACGCCACCTTCCTCTATCCGCGCCTCTCGGCTTGCGCCAACCTGATCTTCTGGGGCCGCATGTACGGGCTTGCGCCGGTGCGTGAAGAGCTGGAGGCGGTGCTTGCGCGCGTGGGCCTTTCCCGTGTCATTGACGAGCCCGCAGGCACCTTTTCGCGCGGCATGGCCCAGCGCCTGAACCTGGCCCGGGTGTTCCTGATACACCCCAAGCTGGTCTTTCTGGACGAGCCGGGCACCGGCCTGGACCCGGCCTCCCAGGAGCTTTTGCGCCGCGAGATAGAAACCCTGAAATGCGCGGGCGCGGGCGTGGTCTGGGTCAGCCACCACCTGGCGGCGGATCTGCCCCATGCCGAGAAGGTGCTCTTTCTCAAGGACGCGGGCGCGGCCTATTTCGGCCCGGCCAGCGGCTTCCGCTTCGACGGGGCCGGGGGGCTGTCGTGCTGAGGCGCGCCGGGTTCATCGCGGCCAAGGACCTGCGCCTGTCGGCGGGCGGCGGCCAGGGCCTGGTTCAGGCCATGCTCCTGGGCCTGCTTCTCATTTTTCTTTTCTCCCTGTCCCGGCCCACGGGCGAGCTGGTCTCGGCCCAGGCTGCGGCGGCCATCTTTTGGCTGGCCTCGGCCTTCGGGCTGGTGCTGGTGTTCAACGACCTGTTCAGCCTGGAGGAGACCCAGGGCTGCCGCCTGGGGCTCTTGTCGTCTCCGCTGCCGGAGCATTCGGTGTGGCTGGGCAAGGGCCTGGCCGGGTTCGCGCTGCTGCTCTTGTCCCAGGCCGTGTTTCTGCCTGCGGCGGCGGTGTTCCTGGGCCAGGACGTGAAGGGCTCCTGGGGCGTGCTCATCCTGGCACTCATCGGCGTGGACTGGGGCCTGGCCGCCCTGGGCGCGCTCTTGGGCGCGCTGGCGCAGGGCCAGGGCGCGCGGGAGTCGCTGTTCTCGGTGATTTTGTTCCCGCTGCTCTTGCCGGTGCTTTTGGGCGGCATCCGTCTTTTCGCCGGGATTTTTTCCGGGGAGGCGGCGGCGGACCAGAACCTGTGGGCGGGCATCATCGTGGCCTTTGACGCCGTGTTCACCGCTGCGGGCGCGTTTTTGTTCCCGTTTCTGTACACGGGCGAGGAGTAGCGGCTGTGGCCGCTTTTGGAGTGTGATCATGCCAAGCATTCGAATACTTGCCGCCCTGTCCGTGGCCGCCCTCTGCGTGGGCCAGTGGTTCATCTGGGCCTATGCGCCCATTGAAGAGAGCATGGGCCTGGTGCAGAAGATCTTCTACATCCACATGCCGCTGGCCTGGTGGGCGCTGGCGAGCTTTTTCGTGGTCTTTGTGGCCAGCATCCGCCACCTCCTGACCCGGAGCGCAGCCTCGGACATCCTGGCCGGCGCTGCGGCGGAGCTTGGCGTGCTCTTGAGCGGCCTGGCACTGGTCTCGGGCTCCATCTGGGGCCGGGCGGCCTGGAACGTCTGGTGGACCTGGGACCCCCGGCTCACCACCACGCTGATCATGTGGTTCGTGTATGCAGGCTACCTGGTGCTGCGCGGAGCAAACGGCGGGGGCATGGGCGGCGAGCGCCGGGCCATGGTCTCGGCCGTGCTGGGCGTGGTGGCCTTTCTCGACGTGCCGCTGGTGTTCTACTCCGCGCGCATCTGGCGCAGCGTGCACCCGGCGGTGCTGGCCAGCCAGGGCGGCGGGCTGGAGCCGGAGATGTGGCACACGGTGCTGGTGAATCTGGCGGCCTTTGGGCTCCTGTGGCTTACGCTGCTTCTGGCCCGCTATGGCGTGGGCCGGGCCGAGGAGCGCGCCCAGGCCCTGCTGCTGCAAGGCCGGGAGGGCTAGCCTATGTTTAGTGGGGGCAACGGATATCTTGTGGCGGCCAATGCCGCCGTGTGGATCGCCCTGGCGGCGTATGGGGCCTGGCTGGCCCTGCGCGGCCGGGCTGTGGACAGGCGCCTGCAACAACTTGAGATGGAGATGCTGCGTGACCGCAATGACTAAGAAATCAGACCCCTTGCGCCCTGGTCAGAAGCTGGCCTTGGTGGTTCTGCTGGCGGCCCTGCTGGCCATATTCGTGGGCTCCTTCGTCTACCGCATGCAGGGATCTGGCCTGGTGGTGGAGATCAAGCCGGAACACGCGGGCGAGGGCATGGGCAAGGGCGGACCCATGGGGGGCATGACGGGTGTTGACATGGAGCACCTGCGCGACCTCATGCGCCAGATGGAGCAGAACCCGAACGACCCCAAGGTGCTGCTGGAGCTGGGCAACACCTTCATGATGATGCAGGCCT
>CAYMIP010000111.1:0-5380 GCA_964390575.1 uncultured Desulfocurvus sp. | reverse complement strand
AGGAAGTTCTCCACCTGCATGGTGCCGATGAGGAAGTTCTCCACCACGCGGTCGGCCTTGTGGTGCGCGGAGATGATCTTCCCGCCCAGACGCTCAGCCAGGTCGCTGACCTTGATGGCGCTCATGATGGGGTCCGAGGCGATGACGCCCAGCACGTCCACGCCCTTGCGCTTGAAAAAGGGCGCGATGAGCTCGTCCACCTCAGACCGGTAGTGGTCCGGAATGTCGTTTAAGATGACCCCGGCCAGGTCATCGCCCAGGATTTCCTTGCAGCGCAGCACATAGTCGTACCTCAGCTCGTTCTGGTAGCGGTCGATGAGAACGGCCTTGGCCTGAAGCGCCCGGGACACGTTGACCCCGTCCAGGCCGCAATAGGTGCCGGAGCCCAGCAGATTGCCGGACCCGGCGATGATCATGACGTCCTTGTCGCGCGACAGCTCCGCGTAGGCCGAGACAATGCCGGGCATGAGGTCGCCGATGTCCTCGCTGAAGGCGCGCACCGTGAACTCGCGGTTGACCACCACGGGCGTGACCAGGGAAGGGTCCTGGCGCAGGCCCAGAACTTCCTGCAGAAAGAAGGCGTCCTCATCGCCGGGCTGGCCGTTTTCCTTGCGCGGCACCGCGCCCACGGGCTTCATGTAGCCCACGCGCAGCCCTTCCTTCTTGAAGCGCAGGCCGAGCGACATGGCAATGAGGTTTTTTCCGGAATACCCCGAAGTGGAGCCGATATACACGCCGACCATTGTCTCCTCCTCTCTCGCCATAGACCTTACGCGCGCAGGGTCATGCGCATGTCCGCGACCAGCGCCCGTTCATGGTTCACCAGAACAGGGTTGAACTCCGCCTCGTACACTTGCGGAAAATCCTGGGCCAGGGCGGACAAGGCCAGGAGCACGTCCGCCAGGGCGTTGAAATCCACGCTGGGCGTTCCGCGCACTCCCTTGAGCAGCATGTACGAACGGATCGACCTGATCATGCCAAAAGCATCGTCGCGACTCAAGGGGTTCAGGTGAAAAGCCACATCTTTCAGTATCTCGACATGAATGCCGCCCAGGCCGAACATGAGCAGCGGGCCGAACTGCTCGTCGCGCTTGAAGCCGCAGATAACCTCCTGCGCGCCCTGCGGGGCCATCTCCTGCACCAGGCACCCGGCGATGTACGCGTCGGGCCTGAGGCGCTGGGCGCGGCTGGTGATGTCCCAGAAGGCCTGGCGCACGGCGCTTTCGCCGGAGAGATTGAGCGCCACCCCGCGCACATCGGTCTTGTGCGAGATCTGCGGCGAGGCGATCTTGAGGGCCACCGGCCCACCCATGTCCAGGGCGGCGCGCACGGCATCAATGCTGCTGCGGGCAAGCATGGTCCTGGGCGTGGGCAGATTGTAGGCGGCCAGCACGTCCCGGCCCTGAAACTCCACGATCTCGCTCTGGCCGCGCGCCAGCGCCTCGGCAATGACCCGGCCCGCCGCGTCAATGTCGCGCTGCGGGGACTCGTACACCGGCACGGGCTTTTGCTTCCACAGGGCGTAGGTGTACATGGCCTCGATGCTGCGCATGGCCGGTTCCGGGAAGGCGTAGCACGGCAGCCCGGCTGCGCGCAGGATGCGCCTGCCCTCCTGCACGTGGGTGCGGCCCATGAGGCAGGCCACAACGGGCTTTTCCGAGCGCCGGGCCAGGTGCACCACCGCCGTGGCCGTGGCCTCGACCTCCACCGTGGCCGTGGGCGTGAGCAGCAGGAGCACGGCGTGCACCAGCGGATCGTCCAGCACGATGTCCAGGGCCTTGCGGTAGCGCTCGGCGTTGGCGTCGCCGATGATGTCCACGGGGTTGTACACCGAGGCATAGGACGGCAACAGGACCTGGAGGCGCTGGATGGTCTCGGGCGAGAGCCGGGCCATGTGCAGACGGGTCTTTTCGCAGGCGTCGGCCGCCAGGATGCCCGGCCCGCCGGAATTGGTCACAATGGCCACGTTGGGGCCCTTGGGCAGGGGAAGGTTGGCGAAGGCCTCGGCCAGGCAGAACAGGGACTCCACATCCTTGGCGCGCACCACGCCGGACTGCCGGAAGGCGGTCTCGTAGGCCTTGTCCGACCCGGCGATGGCCCCGGTGTGGGAGCTGGCGGCCTTGGCCCCGGCGGCCGTGGACCCGGCCTTGAGCATGATCACGGGCTTGCTGCGGCAGACCTGCCTGGCCGTGCGCAAGAACTCCTCGCCGTTCTCCACGTTCTCGATGTAGCCCAGGATGACCTTGGAGGCCGGGTCTGCGCCCAGATAACGCAGGATGTGCGTCTCGTTCAGCACGGCCTTGTTGCCCAGGCTCACAAACTTGGAGAAGCCGATGTTCTCGCCCCTGGCCCAGTCCAGGATGGCCACGCACAGGGCGCCGGACTGTGAGCAGAAGGCCAGGTCGCCCGGCAGGGGCTGGGTGGCGGAAAATGAGGCGTTGATGCCCAGGGCCGTGTTCATCATGCCCAGGCAGTTCGGGCCCAGCAGGGCGATGCCGTGGCTACGCGCCAGCTCGGCCAGCTTCTGCTCCAGGTCATAGCCCTCGCGGCCCACCTCGCGGAAGCCGGCGCTGATGACGATGGCCGACTTGAGGCCCTTGGCGGCCAGCTCCTCCAGGGCCGGGAGCACATTCTCGCGCGGCACGGCGAACACAGCCAGGTCGATGCCGCCCGGCAGTTCGGACACCCCGCGCGCCACGCTCAGCCCTTCGATGGTCCCGCCCTTGGGGTTGACGGGAAAGAGGCGGCCCTTGAACCCTGCGGCCAGCATGTTTGCAACCACGCTGTGCCCGATCTTGCCGGGCGTGGCCGAAGCCCCGATGACGGCCACGGTGCGCGGAGCGAAAAAGGCATGCAGGGCGCGCTGGTCCAAATGTCTCTCCAAGGTCGGGACGTACGGGGCGGGTTGTCTGTCTGTGTGAATACACAGTCCGCGCCCGCCCCTCAAGGGGCATGAGCCGCTTACGGAGCATCTTTCCCGGACAAATGCGTGCAATCCTGGTTGCCCGGAAATCAATATCAGCCTATATTCCCAGGATGCACCGTGCCGAACCCGATGCTTCCGCCCTGCCCTGCACCGCCGCCATCCTCGCCGGGGGCGCGGCCAAACGCATGGGGGGCGCAGTCAAAGCCCTGCTCGATGTGGGCGGGCAGACCATTCTGGACACGCTTCTCACGACGCTTTCCGGCCGCTTCGTGGAGATGCTGCTGGTGGCCAAGGAGCCCGAGGCGTTCCTGCCCCTGCAACAGGCCGCGCCGTGGCGGCTGGTGCTCGACGCCCGCCCGGGCCGCAGCTCCCTCACCGGCATCCACACGGCCCTGGTGAGCGCCCGCACGGAGCACGTCTTCATCACCGCCTGCGACACGCCGCTGCTTCGCCCAGCGCTGCTCGACGCCCTCTTGGGCCACCTGCGGCCCGAGGATGACGTGGTGCTGCCCAGGAAGCCCGACGGGTATTTCGAGCCGCTCTGCGCCCTGTATTCCCGCCGCTGCCTGCCGCACATCGAGGCCCAGCTCGACCGGGAAGACCACAAGATCATCCGCTTTTTCGACCGGGTGCGGGTCTCGCCCCTGCCTGTGGAGGCCCTGCTGCGGGCCGACCCCGAGCTCGTCTCCTTCCGCAACGCCAACACCCCGGAGGAACTGGCCCTGCTGCGGCAGACCGCCCGGACCCTTCCTACGCCCCAGGAGGCACCGTGAGCGACCAGCGCATCTCCCGCGACCTGGCCCTGGAGCACATCCGCCACCACGTCCAGGCGCACCCGCCCCTGACCCAGACCGTGCACGTTACCGAGGCTCTGGGCCTGGTCTGCGCGCGCGATCTCTTTGCCGCCCACGCCAGCCCCCCCCTGCCCATATCCTCCATGGACGGATACGCCCTGGACAGCCAGGCGACCCTCGGCGCATCGCCAGAGTCTCCTGTCAGCTTTGACATAGCCGGAGAAATCCGCCCCAGCACAACCGCCCCGGCAGCGTTGCTCCCTGGTCAGGCCGCCGTGATCCTCACCGGCGGTCAGATCCCCGCTGGCGCGGACTGCGCCGTGCCCTCAGAGCTCGCCCAGGTCCGCGCCGGCAGGCTGGTTCTGACGCGCGAGTTCCAGCCTGGCGAGCACATCCGCCCTGCCGGGGGGGATCTCAAGGCCGGGATGCGCATCGCCCGGCGCGGCCACGACTTCACCCCGGCGGTTCTCGCTGCCCTTGCCGTCTCCGGGGTCATGCAGGCCGAGGCCCACCTGCCGCCCAAGACCCTGGTTCTGGCCCTGGGCAATGAGCTGGCCCCCCTTGGTGGCAAGAATGGCGGCGAGGATGGCGACAAGAATGATGGCGAGAATGATGGCGAGGATGGCGGCGGCGTTGCTGGCCGCATGCCGGCCGACAACCTGCTCCTTTCGGCCGGGCTGCTGCGCCTGCGCGGCCTGGATTCGGTCCAGGCCGAGGTCTGCGCCAATGACCTGGGGCGCATCGCCGCTCGCCTGACCCAGGCCCTGGACTGCGACTGCATCCTGACCACCGGCGGCACCGGCCCTGGGCAGCGCGACTTCATCCTCAAGGCCGCCGCACTGGCCGGATTCACGCCCCTGTTCAATGGCGTGACGCTGACCCCAGGCAAGAGCTTCTTCGCCGCAGTGCGCGGGCGCACCATCCTGTTCGCCTTGCCGGGCACGCCCTGGGCCGTGTTCGCCCTGATGCACGCCCTGGTGCTCCCGGCCGTGTGCTGGCTGCGCGGGCGCACCGTGCCCATCCCCGGCCCCATCCTGGCCCGCCCGCTGACCATGCCGCCCCTGGCCCAGCCCGGCTGGGAGAAGCTGGTGCCCTGCACTATCGCCGCCGTTGGCGCGGAATTGCGCGCGCAGCCGCTGCTGGACCGCAGCCGCGAGACCCGGCGCGACATGATCGAGGCCCAGGGACTGCTCATCGTGTCCGGGCTGAAGGAGCCGGACGAGCTGCTGCCCATGATCCCCATCTGGGAGCACAGGCGCGGCCTTAGGCTCGATTGACGCACAAACCCCTTGACCCGTGCCCAGCCGGATGTTCACCGGATGTTCGCCGGATGCGTAACGCATCCGGCCGGGGTCGTTTTGGGGGAGATTTTGGGTGGCTGGTTTTTGCCCTTGACCAGCCTGCAAGGCTTATATATCAAGGCCCGACGCGAGTCGGCCAGCGTAGCTCAGCTGGCAGAGCAGCTGATTCGTAATCAGCAGGTCCGCGGTTCGATTCCGCGCGCTGGCTCCAGAAAAGACAAGGCCCCGCCCCGGCAGATGCCGAGACGGGGCTTTCTTCTGTCCGGGAGGCTCTGCTCAGGCTGCGTTGAACAGGCAGGCCGGGGTGTAACGCGACACTTACATTTGCGCACGGCGACGCTTATTCTTGCCCGGCCTTG
>CAYMIP010000110.1:0-5497 GCA_964390575.1 uncultured Desulfocurvus sp. | reverse complement strand
GTGGGCGAGATCGAGTCCATGAAGAAGCGGCCCAACGGCATGCTCGTGGGCCGCATGCGCGTGCCCCTGGGCGTGGTGGCCATGATTTTCGAGTCCCGGCCCAACGCCGCCGTGGATGCCGCCGTCTTGTGCATCAAGAGCGGCAACGCGGCTATCTTGCGCGGCGGGTCGGAAGCCTTCCACTCCATCAAGGCCCTGGCCAAGGTCATCCACGAGGCCCTTGAAGCCGCCGGGCTGCCCAAGGGCTGCGTGCAGGTGCCGCCCACCACGGACCGCGAGGCAGTCAGCGCGCTGCTCAAGCTGGACGAGTACATCGACGTGGTCATCCCGCGCGGCGGCGAGGGTCTCATCCGCGCCGTGGTGGAGCAGGCCTCCATGCCCGTGCTCAAGCACTACAAGGGCGTCTGCCACACCTTTGTGGACCAGAGCGCCGACCTGGACCGCGCCGTGGTCATCATTCACAACGCCAAGGTCCAGCGCCCCGGCACCTGCAACGCGCTGGAATGCCTGCTGGTGCACCAGTCCGTGGCCAGGAAGCTGCTGCCCAAGGTCGCCAAGAAGCTCGGCCCGGCCGGGGTGCAGTTCCGCTGCTGCAAGGCCTCGTTGGCGCTGCTGGGGCCGCTCATGGGCGAAAAGGCGATAGCCGCCACCAAGGCCGACTGGGGCTGTGAGTTCCTGAACCTGACCCTGGCCGTGAAGGTGGTGGCGGACCTGGACGAGGCCCTGGAGCACATCGCCCAGCATGGCTCGAACCACACCGAGGCCATCCTCACCGAGAGCCACGTGAACGCCATGCGCTTCACCCGCGAGGCCGACGCGAGCATGGTGGCGGTGAACGCGAGCACGCGCCTGAACGACGGCGGCGAGCTGGGCCTGGGGGCCGAGGTCGGCATCTCCACCACCAAGCTCCACGCCTATGGCCCCATGGGCGTGCGCGAACTCACCAGCGCCAAGTTCGTGGTCCTGGGCCAGGGCCAGATCCGCCAATAGCGCGCCAGCAGGGCGCAGGAAGACAGGAGTTCCGAACCCCCCGGCGTCAGGCCCGGCCGGTGGGTTCCAGATGCGAAGTGCGGGCAGCCAGACAAAAGGAAACGCAAGCATCATGGCCAAGATTGGAATCCTGGGGGGCAGCTTCAACCCCATTCACGCCGGGCACATGCGCATGGCCGTGGAGGCGAGAGAGGCCGTGGGCCTGGAGCGCGTGCTGCTCATGCCTGCGGGCGAGCCCCCGCACAAGACCTCTGAGGGCATGCTGCCCTTCGCCCACCGCCTGCGCCTGGTGGAGATGGCCGTGCACGGCGTGTCCGGCCTCTCGGCCAGCGGGCTCGAGGGTGCCCGGCCCGGCCCCTCCTATACTGTGGACACCCTCACCGCCCTGCACGAGAAGTCGCCCGGCGACGAGCTCCATTTCATCCTGGGCAGCGAGTCCTTCCTGGTCCTGCCGGACTGGAACCGGGGACTGGAGATTCCGCACCTGGCCTGCCTGGCCGTGGTGCTGCGCCCGGGCGTGGACAGCGAGGACGTGGCGGCTTTTGCCGAGGCCAACTGGCCCGGCACCGAGCGCCTTGGCCCTGGTCGGCTGCGCTTTGCCTCGGGCACGAGCCTGGCCTGCGTGGACATGCCCACCCTGGAGGTGAGCTCCACGGACATCCGCAGGCGCTGGCGCGAGCGGCGCTGTCTGGCCATGCTGGTGCCCGTGGCTGCGGAAGATATCATGGAGCGCGGCGGCTCGGCCTACGAGCTGGCCTGGGGGCAGCGCGTCGAGGCCTGAGCGCCCCGGTTCACAAGTCTGGACTTCCGTTTCAGGCGGGCTGGGCTCCTGTTTCAGGCGGGCTGGCGCTCAGCACCGCCAGGCCGGAGCGGGCCAGCAGGCGGTTCCGGCGTCCGCTCCGCGCATTGCCCGCAATGGCCTCAAGGCGCGCCGCAAAGGCTTGCCGGGCCGCGCCATCCGCCTGGGCCTGGCCCGGCGTTCCAAAACGCTGCATGCCCCGTCTGAGCCAGCGCAGCATCCCCTTCGGGGCTTCTTGTCTTGATTCCGCATCCCTGTCCGGCCCTGCCCCGCGCTCCCCGCCGCCAGGGGGCATGCTCCCCGCTTCCTCAGCCGCAGTTGTTCCTGCGCGCGCGCCGAAAACCAAAGCCGCCAAGACCATGCCGCCGCCCAGACGGTTGGCCCCGTGCATGCCCGAGGCGCATTCCCCGCAGGCATACAGCCCGGCCACGCTGGTGCGGCCCTGAACATCAATGAGCGCGCCGCCGTTGCCCGCCTGGGCGGCCAGGACCAGGTCGAGCTGGCCGCGCTGCGGGTGTTCCGCGCGCACGATCCCGTCCGGCCCCTGCCGGGAGAGCAGGTCCAGGTCCAGGGCCGCGTCGGGCAGGCCGTAGGCCGTGGGACAGTGCTGGCGGCGGGCTTCCGCCAAGTGGGCCAGCAGCGAAGGCCAGACCAGTTCGCCGGGGTTCACGAAGTCCAGGCTCCTGGCCTCCACCCAGAACCATTGCAGAAAGCCGGTGTTGACCAGCCGCGCCCCAACGCTGGCCAGCAGGCCATAGGACAGGCCCGAGCCGCCGGGCCCGCAGATGCGCCGGGCAAAGAGCGGGGTCGGGCCGCCCAGGGCCGCGATCACGGCGCGGGCGCGCACAGCGAGGGTTGCTCTGCCAGCCGGGCCGCCGCGCAGGGCGCGGAGCAGCGCGCCGACAACCCGGCCGCCAGGCTCCGCCTGTGTGAACTCCAGGGCCTCGAAGCCGCAGAGCAGCTCCACGCCCTTGGCGCGGGCCTGGGCCAGGAACGCAGCGTGAGCCTGCCCCAGGCCGTCGAAGACCACGGCGCGCGGAGCGGCGCTGAAGCAGCCGGGAAAGAGCCGGAGGCCCCTGTCCGGCTCGCGGCGGAAGCTGAGGTTCAGGTCCAGCAGGTTGTTCAGGCGGGCCGGGGCGTCCTGGGCCAGGGCCTGGACAAGGGCGCGCACGGCCAGACCCGGGGCGGCCAGCCGCAGGGCCTCGGCCACGAAGGCGTCGCTGTCGCCGAGGGGGCCGGGCCGGGGCGCCTGCATGCCCAGGGCATTGTTGCGGTTGGCGAAGGAGGAGCCGGAGGCGCGCGCGTGCGGGCTCACCAGGGTCACGCGCAGGGTTGGCGCGGCCTCGCGGGCGGCGATGGCGGCGCGCAAGCCTGCCAGGCCCGCGCCCAGCACGAGGATGTCGGTCTCGAGGGCGCCATTGTCGAGGATGCCAGAGCCGAGGGCGCCAGGGCCGAGAATGCCAGGAGTGGGGCGGGCGCGGCGCATGGAGGCCTCCTCGCCGGGAGATTGGGAGGCGGGCTTAGGCCCCGGCCATCTTCTTCTGGGCGTAGGCCAGAAGCTTCTTGGCCTCCTGGAACTCGGGGTTCAGGCCGATGGCGCTCTGCGCGGCCTCGGCCGTCTTGTCCCAGCGCTGCCAGTCGAAGTACAGCCGCCCCAGGTTGAAGAAGAGGTATTCGTCGGCCTGGGTGAGCTCCAGGGCCTTCTTGTAGTAGTTCTCGGCGCTCTGGAAGTCCTGCATCTTGCGCAGCACGATGCCGATGCGGTTGTACAGGTGCAGGGAGTTGGGGGACTCGGTGATGGCCGCGCTCAGGTAGCCCACGGCCTCCTCGTTCAGGCCGGCCCTCTGGTAGCGTTCGGCCACCTCGGCCTTGAGTTCGGCGTCGCCCGCGTACTCGGCGGTGAGCCTGTCGAAGACCTGCCTGGCCTGGTCGAACTCCTGCTGCTCCAGGTGCTTCTGGCCGCGCTCCAGCTCCGCCTGCCTGTTGGTCTCCAGGGCCGCGAGGTCCTTCTGGGCCCCCTCGTTGACGTCGTCCTGCAGAACTTTGCGCATCTCGAAAATCTGTTCCAGGAGCTTCTTTTCTTCGCCCGGGACGTAGTTCAGCACCAGGGGGAAGACTTTCCGCAGCTCCTTGTTGTTGTTCAGGAAGTAGACGGCGTCGGCGAGCATGGTGGTGAACTCTTCGCGCTCGTTTTTCATGAGCTGGGCGGAGAGCATGATGACGATGGCGTCATTCAAGGCCTGGGCCGCAGCCATGTACTTGCCCTGCTTGAGGCTGGAGCCGATGCTCGTGAGCCTCTGGCGGGCCTTGGTGAGTTCCCCGGACATGCTGCTGCTCCTCGTGGTTGAAGAGGGGTGCTTCCCGTCTCGCTACTGGCCTGTGGATGAGCGCACCAGGTCGCGGAAGCGCCGGAAGAAATAGGCGCTGTCGTGCGGTCCTGGCGCGGCCTCGGGGTGGAACTGGATGGCGATGAGCGGCTTGTCGCGGTGGGCGAAGCCTTCCAGGGTCTGGTCGTTCAGGTTCCTGTGGGTGACCTTGAGCTCAGGCAGGTGGTCGATGTCCACGCAGAAGCCGTGGTTCTGGGAGGAGATCTCGATCTTGCCGGACTCCACGTCCAGGACCGGGTTGTTGCAGCCGTGGTGGCCGAACTTGAGCTTGTAGGTCCTGCCGCCCAGGGCCAGGCCCATGATCTGGTGGCCCAGGCAGATGCCCGCCACGGGATATTTGTCCGCAAAGACCTTGGTGGCCTCGATGGCGTTTGTCACCACGGCCGGGTCGCCGGGGCCGTTGGACAGGAACACGGCGTCGGGCTTAAGCGCGCTCACCTGCTCGTGGCTGAAGTTGGAGGGCACCACGAGCAGGTCGAAGCCCTCGGCCGCGAGCAGGCGCAGGATGTTCCACTTCACGCCGAAGTCGTAGACCACCAGCTTGGGGCCGTTGCCGGACCAGGCGAAACCCTGGCCCAGGTCCACGTCCTGGGTGGTTGTGCCGGTCCACAGGTAGGGGGTCTTGGCGCTGACCCTGTCGGCCAGGTTCTGGCCCTCCATGCTGGGCAGGCCCTTGGCCCGGGCGGACAATTTGGCCGGGTCGAGCTCGGCAGTGGAGATGACCCCGCGCATGGCGCCGTGGATGCGCAGGTGCCGGGTCAGGGCGCGGGTGTCGATGCCCTCAAGGCCCATGACCCCGGCCGCTCTCAGGTAGTCCGGCAGGGACTGGGTGGCCTGCCAGTTGCTGGGCTCCTTGCAGCATTCCTTGACGATGAAGGCCTCCACGCCGACCTTGTGCGACTCCACGTCCTTGGGGTTGACCCCGTAGTTGCCGATGAGCGGGTAGGTCATGCAGACCATCTGGCCCACGTAGGAGGGGTCGGTCAGGATTTCCTGGTAGCCGGTCATGCCGGTGTTGAAGATGGCCTCGCCGCCGGTCTCGCCGGGGCCGGTGAAGGAGGTCCCCTCAAACCAGGCGCCGTCCTCAAGGGCCAGAATCGCTTTCATTTCTCGTGCTCCAGCAGGATTGTGACAATGCGTTGAACGTCTTCCGGGCGGTCCACCCCGTGGCAGCTGTGGCTGGTCAGGGCCACGTGCAGGGGGATGCCGTTTTCCAGAAGGCGCAATTGCTCCAGTTTCTCCGTCTGCTCCAGCCTGCCCGGCGGCAGCGCGGCAAAGCGCTCCAGGGTGGCCATGCGCAAGGCGTACAGGCCGATGTGCA
>CAYMIP010000109.1:0-5637 GCA_964390575.1 uncultured Desulfocurvus sp. | reverse complement strand
TGTCAGAGCTTCCGCCTGGGCAAGGAGCCCAAGGGCATCTGCCACAAGCAGACCGACGGCCTCTTGCAATACATGGAGGAGGGCATCCTGGACCGCGGCCTGGACGTGCAGGTGGCCACCACCGGCTGCCTCAAGCAGTGCGAGCGCGGCCCCATCCTGGTAATCCAGCCCGCCAACCTCTGGTTCAAGGGCGTGAACAGCGAAGAAGCCATCGACGCCATTCTGGACGGCCTGGAATCCGGCGAACCTGCGGCCGAGTACCTGCTGTCCTAGCCCGTTCGACCCACGACCAAGGAGCTGAACATGCCTGCCGCCTGCACCATCCGCGAAGCCCGCACCGGGGATCTGGATTCCCTCGTCGAACTCCTGGGCCTGCTCTTCGCCCTGGAAACGGACTTCGCGGTGGATGCGGCGCGCCAGAAGGCCGGGCTGGAACTCCTGCTCAAGCCGGGCCAGCCCCGGCTGGTGCTGGTGGCCGAGGGTGCGCAGTCCGTGCTCGGCATGGCCACGGCCCAGCTGGTGGTCTCCACGGCCCAGGGCGGCCCGGCGCTCCTGGTGGAGGACGTGGTGGTGCGGCCCGAGGCCCGGGGCCAGGGCATCGGCCGGGCGCTGCTTGAGCGCATCGCGGCCTGGGGCACGGGCCTGGGGGCCACGCGCCTGCAGCTCCTGGCCGACGTGGGCAATATCCCGGCCTTGGCCTTTTACCACGCCTGCGGCTTTTCTTCCACCAACCTCGTGTGTCTGCGGCGCACCCTGCCCCAGACAGCGGGAAAGTGAGTCCATCATGAGCGAGACAGCCACAGCCATTATCGAAGAACGCCCGGCCATCCGCGCGGAGCGAGTGGCTATTTTTGACGAACGCAAGGACCAGATCCACCGCGTGGGCGAAGCCGACTTCTCCATGGCCTGCAACCGCGACTCCCTGGCCGGGGCCGTGAGCCAGAGGGCCTGCGTGTTCTGCGGCTCGCGCGTGGTCCTGTACCCCATTGCCGACGCCCTGCACCTGGTGCACGGGCCCATCGGCTGCGCGGCCTATACCTGGGACATCCGGGGCGCGCTTTCGAGCGGCCCGGAGCTGCACCGCTTGTCCTTTTCCACGGATTTGCAGGAGCTGGATGTGGTCTTCGGCGGCGAGAAGAAGCTGGCCAAGGCCCTGGATGAACTCATCCCGCGCTACAGCCCCAAGGCCGCCTTCGTGTACTCCACCTGCATCGTGGGCCTCATCGGCGACGATTTGCAGGCCGTGTGCCGGGCCGCCGCAGAGCGCCACGGCATCCCGGTGATCCCGGTGCAGAGCGAGGGCTTCAAGGGCAACAAGCGCGAAGGCTACCTGGCGGCCTGCACAGCCATGCGCACCCTGGTCGGCACCGGCGACGTGAGCGGCATCTCGAAGCTGTCCGTGAACATCATGGGCGACTTCAACCTGGCGGGCGAGACCTGGATCATCAAGGACTACCTGAAGCGCATGGGCGTGGAGGTGGTGGCCGGGATCACGGGCGACGGCCGGGTGGACGACTTGCGCCGGGCGCATGGGGCTTCCTTGAACCTGGTGCAGTGCTCGGGCTCCACCCAGGACCTGGCCAGGATGATGCGGGACGATTTCGGCATCCCCTTTCTGCGCGTGTCCTGGATCGGCATCGAGGACGTGGCCGAGAGCCTGTACGCCGTGGCCGAGCATTTCGAGCTGACCCAGCCGGAGCTGGCTGCGGGCCCGGATGGGGGCATCATGGAGCGCACGGCGAAGCTGGTGCGCGAGGAGCTGGCGACCCTCATGCCGCAGCTCAAGGACCTGCGCCGCGACCTGGAAGGCAAGCGAGCCGCCGTGTACGTGGGCGGCAGCTTCAAGGCCTTTTCCCTGGTCAAGGCCTTCCGGCACTTAGGGATGGAGGTGGTCATCGTGGGCAGTCAGACCGGCACCGAGGAGGACTACCGCGAGCTGGCCGCCATCTGCGCGCCCGGCACCATCGTGGTGGACGACGCCAACCCGCTGGAGCTCTCGGCCTTCATCAAGGAAAAGGACGTGGACATCTTTGTGGGCGGCGTGAAGGAGCGGCCCATTGCCTTCAAGCTGGGCGTGGGCTTCTGCGACCACAACCACGAGCGCAAGATCGCGCTGGAGGGCTTTGTGGGCATGCTCAATTTCGCGCACGAGGTCCACGCCTCGGTCTTAAGCCCCATCTGGCGCTTCGTGCCCCGGCGGGAACTCCAGAACAGCGCAAGCCTGAACAGCGCAAGCCTGAATATAGCAAGCGAGGAGGCGTAAGTCATGAGCGAGCACGCCGTCATGGATTCCAAGAGCGACTACAAGGGCCAGTACAAGTGTCAGTCCCACGTCTCCACCACCAACGCCTGCAAGCTCTGCACGCCCCTGGGCGCCACCCTGGCCTTCAAGGGCGTGGAGGGCGCGGTGCCCTTCCTGCACGGCTCCCAGGGCTGCGCCACGTACATGCGGCGCTACATCATCAGCCATTTCCGGGAGCCCATGGACATCGCCTCCTCGGCCCTGGGCGAGAAGAACGCCATTTACGGCGGCGGCCCGAACCTTAAGAAGGGCCTCCTGAACGCCATGCAGAAGTACGGGGCCGGGGTCATCGGCGTGGCCACCACCTGCCTCACCGAGACCATTGGCGACGACGTGGCGCGCCTCTTGGCCGAGTTCCGCGCGGAGTTCCGCGACCTGCCCCTGGCCGAGCTGGTGCACGTCTCCACGCCCAGCTACTCCGGCACGCACATGGACGGGTTCCACGGCGCGGTGCGGGCCATTGTTGAGCAGTTGTGCCCCGGCAACAAGGAAGACGCAACGCCGGCCAACGGCCGCGTGAACCTGTTCTGCGGCATGGTCTCCCCGGCGGACATCCGGCACCTGAAGGAGATCGTGCGGGCCTTCGGGGTGGAGCCCATCCTCCTGCCCGACTATTCCGAGACCCTGGATGGCCCGGCGCTCTTGGAATACGAGAACATCCCCTCGGGCGGCACAAAGGTGGCCGACATCCGAGCCATGTCCGGTGCGCGCGCCTCCATCGAGTTCGGCCGGGCCATAAGCGCTGAGGACACGGCCGGAACCTCCCTGCACGGGCGCTTTGGCACGCCCCTGTTCCGCCTGGGCCTGCCCCTGGGCATCCGCGAGACCGACACCCTGTTCGCCGCGCTCAAGGCCATCACCGGCGTGGACACCCCGCGCGAGCTGGCGCTGGAGCGCGGCCGCTACGTGGACTCCCTGGTGGACGGGCACAAGTACGTCTCGGGCTTGCGCGCCGTGGTCTACGGCGAGGAGGACCTGTGCATCGGCCTGACCAGCTTCCTGGCCGAGATCGGGGTAAAGCCCGTGCTCGTGGCCACGGGCGCCAAGCACCGCAACCTGGCTGCGCACATACAGGCCGCCTGCGGCGACGTGCTGCGCGAGATGCCTGTGGTGCGCGAGGGCGCGGACTTCTTCGACATCGTGGAGGAGGCCAAGGGGCTCGCCCCGGACATCCTGGTGGGCCACAGCAAGGGCCAGCGCGCTGCGCGGGACTGGAACATCCCGCTGTTGCGGGTGGGCTTCCCCATCCATGACCGCTTCGGCGGCCAGCGCCTGCTGCACCTGGGCTACCGGGGCGCGCAGAGCCTCTTCGACCGCCTGGTCAACCTCGTCCTTGAGAAGAAGCAGAACGATTCCGACATCGGCTACGGATACCTCTAGCAGCCCGTTCTCCCACCGGAAAAGGAGCCGAACATGGATGTCATCAGCCCCATCGCCATTAACCCCATCGCCATTGACCCCAAGAGTGTCCAGCACCCCTGCTTCAACAAGGAATCCTCGGGCTCCTGCGGGCGCGTGCACCTGCCTGTGGCGCCCAGGTGCAACATCCAGTGCAACTACTGCAACCGCAAGTATGACTGCGTCAACGAGTCGCGCCCCGGCGTCACCAGCGGCATTTTGAAGCCTTTCCAGGCGCTGGAGTACACCCGCCAGGTGCTAGACAAGGAACCGCGCATCACGGTGGTGGGCATTGCCGGGCCGGGCGACCCCATGGCCAACCCGGCGGAGACGCTGGAGACCATGCGCCTCATCCGCAGGGAATACCCGCACATGCTCTTCTGCCTGTCCTCTAACGGTCTAGCCATGCCGCCGTATCTGGACGACCTGGCGGCGCTGGGCGTGACCCACGCCACGGTGACGCTGAACACCGTGGACCCGGCCATCGGCGCGCAGATTTATTCCTGGGTGCGCGACGGCAACGTGGTCTACCGGGGCCAGGCTGCGGCGGAGCTCATCCTGGGCCGCCAGCTGGCGTCTATCGAGGGTCTGAAGGCCAGGGGGCTGGCCGTGAAGGTGAACACCATCGTCATTCCGGGCGTGAACGACCAGCACATCCAGGCCGTGGCCGAAACGGCGCGCGCGCTGGGCGCGGACTTGCAGAACCTCATGCCCATGCACCCCAACGCGGGCACGCCCTTCGGCCACCTGGCCGAGCCGGGCAAGGCCGCCATCGACGCCCTGCGTGCTTCGGCCGGGCGTCTCGTGCCCCAGATGACCCACTGCCGCCGTTGTCGGGCGGACGCCGTCGGGCTGCTCTGCGCCGACCGCTCCGGCGAACTGGGCGGCGTCCTGGCGGCCTGCGGAAAGCTGCCCCCGCAGGGCCAGGATGCCCGTCCGTATATTGCCGTGGCCAGCCGCGAGGGCCTGCTCATCAACCTGCACCTGGGCGAGGCCAAGCGCTTCCAGGTCTGGGGCCCCGCCGGACCGGACAACGGCATTGGCGGCTTCCGCATGATCGAGGAGCGCCAGGCCCCCACAGCGGGCTGCGGCCCCTCGCGCTGGGAGGATCTGGCCCGGCTGCTTGGCGACTGCCGGGCCGTGCTGGTGAACGCCCTGGGCGAGGCCCCGCGCAAGATCCTGGCCGAGCGCGGCATCCAGCCCGCCACCTGCTCCGGGTTCATCGAGGACGCCCTGGCCCTGGCCTACGGGGAGGGCGGCACGAGCGGCGAGGACGGCCTGGCCCGGCTGGAGGCGCTGAAGGCCCGGAACGGGGGCCTGGGCAAGTCCTGCTGCGGCGCGGGCGACGGCTGCTAGGGCGAGAGGGGACCGGCATGGACGCCCTGACCTTGTTCGGACTGGCGGCCGTAAGCCTGATGCTCCTGTGCTACGCCCTGGAGGACAGGAGCCCCTGGTTCGTGCTGGCCTTTGCCGGTTCCTGCGCCCTGGGTTCGGTGTATGGATTCTTGCAGGGGGCCTGGCCCTTTGGCCTGGTGGAGGGCGTGTGGAGCCTGGTGGCAGTGGGCCGCTGGCGCAGGCTCGTCCAGCAAGCTTTTCCCTCTTGAGTGCTGGTCAGCTCAAGGAGTTGCTGGCCGACGAAGAATGCGCCCCGTGTGCCCGTTTGCGAAGGGTCCTCTTGTCCCAAGCATACGATGGTGGCGAAAGGGATCGCAAGGGCCTGGAGCAAAAATGATGTGGCCTGCTGCTCTTCACCTCGCCTGCGGTGTTGTTGTACAGGGGGTGTACAAAATGTGCCCTGGCAAGAAAAAGGCTTCATGCCGAAAATCATCTTTCGCTCATGAAGCCTTGTCTTTCCTTGGTGCCCGGGGCCGGAGTCGAACCGGCATAACCCGAAGGTTGAGGGATTTTAAGTCCCTTGCGTCTACCAGTTTCGCCAC
>CAYMIP010000108.1:0-5895 GCA_964390575.1 uncultured Desulfocurvus sp. | reverse complement strand
CCCGTGAAGAAAGGCTATTTCGGCGCATTCGGCGGGCAGTTCGTGCCCGAACTGCTCATGCCCCCGCTCCTGGAGCTGGAGGAGGCCATGGAGCGCATCCTGCCCTCGCGCGAGTTTCAGGACGAGCTGGCCAGCGAGCTTACGCATTTCGTGGGTCGGCCCACGGCCCTGACCTTCTGCCCCAACCTCTCGGCCAAGCTGGGCGTGCAGCTCTGGCTCAAGCGCGAGGACCTGGCCCACGGCGGCGCGCACAAGGTCAACAACACCATCGGCCAGGCCCTGCTGGCCAAGAAGCTCGGCAAAACGCGGCTCTTGGCCGAGACCGGCGCAGGCCAGCATGGCGTGGCCTCGGCGCTCGCCGCCGCGCGCTTTGGTTTAGAGTGCGTCATCTACATGGGCGCGCTGGACGTGGAGCGCCAGAGCCTCAACGTGCGGCGCATGAAGCTCTTCGGGGCAGAGGTGGTGGCAGTGGAGTCCGGCACCCAGACGCTCAAGGACGCCATCAACGCCGCCCTGCGCGTCTGGATCGCCGAGCAGGAGACCACGCACTACTGCTTCGGCACCGCTGCCGGGCCGCACCCCTTCCCGCTGCTGGTGCGCGAGCTGCAGGCCGTCATCAGCCGCGAGGCGCGCGAGCAGATCCTGGCCCAGGCCGGATGCCTGCCCGACTATGTGGTGGCCTGCGTGGGCGGCGGCAGCAACGCCATCGGGGCCTTCCACGAGTTCGTGCCCGACGCGAAAGTGAAGCTGGTGGGCGTGGAGGCCGCAGGTTCGGGCCAGCCCGGGGACTGGCACTCCGCACCCCTGTCCAAGCAGGGCAGCCCCGGCGTGCTGCACGGCATGCACACCCAGCTCATCCAGACCGCTGAGGGCCAGATTTTGCCCTCGCACTCCATCGCGCCGGGGCTGGACTATCCGGGCGTGGGGCCGGAGCACGCGGCCTACCAGGCCTCGGGCCGGGCGCAGTACGTGTCCGTCACCGACGACGTGGCCCTGGACGCCTTTGTGACCCTGAGCCGCCATGAGGGCATCATGCCCGCCCTGGAATCGGCCCACGCCCTCGGCTGGGTGCTGAAAAACGCCCAGGACATGAAGCCGGGCAGCAACGTCGTGGTCTGCCTCTCCGGCCGGGGCGACAAGGACCTGGACATCGTCAACGACTACCTGGCCAAGAAGGCATAGAGGCGCAGCATATGAGCACATCCATCCTGACCAAACGCATCCTTGAGGCCCGCGCCAAAGGCCGCCTCGGCCTGATCCCCTTCCTGCCCGCAGGCTATCCGGACAAGCGCCGCTTCTGGGACGAGATCGACGCCCTGGACGCCAGCGGGGCCGACATCATCGAGATCGGCATGCCCTTCTCCGACCCCGTGGCCGACGGACCCGTGGTCGAGCACGCGTCGCTCAAGTGCCTGGACGCGGGCGTGAACCTCAGCTGGCTCTTGAACGAGCTGGCGGCGCGCAAGGGCCGCTACCAGGCCGGGCTGGTGCTCATGGGCTACCTGAACCCGGTGCTGCAATACGGCCTGGCGCGCTTCGCCGCAGACGCCACCTCGGCCGGGGTCCACGGGGTCATCCTGGCCGACGTGCCCTTTGAGGAGTCCGGCTCCATCCGCGCGGCCTTTGCCCCCCAGGGCCTGACCTTGATCCCCCTCGTCGGCCTGAACACCACGCCGGAACGCATGGCCCTGTACGCGCGCGAGGGCCGGGGCTTCGTCTACTTCGTGTCCGTGCTGGGCACCACGGGCGTGCAGTCCTCCTTTGACTCTGGCCTGCCCGCGACCATCCGCGCGGGCCTGGCAGCGGCCAAGGCCGCGTTCAGCATCCCCGTGGCGCTCGGCTTCGGGCTCAAGCACCCGGACCAGCTCAAGGCCCTGGATGGGCTGGTGGACGCGGCGGTGTTCGGCAGCGCCCTCATCCGGCACATCGATGCTGGCGGGGATTCGAAGGGCTTCATGCAGGTCTGGAAGTAGGGAGGAACGCGGGGGAGGCGCTGCCTCCCCGAAGGGCCCCCCGGCCTGCGGAACATACCCCAACGAAAACGGGGCGGAGAGCGCAGAAGCTCCCCGCCCCGTCGGCGTTTCAGGCTGAATGTGCGGCTAGACCTTGCAGGCGGTCTTCAGGTCAGCGGCGGCGTCGGTCGCCTCCCAGGTGAATTCCGGCAGCTCGCGGCCGAAGTGGCCGTAGTTGGTGGTCAGCCGGTAGATGGGGCGGCGCAGGTCGAGGCGCTTCAGGATGAAGTAGGGGCGCAGGTCAAACACCTCGCGCACGGCCTTGGTCAAAACGTCGTCCGCCACCTGGCCGGTGCCGTGGGTGGTGCAGACCACCGAGACAGGCTCGGCCACGCCGATGGCGTAGGCGATCTGGACCTCGGCGATGTCGCCCAGGCCAGCTGCCACGATGTTCTTGGCCACATAGCGCGCCATGTACGCGCCGGACCGGTCCACCTTGGAGGGGTCCTTGCCGGAGAACGCGCCGCCGCCGTGGGCGCCCGCGCCGCCGTAGGTGTCCTGGATGATCTTGCGGCCGGTGAGGCCGCAGTCGCCCACGGGGCCGCCGATGACGAAGCGGCCGGTGGGGTTCACGTAGATCTTCAATTTGTCGTCGAGGAGGTGCTGCGGCAGCGTGGCGTAGATGACCTCTTTCTTGATGGCCTCCACCAGGTCGGCGTGCTGGATGCTCTCGTCGTGCTGGGCCGAGACGACCACGTTGTCAATGCGCACGGGCTTGCCCTTCTCGTACTCCACGGCCACCTGGGTCTTGCCGTCGGGGCGCAGGAACTTCAGGATGCCCTGCTTGCGCACAAAGGTCAGGCGCTGGGACAGCTGGTGCGCGTAGTAGATGGGCGCGGGCATCAGCGTGGGGGTCTCCTTGCTGGCAAAGCCGAACATCATGCCCTGGTCGCCTGCGCCCTGGTCCTCGGGCTTCACGCGGTCCACGCCCTGGGCGATGTCCGCAGACTGTTTGTCGATGGAGGACATGACCGCGCAGGTGGCGTAGTCGTAGCCCATCTCGGAGCTGTTGTAGCCGATTTCCTTGACCGTCTCGCGCACGATGGTGGGCAGGTCGGCGTAGGCCTTGGTGGTGATCTCGCCGGCGATGAAGGCCATGCCGGTGGTGACCAGGGTTTCGCAGGCCACGCGGGAGCTCGGGTCCGGGCCGATGAGGGCGTCCAGCACGGCGTCGGAGATGGCGTCGGCCACCTTGTCCGGGTGTCCCTCGGTGACGGACTCTGACGTGAACATGTAGCGGCTTTTCGGTGAAATCATGCAAGTCCTCCAGTATATCAGGTAAGATTTAGATCAGTATGCCGCCTCGGGCCTGTTGGCGGCATCCACTCGAATAACCTTGGGCCTGTGCGCGGGGATCTCCCCCGGCTCAAGCTCCAGGTATGTCGCTAAAATGACCTTCTGCCCAGGCGCACCCTTGTGGGCCGCTGCGCCGTTCAGGCAGATTTCTCCCGGCCCGCCGGGGATGGCGTAGGTGGTCAGCCGCTCCCCGTTGTCCAGGTTGTAGACGTCGATGCGCTCATACGGCAGGATGCCCACCGCTTCGAGCAGCGCGGTGTCCACGGAAAGGCTGCCCTCGTAGTCCAGGTTCACCGAGGTGATGGTGGCCCCGTGGATCTTGGCGCTTAAAAAAGAACGTCTGGGCAAGTGCTTTTATACCTCCAGCAGGATGTTGTCTATAAGGCGCACGCATCCCAGGAACACCGCCACGGCAAAGAGCGTGGAGCTGTCCACGCGCTCGGCCGGGGCCAGGGACTGCGGGTGCACGAACTCGGCGTAGTCGATGCGCGCCATGGGCAGCTTTTCGGCCAGGTGCGCGCGGAACATGAGGGCCAGCGTCGCAGCGTCGCCCTCGCCCCGGCGCACGGCCGCCTGCACCAGTTCAAGGCCCTGGCGGATGGCCGGGGCCTTTTCGCGCTCGTCCGGGGTCAGGTTCACGTTGCGCGAGCTCATGGCCAGGCCGTCCGGCTCGCGGAAGATGGGGCGGCCGACGATCCGCACACCCAGCTCCAGGTCGCGGGTCATGCGGCGGAGGATGGCCAGCTGCTGCCAGTCCTTTTCGCCGAACACGGCCACGTCGGGCCGGATGAGGCCGAACAGCTTGGCCACCACGGTGCACACGCCCCGGAAATGGCCGGGCCGCGAGGCCCCGCAGAGCCCCGCCCCGAGCTCCGGCACATCCACCCAGGCGGCGTGGTCCGGAAAGTACATGGCCCCTGGCTCCGGGGCGAAGACCAGGTCCGCGCCGTGGCTGCGGGCCAGCTCCAGGTCCCGGGGCAGGTCGCGCGGGTAGCGCTCCAGGTCCTCGCTGGGGCCGAACTGGGTGGGGTTGACGAAGATGCTCAGCACCAGGCGGTCGGCGCGCGCGCGCGCGTGGTCCAGCAGGGACAAATGCCCGGCGTGCAGAAAGCCCATGGTCGGCACCAGGGCGATGGTCTGGCCCTGGGCGCGCCACGTCTGGCAGTGCTGGCGGAGGAGTGCGAGGTCGGTGATGAGGTCCATGTGCTTCTCTGGGGGGCCTTTCGAGGGCAGCCTTGGCACGAAGCTGCGGCGCTGTCCACAGATATTTCCGGGCCGCACTGGGCAGGCTCTTGTGCTGCGGCCCGGCTCAAGGTAGGGAGACGCACATGCGCTCCCCAGCCGACATCTTAGCCGCCACCATCGCTGACAGGAGCGTCAACCTGACCAGGCAGGACCTCATCGACAGGGAGCACGCCCTCAAGGACGGGGTGCACGAGTTCCTGCCCTTTGCCTCCTACAGCCTGTTTTTCCCGCGCCAGGGCGACCCCGGCCCGGCGCTCCACTACGACCACAAGGCCCGGGAACTGGTGCTGCCGCTGGTGCTGCGCGGCGAGACCCTGGCCGTGTTCGTGGCGCGCGGGGTGCGCCTGGCCGCGCCCAAGGCCCTGCCGCCCTATCTCCAGCGCCTGGCCACGGCCGTGCTGGAAAAGCTCCTGCTCTACAAGCGCAGCGTCACCGATGCCCTGACGGGCCTGGCCAACCGCGAGCATTTCCTCCAGAGCCTGGCCCAGGAGATCGACCTCATCCAGCACAGCCTGGAGGCCACCACCGGCGGCCGCTCCGACCCGGAGCTGCAAGGCTTCAGCGCGTCTTTGGGCGTCATCCTGCTCGACCTGGACTCCTTCCAGTGGATCAACGAGCGCTACGGCTATCAGCTGGGCGACAGCATCATCGCCCAGGTGGGCCAGGCCGTGGCCAGCGCCTGCCCGGGCCACGTCACAGCCGCGCGCAGCCACAACGACACCTTCGCCCTGCTCATCCCGGACGCCAGCCCCAAGACCTGCGCCCAGCTGGCCGAAGCCGTGCGCCAGGCCATCGGGGGCCTGCACTTCCAGGACGAGGTCACGGGCGACCGCATCGGGGTCTCGGCCAGCCTGGGCTACGCCAACTATCCCCAGAGCCTGCGCGGACAGCAGTTCCAGCGCACCCCGCGCGAGCAGGCGCGCATCCTTGTGCGCGCAGCGGCCAAGGCCGTGGGCGCCTCCAAGGACCACGGCCGCGACCAGGTCTTCGGCTTTGGCGACATCGTCAAGACCGGCGGGCGCATCCTGGAGCTCTTGCCCATGCAGCGCCTGGCCGTGAGCCTGGGCCGCAGCGTGGGCGCGCAGGAGGGCCTGCGCTACCTCATCTGGTCGCCCAGCTTCCAGCAGCGCGACATCCTGGCTCGCCTTCCTGGGGAGGCCCGGCTCTCCGAGGACGAGCGCCTGCTGGGCCGCTCGTCCACCCTGTACAAGGGCGAAATCGTGCTCTCCGAGGTCCAGGAGGATATCTCCTTCGCCGAAGTGCTCCACGCGGGCGACCCGGCCTGGACGCCGGAGCCCGGCGACCGGCTGACCCTGATCCAGGAGCGCGACAGCCTCTTCGC
>CAYMIP010000107.1:0-5986 GCA_964390575.1 uncultured Desulfocurvus sp. | reverse complement strand
ACCGCAGGCGCACCAGCGGCTCTTCGTCAACCATGAGGTAGCAGGCCGCCGCCTGCGCCAGTTCGCCGCGCGTGTGCTGGGCATCATGCTCCGGCGTGTAGCCCTCGACCTCAATCTGCCTCTTGCGTCCGGCGGTGATGCGTTTGGCTCCGTTCATCGTCCCTCCATACAAAATATGCCCGGCCCCCAGGCCAGGTACTTGGGCTGCCGCTTGAGCAGGATCGCACGCGGATAGCCCGTGTTCTCACGCTTGGCGGCGATGGACCGCCCGGCGTTGACCGTCTCCACGTTGTCCCACCAGGTGGCGGGGTCGAGGCCCTGGCTGCGAGCCAGCGCCTGATCCTTCCACACCCAGCCGAGCCCGCCGTTGTAGGCGGAAAGGCCCATGGCCCAGAGATCGCACGGAGTGGCGGCGCGCAGGCGGCGCAGGTTGGCCAGGTCGTAGACCACCAGTGCGCGGATGGCCCAGCCGGGGTTGGTGGGGCTGGCCGGGCCGAGGTCCGGCCTGGTGCGGCCCATGTCCCTAGCCGTCAGCGGCATGAACTGGCCCAGGCCGCGCGCACCGACCGGGGAAACGGCCTCCGGGTTCCACCCGCTCTCTTGCTCCAACTGCGCCGCGAACACGGCCACCGGGGCACCCAGCCCGGCCTCGCAGCGGGCCGCGCGGATGAGCACCGAGCGGTACTGCTGGGCGGCGGCAGGAATGGGCTCAGCGTGGGCGGAGGCGAAAAACATGCAAACGACGAGCACGGCGGCCAGCGTCATGCCGACGCCGAACCAGAAGCCGATCAAAAACCACTGCACGATGAACGTCACAGCGTCGCCGAGGACGAACAACATCCTGTCGGGGATGCGCCGGATGAGGTCGGCCAACCACTTGCGCATGGCTACCACCCGCCGCCGATGAACCGGGCGGCGCGGAAGATGGGGGAGACGTACGCGCACGCAAGAGCGACGAGGGCAACCAGGACCAGCACGTTGATGAGAAGCCGGTTCCTCATGGCCGCCCCCTACAGCGCCAACGCCACGGCCAGCATGGCCGCGCACACGATGAGCGCCCTGCGGACGCAGGCCACCGTAAAGGACCAGTCCTGACCAGCCGCAATGGGATGGTCAGGCGCGTCCTCCTTGAAGGTCGTCTCCGCACGCCAGGGACTGGCCAGGTAGCCACTGGGATGAGCATAGGGGAACAGGCTCACGTCGAGCATGTAGCCGCCGCAGCCGCCCATGAGCACGGCGGCCAGCTTGTACATGAGCACCGGGGCCTGGTGCGGGGCCACGCAGGCCACCACGACGACGAGCACGTTGGCCAGGATGTTGGGCAGGGCCATGCGCGGGCCGTGCAGGCGCAGCCAGGCGATGAGGGCTTTGATACGCTTCATGGGGGGCCTCCACGGTTGCCCTCCGGTGCCCCCTCCCGGCCCGGCGTAAAGCCGGGAGGAGGCTGGAGGAGGTGATGACGGCGAAAGGCCGCATCCGTAGAGGGCAGGATACGTGGGCAGGGGCCGCGCTCTAACGCGGACAGGTGTCAGGGGGAGAGGGTCTTATGGCAGTATGTGAGATTCTGGCACGCGCAGGGCGGAGGAGTCAAGAGGGGGCGACTCATGCCCATTTCTGTCCATCGTCCAGACCGTGAGGCCCAGGCCAAAGGCGCGCTCCACGGCTTTGATGCGCTTCAGATGCCGGTCATCAGCGGGGCTTTCCAGAATGAGCACGATGCCGGGCCGCTTGCCGGTCTGCGCGGCGTAATTCAGGGACTGGCCGATGGACTCGGCCCACTTGTGGGCGAAGTCAAACTCCACTGCATGGGTCTCGGTCAGACAGTCGCAGCGGCTGCCGTCTCGCAGAACCACCTCCATCTGGCCACGGTCGGCGCACCAGCGTTCCTGGTACCACCGCTCCGGGTGCTCATGCCCGGCGGCTTGGGCCTGTGGGCACAGAGACAAGAGCACAACTAAGATGAGAATGGCGCGTCGCATGGGGATCTTGTAGCACAAAACATGGTGGAGGCAAGAAGAGGCCTCTGCGCCTTGCCAGGGCGTTGGCCTCACACCCCCGGCAGCTTGCACCACCCCTCATCCCGCCCGCTGGTGTCTCCGCTCTTGTGCCGCCGCACGGTCCGGGCCGTGACGCCCACCTGGCGCGCGGCCTGCTCGACGGACAAGCCCGCGTTCAACCCGCGTTCAATGGCTGCCCAAACCTGGGCGCGGTTGCCGGTGAAGGGGCCGAGTGGCACTTCCACCTCGCCGCTGCCCAGGGCGTTGGCGATGGCCACGGCGGCCTCCAGGCCCACGGCGCGCACCAGCCAGTGCCGGTCGTGCAGGGCCTCGGGCGTGGGGATGTAGGCCCGGCCTCCACCGCGTTCCTTGGCCAGCTGCCACGCGGCCTTGACCCCTGCGGCCTGGGCAACCTGGCCGAGCAGGCCGGGCAGCTGCGCCAGGATGACTTCCGAAATTTTATGGTGCGGCATGCTCCGCCTCCGGAACTGGCCTGGGTGTCCCGCCCTTGCGCTTGCCGCCCTTGATGAGCGCCACCATGACCCCGCGCAGCTGGTCCGCCGTGGCCCACTCCAGGCTGTCGAGCTTGTGCATGCGCTTCAGGATGGCCGCCGCGTAGTCCCAGGGCACGTGCTTGCCCTGGTCCGTGCCCTTCTCGGCCAACAGGGCCTCGATCTTGGTCATGAGCATGGAGCGGTCGTAGGGCTTGGCGTTGCCCTTGCCGTGCCCCCGGCCCAGGTTCTTGGGCGCGCCGTGCTTGTCGCCCTTGCGCTTGCGCGCAGTCTTGGCCTCCCAGCCCAGCTTTTCGAAGTGCAGCAGCAGCTTCTCCATGCCCTTAGTGTCCAGATCCTTGGAGGACTCCACACCGTGCCTGGCCAGGACGGCGCGGTAGGCGGCATCGTCCAGGCCCAGGTCCTTCTTGGCGATGTGGACCTTGGCCAACAGGGAGCGGCGGGTATCGAAGCTCATGACCTGATCTCCTCTTTCTTCGGCTCGTAGCAGACGAGCCCAACCGCGCTCATGGACGTGCGGCAGGGCCAGCTTTCCAAGCCCTTGCCCTCGTGCATGCAGGTGCCGCACTCCGGCGCGGGCGGAGGCATGTGCGGATGCACCGGGTGCTGGATCTCAGCCACCGGGTGCTGCTCCCACTTGATGAGCACGCCCTCAAAGGGCAGCCCCCTGCGCTCGAAGTACCTGAGAAAATCGACGGTTGAGGCAAAGCCGTCGGCCAGGGCCAAGTCCCGCACATGAATCGAGATCAGCCGTTCCCCGTCGATCTCCACAGATGTCCAGTTCGTGACCGGATTGCGGAAGATGCGGATGCGCTGCACGGAGGTGCAGAGCGGCTCCGGGTCAAGGAGCTTGGCGGGGCCGAACCGGAAGAGCTGCAACGCATCGCCAACCTGGGGCAAATCGGGGCGCAGTCGGCGGATGGTCTGTGTCTTCCGCCCGCTGGCCACCAGTTCGGCTAACTGATCATCAAACACATAGGTTGGCTTCACGGGGTCCCTACCTCTTTCTTGGTCCTGGCCTCTTGCGCCTTCGCCTGTTCCCACGCGCTCGGCTGCTTCTTGGCCCTGGTCTTGGCCTTCATCGCCGCCCGCCACTGGCGCTTGCGCTCGATGCGGCAGGCGTCTGAGCGGCACCCCGGCTGTTGGCATGCAGAGCAAATGAACATGGGCTACCTGCCCTCTTCCTTCTGCTTCCTGGCCCAGGTGATCTCGTTGTGGACCCGGTTGAGCGCCTGCGCGCAGACCTGGGCCATGCGCATGGCCGCCGCATCTGCCGCGTCCTTGGGCATGTCCGTATCGCGCAAGAGCACCAGCACGGGGCGGTTGCCATCGTTGTCGCGGATGATGGGCGAGCCGTGCTGTGCGCGGGAAACGGCGAAGCGTAGGGTGCTCATTGCCTACCTCACCACGCCACGCTGATGTTGACCTGCATCCCCGGCAGGCGGCGGCGCAGCTCGTGCAGCATATTCTCTATGGACACGTCGGCCATCGTCGCAGCCTGGTATACGGGGGGGGGTATGTCGGCGGGCTCGCGCGCGGCCGACAGGTCCGCCTCGCTGACCCTGCCCGGCTCGGCGTGGCTCGTGGCCACGTCCAGATCAGCGGCAGCGGCATCCGGGGCGGTCGTGGTCGATGCGGCCTTGCTACGCTGGCCCTTAGGCCATCCTCCAGGAGCTGGCCCGCGCTCTTCAGGAGTCAGGGGCCGCCCCATGACCTGCTCGGCGGTGAGGTTGGAGTATGACAAGATGCTCAGCCAGACCTTGCCGCGCGGCATTGTTCCTGCCTCGACCTTGCGGAAGATCAAGCTGACGTTGCACTGCGCGCCGCGAATAATGTCCGCCAACTTGCGGTGCGACTGCACGCCCGTGACCTGGCGTACCAGGTCCCAGCCTGTCAGGGCAGAGACGCCCACAGGTGTGGCGCCGGACTCCAGCCCGCTGGCGGGCTGCTGTTCAACCTGCTCGATGCCGGGGCATGCGGCGCATTGGGGCGGCGGGTTGTCCGCATTCTTGTAGTCGCGGCAGCCCTGCGACGTGAGGCGGGCATGGAAAACCGGGCAAACTTTGGCATTTTGCGCGAGGAAGGCGTCTTGTTCGCTCTTGCTCATGTCCCACTCCTTGTGGCTGCTCATCAGGCTTGGCCAACCACGGCCAGGCGACCGCCCCGCAGGGCGGTTTCGCATGTCGTTAGCCCTTCAGGGCGGCCTTCAGCCCCGCGCCCGCCGTGAACTTCGCCCGCTTGCCCGCCGGGATCTGGATCGCGGCTCCGGTGGCCGGGTTGCGGCCCGGCCTGGCGGCCGTCGCCACCACCACCAGCTTGCCAAGCCCGCCTGGAAAGGAGACCTCGCCGCCGGTCTTCAGCGTGTCCGTGGCTACCTCGGCCAGGGCCTTCAGGGTGTCCTCCACGCGCTTGGTGTTCGAGCCGTATGTGGCGCCGAGCTTCTGGTTGATGCTGTTGATCAGGTCTTTCTGGATCATGGTCTTGCTCCTTGGCGTTGGATTGTTAGGCCGCCTGCTGCGGCAGCTCTTCCTGCTTCAGCTCGACAAAGAACTCATCCACCTGCTCGCGCCGCACACCCACGGTCTCCAGCTGCTCGTCGCTCCATTCGGCCATGGCCGTCTTGTCGACCTCGCGCTTGATGCGGATCGCGGCGGTGAAGTTCAGGGCGGTCAACCGCTCCAGCACGGAGCCCCAGGTCTTCTTGGTCAGCAGGCGCAAGGAGGTGGCCTTGCGGAAGCCGATGGTGCCGAAGGCCAGCTCCTGGCTGCGCTTGCGTGCGGGAAACAGCTCGGCCTTGTGCTGGGTGCCGAACACGCCGAGCGCGTCCTCCAGGCGCTTGCGCGAGGCCTCCAGGGGCTCGGTCTGCGCCTTGGCAGTGGCCTTGACCTGGTCTATCTGCGCGTTCATGCCGGACTCGATCTGCGCCTTCTCGCGGGCTATCTCCGCCAGCTGGCGCAGGGCCTCGTCGGCCTGGTTCAGGTCGCCGATGATAAGGGGCTGGGGCTTGGTTCTTGTGGCCATGTGACAATCTCCTACTGTGGGGTGAGGGTGTTGACCGGGATGGTGATGATGAGCACGGCCGACTCCAGGCGGCGGGCGCTGTCGGCGGCATCCTTCAGCTCGGCGCAGACCAGGCGCAGCAGCTCGAACACCTCCGGATGCACCTGCCCGCCAAGCTCGCGCAGAGCGTTGTGCGCGCTGTCGATCTTCTCGTGGATCATGATGCGTCTCCTTGTTTGTGGGTGTTGCTGATTCTGCTATGCGGGCAGCCGCTGCGGCAGGCGGTGTACAGCCGCACGCGCTGGGGGTTGGTGGCGGCCCAGGGCTGTCTCTGGATCTCCAGGCAGCGGTCCGCCGCCATCTCGCCCGCTGCCGGGCAGGCCACCACGGCGGAGAGGTAAGCCCCGCGCACGGCCTGCTCGATGCGGTCGGTGGGAGCCTTGTACTTGTCGGCCAGCACCTGGTTCACCGCGCCCG
>CAYMIP010000106.1:0-6102 GCA_964390575.1 uncultured Desulfocurvus sp. | reverse complement strand
GTCATGAAGAAAATGAGAAAGGTTGCCATTTACGGCAAGGGCGGCATCGGCAAGTCCACCACCACCCAGAACACCGTGGCCGGTCTGGCGGAAATGGGCCGCAAGGTCATGGTGGTGGGCTGCGACCCCAAGGCCGACTCCACCCGCCTGCTGCTGGGCGGCCTGGCCCAGAAGTCCGTGCTCGACACCCTGCGCGACGAGGGCGAGGACGTGGAGCTCGATAACATCCGCAAGCGCGGCTTTGGCGACACCTGGTGCGTGGAGTCCGGCGGACCGGAGCCGGGCGTGGGCTGCGCCGGGCGCGGCATCATCACCTCCATCAACATGCTGGAGTCGCTCGGCGCCTACCATGAGTCCGAGGACCTGGACTACGCCTTCTACGACGTCCTTGGCGACGTGGTCTGCGGCGGGTTCGCCATGCCCATCCGCGACGGCAAGGCCGAGGAGATCTACATCGTCTGCTCCGGCGAGATGATGGCCATGTATGCGGCCAACAACATCTGCAAGGGCATCATGAAGTACGCGCAAAGCGGCACCGTGCGCCTGGGCGGGCTCATCTGCAACAGCCGCAACGTGGACAATGAAAAGGAGATGATCGAGGAGCTGGCGCGCCAGATCGGCACCCAGATGATCTACTTCGTGCCCCGCGACAACATGGTCCAGCGCGCGGAGATCAACCGCAAGACCGTCATTGAGTTCGACCCCACGGCCGGCCAGGCCGACCACTACCGCAACCTGGCCCGGGCCATCGACTCAAACGAGATGTACGTCATCCCGAAGCCGCTGGAGATGGAAGCCCTGGAGAAGCTGCTCATGGACTTCGGCCTCATGGAAGCCTGCTAACCACAACGCGCAGACGAGGAGGAACATATCATGATCATGGTGAGAGCAATCGTCCGTCCCGAAAAAGCCGACGACGTCCTGGCCGCCCTCATGGACGCCGGATTCCCCGCAGTGACCAAGTTCTCCGTGGCCGGGCGCGGCAAGCAGCGCGGCATCAAGATCGGCGAGGTCACCTACGACGAGATCCCCAAGACCATGCTCATGAGCGTGGTCAAAAACGCCGACCGCGACTTCGTGGTCGAGACCATCATGAACGCCGCCCGCTCCGGCAAGAAGGGCGCCTTTGGCGACGGCAAGATCTTCATCTGCCCCGTGGATGAGGTCTACACCGTGAGCTCCGGAGTTTGCGAAACGGCCACACCCGAGGAGGCGTAGCCCCATGAAGGAAGTCATCGCGGTGGTGCGCATGAACATGATGAACCGCACCAAGCAGGCCCTCACCGACGCGGGCATCGACGGCTTCTTCGCCCACGAGGCGCAGGGGCGCGGCGTGGGCCTGGCCAACCCCCACGTGCTTGAGGGCGCGGCCAGCGGCTACGAGGAGGCCGTGGCCCTGCTCGGCGAACGCGGCAAGCTGTACCCCAAGCGCATCATCTCCGTGGTGGTGCCGGACAAGGCCGTCCAGTCCGTGGTCCAGACCCTCATCACCGCCAACCAGACCGGCAAGCCCGGCGACGGCAAGATCTTTGTGCTGCCCGTGGCCGATGCCGTGCGCGTGCGCACCGCGGAAAGCGGCGAGAAGTCCATCCTCTAACGGCCCATCATCAACTGCAAGGAGCCGCCAGTCATGGCCATACAGAACAAGCCAGCGCAGTGGACCGCAGCCGAGGTCAAGGAGGAGATGCTGAGTAAGTATCCCCCCAAGGTGGCCCGCAAGCGCGCCCAGTCCATCCTCATCAACGAGGCCCTTTCCAACACAACGCCGGAGATCCAGGCCAACGTGCGCACCATCCCCGGCATCATCACCATGCGCGGCTGCACCTATGCCGGCTGCAAGGGCGTCATCATGGGCCCCACGCGCGACATCGTGAATCTGGTGCACGGGCCCATCGGATGCAGCTTTTACGCCTGGCTGACCCGCCGCAACCAGACCGACGCGGGGGAATCCGGCGAGAACTACATGACCTACTGTTTCAGCACGGACATGCAGGACTCGGACATCATCTTCGGCGGCGAGAAGAAGCTCAAGGCCGCCATCCAGGAGGCCTACGACCTGTTCCACCCCAAGGGCATCGCGGTCTTCGCCACCTGCCCCGTAGGACTCATCGGCGACGACATCCACGCCGTGGCGAGAGAGATGAAGGAAAAGTTCGGCGACTGCAACGTCTTCGCCTTCTCCTGCGAGGGCTACAAGGGCGTCAGCCAGTCCGCCGGGCACCACATCGCCAACAACCAGGTCTTCAAGCACCTGGTGGGCTTAAACGACGCCGAAAAGCCCGGCGAGTACAAGATCAACCTGCTGGGCGAGTACAACATCGGCGGCGACGGGTTCGAGATCGACCGCATCCTTAAGGCTTGCGGCATCACCGGGGTGTCCACCTTCTCCGGCAACTCCACTTACGACCAGTTCGCCAGCGCGCACAAGGCCGACCTGTCCTGCGTCATGTGCCACCGCTCCATCAACTACGTGGCCGACATGCTGGAGACCAAGTACGGCATCCCCTGGATCAAGGTGAACTTCATCGGGGCCGAGGCCACGGCCAAGAGCCTGCGCAAGATCGGCCAGTACTTTGGCGACAAGGCACTCATCGACCGCATCGAGGCCGTCATCGAGGCGGAGATGCCAGCGGTCAAGGCCGCGCTTACCGGCATCCTGCCCCGCACCACGGGCAAGACGGCCATGCTCTTCGTGGGCGGCAGCCGCGCGCACCACTACATGGAGCTGTTCAGCGAACTGGGCATGAAGACCGTCAGCACGGGCTATGAGTTCGGCCACCGCGACGACTACGAGGGCCGCCAGGTCATCCCCGGCCTCAAGGTCGACGCCGACTCCCGCAACATCGAGGAGATCGAGGTCGAGGCCGACCCTGAGCGCTTTATCCCGCGCAAGACCGAGGCCGAGATGCAGGCCCTCACCGACTCGGGCTTTGAGTTCAAGGACTACAAGGGGCTCATCCCGGACATGGACAAGGGCACCCTCGTCATCGACGACCTCAATCAGTACGAGGCCGAGAAGCTGGTGGAGCTCATCAAGCCCGACCTGTTCTGCGCGGGCATCAAGGAGAAGTACTCCATCCAGAAGCTCGGCATCCCCATGAAGCAGCTGCACAGCTACGACTACGGCGGACCCTATGCCGGGTTCAAGGGCGCGGTGAACTTCTACAAGGAAATCGACCGCCTGGTGAACAGCAAGGTCTGGGGCTTCATGAAGGCCCCCTGGCAGGAGAACCCCGAACTCTCGGCCACCTACGTCTGGGAATAGCGAGGATCATATCATGTTGCTCAGACACACACCCAAGGAAATCAACGACCGCAGCGCCCTGGTCATCAACCCGGCCAAGACCTGCCAGCCCATCGGGGCCATGTACGCAGCCCTCGGCATACACGGCTGCCTGCCGCACAGCCACGGCTCCCAGGGCTGCTGCGCCTACCACCGCAGCGCGCTGACCAAGCACTACAAGGAGCCCATCAGCGCCGCCACCAGCTCGTTTACCGAGGGCGCCAGCGTGTTCGGCGGACAGGCCAACCTGCTCCAGGCCATTGAGAACATCTTCACGGTCTACGAGCCGGAAGTCATCGCCGTGCACACCACCTGCCTGTCCGAGACCATTGGCGACGACATCAAGCAGATCCGCGACAAGGCGGAGAAGTCCGGCGTGGTGCCGGTGGGCAAGCACGTCATCTACTGCAACACGCCCTCCTACATCGGCTCCCATGTCACGGGCTTCTCGAACATGGTCAAGGGCATGACCGAGATGGCCGAGTCCACGGGCAAGCGGAACGGCAAGGTCAACGTCATCCCCGGCTGGGTCGAGCCTGCGGACATGGAGGAGCTGAAGCGCCTGGCGGTGCTCATGAACGTGCCCATCACGCTCTTTCCGGACACCTCCGGCGTGCTGAACGGCCCGCTCTCCGGCGAGTACAAGATGTTCCCCGAGGGCGGGGTGACCATGAAGGAATTGCGCGAGGCGGGCGACGCCATCGGCACCCTGGCGCTCGGCGAATGGTGCAGCGCGGACGCCGCGCGCAGCCTGGACACCCGCTGCAAGGTGCCCTGCAAGGTGCTGGACATGGCCTTTGGCCTGGCCGCCACGGACCGCTTCATCGACGCCCTGCGCATCGTCGCGGGCACCTCCGTGCCCGAGGAGATCACCCGCGAGCGCGGCCAGCTGGTGGACATGATCAGCGACTCCCACCAGTACTTCTACCAGAAGAAGGTGGCGCTCTTCGGCGACCCGGACCAGTTGATCGCCATGACCGAGTTCCTGGTGTCCATCGACATGTGGCCCACGCACCTGGTCACCGGCACCCCGGGCAAGAGGTTCGAGAAGCGCATAAGTGAGCTCACCGCGCACCTGCCCTATGCGGTCAACGTCAAGACCGGCGGCGACATGTTCCTGCTGCACCAGTGGATCAAGAACGAGCCCGTGGATCTGCTCATCGGCAACACCTACGGCAAGTATATCGCCCGGGACGAGGACATCCCGTTCCTGCGCTGGGGCTTCCCCATCCTGGACCGCGTGGGGCACCAGTACTTCCCCACCGTGGGCTACAAGGGCGGCCTGCGCCTCCTGGAGAAGATCCTGGGCCTGCTGCTGGACCGCAAGGACCGCGACGACTCCGAGACCGTGTTCGAGCTGACCCTGTAACCTCCCCGCTCCCCTGGTCCGGGCCGCGCCACAGCGCGGGCGCCCGGACCAGGGGCGGGGCAACCCTCCGAAGGGGCAACCTTCCGCTGAGACAACCGTCACCATGAACAGGCCGCACGCACAGGAGCCGCACATGTCAGATGCCCACCCCCACCCCTGCTTCGCAGTCGGCGCGCGCGCAGCCGCCGGGCGCATCCACCTGCCCGTGGCCGTGCGCAGCACCATCCGCCGCCGCTTTGGCGAGCCCGAAACCCCTGGCCGGGTCCTGTCGCCCAAGGACGTGCTCCAGTGGCTGGACCGCGTTTTGGCCGAGGGCACCGATATTTCCATGGTCGGCATCACCGGCCCCGGCGAGCCCCTGGCCGAGCCCGGCCCGACCTTTGAGACCCTGCGCGCCGTGCGTGAGAAGCACCCGGAGCTGGCCCTGACCCTGGCCACCAATGGCCTCGGCGCGGCGCAGCACGCACCAGCCCTGGCCGAACTGGGCCTGTCCCACGTCACCGTGCTGGTGGACGCCGTGGACCCGCTCCTGGTGGAGCAGCTCTACGCCTGGATCCGCCCGGGCACGCGCACCGTGGCCCTGCCCGAGGCCGCGCGCCTGCTGGTGGACGAGCAGGCCCGGGCCATCCGCGCCTTCCGCGAGGCCGGGCTCTTCGTCAAGGTGAACATGACCGTGATCGCAGGCATCAACGAGGAGCATGTGGCCGATGTGGCCAGCGTGGTCGCCACCCTGGGCGCAGACATGCTGGCCCTGGCGCCCTTCCACCCCGCCTGCTGCGATCCGACCGCCCCCAAGGCCCCGGAGGCCGCGCGCATGGAGGAGCTGCGCGCAGAGGCGGGCCGCTACATCACCATCATGCCGGCCCCCTCCTGCGGATCAGGGTCCTGCGGACAGAGCATTGTCGGACTCGAACGCGGCGGTTTTGACCTGGCCCTGGACGCCTCGGCCCTGCCCCGGCCCACCGGCGCGCGGGTCAACGTGGCCGTGGCCAGCGCAAACGGCCTGGACGTGGACCTGCACCTGGGCCAGGCCATCCGCTTCCTGATCTTCGGCCCGCGCGCAAGCGACGGCCTGCCAAGCCTGCTGGACTCACGCGAGGCCCCGGAACCGGGCAACGGCGACACCCGCTGGGAGGAGCTCGCCGCAACCCTGCACGACTGTTTCGCCATCCTGGCCGCCAGCGCCGGGGCCCACCCCCGCGAGCTGCTGGCCGCGCACGGCCTCACCGTGCTCACAGGCGAGGCCCAGATCCAGGGCGCGGTGGACGCGCTCCTGGGCGGCGGCTCCAAATGCGGAAAGGGCAACGGCAAGAAGCGCGTCAAGGCCGATTAACCCTGTAACTTCAAGCCTCAAGGAGCACCATCATGGCCCTGCCCGAAACACTCATCCTGGTCTGTCAGAGCTTCCGCCTGGGCAAGGAGCCCAAGGGCATCTGCCACAAGCAGACCG
>CAYMIP010000105.1:0-6218 GCA_964390575.1 uncultured Desulfocurvus sp. | reverse complement strand
TTCAACGATACGCCCGAGATCCCCATCTTCCTCATTTCGCTGAAGGCGGGCGGCACGGGCCTCAACCTGACCTCGGCGGACTACGTCATCCACTATGACCCGTGGTGGAACCCGGCCGTGGAGAACCAGGCCACGGACCGCACCCACCGCATTGGCCAGAAGCGCCAGGTCTTCGCCTACAAGATGATCTGCCAGAACACGGTGGAGGAGAAGATCCTGAAGCTGCAAGAGATGAAGAAGGATGTGGCCGAGTCCATCATCCCCGGCCAGTCGGCTTTCAAGTCCCTCACCCGCGACGACCTGGAAATGCTCTTCGAGGTCTAGCCCTACCCCAGGCTGTCACACATGAATGCCATCACCCGCCCGCTCATCCGGGTCTTCGACCAGCTCCAGGCCTTTGCCGAGTCCGAGTCCACGCGCCGACGCGTGGGCAAGGGGCTGATCTGCTATTTCCTGGCGGCGCTCAGCCTCATTGAGCTGAACAGCCTGGGCCTGCTGCCCGCAGGACTGGCCCAGAACATCTCCATGAACCGCTTCGACGCCGTGACCCAGACCTTCACCCTGGTGCTCGTGCTCGAGGTTGTGGATCTGGTGTTTTCCCTGCCCAAGTCCACGTCCAAGTCCGTGGGCAAGCAGTTCGAAATCCTGGCCCTGATCCTGCTGCGCAACGCCTTCAAGGAACTGACAAACCTGCCCGTGCCCATCGACATCATGCACCACACGGACGTGCTCATCCGCCTGGCCACCAACGGAGCGGGCGCGCTGGCCGTGTTCGTGCTCCTGGGGGCCTACAAGCACGCCCAGCACTGCTCGCCCAAGCACTGGGCGCCGGACATCCTGGCCAAATTCATCGCGGCCAAGAAGCTGGTGGCGCTGGTTGTCCTGGGCTCGTTCCTGGGCTTGGGCCTCTACAACAGCCTGCACCTTTTGCGCGCCCTGCCCGGAATCGACGTGTTCCAGGACTTCTACACCATACTCATCTTCACGGACATCCTCATCCTGCTCATCGCCCAGCGCTACATGCCGGAATTCCACGCCATCTTCCGCAACTCCGGCTTCGCTCTGTCCACCGTGTTCATCCGCATGGCGCTCACGGCCGACACCATCCTCTCGGTCCTCATGGGTGTGGGGGCCATGCTTTTCGCCGTGTGCCTGACTTACGCCTCCAACCGCTTCTACACCATAACCGCCCAGGCAGGCGCGCCGTGTCCGCTTCCGATTTCTCAAAAATAAAAAACAGCGCCAAGAAGCGCCTGTACGGCCCGCGCAGGTGCCTGGCCTGCGGCTACACAGCGGCCGAGCAGGAGCTGCTGCTGGCCATGCTGGCGCGCTGGAACTTCGCGGATGTGCCCGCGCTCTTCGCCGGGGCCACAGACATGGACCGCCCCTTAAGCGCTATCCTGGCCGAGCACGTCGGCTACGGCCAGGGCCAGGACAGCCCGCTCCCGCGCGCGATTGTCCTCTCCGGCCTGACGGAAAAGGAGCTGAACACCTTCATGGCCGCCTGGAAGCACTTAAGCCTGCCGCGCCAGAACTGGGCCGTGCTCACGCCAACAAGCGAGGGCTGGACGCTCATGGATTTGCTGACAGAGCTGGATCTGGAGCGGCTGGCGCTGGCCAGGTGAAGGCAGACCCCTCCGGCGGCCGGGTGGAATGATTCCCCCCGGACCCCCTCATCAGCCGAAAGGGCTGGGGCAGGCTTCGCCTGCCCCAGCCCTTTCGGCGTAATGGGGATTCCCAAGGGCCTCAGGCCCTTGGGCCGCCGGAGGTTATTCTCAAGCCTAGAACGGCACGTCGTCCATGCCGCTGGCCTCGGACGGAAAGGCCGGGCCGAGCTCCTCGTCGTCGTGGAAGGGCGGTTTCTGACCGCCCTGGCCCTGCTGCCCGCCGCCCTGTTGGCGCGGGGCGTAGCCGGCCTGGCCGCCCTCGCTGCCGCCCTGGCCGCCCTCTTTGCGTCCGCCCAGGGCCTGCACCCTTGCTGCCACCACCTCGGTGGAATAGCGGTCCTGGCCTTCTTTGTCCTGCCACTTGCGGGTCTGCAAGCGGCCCTCAACCATGATCAGCGAGCCCTTGGCCAGGTACTTGCCGCAGAAGTCGGCCTGCTTGTCGAAGACCACGACATTGTGCCAGTCGGTACGCTCGGTGAACTGGCCGTCCTTGTCGCGGATGCGTTCGCTGGTGGCCAGGCGCATGTTGGCGATGGGCAGGCCGGACTGCGCGTAGGAAATTTTCGGGTCCTGTCCCAGGTGCCCCACCAGAATTACTTTGTTCAGGCTGCCGGCCATAGGTCTCTCTCCTTGCGGGATGTGGCGTTCTTCATGCACTCGATAACAGAAAGCGTTAGTCGCGTCCAGGCTGATCCTTGAGCCGCTTGGCCTGGCTCTCCAGCTCATCCAGGGCGTCCTCGATTTCGTCCGTGGCCGTGTTGGCCGCGCGCGCGTTCCACTCAGCCAGGGCGGCGTCCAGCCTGGCCCTGGCCGCTGCGGCCTTTTTGATGCCGCCTGCCAGCTCGCGCGCCGCTTCCTCGGGCAGGATGCCAATCTCCAGGCGGTCGGCCAGGTTGTCCACCAGCTGCACCACGCCCTTCTCCTGCTCGAACAGGGTGGGCGGGCTGAAGCCCAGGGCCACAAGCCGGGGCCAGCGGCGCTCCACCTCGGCCGGGTCAAAGGTCCAGGCCGAGACACGGATTTGCAAAAGGCTGCCCATGCGAAACTCCTTCTAGTCCCGCTCTTCCCACTCCGCCTGAACGCGGTTCACCACATCCTGGATGAGGGAGAGCTGGCTTTCCGGGCACACGCCGATGAGCGGCTGGCCGCCGTCCACGTTGTCGCCCTGTTGGAAATACACGGCGTAGATCATGCCCTCCGGCCCGGAATAGCTGAGCGGGGTCTCCCGCTTCATGCGCGAGACGATGAACATCTCCAGGCCCTCGCGCACCTTCACGGACTGCTCGCCCCCGGCCTTGATCTTGGCGTCGATCTCGGGGACGAAATAATACTTGGCGCGCTCCGGGGCGCTGAAGAGGTGCAGGGCCTTCTTCAGGATCTGGCTGATGACCTCCTCCTTGGACAGGAAGTGGCGGATGGTCATGAGGCGCTCCCCGGCCTCCACGAACACGCCTTCCAGTTCGCTGCGGATGTCCGTGACCTGGCCCTTCTGCGTGGCGCAGATGGGCTTCTTGTTCTTCTCCCGGGTCAGGTGGGCCAGGAGCGTGCCCGGCCGCTCGTGCCATTTTCCGGAAGGACCGCTGACGCGGTCGCCGGGGCTGAGCCCCACGAACTGCACAACCCCGGTGTGCGGGGTCTTGATCTCGATCTCCTCGTAGGGCGAGGCGTTGAGCTCTTCCAGCATTTCCTTGACGTTCAGCAAAGCGTATCCCTCGGTGGTTACGTGTTCGGCGCGGTTAGCGGTAGTACAGGTTCTTGCCGCCCATGGTCAGAAGCGCCTGGTGCAGGTTCTTGCGAATGTCGCGCCTGTCCCAGATACCCTGAATGTGCCCGCGCGACAAGGCCGAGAATGCCCGGTGGTATTTCGGGGGCACCTCAACGCCAGTGGTCTCGCGGATGACTCCGGGCCCGGCGAAGCCGATGTTGGAGGAGCGCACCGCGAACTGGTAGGGCGAGCAGCCCAGGAAACTGGCCACGGGCCCGGCGTAGGAGTTGGTGTCGTAGAGCACCAGGTACAGTCCTCCGGCCTCGATGTACTGCCGCACGGCCATGGTCACGCGCGGCATCTGGATGACCCCGCAGGTGCCCTCCTGGATGCGGATGCCCGCAGTGCCGTGGGAATACAGGACGAGCGGGGTGCGCTTGAGCATGGCCCGCTCGGCCGCGCGGATGATCTTCTCGCCCTCGGCCGCGCCCACGGTGCCGCCCCGAAAGGGGCTGACCAGCACCGCCACCACCGTGGCTATGCCCTCAATATGCGTCTCAAAGGTGATGCAGGAGCTGCCCAGGCCGGTCTTGCGCTTGGCCTCCTCCAGCTTCAGGTCAAAACCTTCATAGTGTAAAGGGTTGCCGGACTCAAGCTCCCGGTTGAACTCAAAGGCCTGGCCGAACCCATAGACGTTGTAGAGGTACCACTGGAATTCCAGGGGGAAGTGGTGCCCGCAGTGGGAGCAGACCCCGGCGAACTCCCCGAACAGGTCCGGCGCCCAGAGGTCCAGACAGCCGTGGCTGGCGGTGTTCGGGCAGGTCACGGTGCGGTCCTCGCGGCTCTTGGGGCTCACGTAGACCCAGGAGTCCTCCCGTCGGCAGGCGCCCTCCTCCGGGCAGGAGAGGTTCGTCAGGCGCTCCAGGGCCTCGGGCGCCACCTCCATGCGGCGCTGCTGCGCTCCTTCCAGGCCCAGCAGTCGGCTTAGGGGGCCGCCCACGCCCTGACGCAGGGCGCGCACCTCGGCCTCCAGCGCCTCCAGCAGGCGCAGCAGGCGGCGCTTGTGCCGGGCCAGGAAGTCATGGCGCAGGGCGCTGTGCGCGGCCCAGAGCATGCCCTCCAGGCCGGAATAGATGCGCGCGCCCAGGGTCCGGTTGTCGCGGCAGGCCGAGCGGCTGAAGGCCCGGAACTTGTCAAAGCGCTGCTGCACCAGCTTGGCCCGGGCCTTCTGGCCAAGGGACCAGCGCACGAAGATGTCCTGGGGGTCGTCCGTGACCGCCTGGCGGCGGATGGCCATGCCGCGCAGGGGGCCAAGCCCCGCCACGGCGTGCACCACCTCGTCCGTGGCGCGGATGACCTCGCGCCGGAGCTGGCGGAAGAATTCATAGTGCTCGGGCCGGGCGCCGAGGGGCGGCTCCTGGATGATGCGGTCAATGAAGCCCAGCTCCAGGTTGTCCTGGGCCGTGATGCGCAGGCGCGTGGCGCAAAGCTCGATGAGCTCCGGGCTGGCGCGGTCCTTGAGGCCGCCCTCGATGGCCGCCGCGCCCTCCGGCGAGATGGCCGAATAATAGCCGTGGGAGAGCATGAGGCGGCGGTCGGCCAGGGCGATGGCCTCGGCCCCGCCGGAGCCGCCCTCGGAAAACACGGCCACGATGGGCACCTTCAAGCCCGCCATGACATAGAGGTTCTTGGCGATCTGCTGGGCCGCGCCAGGATAGTCCTCCACCGGGAAAGCCCCTGGCGTGAACACGTAGGAGTGGATGGGGATGTTCTCGGTCTCGGCCACACGCATGTAATACAGGGCGTTGGCGTTGCCCCAGGGCTTGATGGAGCCGGCGTTGCGGAACTCCTGGCCGTGGCCCTTTTCCTGGCCCACCACCATCACCGACTGGTGCACGGTCTTTTTGCCCATGCGCCGGGCGATGGTGGCCCGGGCGATGAGCATGCCCGGATCAATGCTCCACTCGTCCTGGCCGCCGATCTCGGTGTAGTTGTCGTAGACGTTCTCCAGGATGTCCTTGAGGCAGATGCGCTGCGAATGGCGCACGATGCGCACGCGGTCCATGGGCGTCAGATCGCTCTCGAGCTTGCCCTCCAAAAGGGCGAAGAGCTCCTCCAGCCGGGCCACCTCACGGGAGAGTTCGCGCATGCCAAGGTGCGGGGCATGCACCAGGAACTCCTCCAGGCGGGTCCGCAGCATGGCCACAGAGGCGTTCTCGCGCGGGCCGAAAATGTCCCGGATGTAGGTGAGCCGTGCGGCCAGCTCCTGGGTGCGCTTGTCTATGTCCATGGCAGGGCGTCCATCCGGTCCGCCTAGAAGTGCAGGATGGTCTGGGTGCGGTTCAGGAGAAAGGCCACATTGGTGCGCAGCGGCTCGCCGCGCGTGTCCGTGCCGTCCAGCACCAGCCCGCGCAGAAACTCCGTGCCGCGCTCCCTGGCCACGGCCAGGCTTTCGCCCCAGACAATGGCCAGGGCCAGGTTGGGGTCGAAGTCCATGGGGATCTCATAGGGGGTTTCGCCGGGCGCCAGGGTCGGCACCTGGGTGAACACCTGGAGCCAGGGCCGGGGCTGCCAGCCAAAGGCCTCGATGCGGCCCAGGCAGGGGGTGAAGCGGTCCGCCGGGTCCTCGGCCAGGATGCGGTACTCGATGCCCACGCCGGTCAAGGAGATGTCCTCCTGGCAAAAGCCCAGGGGCTCGCCCAGGCCCAGGCGGATCTGCTCGGCGATGACGTCCACCCCGTGCGCGCAGTCTGCCCGGCTACAGTCCGGCCGGCCCTGAATGCGCGAAACCACGCCCGAGACCCCGTTCTCCACCTGGATGCGCGTGTTGACCTCCATCAGGAAGG
>CAYMIP010000104.1:0-6237 GCA_964390575.1 uncultured Desulfocurvus sp. | reverse complement strand
AGGCGCTGGTCCGAAGAATAGGTGCCGGTGGAGGCCTGCATGGCCAGTTCCTTCATGCGGATGAGCTTCTCGTCGATGACGCCGAGCGCGCCGTCAGCGGTCTGGATCATCGAGATGGAGTCATTGGCGTTGCGGATGCCCTGCTGCAAGCTCTTGATTTCCGCGCGCATGATTTCGCGGACGGCCAGACCGGCGGCGTCGTCGGCCGCGGTGTTCACGCGCAGACCCGAAGACAAACGCTGGGTCGAGGTGGCCAGGGCCGAATACGAAGCCGACAGGTTGCGGGCTGTATTCATGGACATCATGTTGTGGTTAATGGTGAGCGACATACCCATTTCCTCCTTGAAAGTTTTTTGGCATCCTTGCCATTCGGTGGTCCTCATCAGGCGACATCACCTGCGGGGCCAATCCGATTGTTGTTACGCTCACCTCATCGGCCTCCCTGAAGAAAACTTTAGGCGGTCCTGCGCTTTTCTTGAAAAGCTTCAGATAAGGGGGGGCAGGGTGCGCAGGGCGCAAACGCTTCGCCTGGCTTGGCGGGCGCGCCGGGCCTGCTTGCGGCTGATCAAGGCATTGCAGGAACAACGTTCCCGTGCCAATATCCACCCGTTCCGCCAGGGGGGAGAAACATGACGGCTGGTCTTACATCTGTGCTCTTCAAGCGTCGTTTCTGGCCGCTGTTCATCAGCCAGTTTCTGGGGGCCGCCAACGACAACGTCTTCAAAAACGCCATCGCCATCCTGATCATCTACCGTCTTGGCGGGCAGTCTTCCATAGCCCCCCAGGTGCTTGTCAGCCTCGCCGCCGGGCTGTTCATCCTGCCCTTTTTCCTGTTCTCGGCCACTGCGGGCCTGATTGCCGACCGCTACGAAAAATCTGGGCTCATCCGCCTGATCAAAGCTGCGGAGATCTTGATCGTCGCCCTGGGCGCCTGGGCGCTTCTCATCCCGAGCATTCCCGGCATGCTGGCGGTCTTGTTCCTGCTGGGCGTCCATGCGGCCTTCTTCGGCCCCTTGAAATACGCCATCCTGCCCGAGCAGCTGGCCGAAGACGAATTGGTGGACGGCAACGCCCTCGTCGAAGGCGGCACCTTCCTCGCAATCCTGCTGGGAACCATCACTGGCGGCGTGCTGGTGTTGCAGAGCGGCGGCATCGCCACCATCTGCACGCTGCTGATCAGTCTCGCCGTGCTGGGCTTTGCCGCCAGCCTGTTCCTGCCCAAGGCCCAGCCCGGCAATCCGGGCGTGGCCATCGGGTTCAACTTCATCAAGGATACCGGGCAGGTGCTGGGGCTGGCCCGCAAACGGGGCGACATCTTCCTGGCCGTGCTCGGCATCTCCTGGTTCTGGCTGGTGGGGGCCACGTATCTGGCGCAGCTCCCGGCCTTCGCCAAGGACGTGCTGCATGCCGACGAGCAGGCGGTGACCTTGATGCTGACCGTGTTCTCGGTTGGCATCGGCCTTGGCTCCGTCATCTGCACACGTCTGCTGAAGGGCGAGATTTCGGCCCGCCATGTGCCTTTGGCGGCGCTCGGCATGGCCCTGTTCGCCTTCGACCTGTGGCTGTCCGGCAATGGCGTTGCCCGTGGCCATGCGGATGCGGCGATCCTTCCCCTGCTTGACCTGCTGACGCAGCCCCTGGTCTGGCGGGTGCTGGCCGACCTTCTGCTGATCGCCGTCTCCGGCGGCATCTACATCGTGCCGCTCTACACCATCATCCAGGCGCGCAGCGCGGCCTCTGAACGGGCGCGCACCATCGCCGCCAACAATATCGTCAACGCCGCCTTCATGGTCCTCTCCGCCGTGGCCGGGGCGGGCATGCTGGCTCTTGGCTGCACGGTGCCCGAGGTCTTCCTGGCTGTGGCCCTGGCGACGCTGCTGGTGGCGGTGTCCATCTGCGGCCTGCTGCCGGATGTGGTGCTGAAGCAGTGCTCCGCCTGGATCCTGAAGCTCCTGTACCGGGTCGAGGTGAACGGCCTGGAGAACATCAAGGCGGCGGGCGAAAAGGCCGTGGTGGTGGTCAACCACGTCTCGTTCCTGGACGCTCCCCTGATGGCGGTCTTCCTGCCCCAGAAGCCCATCTTCGCCATCCACACCCTCATCGCGCGGCTGTGGTGGGTGCGCCCGGTTCTCTCTTTGGTGAATGTCTATCCGCTGGACCCAGCCAATCCCATCGCCGTCAAGGGCTTGATCCGGGCCGTGCAGGAAGGGGGCACCTGCGTCATCTTCCCCGAGGGGCGCATCACCGTCACTGGCGCGCTCATGAAAATCTACGCAGGCCCCGGCGTCATCGCCGACAAGGCGGGCGTCCCCATCGTGCCGGTGCGCATCGACGGCGCACAGTACACGCCCTTCTCGCACCTGAAGGGCAAGCTGCGCCGCCGCTGGTTCCCCAAGATCACCATCACCATCCTGCCGCCCCAACGCATCACCCTTCCGCCGGAGCTCAAGGGCCGCGCGCGCAGGCAGGTCATCGGCACGGCGCTGTACGACATCATGTCGCACATGATGTTTGAGACCTCCCAGCACCCGCGCACCCTGTTTGAAGCCCTGCTGGACGCCGCGCGCACCCACGGGTCAGGGGCGCTTGCCCTGGAGGACATCACCCGCAAGCCTTTGTCCTATGGGCGGCTGATCGCGGGGTCTTTGATCCTGGGGGGGCACATCACCCGGGGCACGGAGGCCGGCGAGACGCTGGGCCTCCTGCTGCCCAACGCCAATGCCTCTGTCGTGAGCTTCTTTGGCGCCCAGGCCTACGGACGCGTGCCGGCCATGCTGAATTTCACCGCCGGGCCGCGCAATGTGCTTTCCGCCTGCACGGCGGCCTGCATCCGCACCGTCATCACCTCCAGGCGCTTCATCGAGCAGGCCAGGCTTGAAGCCCTGGCCGAGGCTCTGGAGGGCAAGGTCCGCCTGGTCTACCTGGAGGATGTGCGCGACCGGGTGAGCCTGGCGGACAAGCTCTACGGCCTCCTGGCCAGCCCCTTTGCAGACAGGATAGCCAAGCGCTCCGGCCGCTCGCCGCACGATCCCGCCGTCATCCTGTTCACCTCGGGCTCAGAGGGCGCGCCCAAGGGCGTCGTGCTGTCGCACGCGAACATCCTGACCAACTGCCGGCAGCTCGCGGCGCGCGTGGCCTTCAACCCCACGGACATCATCTTCAACGCGCTGCCCATCTTCCATTCCTTCGGCCTCACGGGCGGATTGCTCCTTCCCGTTCTGGCAGGCATCAAATCGTTCCTCTACCCCTCTCCGCTACACTACCGCATCGTGCCCGAGATGGTCTATGACACCAACGCAACCATCATGTTCGGCACCGATACGTTTCTCACGGGCTACGCCCGCGTGGCCTCGCCCTACGACTTCTACAGCGTGCGCCACATCTTCGCAGGCGCGGAGAAGGTGCGGGACGAGACCAGGCGCGTCTGGATGGAGAAATACGGGGTGCGCGTCATGGAGGGCTATGGCACCACCGAGACCGCGCCCGTGCTCGCCGTGAACACGCCCATGCACTTCCGCTCCGGCACCGTGGGCCGCCTTCTGCCGGGCATCGAGCACCGGCTGGCCCCCGTGTCCGGCCTCAAGGAGGGCGGGCGCCTGTGGGTGAAGGGCGCCAACGTCATGCTGGGCTACCTGCGCGCCAACCGTCCGGGCGTGCTGGAGCCCCCGGCCGAGGGCTGGTACGACACCGGCGACATCGTCGCCATTGACGAGCAGGGCTACGTGCGCATTCTGGACCGCGCCAAACGCTTTGCCAAGGTCGCGGGCGAGATGATCTCCCTGGGCAATGTGGAGGGCGAGATCGCAACCCTGTGGCCGAAGCACCATCATGCCGTGATCGCCTTGCCCGACGACTTCAGGGGCGAGCAGCTGATGCTGGTGACCGACTACGCCCAGGCCTCGCGCTCCGCGATCCTCGCGCACTTCCGCGCCCAGGGGCTGGCGGAGCTGACGGTTCCGAGAACGATCATGCAGGTGGACAAGGTGCCGGTCCTGGGCACTGGCAAGACCGACTATGTGGGAGTGCAGGCCCTGGCCGAGGCATTCCTCCAGCAGCAGGCCACAGGGGCCTGATCCCCCGGGCCAATCCGGCGGACCTGTCCCCGCCCCTGCTCTGGCCACCCGGCGGCGGCCCGGACGCTCTTGTCCCTGGCCTCTGCTTGGGCTATACCCGGCCTGTCCGCAGGCCGCGACACGGGGCTGGCCCAGGCCGGACAAAAGGCCTCGCCCAGGCCTATCAGATGGTCTATGGCCTCTCAGATGGAGGACAGGTGACAGAATTCATCCGCCGCGAATTCCAGGTCCAGGAACCGGACAAGACCGCGGTCATCCGCCAGGACGCCCCGGCCCCCAGGCCCCAGACGGCCGCTGGCGGCATCCTCTATATTATCGGGCTGCACGGCAGCGGCAAGTCCGCCCTGGCCGCAGGCCTGGCCGAGGCACTGGGCTGCCCGGCGCATGCGCTGCCGCAGGACGGCGCGGACGAGGCCCTGACGCGCATCCTGGCGAGCGGCCCAGCAGCGCCAGCGGTGATCGAAGTGCCGCACAAGCTGCTCGGCGCCGAGGCCTTCCGCGCCCGCCTCCAGGCCACGGGCCGGGTGCTCTATCTCATGGCCAGCGTGGAGGCCATCGCCGAACGCCAGGCCGCGAGCCCCGAGGAGCGCGCCCAACTGCGCGAACGCCTGGGCCGCCAGCGCACGTCCTATGAGCCCCTGTTCATGCAGACCCTGCACCTCATCGCCCCGGCCGACGGCCCCCTGGCCGAGGTGCTGGCCGATGTCCTGGAACGCGTGCGCATGTAGCGCGCAGCCGAAACCATCCCCCGGAGCCCCCATGCCCATCAAGCCGCTCAAGGTCGAACTCCTGGCCCGCACCCCGGACGCCCTGGCCCTCATCTACGCCGCCTTCCGCCAGTGCTACCACGCCGGCTTCGTGGCCGACATGTGGCCCAGGCTCACTCAAGGCGAGGTGGACCGCGAGGCCCAGGCCGACTTCGTGCGCAAGGTGCTGGAGAGCGGGCACGACAGCCCCATCGAGCACGCCAGCTTCACCTTTGCCGTGGAGGGCATCTCCCGGGCCTGCTCGCACCAGATCGTGCGCCACCGCATCGCCTCCTACTCCCAGCAAAGCCAGCGCTACGTGGACGGCTCGGACATGGACTACGTGCTGCCCCCGGCCATTGCCCGCATCCCTGAGGCGCGCGCGCGCTTCGAGGCCTTCATGGGTGAGGTGGGGAGTGCGTACCGCGACCTGAAAGCCATCCTGGACGCCCACGGCCGCAAGGAAAAATCCAAGGAGGACGCGCGCTTCGTGCTGCCCCAGGCGGCGGAGACAAAAATAGTCCTGACCATGAACTGCCGGGCGCTCTTGCACTTCTTCCACCTGCGCTGCTGTCTGCGCGCCCAGTGGGAGATCCGCGCCCTGGCCGAGGCCATGCTGGACATCTGCAAGGCCGAGCTGCCCGCCATCTTCGCCACGGCCGGGGCCAAATGCGAGTCCCTGGGCTTTTGCCCGGAGAGCCCGCGCTTCGCCTGCGGCAAATACCCCACCCGCACCGAGCTGGCCCAAAACGGCCAGACGCCAGACGGCCAGACGCCGGACAGCCAGACGCAGGACGGCCGGACGCCGGACTGACGGCCGGGCCACCCGTTGGCCTGAACATCGAGAGCGTTATGGAGCGGGCTGTGGGGCGGACTGCGTCTCAGGCGGCGCTGTGACGGCCTGGGGCTCGGCAGCGGGCTGACTGGCGGACTGGGCGGCGCGGGCCTCGGCCTTGGCCTGCTTGCGGGCCTGCCGCGCCCTGGCCTCGGCCTTGCGCTCCTCCCGGCGGGCCAGCAGCCTGGCCTTGGCGCTCTTGGCCTCCTCCTTGGAGATGACCCCGTCGCGGTTCAGGTCGATCTCCGCAAACGTCTTCTCGCGCCGGGCCAGGTATTCCTTGCGGGTCACGCGGCCGTCGTGGTTCGCATCCAGGGCCGAAAGATAGGGCCTGGGCGGTTTGCCGCCTGCGGCCTTGCCCTGCACGGGCTTGCCCTGGGCCAGCCGCCGCGCATCGCTCTTGGCCTTGCGCTCCAGCAGCCTGGCCTTGGCCGCTTTGGCCTCCTGCTGGGAGATGACCCCGTCGTTGTTCACGTCCAGCTTGGCAAAGCGCTTCTTCGCACCCGCCAGATACTCCTCGCGGCTGACGCGGCCGTCGTGGTTCTCGTCAAGGGAGCGCAGGTAGCGCTTGCCGTCGTTCTTC
>CAYMIP010000103.1:0-6268 GCA_964390575.1 uncultured Desulfocurvus sp. | reverse complement strand
CGGGCGCGGTGAACCAGGTGCTGGCCGACAAGTACAAGGCTCCCACCGACCGCATTGAGCAGGCCGTGCGCGGAGCCTACCTCTCCGCCGTGGTGGCCTGCCCGGTGACGGGCGAAATCGCGGCGGACCGTTGTCTGGAGATCCAGCGGCAACCCTGGGCTGCCACCAACCCCCAGCGCGTGCGGCTGTACACCGCCTGCCGCAGCGGCTGCACCCACAGCAGAATCAACCCCAAGGACAATACCAAGGAGGCATCATGATCGCTGACAAGATCAAGAACGCGCGCAAGGCGCTGTCCGCCCTGGGCGGCAAGGTGGACGAGGATGTTTGGGCGGCCATCAAGTGCGTCCAGGCCGAGCTTGATGACGCCGCCGACCAGGTGGAGGAAATCGAGTCCAATTGGGACGTGCCCACGAACGTCCCGCAGACCCCGGAACCAGCCGCCGCAGCGGCGCAGGCGTAGGAGAGACAATGGCCACAAGAACCAAGCCCCAGCCCCTTATCATCGGCGACCTGAACCAGGCCGACGAGGCCCTGCGCCAGCTGGCGGAGATAGCCCGCGAGAAGGCGCAGATCGAGTCCGGCATGAACGCGCAGATCGACCAGGTCAAGGCCACTGCCAAGGCGCAGACCGAGCCCCTGGAAGCCTCGCGCAAGCGCCTGGAGGACGCGCTCGGCGTGTTCGGCATTCAGAAGAAGGCCGAGCTTTTCCCCGACCGCAAGCGCAGCCAGGAGCTGACCTTCGGCGTCATTGGCTTCCGCAAGGCCACCTCCTTGCGCCTGTTGGCCAAGAAGACCTGGGTTCTTGTGCTCCAGCGCGCCCAGGATCTGGGATTCACCGACGCCATCCGCACCAAGCTGGAAGTGGACAAGGAGATCCTTCGCACCTGGCCGGATGAGCGCCTGGAGAGTGTGGGCGTGAAGCGCGAGACCACCGACGAGTTCTTCGTCGAGTTGAAGCAGGAAGAGATCGCCGTGAAGGCGGCCTAACCCCAACAGCAAGGAGCATGACCATGAACCAGAAAGACCTGACCAACAGCATCAACCAGAAGCTCGGCACCACGTACGGCTCGAACGTCAAGCGCGTGGAGGACACCCTGAAGGCCCTGGCCGAGGTCGCCACGGACACGCTGAAGAACGGCGGCGAAGTGACCTTTCCAGGCATTGGCAAGCTGGTGGTGGTGGCGACCGCCGCCAGGCCGGGCCGCAACCCGGCCACCGGAGCCGCGATCCAGATCCCGGCGGGCAAGCGGGCGAAGTTCACGGCGGGCGCGGGGCTGAAGGCCGCCCTGAAGGGCTAACGACATGCGAAACCGCCCTGCGGGGCGGTCGCCTGGCCGTGGTTGGCCAGGCCTGATGAGCAGCCTGGAGGAACGCATGTTGTATCTTGACCGCGAAATAAACGCCTTGGCCTCTGGCCTGCATGGGCGTGGGCATGTCCCCTGCGCCCAGCTGGGCCGCAAGGTGCGCGAGACTGAGTGCTGTTCTCAAGTACTTGCCGCCGATGCCGCTGCGTTCGCGGTCTGTCTGGCCTGTCCGCAGGGCCAGCGCCTGGCGGCCACTGGCCCCTTCCGGTCGCAATCTCTCCTCCAGGGAAACAGGCCCGCCGAGGCCGCGCCCGAGCGGAAGCCAGCCTCCAGGCCAGCGACCCCGCGAGCCAAGCGCCCGGCCCGTCCGGTTGCACTGTCCGTGCCCACGTGCCGCAAGTGCGGCTGCACTGACAATCGGGCCTGCCCCGGCGGTTGCTGGTGGGTGGAGCCGGACCTGTGCAGCGCCTGCGCGAACACTGTGGCAGAGCTTGTCGCCGCCCCGGTTCCAGCTCCGGCCCCGGTCCAGGCCCCGGAGGCGCAGCCCGCAGATCCACGCCTGGTCAAGCTGGCCAGCGCCCTGCGCGAGCTGACGGCAGATGGCAGGGTGCGCGTGTCCATGCTCGACCTGATGCGCAGCCTGGGCGCAGCCAACTACGACGAGGCGGGCGCGCTGGTCATCCATGCCGGGCTGCGCACGTCGCAGCTCTCCGGCCCGGTGCAGTCCGTGCTGGTGGACCACAACGCTCGCCTGTTCATGGAACGCGCGGCGAGCGAGGTGCGTCAATGAGCACCACCCCTCGCTTCACCACCACCCGCGCCCGGCTCGGCTCGCCCATTGTGTGCGACACCGAGGGCAAGCGCCCCATGCTGGTGTGCCTGCGCGACACGGACATGCCCCAGGAGGCCGCAGACGTGGCGGCCATGCGCGTGGCGCAGCTCTGCACCTGGGCGCTCAACCGGTCGCATGAGGAAGCCCAGCAAAGCCGGAAACAGCGGGCAGGGGGCAGGTAGCCCATGTTCATTTGCTCTGCATGCCAACAGCCGGGGTGCCGCTCAGACGCCTGCCGCATCGAGCGCAAGCGCCAGTGGCGGGCGGCGATGAAGGCCAAGACCAGGGCCAAGAAGCAGCCGAGCGAGTGGGAACAGGCGAAGGCGCAAGAGGCCAGGCAACAGAAGGAGGCCAACCCGTGACGTACACCTATCTCTTCGAGGATCGTTTCGCCGACCTGGTGGAGTCCGGCGTCAAGACGCAGACCATCCGCAGCCTGCGCCGCCAGCCGCCCAAGGTCGGCGACCGCCTGGAGCTGTTCCGGCGGCTGGCGAATGGTGACGCCCGGATTCTCCATGACCGCGAGCCTGTGTGTACCTCGGTGCAACGCATCCGCATCTTCCGCAATCCGGTCACGAACTGGACATCTGTGGAGCTCGACGGGGAACGGCTGATCTCGATTCATGTGCGGGACTTGGCCCTGGCCGACGGCTTTGCCTCAACCGTCGATTTTCTCAGGTACTTCGAGCGCAGGGGGCTGCCCTTTGAGGGCGTGCTCATCAAGTGGGAGCAGCACCCGGTGGCTGAGATCCAGCACCCGGTGCATCCGCACATGCCTCCGCCCGCGCCGGAGTGCGGCACCTGCATGCACGAGGGCAAGGGCTTGGAAAGCTGGCCCTGCCGCACGTCCATGAGCGCTGCTGGGCTTATCTGCTGGGAGCCGAAGGAGGCGCAGCCATGATGTGGCGCGTCTTGGTTCTTTTCGGGGTGCTCACGCTTGCCTCGTTCGTTTACCGCACGTGGGGCGAAAGCGCCGCCTGGGCAACGCTTGCCGTCGCGAACTCTTTGCTCCTGCCGCTTTCTGAGATCGAGCGGCGGCTGGCCGAAATAGTGAAGGGGATGAAGCCATGACCTTTGACACCCGCCGCTCCCTGCTGGCCAAGGTCCACATCGCCAAGAAGGACTTGGGCCTGGACGATGCCGCCTACCGCGCCGTCCTGGCCAGGCACGGTGTGGAGTCCTCCAAGGATCTGGACACTAAGGGCATGGAGAAGCTGCTGCTGCACTTCGAAAAGCTGGGCTGGGAGGCCAAGACTGCGCGCAAGCGCAAGGGCGACAAGCACGGCGCGCCCAAGAACCTGGGCCGGGGGCACGGCAAGGGCAACGCCAAGCCCTACGACCGCTCCATGCTCATGACCAAGATCGAGGCCCTGTTGGCCGAGAAGGGCACGGACCAGGGCAAGCACGTGCCCTGGGACTACGCGGCGGCCATCCTGAAGCGCATGCACAAGCTCGACAGCCTGGAGTGGGCCACGGCGGACCAGCTGCGCGGGGTCATGGTGGCGCTCATCAAGGGCGGCAAGCGCAAGGGCGGGACACCCAGGCCAGTTCCGGAGGCGGAGCATGCCGCACCATAAAATTTCGGAAGTCATCCTGGCGCAGCTGCCCGGCCTGCTCGGCCAGGTTGCCCAGGCCGCAGGGGTCAAGGCCGCGTGGCAGCTGGCCAAGGAACGCGGTGGAGGCCGGGCCTACATCCCCACGCCCGAGGCCCTGCACGACCGGCACTGGCTGGTGCGCGCCGTGGGCCTGGAGGCCGCCGTGGCCATCGCCAACGCCCTGGGCAGCGGCGAGGTGGAAGTGCCACTCGGCCCCTTCACCGGCAACCGCGCCCAGGTTTGGGCAGCCATTGAACGCGGGTTGAACGCGGGCTTGTCCGTCGAGCAGGCCGCGCGCCAGGTGGGCGTCACGGCCCGGACCGTGCGGCGGCACAAGAGCGGAGACACCAGCGGGCGGGATGAGGGGTGGTGCAAGCTGCCGGGGGTGTGAGGCCAACGCCCTGGCAAGGCGCAGAGGCCTCTTCTTGCCTCCACCATGTTTTGTGCTACAAGATCCCCATGCGACGCGCCATTCTCATCTTAGTTGTGCTCTTGTCTCTGTGCCCACAGGCCCAAGCCGCCGGGCATGAGCACCCGGAGCGGTGGTACCAGGAACGCTGGTGCGCCGACCGTGGCCAGATGGAGGTGGTTCTGCGAGACGGCAGCCGCTGCGACTGTCTGACCGAGACCCATGCAGTGGAGTTTGACTTCGCCCACAAGTGGGCCGAGTCCATCGGCCAGTCCCTGAATTACGCCGCGCAGACCGGCAAGCGGCCCGGCATCGTGCTCATTCTGGAAAGCCCCGCTGATGACCGGCATCTGAAGCGCATCAAAGCCGTGGAGCGCGCCTTTGGCCTGGGCCTCACGGTCTGGACGATGGACAGAAATGGGCATGAGTCGCCCCCTCTTGACTCCTCCGCCCTGCGCGTGCCAGAATCTCACATACTGCCATAAGACCCTCTCCCCCTGACACCTGTCCGCGTTAGAGCGCGGCCCCTGCCCACGTATCCTGCCCTCTACGGATGCGGCCTTTCGCCGTCATCACCTCCTCCAGCCTCCTCCCGGCTTTACGCCGGGCCGGGAGGGGGCACCGGAGGGCAACCGTGGAGGCCCCCCATGAAGCGTATCAAAGCCCTCATCGCCTGGCTGCGCCTGCACGGCCCGCGCATGGCCCTGCCCAACATCCTGGCCAACGTGCTCGTCGTCGTGGTGGCCTGCGTGGCCCCGCACCAGGCCCCGGTGCTCATGTACAAGCTGGCCGCCGTGCTCATGGGCGGCTGCGGCGGCTACATGCTCGACGTGAGCCTGTTCCCCTATGCCCACCCCAGCGGCTACCTGGCCAAGCCCTGGCGTGCGGAGACGACCTTCAAGGAGGACGCGCCTGACCATGCCGTGGCGGATGGTGAGGAGTGGTCCTTTACGGTGGCCTGCGCCCGCCGGGCGCTCATAGTGTGCGCGGCCATGCTGGCCGTGGCGCTGGCACTGTAGGGGGCGGCATGAGCAAGTACGGCTTCATCAAGTACTTGGCCGCGCTTATCGGCACCGCCGCCAAGTCCCCGGCCATCATGGACAGGCGGCGCATCGTCGGGCGGCACCACTGCGGTCCCGTGGGCCACGGCCATTCACGCCAGCACAACGCCAGCCAGCGCGAGCGCGGCAACAGGCGTAGCGCCAGGCGCGCCGCCAGAGTGCGGCGGAGGGGGTAAGCCATGCACGCCTGGCTGGCCAACCTCATCCGGCGCATCCCGGACAAGGCGCTCATCTTCACGGGCGAGGTGATCGGCTTTGTGGCGCAGATGGTGGCCATGGGCTTCTGGCTCGGCGTCGGCTTCACATTCGCCGCCTTGCTGGTGCTCTCTTGGTTCGGTCGCGCCCACGCCGCTGAATCCATCCCCGCCGCCGCGCTCAAGTACCGCTCCGAGGTCATCCGCGCGGCCCGCTGCGAGGCCGGGCTGGGTGCCCCGGTGGCCGTGTTCGCCGCGCAAGTCGAACAGGAAAGCGGGTGGAGCCCGGATGCCGTGTCCCCTGTGGGCGCGCGCGGGCTGGGCCAGTTCATGCCCTTGACAGCGCGGGATATGGGCCGCACCAGGCCGGACCTCGGCCCTGCCGCGCCCACAAATCCCGGCTGGGCCATCCGCGCGCTGGTGGTCTACGACCTGGCCAACCTGCGTCGCCTGCGCGCCGCCACTCCGTGCGACCTCTGGGCCATGGGCCTTTCCGCCTACAACGGCGGCCTCGGCTGGGTGTGGAAGGATCAGGCGCTGGCTCGCAGCCAGGGCCTCGACCCCGCCACCTGGTGGGACAACGTGGAGACGGTCAACGCCGGGCGGTCCATCGCCGCCAAGCGTGAGAACACGGGCTATCCGCGTGCGATCCTGCTCAAGCGGCAGCCCAAGTACCTGGCCTGGGGGCCGGGCATATTTTGTGAGGAGGCACGATGAACGGAGCCAAACGCATCACCGCCGGACGCAGGCGGCAGATCGAGGTCGAGGGGTACACGCCGGAGCATGATGCCCAGCACACGCGCGGCGAACTGGCCCAGGCGGCGGCCTGCTACCTCATGGTTGACGAAGAGCCGCTGGTGCGCCTGCGGT
>CAYMIP010000102.1:0-6360 GCA_964390575.1 uncultured Desulfocurvus sp. | reverse complement strand
TGATCTTGTCGCGGTTGGCCTTGAAGATCAGGGGCCACATGAAGGGGTCGTTGTAGACCTGCTTGAACTCGGAGATCCACCACAGGCAATTGCCCTTCACGACGGTGTACGAGGTGGGCAGTTTGGCGTAGTCGGCCTCGTAGATCTGGCGGGGCGACATGGGCGCCGGGGCGACCGCGCGGCTCTCAGCCGCGACAGGGGCGGCAGGGGCCGGGGCGGGCTCCACCTTTTTGGCGCAACCCAGGGCAAACACGACACAGCAGGCGGCAGCAAGCAACACGAGTTTTTTCATAAGATTTTCCCTCCTCCGGTTGGGAATTGAAAGATATTCCTGGTGCTTTAGAGTGTCAAGCTCAAGGTGCCATTCTTGCGCTCCAATTTTCTAATATTTTCTTTTCCTGGAGCACCAGGCGGTCGGTGGGGTTGATGGCGAAGGCGCTCTGCACGGCCTGCGACGCCTCGGCCACCCAGCCGCCCAGGCGCAGGCTCTGGGCCGCCAGGATGTACATGCGCTCCGGGTGGTCGCCGTAGACGCTGTTCACCAGCAGGTCGTAGTCGCTGCCGAAAACCTCGCGCACCAGCGGGTTCTGGGAAAACATGTAGCGGGCCAGGAGCGCGTTCTCGCGGTGGCGCGCCAAGTACAGGGGCAGCAGCCTGCGGCATTGGGACATGATGAAGCGGATGCGGTCGATCTCCCGGCGCATGCTCTCTTCGGTCTGCTTGAGCACCTGGAACAGCTCCTCCACCACCACGCGCTCGGCCTCGGGCAGGTCGCGGCCGCGCAGGGCCAAAAACCACGGGGCGTAGGTCAGTGACTGGTAGGCGTCCTCCTTGAGCTTGATGGTCTCGTGGAAGATGTAGCCCAGGCCCCAGTCCAGGAACTGCCCGGTGAGCGGTGTTTCGGGGTCGTTGCGGAACACGTGGTGGGCGGTGTCCTTCATGCGCCACAAGAGGCCCTTGTCCATCTCCTGGCCCACCAGGTCGCGCAGGATGGTGAAGGTCACCGCGCCCTCGCGGTCAAAGGAGCGGAACTGCTCCTCCAGGGCCTTGCAGGCCATGCAGAAGGTGCGGAACATGTCGCGTACGAACTCGGGAAGTTTGGCCCGGATCCAGGACTTGGACATGGTCTAGCTCCTCTTCTTGCGCGGATTCTCGGCGCTGGCCGCCAGGCGCGTCAACTCGGCCAGGCGCGCGTCCACCATCTGATAGAGGGTGCCGGGCGGGTAGCGGCCGTCCTTGCGGCGGGCGCCGGCCGGTCGGCCGCTCAGGATGTTCATGGCCTGCTCGATGGTGGCCACGGGGTAGAGGTGGAAGCGCCCGGCCGCCACGGCCTCCACCACCTCGTCCTTCAGCATCAGGTGCACGGCGTTGTCCGCCGGGAAGAGCACGCCCTGCCGTCCCGTGAGCCCGCGCCTGCGGCAGACCTCGAAGAAGCCCTCGACCTTGCGGCTGACCCCGCCCACGGCCATGATGGCCCCGCTTTGGCTCACCGCGCCGGTGAAGGCCAGGGACAGGTCGATGGGCACGCCGGACAGGGCCGACAAGAGGGCCGCCAGCTCCGCGCCCGAGGCCGAGTCGCCCTCGACCCCGGCGTAGTTCTGCTCAAAGCACAGGCTGCCGGTGAGCACGATGGGCTTGTCCTGGGCGAACAGGCGCACCAGGTAGCTCTTGATGATCATCATGCCCTTGGTGTGGATGGGCCCGCCCAGCTGGGCCTCGCGCTCCAGGTCCAGGATGCCGCCGTGGCCCACGCCCACGGTGCAGGAGATCTGGTGCGGCAGGCCGAACTCGTAGTCGCCGAAGAGCGTCACCGAGAGGCCGTTGGCCCGGCCCACGGCCGAGCCTCCGGTGGCCACCTTGATGATCTCGCGGTCGTAGTCGGCCATGAACTCTTCCTCGAAGAGATTGGCCCGGAAGTCGTGCTCCACCACGGCCCGGGCCAGGTCGGCGGCCTCCACCAGCTCACGATTGTCCATGCGGGCGATGGCCGCAGCCTCCACCATGCGCGCACGCACCTGGGTGAAGGACAGGGACAGGCGCTTCTGGTCCTCGGCCAGGCGGCTGGCGTGGTCCACCAGCCCGGCCAGGGCCTCGCGGCTGAAGGGCGGCAGCTTGGCCGTCTCGATGATGCCGCACAGGGCCGTCAGGTAGTGGCGGATGTGGGCCGCCGTGCGCGGGGCCGTGCCCTGGAGGTGGGCCTTGAGCTTGAAGTGCTTGCGGAAGCGGTCGTCGGCGCTGAGCAGGGCCTCGTAGGCCTCGTCCGTGCCGACCAGGATGATGCGCAGGTTCAGGGGAATGGGCTCGGGCTCGATGGTGCGCGTGCGCACCTGCTCGGCGTCGCTGGGGTCCTCCATGCGCAGGCGCCCCAGGCGCAGGGCGCGCAGCAGGCCCTCCCAGGAGCCCTGGTTGCCCAGCAGGTCCTCGACGTTCAGGATGAGGAACCCGCCGTTGGCGCGGTGCAGGCTGCCCGCGCGGACCAGGGTGAAGTCCGTGTAGAAGGCGCCCAGCTCGCTCTCCCGCTCGATGCTGCCCAGGAGGTTGAAGGCCGTGGGGTGGTCCTCGAGGACCATCGGCGCGCCCAGCTTCTCCTGCGCGCCCCGGCCGTTGTCCACGAAGAGGTTCACCTCGTGGCGGTAGTTGGGCTCGGCGTCCTGCGGGTGCGGCTCCTGGTGCGCGGCCGCAGGATGGGGGCCGGGCGCGGGTGCTGGCGCGGCGTCGGCGGCATCGCGCGGGAGATAGCTGTCCACGTTCTCCAGGATGTCCTTTTCCACGGCGAGCATCTGGTCCAGCAGGCGCTGGTTCGGCGCGAAGTCGCGGCGCAGGGGGGTCAGGTGCTCGGTCAGGGCGGCCTGGGCGATTTCGCGGTGCAGCCCAAGCTCGCTCTGACGGAAGCCCTGCTCGCTCTGGGTCAGCTTGCGCAGGAAGATGCCGATCTCCTGGAGCAGGCGCTCGCCCTTGCTCTTGAGCATCTTCCGCCGGGCCGGGGCCAGGCGTCCGTATTCCTCATCGCCCATGACCTTGCCGCCCACAATGGGCATGATGGTCAGCCCGCCGGAGTCGTCCATGTCCAGGGCAAAGCCCTTGCCGCGCGCTGTTTCCTCCATCTTGCTGAAGATGCTGTCGCGCTTGGCCGAGAAGCGCTTGAACAGGGTCTCGTGCTTGCGGCGGTAGGCCTCCTGGTCGAAGCGCGCGGCGATGGCGGCGCGCACGTCGGCCAGGGCCTTGGCCAGGCCGGTCTTGAACACGCGGCCCTGCCCGGCGGGCAGAGCCACGGCCAGGGGGCGGTCCGGGTCGTTGAAATTGTGCAGGTACAGCCAGTCCGAGGGCACGGGATGCCTGGCGGCCTCCGGGGCCAGGAACTGGCGCACGAAATGGGTGCGGCCCTGGCCCGGCTCGCCGGCCAGGAAGACGTTGTATTCGTTGCCGGGAATCTGCAAGGCCATGCGCAGGGCCTGCATGGCCCGTGGCTGGAACTCGGTCTGGCCGTTCTTGCGGGTGAAGCCCCGGCTGTCGGCGTGGCGGATGGAGGCCGGGTCAAGGCGGTTGCGGAGCTTCTCCGGCGGCAAAGGCCGCACGGGTCGTCTGGTCGTCTGGTCGCTTGTGTCGGTCATGGGTAGTCCAGGGTAGGGTGTCGGGCACGTGCGCGTGCAGGATGAAATGTACGTGCTTCCGCGCGGAATGTCACTACAGGCGGGGCAGGGGCGGCGGCAAGCCCGGCCGGCCGGGGCCGGTCCGGGAAATCGTGAAAAAAGGCACGCCTCGGCGCGCAACCTCATTGACGGGCAGGGGCACTTGTGCTAGGTGTTCCTCCTTGTGAAGAAATGAACGTCCGGCATGGCGACCGGCACATGGGTTGCCCGGGGTTCTTATGCTCTTTTCCAAGCAGGACAAGCCTTCAGGCTCAATGGGGATCCTCGGCACCGTCGGGACCATCGGGATGCAGCTCGTGGCCGCGACCTTCATCGGGTTGGCCGCAGGCTACTTTCTCGACGAGTGGCTCGGCACCAAGCCCTGGATGCTCCTCATCTTTCTGCTGCTGGGCATAGCCACGGGCTTCCGCGATGTGTATCGCGAGGCCATGCGGCTCCAGCGAAGCTCCGCCGAGGCGGAGGGCCCAGGCCCGGCTGCCGGGACGGGACAGGATGAATCCAGGTGCGGCGCAGACCGCCAGAAGAAATGAGGCATGATGACGCTTGTCCAGAAGATTGACGCCGAGCTGTACCGCCGGGGCTTCGCCGTGGCGGATGCGCGCAGGCTCATGCGCAACCAGATCCTTCTGGCTGTGGCGGGGTCGACGCTGGCCTGCCTCGGCACGGGATTCTCAGGGTGGGGGCTCTCGTTCGCAGCCGGAACGCTCATCATCAGCGTGAATTTCTGGTGGCTGGTCAAGGCCGCCCAGGAGCTGGTGAGGGTCAAGCACGGCGCGGTGTTCACGCTTTTGACGCTCTTTTATGGTCGGTTGGTATTGACCGGGGTCGCCATCGCCGCACTGGTGGCATGGCTTGGGGCATCGGTTTTTGGACTTTTGGCCGGACTCTCCACGGTGGTCGTCAACGCCACCCTCTGGGGGGTTCTCCAGATCAGGCACAAGGTCCCCGATACGGGGAACGGGAAGGAGGCTTAAGACATGGCTGCAGGACTTCCGCATCCGCTGACCTATTCGGTCATTCTTGACCAGGCGCTGGGACTCCATCTGCCGCCGCACGTGTACTACATGTGGTTGGCCATGATCATTCTGTTCACCTGCGGCTTCATCCTGCGTGGCCGTTTGCAGCTGGTGCCCGGAGGACTGCAAAACGTCTTTGAGACGGTCCTCGGCGGGCTGGAGGACTTCGTTGTCCTGAATATCGGCGAGGAAGGCCGCAAGGTGTTTCCGTTCCTCGGCGCCATGTTCATCTTCATCCTGGTGATGAACTACATCGGCCTCATCCCCGGCTGCGACGCCGCCACCGCCAACGTGAACACCAACGCGGCCATGGCCATCACGGTGTTCATCTATTACAACTACATCGGCATCAAGAAGTGGGGCTTCGGCTACATCAAGCACTTCATGGGCCCCGTGGCCTTCCTGGCCCCGCTGATGATCGTCCTTGAGACCATCAGCCACCTGGCCCGGCCCCTGTCGCTGACCCTTCGACTCTTCGGCAACATCCGCGGTGAGGAAATCGTCCTGGTCCTGCTCTTCGTGCTGGCGCCGGTGGTCGGAACCCTCCCGATGTACTTCCTGTTCATCCTGGGCAAGACCATCCAGGCCTTCATCTTCTTCATGCTGACCATGATCTATCTGAAGGGTTCTCTGGAGCACGCCCACTAAACTCGGGGAAATGGTCGTTTGACCAACACACTATACCTTAAGGAGTCCACAGTTATGCGTAAATCTCTTCTGATGACCCTGGCTCTGGTTCTGGTTGCCTCCGCCGCCTACGCCGCTGACGCCCCCGCCGCTGGCGCCGCCGTCGGCCCCACCGCCGCTTGGGCCACCGCCATTGGCATGGCCATTGCCGCCGGTCTGTGCGGTCTCGGCCAGGGCATGGGCCTCAAGGCCGCCTGCGAAGGCACCGCCCGCAACCCCGAAGCCGGTGGCAAGCTGACCGTCACCCTGATCCTGGGCTTGGCCTTCATCGAGTCCCTGGCCATTTACGCCCTGGTCGTCAACCTGATCCTGCTCTTCGTGAAGCCCCTGGGCGCCTAGTCCACAGATTGTTTCTGGAATCAAGGAGGCCGCAAGGCCTCCTTTTTTCCAGAAAACCATGTTAAAAAATTCACATTCCCAGTCGGAATGGCCATGAAGAGCGAGCACATCCCCAAAGCGACCATCGCCCGCCTAGCCACCTATATCCAGGTGCTCTCCGAGTTCAAGCGCGAGGGCACGGATGTGGTCTCCTCCGAACGGCTGGCCGAGGCCTGCTCTGTCAACTCATCCCAGATACGCAAGGATCTCGCATATTTCGGTGAGTTTGGCGTGCGCGGCGTAGGCTACTATGTCCAGGATCTCATCACCTCCATCAAGCGCTCCCTTGGCATCGACAGGGCCTGGAACTGCGGCCTTGTGGGCGTGGGCAACCTGGGCCGGGCGCTCCTGCGCCACCGCGAGTTCCCGCGCAAGGGCTTCATCATCCGCGGGGCCTTTGACTGCGACCCCTACAAGATCGGCGAGATCGTGGAGGGCATGGAGATCGTCTGCTCGCGCCAGCTCCCGGCCAAGGTCAAGGAGCTGAGCCTCGAGATCGGCATCATCACCACCCCGCCCGAGCGCGCCCAGCGCGCCGCCAACTACCTCGTGGGCGCGGGCATCAAGGGCATCATCAACTTCGCCCCGTCGCGCATCTCCGTGCCCAGCCACATCCACCTGGAATACGT
>CAYMIP010000101.1:0-6482 GCA_964390575.1 uncultured Desulfocurvus sp. | reverse complement strand
AGGTTGGTCTGGTCGGCGATGTCGGAAATGACGTTCATGATCTGGCCGATGCCCTCGGCCTGCCTGCCAAGGGCGCCCATGTCCTCTTTCATGGCCAGGGAAACGGTCTGCATAGTGCCGATGCCGGCAACCACCTGGGCCACGATCTTGGCGCCGTCCAGGGCCTTGCCGCGCGCATGGCTGGAGGAATCCGAAGCCTGGGCCGCGTTCTTCGCAACTTCGAGCACCGTGGCGTTCATCTCCTCCATGGCCGTGGCGGTTTCGGCCACGCGCTGGGACTGCATCTCCGTGCCCCGGCTGGACTGCTCCACCTGGGCCGAGAGTTCCTCGCTGGCGGAGCTGATGCCCTCCACGACCTTCTCCAGCTCCTTGGAGGCCTGCATCATGTCCTCGGCCGCGCGCTCGGCAGCAGACTGCGCTTCTCTGGCAAGCGTTTGGTCAAGCCATATGGACACTGTGCCCTGGAGTTCTCCCTTCACGTCGAAAAACGGAGCGGAAGAGACATGCACATGCCGTTTCTTGCCCGTTCTGGTTTCCACGGTGGGATCGGCGTACAGGGTCTTCTTTTCGCGCAGGGCGCGTGTGGAGAGGGTTTCCTTGCCTTTTACGCCGAAGATATATTCACCGGATTGCTTGCCAATGTAGTCCTCTGGCTTTCCGTGGATCTCCATGAGGTCAAGCATCGCCTGGTTTGTGTACAGCGTCGTATCCTGGGGCGAGAAGACCGAGAATGGCGCTGCCACGCCATGCATGACCCCCTGTGAGAAATCGAGCTGCTTGCGCATGTTGGCCACGATGCCCAGCATCATCGCGTACACGCCGCCTTCCTTCTTCTGCGCCCGGAAGGGCCCCTCCAGGTTGCCACTGGAAAGTTTTTCCGCCACCTCATAGAGGTAGCCGGGGTCTTCGCCTAGTTGGCCCGAGACGTTGGCGGTGATCAGCAGGCCAAGGCCGATGGAGACCAGGAAACCGATGCCCATGAGGACGTACATGAGCGTGATGGCGGATTGGGCCTGTGTCCCGTTGCTCTCCGCACTCTGCTTGGCCTGGGCGTTCTTGGAGTCCATCACCTTGCCGATGAGCCCTTGGTACTCGCGGCCGATCTTGCGCGCATCACCCTGCAAGAGCTCCAGGGCCTCGGCCTCCTTGCCTGCGGCATCAAGCGCCAGAACCTTGTCAAGGACCGCAATATACGCCTTGCGGGACTCAAGAAGTTCGGCAAAGAGCTTCCGCCCCTCATCCGTGTGGATGCTCTTCTCGAATTTGTCCAGGTTCTCTTGGATTATCGCGCGAAACTTCTTGATGCTCTCCAGGGCATCCGCAAGTTCAGCCTTGTCCTTCGAGTGCACGGCCACCAGCGCGTTGACCCGGATGCGCTGGAAGGCAACGGCGACATTGGCTATCTCGGCCATGGGCACGGTGACTTTCTCGAAAACAGCGTCGCCTGCGGCGTCGAGCTGGTTGAGCTTTTGGGTCCCCAGGATCCCGACCACAAGGATGATGACGGAGACGAGAAGGAAGCCTGCGAGAAGTTTTGTGCGAAGTTTCAAGCTGCGGAGAAGATCCATGGTCTGCCACCTCATATGTTGAAATATAGAGTTGCTGTACCCGGGCGCGCGCATACGTATTTCATGGCAAGGATAGAGTGAACGGATTCGGGTGGATGCGCCTGGCGCGCAGCAACATGGCTGAAGGCCAGGGACATCCAGCACATGTATCGGTAAGACCGTCGGAGGGCTTTAGCCCAGGGTCTCGCGTTGGCAGCAGTTGCCCACAGAAAGGGCCGGATGCTCAGCAGCACCCGGCCCTTTTCTTCAGCACGAGGAAGGGGGCAATCAGCCCAGGGTCTCGCGCTCGCGGAAGCCGATGAGGTAGAGGATGGAGTCCAGGCCCAGGGTGGAGATGCTCTGGCGCGCGCCCTCCTTGACCTTGGGCTTGGCGTGGAAGGCGATGCCCAGTCCCGCGATGCCCAGCATGGGCAGGTCGTTGGCCCCGTCGCCCACGGCGATGACCTGCTGCAGGTCGATGCCTTCCTTGTCCGCCAGGCGGCGCAGCAGCTCGGCCTTGCGCGCGCCGTCGACAATGGCCCCGGTGACGCGGCCCGTGAGCCTCCCGTCCTTGACCTCAAGCCGGTTGGCGAAGACGTAGTCGATGCCCAGGCGCTTTTTCAGGCGCTCCCCGAAATAGGTGAAGCCGCCGGAGATGATGGCGATCTTGAAGCCCAGGCGCTGCAGGTTGGTTATGAGCCGCTCCGCGCCCTCGGTCAGGGGCAGGGTGGCCGCAACATCCTCCAGCACGCTTGCGTCCAGGCCCTTCAGGAGAGCCAGGCGGCGCTTCAGGCTCTCCTTGAAGTCAAACTCCCCGCGCATGGCCCCGGCCGTGATGGCGGAGACCTCGTCGCCCACGCCAAAGCGCTTGGCCAGTTCGTCGATGACCTCCACCTGGATCAGGGTGGAGTCCATGTCAAAGGCCACCAGCCTGCGGTTGCGGCGGAACACGTTGTCCTCTTGCAGGGCGATGTCCACCCCGAGCTCCGAGGAGATGTCCATGAACTCGTGGCGGATGGCCGCCCAGTCCGTGGTGCTGCCGCGCACGGAAAACTCCACGCAGGCCGGGCGCACCGGCCCGGCCTCGGCCATGGACACGCGGCCGGACAGGCGGTTGATGATGTCGATGTTCAGGCCGTGCCGGGCCAGGGTGCCGGTGAGGCGCGAGATGTGCGCGGCCTCCAGCTGGCGGGCCAGGAGGGTGACGATGTGCCGTGGCTTGCCCTGCACGCCCACCCAGTCCTCGTAGTCGTCCGGGCTGATGGGCGTGAGCTTGAGGGCGATGCCCTGCTCGTGGGCCTTGAACAGCAGGTCCTTGAGCACGGGCGCGCTCTGGGCCGCATCCGGCAGGGCCACGAGCATGCCCAGGGTGAGGTGGTCGTGGATGACCACTTGGCCGATGTCCAGGATGTCCACGCCGCAGGAGGCCAGCACGTCGGTGAGCACGGAGGTGATGCCGGGCCTGTCCTCGCCGGTGGCGTGGATGAGGATGATCTCGCGCATGATGGTATAAGCCCCCTGGACAAGCGTAGTGCGCGGAGTCTCGCACAAATCGGGCCGGGCCTCAAGACCGGGCCGAGGGGGCCGGGGGAGGGCTGTCGGGCGCAGGGAGCGGAGCATGTTGTTTGTGCATTGACAAATCTTTGCCGTTCGGCTACTGTGCGGCCATGACGTTGGCGGACGCTCCCCAGGCGGTGCGCCACAGGGAGGGAGAATGCTCAGAAATAGACACAGGAGCGGGCGGAGAAACGGCGACGTGCGCTGCGGCGACTGCGAACACTACTGCGACGATGGCTGCGAGCAGGCGGCCGAGGCCCTGGTTCTGGACGGCTGGCCGCGTCTGAGCGCCTGCCCGGACGACTCCGCCGACGCCTCGCGCTGCCCGGAGTTCTCGGCCAGCGCGGGGTACGCCCAGGCCCTGGACGAGGAGGACAGCGCCGCTGCCGCGCACTCGCGGGTCTCGGCCATCAAGCACTACCAGTCCTGGTAGCCCCGCCAGTCAAGCAAAGAAGCCTGCGGCAGTCCCGGTCAGCCCCACGCGGCCGGGCGCCGGGCCGTCCTTGTTCCTTGCCATACTTTGTCATTTCGCAATATGAGGCTGGAAGCAAAGGCGCACGCAGAGCCCCGGGGCCGCGAACGCGAACTCCAGCTCCCCGCGCAGCTGGTGGCGCACCAGACCAAACATGAGCTTCATGCCCAGGCTGTCCGCGCTGGCCGGGTCCAGGCCCTCGGGCAGGCCCGGCCCGTCATCCTGCACCGCAATGGTCACCCGGCCGGACTCGTCGCGCTCGGCGCGTATCTCCACGCGGCTGGCCTGGCCGCCCCGGCTCTGGCCTGGGGGGCAGGCGTGCTTGAACACGTTGGCCAGGGCCTCGTTCAGGGCCAGACCCAGGGGCACGGCCTGGTCCAGGGCCAGGGTCAGGTCGCCCAACTGCAACCACAGGGACAGGTCCAGCCCCCCGGCGTAGGCCTCGCGCAGCTGGTGGAACAGGGCGCGCACGAAGCGCTCCAGGTTGATGCCCCCGGCGCTCCCGGCGTTGTGCAGCTGGGCGTGGATCAGGCTCATGGCCTGGACCTTGCCGCGCATCTCGGCCAGGCTGAGCCGGGCCTCGGGGCTGGCGAGCCGCCGCCCGGCCATATCCAGCAGCGAGGAGACCACCTGCAGGTTGTTTTTCACCCGGTGGTGCACCTCGTGCAGCAGGGCGTCCTTCTCGCGCAGGGAGGCGCGGATGCGCTCCTCGTCGCGCTTGCGCTCGGTGACGTCGATGTTGATGCCGATGAGTCCAAGGATTTCAGCGCCGTCGCGGATGGGCGCCACGATGTTGTGGAACTCGCGTTGCTCCCCGCTTCCGATGACACAGGCGCGCTCCTCGGAGATGATTTCCCCGGCCAGGGCGCGGCGGTTGTTGGAGCGCCAGAGCTCTTGAGTCTGCTGGTCGAACTGCCTGTCCGCAAGCGAACTCTGGGTCAGGTCGCCCCAGAGGCGGACGGACTCGTCGCTCTGCATGAGGATGCGTTGCTGCCTGTCGCGCGCCCAGAAATCAAAGGGCAGGTTGCGCAGCATGGCCTGGAGCAGGGCCTCGTTGCGCGCCAGGGCCGCCTCCGTGCGCTTGTATTCAGAGATGTCCAGGTGCTGGACGATGAGATTGGTGGTTTTGCCTTTGGCGTCCTGAACAGCGGAGATGGTCACATCCAAGAAGGCGGCGCTCGACCGAGCCAGGTCCAGCCCTTTGATGTGGTCGGTGTTGTAGGGCAGTATGAACCGGGTTGTGCCGCCCTGCTCGTGGACCCGCCGGATCTGGGGCATGAAGCCTCGCTCCAGGGCCTGGTTGTCCTGGAAGATGTTGAAGCGGCCGACCACCTCCGCTTCGCTGACCTTGAACAGCTCGCGCAGGGCCTGGTTGGAGCGGATGAGCGTGCCGTGGTCGTCGGAAATCCACATGGACACGGGGCTTTGCTCAAGGATGCACTCCAAAAACGCCTTGGAGCTGCGCAGCTCCTCCTCCAATCGGCGGCGCTCGGTGATGTCAACGAGCACGAGCTGCACCACGGCTGGCTGGCCCTGGTCATCGTTCAGCAGCACGCCGCGCACACTGACCCAGCGCCGTTGACCCCAGGCGTCGAGGATCTCGTGCTGGTACTCGGGGCGCATCACCCCCCGGCGGTTCTCCTCCAGCCACTCGGCGATGCTCTCCCCCCACTCCGGGGCCACGATCTGCTCCGGCGGCGCGCCGAGCATGGCCTCTGGCGTGTGGCCGAACATGCGCTCCACGCTTGGGCTCACATACTCGGGCCTGCCGGTGGCCAGGTTGACGCGCATGACCACCTGGTCCGCCCAGCTCTCCGTCAGGGCGCGGAAGTGTTCCTCGCTCTGGCGCAATGCCTCACGGGCTTTGCGCTCCTCGGTGGTGTCGCGGAAGGTGAACTGCACCACGAGATCCTGCCCCGGCGCGTGCGGGCGTGGCGAGGCCACCTGGTGGATAAAGCGGTGCTGGCCATTCTTGTGCACCAGCTCAAACTCATAGCTGGGCCGCAGCCGGCCGCTCCTGATTTCCGCGAGCCACTCCCTGGCCTGTTCCTGCCACTGCGGGGCCACTATGCGCAGGCCCAGGCCAGGGTCGTCGTAGAATTCCTGCGGCGCATAGCCCAGCGCGTACTCCATGCTTGGGCTCACGTACTCGTGCCGGCCCGCGTCCAGGTTGACGCTGAGCATGACCAGCTCCGGCCAGGCCTCGATGAGTTGGCGGAAGTGGGACTCGCTCTGCCGCAGGGCTTGCTGGGTCTCGCGCAGTTCGGTGACATCCGTGGCCACGCCCTGGAGCAGCAGGCCCTGGCCGTCCGGGGTGGGCACCAGCACCTGGCGCTGGTGCAGCCAGCGCAGTCGGCCAGCCCGGTCCACGACTTGGAACTCATACTCATCGGCCACGCGGCCCTGGGCGATGGCCGCGATCCAGCCCTGCACCGTCTCGCGCCAGGCCGGGGCCAGGCAGCGCAACATTGTCGTCGGGTCGGCGTAGAAGTCCTGGGGTGAAAACCCGAAGCGCTCCTCCACGCAGGGGCTGATGTACTCGTAACAGCCCTCTGGGAAGCGCACGGAGAAGAAAATGTCGCGGGAGTGCTCAGCCAGGATGCGGAAGCGCGCATCCCTGGGCTTGAGCTCAGGAGGGCGGGCCTTGTGCGTGCAGCGGCGCCTGGCCCGGCGGGGATCAACGCGGGGTGTTCTGGTCATGCTCCTGCCCGCCCGGCGGCTGATGCGCCGGGACGCGTCAGGCTAGCGCACTTCCGGCCGGTTTGCATCAGGCAATGAGCATCCTCGCGCGCACGAAGTATTCCCTTGACAGCGTGAGCGGCCTTTCGATAAAAGGACCTTCCTTCGGGGGCTTCCTTCGGGGGCCGTTAACTCAGTTGGTAGAGTATATCACTTTTAATGATAGA
>CAYMIP010000100.1:0-6597 GCA_964390575.1 uncultured Desulfocurvus sp. | reverse complement strand
CCAGGCGGTCCACCACCAGCTCGATGGTGTGCTTCTTGAGCTTGTCCAGCTCCGGCGCGTCCTCCAGCGTGTGCACAACGCCGTTGACGCGGACCCGGGCAAAGCCCTCCTTGCGCAGGCGCGAGAACAGCTCCTTGTGCGTGCCCTTCTGGTGCTCCACCAGCGGGGCCAGGAGCAGGATGCGGCTGCCCTCGGGCATGCTCATGATGGCCGCCACGATCTCGTCGCTCGTCTGCGCGGCGATGGGCTGGCCGCAGTCGGGGCAGAAATAGGTGCCCAGCCGGGCATAGAACACGCGCAGGAAGTCGTAGACCTCGGTGACGGTGCCCACGGTGGAGCGCGGGTTGCGCGTGGCGCTCTGCTGCTCCAGGGAAATGGCGGGGGACAGGCCCTCAACCTTGTCCACCTGGGGCTTGTCCATCTGCGGCAAAAATTGGCGGGCATAGGCCGAGAGGGACTCCACGTAGCGGCGCTGGCCCTCGGCGTAGACGATATCAAAGGCCAGGGTGCTCTTGCCGGAGCCGCTCGGCCCGCAGACCACCACCAGCTGCTCGCGCGGGATGTCCAGGGTCAGGTTCTTCAGGTTGTGGTGGCGCGCGCCCTCAATGTGGATGACGCCGCGCGGGGCAGGGGAAGTGGGTGTGTTGGACATCCAGGGCATGTAAGCATCGGGGCGGTGTTGGCAAGGGGCAGGGAGATGCCTCCGGCGGCCAAGGGGCCTGAGGCCCCTTGGAACCCCCCATCGGCCTGGGCCGGAGCGGCGAAGGTCAGCGCGGTGGTTTGGCCTGGCCCCACACAAACCGAAAGGGCTGGCTCTTCCCTCCCGCTATCCCCTGGGCAGGCGCAGGGACAGGGTGGTGCCGGTTTCGGGGCTGGAATGCACGGCCAGGCTGCCGCCGAAGCTGCCTGCAATGAGCCGGGCGGCATAGCGCCCGCGGGCCAGGCCGTCTTGGGCCTCGGCGCCCACGGGCTTGTCGAAGAACCGGGCCTGCTCCTCCGGGCTGACGGATCCGGGCCGGGTGATGTCCAGGCCCAGGACGTTTGCGGCCTCGTCGATGCGCAGCACGGCCTGGACGCGGGACTGCCGGGGCGCGGCCTCCAGGGCGTCGCGCAGCAGGTTCAGGGCCAGCGCGTGGGCCGGGATGGCGTAGCCTGGGGCAGGCAGCACCGCGTCCATGGGCAGCGGCGCGCCGCCCAGCAGAAGCTCCAGGCCGATGTGGCGGCTGGCGGCGAGCGGGCCTGCGTCCTTCACCGCGCGGCGAGCCACCACGGCCAGGTCCAGGGTGCTGCCCGGCGGCATCTGGTACAGGCCGCGCTCCATGCGGAAGATGTCCACGGCCATGTTCACGGTGTTCACGATGCGGTAGCCGGAGTCGCGGATCACGGTGAGCTTGCCCGCCTGGGCCGGGGTGAGGGCCGGGTCGTCCAGCAGTTCCTGGGGCAGGTGGATGAAGGCGGTGAGGGACTGGCCAAGCTCCTCGCGGGTGATGTTCTCGATCTCCCGCACGAGGTGCTCCATGTCGTGCTCCAGGCTCACGTCGCGAAAACTGAACAGCCGCCCGCCCGCGCCCTCGGACATGGCGGTGGACCCGCCCTCAGGTCTGGCCGTCGGCTGGGAGCGGAAGACGAGGGTCTGGCCCGTGGTCGTGGCCAGGGTCTGGCCCGCCTCGGCCAGGCCCGGATTGGCCAGGAGTTCGCGCACGCGCGCCAGCCAGGGCTTGGGCCGCTCAAGGCGCGCGGCCAGGCGCGGCAACACGGTCTTGAGCCCGCCCGCACGGTCCGCCTCGGTCAGGCCGAAGAGCTCCGCAAAGCGCGGATTCCAGGCCAGGGCGCCGCCGCCGGAGTCCGCTGTGGCCACGGCGTCCGGGGTCAGGGCCAGGTGCGTGGACAACAACCGGGTGCAGGCGTCGCGCGCGTTCACAGCGGCCTGGCCCTGCCGGGTGGCCAGGTCCAGGGCGTTTCCGGTCTGGATCAGGCGCTCGGCCAGGCCGTTGCGCTCGGTTTCCAGGGCCTGGGCGCGGCCGGAGAGTTCCTCGTGGCCGCTCGCGGCGGCGGCCAGCTCCAGCCGGACCTGCGCCAGTTCTGCGGTCAGGGTTCCGCACTCGGCGCGCGCGGCCTGAAACTGGGCTGCGGCCTCGGCGCGCGCGGCGTCCTGGCGGGCCAGCTGCTTGCGCGCGGCGGCGCGTTCGGCGCTCACCTGGTCACGTTCGGCGCGCACCTGGTCACGCTCGGCGCGCATCTGATCGCGTTCGGCCTCCGCGGTCAGGGCGCGGGACACGATCTCGTCCTTGGTGGCGCCCAGCCGGGCCAGCAGCTCCTGGGTCTCGGTGACGGCGCGGGACTGCTCGCGCATGCGCTCGTCCTTGAAGGCATGCAGGCTCTCCTGTTCGGCCAGCCGGGCGGACAGGCCCTGGACGTTCTGCCCGGCCTCGCGCAGCTTGGCCTCCAGGGTCTGGACGCGCTCCTGGGACTGCGCCAGGGCGCTGGTGGCCTGAGCCAGCCGGACCTGGAGATCACCCTCCTCGGTCTGGCGCGCCTCGGCCATGCGTGAACCGGTCTCGGCCAGGCGGGTGCGCATGGCCTCGGCCTCGGAGGCAAGGCTGGCGTGGTCCTCGCGGACGCGGCGCAACTCCTCGACGGCGGCCTCGGCCTCGGCCCGGGCGCTGCCCACGTCCCGCAACGCCTGCTCCCTGGCCTCCTTCGCCTCGCGCTGGGCCTGGAGCATCTGGCTCTCGGCCCTGGTGATGGGCCCCTGGGCCTCCTCGCGCTGGGCGGCCAGGGCGGACCGGGCCTCGGCCAGCTGCGCCTCCAGCTCTGCGCACTGGGCATTCTGGGCCTTGGCCCTGGCGGCGTAGGTCTCCAGGCGCGCCTGGGCCGCGGCGTACTGGACCTTGAGGGTGGGACTGTCCCCAGCCCCGGCCCCGGTTTCGGCCCTGGTTTCGGCCCTGGCGGGCGGCTCTTTGGCGGCGGCCAGCTCGGCCTTGAGGCTCTCCTGGGCCTCCAGCTGGGTCTTGGCCCAGGCCTGGGCCTGGGTCAGCTCGGCGGCCAGGGCGCTGGCGCGCTCCCTGGACTTGCGCAGGCCGGACGTGGCCTGGCGCGCGGCGTCCATGGCCCGCTTGAGTTCGTCGTCCCGCTGGGCCAGCAAGCCGGAGAGGCGCTTGACTTCGCCTGTGGGGGCAGCAGGCGGCGGCGCGGCCACGCTTCCGGCCCAGGCCACGAAATGTCCGATGAGCATGCGCTCGAAGAAACGCTCCACGTCCTCGTGGGCGCGGGCGCGGGACTCCTTGTCCACCCAGGACTCGCGCACCAGGTCGTCGAAGTCCCGGCGCAGCAGGCGCAGCACCCGGAGCGAGCCCGGCATGTCCAGCCCGGCCTGCCTGTGGGCCTGGGCCTGCTCGCGGCCCTGGATGGCGGCAGGGTCGGTCTCATGGTCCGCGCTCACAGCTGGCCTGCCCTCGGCGTCCAGCACCTGGGCCAGCACGCGGGAGCTGCCCTGCACAGCGCTCTCCACGATCGCCTCGGGCAGGGGGTGGCCGGCGTGCTCGGCCAGGCGGCGCAGGCGCACGGCCAGCCAGGGGCCGTTGGCCAGGGCCAGCCCGGCCAGGGTCATGACATCAGAGGGGGGCGGCGTGCTCATGGGGCTCCTCGGAACGGAACGGAAGGTGGGTGGTGCTTGGCTGGGTGCGCTCCGCCGCCCTGGCCGTTGGCGGCTCCGGGCAGGGCGGAGAGAAGCATGTCGGCCCACTGGAAGGACGCGTTGTAGGCGTCGGCCACGGAGCCAGTAGGCAGGGACAGCTTCAGGGCATGCTCCGCCATGTCGTCCCAGCGGGTGTCCTCGATGGCCTGGGCCATGCCCAGCCAGGGGGCGTAGGGGCCGGGCTGGCCGCAGAGGCCCGCGCGCAAGGCGTCGTCCAGGGCCAGCTTTTCCAGGATGCCGTCCATGGGCAGGTCGAGCATGGCCGGGAGCAGCGAGAACAGCCCGAGCAGGAACAGGCTCTCGGCCTGTTCGCGGCGCCCCGAGGCCACGGCCAGGAGCTCGAAGAACTTGGCCCGCTGGGCCGAGAGGTGCAGCAGTTCGCGGGCCTTGGTGGAGGGGGTCATGTCGGCCATGACCATGACCCTGAGCCAGGCGCTGAGTTGCGTCCACCCGGCCAGGAGCACGGCCTGGCGCACGGAGGAGACCTTCTTCAAAAGGCCGAAGTGCGCGGAGTTGAGCATGCCCAGCACCCGGTAGGACACCGAGGCGTCGGACTCGATGACGGCCACGAGCTGGTCCGTGGGAGGCTCGGACTGGGCCAGCAGGTTGAGCAGCGACAGGCGGGTGGTCTCCGCCGCAGAGATCTTGCGGTGGGGCTGGGTCTGGGGCTCGCGGAAAAAGTGCCCGGCAAAGAGGGTGAACCCGCAGGACATGGCCAGGCGCTCGGCCTCGAAGGTTTCCACGCGTTTGGCCAGCAGGCTCAGGCCCCGGCCCAGGAGCATCTTGGCCGTGGCCTCCAGGCCCTTGGCCCCGCCGACCGGGTTGCGGATGTCCAGGATGGCGATGCTGGCCAGCTCCAGCAGCGGGCTGTCCGGGAGAAGCGGGCCGGAGAGGTCCAGGGCCAACTCGTAGCCGTCCGCGCGCAAGGAGCGCAGGGCGTCCAGGTACCCAGGCTCCGTGTGCTCGTCGTGGGCGATGACCGGCAGCACGCAGCCCGACCCCAGGGCCTTGGGGATGCCAGCCAGGAGCGCCGGGCCGGGCAAATGGATAAGGGCCTTGTGCGGCAGGGCGCAGGTGCTCATGCAGGCGGGCAGGCACTGGATCACCGAGAGGGTGGCCAGCAGGGGGTCGGAGAACTCGGAATAGGTGTGGTCCAGGCAGCGGCGGTAGTAGTGGAAGTAGCCCCAGGTGTTCAGGAAGGAGTCCAACACCGGTTGACGGGCCACGAAGAGGGTCTCGTAATGGGGCTCACGCAGCATGGCAGGGCGTCCCGGGGTGAGATGTGTTCGCCGTCAGGGGCATGAACATGGACATGGACGTGGACATATTTCGGAACAAATGCTAGCCACTCCCATCATGAATGTAAAGGCACTGTTGGAGGAAGGCGCGAGCGGGGAATACCTCTCGCACCTGTTCAGCATCGAGCGCTACGCCTGGATGGCGTTGTCCTATGACATGGCCGTGGCCGTGGACATGGACGGCTGCATCCTGGCGGCCAACGCCGCCTGGCAGCGCGCCTCCGGCCACTGGCCTGAAGCGCTGCGCGGCCAGTACCTCCTCGAATTCATGGATTTCGACGACCGTGAGCGCGTGCTGGCCCAGTTCCAGTCCCTCATCACCAGCGATGCCGCCACCACCACCTTCGACTTCCGCTTCCGCTGCGAGGACGGGAAGTTCAAGCGCTTCAACTGGAACATGCTCTACTCCCCGGACAACGAAATTTTCTACTGCATCGTCAAGGACTTGAGCGACGTTCACGATCTGCGTCACGCCGCCTACCACGACACCCTGACCGGCCTGCCCAACCGTCTCTTCCTCACCGACGCCCTGCCCCGGCTCCTTGAGGCCGCTGTGGAGCACCAGCACGTCCTGGCCCTGCTGTTCCTCGACCTGGACGGGTTCAAACAGGTCAACGACACCCTGGGCCACCAGGCCGGAGACGTGCTCTTGCAGGCCGTGGCCGAGCGCCTGCGCAAGTGCGTGAGCCGCCCGGAGAACTGCGTGCGCCTCAGCGGCGACGAGTTCGTGCTGCTGGAGACCTGGCCCTGCGACTGCCACGAGGCCGAGCGCCTGGCCGAAAGCGTCCTCGCCGCCGTGAACCTGCCGGTCTACATCGGCGGCAACGAGGTCCACGTGGGGGCGTCCATCGGCATCGCCCTGGCCCCTGCCGACGCCGACCAGCCCGCCGCCCTCTTGGAGCTGGCCGACCAGGCCATGTACCGCGCCAAACGGGGCGGCAAAAACCGCTTCGTCTTCGCTGCGCAGCCTGCGAACGGCTGCGGCTCCGCAGGGCTTGAGTCCGCCGTGGCGAAGGCGTAGGCTGCCCGCACCGGAGCCTGCGGCAGCGCCGCCACAGCCCAAGACCCCGGCGGAGAACCCCATGCGCCCCCTCACCCAGACCCTGGCCGCCCTGGCCACGGCCGTTGTCGCCCTCAGCGCCGCCGTGGCCCTCAACTTCGCCTTCTGGTGGGTCCAGGGCGGCCCCCAGGACATCCCGGACGCCGTGAGCTCCGACAACCGGCCGCGCGTGAAAAGCGCCTCCTTCAGCCCCTACCGCACGGGCCAAAGCCCCTTTGGCGCGAGTTTCAGCCGACAGCAGCTGGAGGAGGACATTGCGCTGGCCGCCAAGACCGTGGAGCGCATCCGCACCTATGCCAACACCAACCAGTTCGCCCCGGTGCCGGAGCTGGCCCAGAAATACGGCCTCAAGGTCATCCTGGGGGCCTGGGTGGGCGCGAACCTGGAGGCCAACGAGAAGGAGATCGCCGGGCTCATCAAGGCCGCCAACGACTATCCGGACGCCGTGGAGCGCGTGGTGGTGGGCAATGAGGTGCTGCTGCGCCGGGAGATCACCCCGGAGCTGCTCATCGACTACATCCGCCGCGTCAAGGCGGCCATCA
>CAYMIP010000099.1:0-6674 GCA_964390575.1 uncultured Desulfocurvus sp. | reverse complement strand
GTTGCCGAGAAGGACGACATGGTCTTCATGTCGAGCGAGGAGAGCTCCATCCGCGAAGTGCAGCCCGAGCTGGACCGCGTGTGGATGCCCAAGGCGGGCGAACCGGTCATCGTGCATCTGGAGGCGTAAGGACAATGGCGAAGAAACTCATCCTGGACGCGGGCGGCATCTACTACCGCCAGCTCAATGAGCAGATCCGCGAGGCCGTGGCCGTTGGCGCCACGGACATCGTGCTGAAGAACGTGAACGGCCAGCGCTACCTGGCCGGAGCCCTGGAAGGCGACCTGACCTTTGAGATCCAGGGCGTGCCGGGCCAGGACATGTGCTCGTTCATGCGCGGGCCCAAGGTCCGCGTGAAGGCCAATGCCCAGGACGGCGTGGGCAACACCATGGACGACGGCACCATCATCATCGAAGGCCTGGCCGGAGACGTGGTGGGCTACGCCATGCGCGGCGGCAAGATCTACATCAAGGGCGACGTGGGCTACCGTGTGGGCATCCACATGAAGGCCTACATGGAGAAGCTTCCGACCATCGTCATCGGCGGCAAGGCGGGCGACTTCCTCGGCGAATATATGGCTGGCGGAATCATTTTGCTTCTTGGAATGTTTTCTGATAAGCCCACTGAACCCATTGCGGGTCGCAGTCTGGGAACGGGCATGCACGGCGGCGTCATTTATGTGCGCGGCAGTGTGCCCAAGGAACAGATCGGCCCCGGCCTGACCACTCAGCCTCTGGATGAGTCGGACAGGCTGGTGATCCAGGGCATCGTCAAGGACTTTGCCAAGGAGCTTGGGCTAGACGCCAAGGCGATCCTGGCGTCTGATTTCGTCAAGATCAAGCCTTTCTCTCACCGTCCCTACGGCAACCTGTACGTTCCGGCCTAGGGAGGGGAGGGGGGTCGCGCAATGTGCGCCCGCCAACCACAGGAGGAATTTCATGTTTTTTGACAATCTCGCGTTCGCCATGGGCGGTCTCACCGGAAATGGCGGCGGACAGGGCGGCAATCCCCTGGGCGCGTTCGTTCCGCTCATTCTCATGTTCGCCATCTTCTACTTCCTGCTCATCCGGCCGCAGCAGAAAAAGGCCAAGCTGCACAAGGAAATGATCGGCAATCTCAAGATCGGCGACCGCATCGTCACCAACGGCGGCATTTACGGAAGCATCGTGCGCATGAAGGACACCACCATCATCCTGGAGATCGCCGAGAAGGTGCAGGTCGAGATGCTGCGCAACACCGTGGCTGACAAGGCCGACGCCTTTGAGAAGGCGGAAAAGGAAAAGAAGGCAAAGTAATTTTTCCTTTGATTTTCAGCCGAAAGGCGGATACGCGGACCTGGGGAAGCGCCTGGGTCCGCGCTTGTCTTTAGCCCGACGTCCTTCGTGAAGCGTTTTCGTCAAGGGAGAGTACATGAATCGGAATCTGCGCTGGCGCGTCCTTCTCACACTGGCGGTGCTGACCGTGGCCGTGGCCCTGGTCCTGCCTTCGGTGCCTGGCATCAAGAACACCCTGCTGGGCAAACTTCTGCCGGACACCGCCATCAACCTCGGCCTGGACTTGAAGGGCGGCATCCACCTGACCCTGGGGGTCGACGTGGACAAGGCCATTGAGAACAACATGGTCAGCATGAGCCAGGACATCAAGGCCAGCGCCCGCGAGGAGAATCTGGCCGTCCTGAAGCCCACCCCGCTGCCCGGCACCCGCATGGAGGCCGTGCTCGTGGGAGCGGACAAGAAGGAGGCTTTCGAGAAGCTCCTGCTCAAGCAGTTTCCGAACCTCAAGATCGACGCCAAGGAGACCCTGCCTGAGGATCGCGTCAAGTACCTGCTCTCCATGACCCCGGAGTACAAAAAATTTCTGGCCAAGCTGACCCTGGACCAGGCGGTCAAGACCATACGCAACCGCATTGACCAGTTCGGCGTGGCCGAGCCGGACATCCGCCGTCAGGAGGGCAACCGCATCCAGGTGCAGCTGCCCGGCCTGCACGACCCGGACCGCGCCATTGGCATCATCGGCAAGACCGCGCACCTGGAGTTCAAGGTCGTGGACGACACAGTGGATCCCGTCAGCATCCAGCAGGGCCTCATCGGCCCCGGCCGCGAGCTGACTGTGATGAAACAGCGCGGACCGAACAATACCACCACAGACGTTCCCATCGTGCTCAAGAAAGAGGCCGTGATGACCGGCGAGCACATCACCGACGCCCGGGTCACCATCGAGCAGAACAACCAGTTCTCCGTGAGCCTGACCTTCAATGCGCGCGGGGCCAAGATCTTTGAGCGCGTCACGGAAGAGAACATCAAGAAGCGCCTGGCCATCGTGCTCGACGGCAAGTGCTATTCCGCTCCGGTGATCCAGGACAAGATCTCGGGCGGCAAGGCGCAGATCACCGGCCGCTTCAGCCAGGAGGAGTCCAGCGACCTGGCCATCATCCTGCGCGCCGGGGCGCTGCCTGCCCCGGTGAATGTGCTTGAACAGCGCACCGTGGGCCCCACCCTGGGCCAGGAGTCCATTGATGCAGGCATGCTGGCCACCGGCATCGCGGCCATCGCCATCATCCTGTTCATGGCTGTCTACTACAGCACGGCCGGCCTCTTCGCCAACGTCGTGCTGCTCATGAACATCGTCATGACCATGGCGGGCCTGGCGGCCTTTGGCGCGACCCTGACCCTGCCGGGCATCGCGGGCATCATCCTGACCATCGCCATGGCCGTGGACGCCAACGTGCTCATCTTTGAGCGCATCCGCGAGGAGCTGCGCAAGGGCGTGAGGCCCAATGAGGCCGTGGACAAGGGCTACGCCAAGGCCACCCTGACCATCCTGGACTCCAACACCACCAACGTCATCGTGGCCGTCATCCTGTACCAGTTCGGCACCGGCCCCATCCGGGGCTTTGCCGTCACCATGGTCCTGGGCATCATCATGAGCATGTTCACTGCCATCTTCGTCTCGCGCATCATGTTCGACCTGTACATGTCTAAACGCCAGGCCGACGCGCCCGTGAGCATCTAAGGAGACTTGCATGAGCTTTTCCTTCATCAAGCACGAACCGAACATCGACTTCATTGGGCTGCGCTACTACGCCTTCCTCTTCTCCGCCCTGATGATCGTGATCGGCGGCATCTCCCTGGTCATGAAGGGCGGCCCGCGCTACGGCATCGACTTCGCGGGCGGCGTGATCATCCAGGCCAAGTTCAATGCTCCCACCGAACTCGACACGGTCAAAAAGGTGCTGGAGGGCACGAACCTGCCGGGCCTCGTGGTGCAGCAGATGGGGCAGGTCAAGGACAATGACTTCCTGATCCGCACCTCCACCACGGACGACTCCAGCGAGACGGTGCAGAAGACCGTGGTCAAGGCCCTGGACGAGGGCTTAAGCGGGGTCAAGTACGAGTTCAAACGCATCGAGATGGTCGGGCCAAAGGTCGGCGAGGACTTGCGCGGCAAGGCCATGGAGGCCATGTACTTCTCCATCCTGCTCATCGCCATCTACATCTCCGGCCGCTTCGAGCACCGCTGGATGGCTGCCGGGCTCATGGCCGCAGGGCTCTTCGCAGGCATTACGGCCCTGCAATACTTCAATGCCCCGCAGGTCTGGCTCGTGCTTGGAGCGCTCATCATCACATTGGGCCTGTGCTTTGTGCTGCGCCTGAACTATGCGCTGGGCGCCATCGTGGCGCTCATTCACGATGTCCTCGCAACCATCGGCATCTTCTCCATTCTGAACAAGGAGTTCGATCTCACGATCATCGCGGCGCTGTTGACGCTGATCGGCTTCTCGCTCAACGACACCATCATCGTCTATGACCGCATCCGCGAGATCCGCGGGCTCAAGACCGGGGAAAAGCTGTCGGTGATCATCAACAGGAGCGTGAACCAGACCCTGTCGCGCACCATCATGACCTCTGGCCTGGCCGCCCTGGCCGTGTTCAGCCTGTATCTCTTCGGCGGCGCAGTGATCCACGACTTCGCCCTGGCCATGCTCATCGGCATCGTGGTCGGCACCTTCTCCTCCATCTATGTTGCCGCCCCGATCATCAACAGCCTGACCCCGCCGGACGAGGGCACGCCTGTCCTGGCCAAGGCCAAGCCCAAGGCTGCCTAGGCTTCCGGGCTCCAGCCCCAAAGATGAAGGCCCCCTTCCGCGAGGAAGAGGGCCTTTTTTTGTGCCGTTACGGCTGGTCGGCTAAGAGCTGGTTGACTACAGCTGATCCAGCAGGGTCTTCTTGATGGAGTCGATGGAGCCTTCGCCGTTCAGCTCAATGTACTTGCAGGCGCCCTTGGCGGCCAGAGCCTTGTAGAAGTAGGCAGCGGCCACGGTGCCGGTCTTGTCATCGTAGTAGATGTCGTGGCGCTTATCGATGGCGCCCTCGTCCTGGTCGTCGGCGCGGGCGCTCAGGGCGCCGCCGCAGACGCGGCAGACGTCGCCGTTGGGTTTGATGGCGTCGATGAAGATGTTGTTCGGGTGGTTGTTGTCATTGGCGCACAGGCGACGGCCCATGATGCGGTTCTTGGCAACCTTGCGGGGCAGCAGGATCTCGATGACGAAGTCCAGCTTCTCGCCGTCCTTTTGCAGGGCTTCCCAGAGCTTTTCGGCCTGGACCAGGCTGCGGGGAAAGCCGTCGAGGAGCCAGCCGTTGCTGCTGGCGTTCTTGAGCACGTCCAGCACCATGGGAATGGTGATGTCATCGGGCACCAGCTCGCCGCGGTTGATGAACTCCTTGGCCTTCATGCCGAGCTCGGTGCCGCCGCCGATGTGCTTGCGGAAGATGGCGCCGGACTCGATGTGGTCCAGGTTGTGCTTGGCCTTCACCAGGGTGCCCTGGGTGCCTTTGCCGCTGCCGTTGGGTCCGAACATAAGAATATTCATTGTGCCTCCTTGGGGTGATTGCTTTTGGCTTGTGCAAAAGATTCACAAGCTCTTATCCGCACTCTATTTTCCTGTCAATAACTTGCACAACGATGCCTGGCTGCCCGATGCGGGCCTCCTTGTCGCCGGGAAAGCGCACGCTCTTGCCCAAGGCGCGCGCGCACCACAGCTCGTCCAGGCGGAACAGGCTGTCGCACAGGCTCTGCCCAGGCCCGCAGGCCTCGAGCACGGCCTTGTACAGGCGCAGCCGCAGCGGGGCCGGGGCTGCGTTCAGGACCACGGCCGGAATGAGGCGTTTCCCGGCATCCACCTGGACCCTGGGCAGCACCCGTGCCAGGGCCTCGTCCCAATGCGCCCCGTCCATGCGGGCCTGGCGCCACAGCCGGGCCGCGCTGTCCAGGTAGCATGGGTTAAGACGCAGGAGTTCTGGCAACACGTCCAGCCGGACCCGGTTGCGCGTTGTTGCGCGATCAAAATTGCTGCTGTCGACCCGCCAGGACTGGGCAGACAATTTCAAAACATCTTCAAGAGCCGCGCGCGGGCTGAGGAGCAGCGGCCGCAGCAGCTTGCGGGCCGGATCAAAGCCCTCCATGCCGCCCAGGGCGGGCCAGCCCGTGCCGCGCATGAGCCGCATGAGCTGATCCTCGGCCAGGTCGTTCAACTGGTGCGCCATAAGGATGATGTCAGCGCCTGTGTGCTGCCGGATGCGCTCCAGGAATGCATACCGCGCCGCGCGGCCAGCCTCCTCCAGGCCCGTCCCAGCAGCCAAGGCCTGAGCGGCGATATCCTGGCGCTCGGAGTGCAGCGGAACATCCAGCGTTGCGCACAGTTGCGCCACAAAGCGGGCGTCGTCCGGCGACTGCGGACGCAGGCCGTGGTCCAGATGCGCGGCCAGCACAGTGCCGCCACGGGGCTGGCAGAGCAATCGCGCAATGAGGAGCAGGGCCGTGGAGTCCGCGCCGCCGGAGCAGGCCACCAGGCAGCGCAGGGCAGGGAAGTCGCAGCCGAGATCAAGGGCGGCGAAGCGGCCGATGCCGAGGCAGAACCGGGCCGTTTTGCGCGGGAGGTCCTGCAAGCGCTGCACGTGCGTGTTCATGCCTACACGGAGATGTCCAGCTCGCGCAGAAAGGCGTCGAGGAAATCCATGACGTAGGCGCGCTGTTCGGGGCTGGCGTACATCACGCAAGAGCAGCGCAGCTTGCCCTGGGCGCGCACGAGCAGCTCCAGCTTGAGGCTGGTCTCGTCCAGAATCTCCAGCACAAAGATGTGCGGGCCGCACTGGCCTGTGTGCGCGCGCTGCTCAAGGCTGAGCAGGTCCTCCGGCAGGGGCAGATAGAAGATGTCCTCCAGGCCGCCGGACAGCCCCTTTTCATGGAGCCGCTGGCGCACCAGGGCAACCTGTTCGGGGTAGAAATCCTCGATGAGATAGTTGCGCATGGCTCCCCCTGGCTAGTTCCGGGGCTCGGTGTCGCGGCAGCACTCGCAGTCCAGAATCTCATCTTCGCCGCTGCGCCGGTCCAGGTGCGCGTCCGCGTTCACCGGGTCGGCGTCGAGGTTGAAGATGCGCCGGGTCATGTCGATGAAGCGCTCGGCCGTGCCTTCCTCGCGGGTGCGGCGCTTGAGGAAGCAGATGGGCTCGTGCATGAGCTTGCGGCAGACAGAGGACACGAGCACCTCCAGGGCGGCGCGGGTCTCGTCGTCCACGCTGCCCAGGCGCTTGAGGGTCTTGGCCAGTTCGCGGCTTGCCACGTCCTCGGCCCGGCCCAGCAGGTCGGTGATGGTGGGCTGCAGGGCCAGGGACTT
>CAYMIP010000098.1:0-6741 GCA_964390575.1 uncultured Desulfocurvus sp. | reverse complement strand
GAGCCGCCTTCCGAGCCCTTGAGGATCTTCTTGAAATGCAGGGGCAGGGTGTAGATGCTGACCTTGTCGCCCTTGCTGGGCACGCCCACCAGGATGGTGCGGCCGTCGGCATGGGTCAGCTCGTAGCAGAGCTCGATGATGCGCGCGCTGCCCGTGGTGTCCACCACCACGTCCGCGCCGCCAGGGCCGACGATCTTCTTGATCTCCTCGGCTATATCCTTGACATTCTTGGAGTTGAAGGCGTGGGTGGCCCCGTATTTCAGGGCCATTTCCTTCTTCTCATCGTTGATGTCCACGCCGATGACCGGGTTGGCGGCCACCAGGGCGGCGAACTGCACGATGTTCAGCCCCACGCCGCCCACGCCAAAGACCACCACGCTCTGGCCGATCTTGACCTGGGCGTCGTTGTTGATGACGCCCATGGCCGTGGTCACGGCGCAGCCCAGAAGCGGCACCAGACGCGGGTCAAAGCCGTCGGGCACCGGGGTCATGCGGTTTTCGCTGATGATGGCGTGGCGGCAGAAGGTCGTCACCCAGCCCGCGTTCACGGTCTGGCCCTCGCCGTCCGGCCCGCTCCAGCTGTACTTGGGCGGGTCGGCCTGCAGGCCGGTGCCGGGCCGCCAGTGCAGGCACACGCGCGTGCCGGGCTGCACGGTCCGGACGCCCGGGCCGATCTCCAGGACCTCGGCCACGGCCTCATGCCCCAGCAGGTGCGGCAGGAACTTGTCCGGGCCCTTGGCGCCCGCAATCTCGTTCAGCTGCGCGCCGCAGATGCCGCTGTACAAGATCTTCACCAGCACCTGGCCGAAGGACAGCTCCTTGGGCAGGCTGATCTCGGCCACCACCAGGGGCTTTTTCTGCTCCACCAGCACGGCGGCGGTTGTTTTCGTGATCTGCATGGGACTCTCCTTGGCCTGGTCGAGGGACGGGATCTCTTCGTAAGGACAGGGGCCTATTCGAAGTAGATGAACTCGTAGTCCCCGGTGTAGCCGAAGTGCCGGTACAGCCAAATCCACTCGGCGGTGTCGAAGAAGCTCTCGCAGGTCAGGGCCCAGCACTGCACGTTGAACAGCTCCTGTTCGCTGCGGTAGCTCTCGAGCATCACATAGGCCTGCTTGCCCACGCGCTCGATTTCGGAAAGGGCCGCCTTGAGCTCGAAGATGCGCAGGTTGTGCAGGGTGGCGAGCGAGATCACCAGGTCAAAGGACTTGTCGCCAAAGGGATAGGCGTCCTGGGCGCGGTAGCGGAACAGGTTGGCCTTGGCCTTGACCTCGTCCGTGTTGCTGGCCAGGCCGTGCTCGGAAATGTCAAAACCGACAATCTCCAGGCCCGGCTCGAGCAGCAGCAGCTCGTGCAGCAGGAAGCCCTTGCCGCAGCCCACGTCGAGCACGCGGGAACCGGCCTTGAGCCCGTAGGTCTCGATGAGCGCCTTGGCCACGGGGGCCCAGCGGCCGGGCATGAAGCGGTAGCCGCCGTAGCCGAAGCGGCGGTCGCCGTCCCAGTAGTCAAACTCGTACTCCTTGGCCTTGAGCATGCACGTGACCTTGTCGTCCACCATGCGGCCGATGTAGTCGCGCGTGGTGGCCTTGTGCAGCGGGGTCACGAAGTTGCGCAGCATTCCCATGTGTGCTCTCCCTTGCGTTGGCGGGGCAAAGCCCCGGGATTTCGTTGTTGTCCGTCGCAGACCGTTGCGGAGCGCTATGAGCCTTAGGGCAGCAAGCTCTGCACGGTCTTCACGATGCTCTCCTGGTCGATGCCGTAGCGGCTCATGAGCTGGTTCTGGGTGCCGTACTTGTCCGGGAACACGTCCGGGATGCCCAGGCGGCGGAAACGCGGCGGCCTTGGCTGGCGGGGAAAGTCCGTCTGCTCGGCCAGGATCTCGGCCACGGCGCTGCCCAGGCCGCCCAGGATGGTGTGCTCCTCCACGCTGACCACGGCCCGCACGTTGTGGGCCATGTCCAGGAACAGCCGGGTGTCAAAAGGCTTCACGGTGTGCATGTGCAGCACGCCCGTGCTGACGCCCAGCGTCTCCAGCTCGCCCGCTGCGGCCAGGGCCGGGCCCAGGGTCACGCCCGTGGCCACGATGAGGGCGTCCGCGCCCTGGCGGGCGGCAATGCCCTGGCCCAGCACGAAGGGCACCGCCGGGTCGGACACGATGGGGTCGTAGCCCTTGCCCAGGCGGATGTACAGCGGCCCCGGCCAGTCCACGGTCTGGGGCATCAGGCGCTCCATCTCCTCGGCGTCGGCCACGGCCACGATGGCCATGTTCGGCAGGGCGCGCATGATGGCGATGTCCTCGATGGCCAAATGCGTGGACCCGAGCGGCGCGTAGACCAGGCCGCCGCCGTTGCCGATGAGCCGGACCTTGGCCTTGTGCAGGCAGAGGTCCAGGGCCACCTGCTCATAGCAGCGGCGCGTCAGGAAGGTGGCGATGGTGTTGACGTAGACGATGCGCCCGTCAAAGGCCAGGCCCGCGGCCAGGCCGATGGCGTGGGCCTCGTTGATGCCCTCCATGAGGAAGCGCTCGGGCATTTCCTCCTGGAACTTCTTGAGCGTGCCGAACCCCAGGTCCGAACCCAGGAACACGATGCGCTCGTCGGCTTTCGCCAGCTTGTGGACCATGTCCAGGCATCTGCCGCGCATCTACGCACCCTCCTTCACGCCGCAGGGGCAGGCAAAGGCCGCGCGCAAACCCGCCAGGTCCTCGTCCGTGAACTTGCTCTTGTGGTGCCAGGCCAGGTTGTTCTCCGCCGGGACATAGCCCTTGCCCTTCACCGTGTGGCAGATGATGCAGGTGGGCTTGCCCGGCTCAAAGGGCGCGGCCTGGAAGGCCGCGCGCAGGGCGCATACATCGTGGCCGTCCACCTCGCGCACGGCAAAGCCGAAAGCGCGCCACTTGTCGGCCAGGGGCTCCAGGTTCTGCACGGAAAAGGTCGTGTCGTAGGACTGCTGCTTGTTGTAGTCGATGACGGCCACGAGGTTGTCCAGACCCCGGTTGCCAGCGCTGAGCGCGGCCTCCCAGACGCTGCCCTCGTTGATCTCGCCGTCGCCCATGACCACGAACACGCGGGAGTCGCGGCGGTCCAGCCGGGCCGCCACGGCCATGCCCGCGCCAATGGACAGCCCGTGGCCCAGGGCGCCGGTGCTGGCCTCCACGCCGGGCACCTTGCCCGCCTCGGGGTGGCCGCCCAGGAGGCCGTCATAGGCGCAGAAGCGGCACAGCTCGTCCGCCGGGAAAAAGCCCTTGTCCGCCAGCACCACGTACAGCGCCAGGCAGCCGTGGCCCTTGCTCAGGATGCAGCGGTCGCGGGCCGGGTCGCGCGGGTTCTTGGGGTCGATGCGCAGCACGTCGTCGTAGAGCACGCGCAGGATCTCCAGGAGCGAGAAGGTGGCCCCCACGTGCCCGCGCCGGGCGTGCTCAAAGATGTCCACCACGTCCAGGCGGAGCTTTTTGCCCCGCGCGTCCAGCGGGGTCTTGCCGCCGGGTTGGGTCTCAACACAGACCGGGGAATGCTGCATGGGTCGTCCTCACTAGGTCAAGCATGGCGCGGGCCTTGGCCAGCTGGAGGGCGCGCCGCGAGAGCTCGTCGTCCGCACAGGACGAGGCCGCGGCGAACCTCCGCCGGGCATCGGCCCCGCGCTGGAATTCATTGAGCAGGATCAGGCACCACTTGATGCCGTAGAGTGGATACACTGCGGCCACGCGTTCCGGCAAGCCGGAATCCCCGCCGTCGGCCTGGCCGAAGCGCGCGCCGAACAGGTTCAGAAACCCCTGCGCAAAGCGCGCCCGCAGCTCCGGGGCAAGATGCATGGCCGGGTGCAGCACGAAATCGCACAGGGTCTTGGCCGGGTCGTCCCAGCCGAAATACTCGAAGTCCACGAAACAGAGGCCGCGCGCCGTGCCCAGGGCGTTGTGCAGGCCGAAGTCCGACGGGCTCAAGGAGCGCGACGCCTGCGGCAGCAGGCGCTCCGGGTCGCCCAGGAGCTCCCGCGCGCGGGACAGGCTTTCGTCCAGGAACGGCGTCAGCTCGGCCTTGAGGAACTCCGCCAGCTCCACGCCCTGGCAGGCCGTTTGCGGCACTGCCAGAAGGGCCGCCAGCCGCCCGCGCAGATTGGCCTCAAGGGCGGCCAGGGAGAAACAGGCCTCCGAGGCCGGGGGGAGGGCCGCAGCCTCGCCCGGGGACAGCCCGTCGGCCAGCTCGTGCAGACAGGCCAGGAAGTCCAGGCAGGCGTCCATGTCCTCCGGCGTCGCGGGGCTTTGGCTGGCTTGATGGCCGTCCAGGAAGGAATAGAGCGCCAGGCCGTGCGCCGGGTCTTTTGCCACGGGCCGGGCCACGCGGCCGACCATGCGGTGGTCGTCCAGCTGGGTCGGGCCCCGGTCGGCCAACAGGGTCAGGGCGCGCCATTCCGCGCCCAGGCGGTCGCGCGGGTCGTCCTGGTGCTGGTGGTAGTGCTTGCCTGCCAGCACCCGCCCGGACATTGTGGCCACGCGGTAGACGCGCGAGTTGCGGCCGCCGTAGATGCGCTGGCAGGCAGCCACGGCCTCGCCCGCCAGGGTGGAAAAGTCCGGTGTCGGCTCCAGTCCGTTCAGCAGGGCTGCGCTGATCTCGGCCCAGGAGCCCAGGCGCGTGACGCCGGGCTGGGGCTGAGCGTCGCCCGCCGGATCAAAAAGAATCCGCGTGGTGTCCCGGGGAAAGGTCGGCTCGGCAAAGGTCTCCTCCAGGTCGTCCACGAAATGCGTGCAGCCAAGGCTGGCGATGCGCGCCACCTTGGCCGCGCGGGTGGACTCAAAAAAGACCCGGTCCGGGGTCAGGCCCGTGCCGGGCGCGAAGAAGCCCTGGCTGGCAAGGAAGTCCAGGGCCGCGCGGCGGAGGTCCGTGCCGTCGGAGAAGTTGTTGGCGTACTGGGTCTTGTGGCTGACGATGTACAGCTCGACGTCTGCGCCACCGGCGTGCGGATTGGCTCGCAGGCGGGCGCAGGCGGCCAGGAATTCGGCCACGCCATCCATGAGCCGGGCGCGCGGCATGTGGCGGCCATAGGCCAGGGCCTGCAGCCTCTGCCAGCGGGCCTCGCCGTTGTGCTCTTTGCGCAGGGCGTCGCGCAGGGCGCGCTTGCCCAGGCGCAGGCCGGTACTCCCGGACGAGTCTCCGGACGAGTTTCCAGACGAGCCCCCAGATGAATCTGGCGGCCCCGGCGCTCCCTCTGTGGAGAGGAAGCCTTCCGAGACCGCCAGGTCGCAGAGCAGCTCGTCGTAGCCGACGAGGGTGTTGTCCAGGTCCAACCCTATCACAGGGCCGATGGTGGCGGCGGCGCGGCGCATGGGGTCGGCGGCGTCCGTGCTACTTCAGCTTGATGGCCTGCATGAGCTTCACGTTGTAGTAGCGGATGTCGTCCATGGAGTTGGGCAGCAGGCCCGCCTCGAAGGCCTGCTTGATCTCCAGCACGGCCTCCTGGATGGTGTGCCTGGGCTCAAAGCCCAGCTCGTCTTTGATCTTGCGGCTGGACACGTGGTAGGAGCGGTTGTCGTTGGTGGGGGTGGTCTCCACCGGGATGTCGCCGCCCAGGGTCTCGCGCACCATCTGCGCGATCTCCTTGACCTTGAAGTTCTGGTAGCCCACGTTGTAGATCTTCTTCTGGATCTTCCCCGGGTCCTGCTTCAGCATGAACAGGTACACCTCGCACATGTCCTCGATGTGCAGGTTGGGGCGCTTCTGCTCGCCGCCGAACACCGTGATCTTGCCCTTGTTGATGGCGTGGTTGGTCAGGATGTTCACGGTGAGGTCGAGCCGCATGCGCGGGGAATAGCCGCACACGGTGCTAGGACGGATGGTGGTGACGATGAACGTGTCCGAGGCTGCGGCGTTCAGGTACTCCTCGCACATGGCCTTGTACTTGGAGTAGTCGGTCAGCGGCTCCAGCGGCAGGTCCTCGGTGACCTCGGCGTCTTCCTTGAGGCCGTAGACGCTGGAGCTGGAGGCGTAGAGAAAGCGCTGCACCCCGTTCTTCTTGGCGATGTCCACCAGGGGCAGGAAGGCGTCGTAGTTGATGGAGCGGGCCAGGTTGGGGTCCAGCTCGTAGCTCGGGTCATTGCTGATGCAGGCCAGGTGGATCACCGCGTCGCAGCCGGGAAGGTGCTTTTCGAGCAGCCCAGCGTCGCGCAGGTCGCCCTTGATCTCGGTCAGGCCCGGGTGGCCCTTGCCGCCCAGGATGACGTCGTCGCCGTAGAGGTAGAGGTCCAGCACCTTGACCGCGTAGCCCGCGTCCAACAGCTTGGGCACGAGCAGCGCGCCCACATAGCCGGCACCGCCGGTGACGAAGATGGTCTTGATCTCGCTCATGGTTTTTCGTCCTGTGTTCAGAGTGTCAGGCCGGAACGCCTCCGGCCCTTTAGGGTGCCAATGTCGATGGGGCCATGTCTGTTGTGGTCTGTTGCGGTCTGGTCCTGGGGGGATTCTACCCCAGACCGGACAGGGCCGTCCAGAGCTCCGGGATGCTCTGCTCATGCCGGGCGCGGCAGTAGAAGGCCTCGCCGCCGTCCTGCACGGTGCGCACGAGCATGGTTTTCCAGGGCCGGAAATAGTAGGCCGCGCTGGTCTTGGGGGCCTCGGCCCGGAAGTCGCCGGGCAGATCGTGCAGGTCGCAGACCAGGGAGGCGAAGCGCCGGATTTCCCGGCCCTCCTGGGCGGCCACGTTGCGCACCATGGCCAGGGCCTTCAGGTACACCTCCGGGGCCATGACCGC
>CAYMIP010000097.1:0-6782 GCA_964390575.1 uncultured Desulfocurvus sp. | reverse complement strand
AAGGGAACCTGCGCGGCCACCTCATCGTGTCCGTGAACAGCCTGGTCTTGCGCAACATCTTGTCCCTGTACAACTCGCCGAATTCGCCGCTCTATTCCTTTTCCCGGACCAGCGAGAACCGCTTCAGCTTCTTCTTCGACGACCAGGGCTGGATGCTCTTTCAAAGCGAGAACTTCGAGGAGCCGGGCAAGGACTTGTCCGTGGAGATCGCCCGGCTGGGCATGACGGGCGACTATGGCATACCTGGGTACGACAAGGCCTTCCGGCCTTCGCCCAAACACGAGAGCTACTGGCGCATGATTGTGGAGATCCAGGCCGGGCAGCAGGGCCTTCTGGAGGCCGACACCCTGCCCACAGCGGCGGGAATCCTGAGCGAGCAGCATTTCCTCGTCTATGCGCCGGTGCGCTTCCGCACCCACCCGGACAAGGAGCCCGAGGTCATCGGCGGCATCGCCTATGTGGACCGCAGCCGTCTGACCGATGCGGCCGAGTTCCGGCACATGGACGTCATGGCCGTGATCACCCTGGTGGTGGTGGGGCTCATCGTGCTCTTGGTGATCTACATCAGCCGGGTCATCACGCGGCCCGTGCTCACCCTGGCCGCGGAGATCAGCGCCATCTTCGAGGAGAAAACGCTGCGCCCGGTGCGCCTGGGCAGCTTTGACCGCGAGTCCGTGGTGCTGAAGAACGCCCTGAACAAGATGATCAGGGCCATCCAGGACAAGCAGGAGCAGATCCGCCAGCGCGACGAGCACATCCAGATGGTGTCGCAGCGCCAGAAGGTCTCCTTCGACAGCGAGATCCCGGCCAACCTCGGCTGGCGGCTGGTGGGCGAGATCCCGGACCTCATCGGCCAGAGCCAGCACATGGCCTCGTTGCAGAGCATGATCCGCAAGGCCGCAAGCGTCGAGGCGGACGTGCTCATCGTGGGCGAAACAGGCACGGGCAAGGAGCTCACGGCCGAGGGCATCCACAAGTTCAGCACCCGCTCGGCCAAACCGTTTATCTCCATCAACTGCGGCGGGTTGGACGAGAATTTGCTGCTCGACGCCCTCTTCGGCCACATCAAGGGCGCCTTCACAGAGGCCAAGGGCGACCGCAAGGGCGCATTTCTGGCCGCAGACGAGGGCACCCTGCTTCTGGACGAGATCGGCACGGCGTCCAACAAGGTCCAGAAGGCGCTCCTGCGCGCCCTGTCCGTGCGGCGCATCCGCCCCCTGGGCAGCGACCAGGAAGTCGAGTTCAACGTGCGCGTCATCGCGGCCACCAACGTGGACCTGATGGATCTGGTGCAGCGCGGCGAGTTCCGCGACGACCTGTACTACCGTCTCAAGGTCATCACCATCCAGACTCCGCCCCTGCGCCAGAGAAAGGACGACATCCCGCTTCTGGCCAACCATTTTTTGAAGGAGTCCGTGACGCAGGCCCGGCGCAGTGAGGTCGGGCTGTCGCGCGGGGCGCTGGAGAAGCTCATGGCCCACAGCTGGCCCGGCAACGTGCGCGAGCTCAAGAACTGCATCACCCGGGCCCTGGCCTTTGCCGAGGGCGAGGTGCTCTACGCCGAGGATCTTGTCTTCGACGATGCCGGGCTCTCTCCGCAGGCGCCCTGGGAAAACGGCGACGTTCCGGCCTTTGCCCAGCGCCAGCAGGAAACCGTTGGGCCGGACATCCTGCCAGCGAACCCGAGCGCCGCAGCGGATGCAGCCCCCCTGGCCAGGGGCGGCAACCCGCGCCAGGACATCGCCATGGCCCTGGCGCGCGAACGCGGCTTCTTCACCCGCCTGGACTATCAGGACGCCCTTGGCGCGGAGGTCTCGCAACGCACAGCCCAGTATGACCTCCAGGCTTTGGTCAAATTCGGGCTATTACGCAAGACAGGTAAAGGTCCAGCAACACAGTATTCTCAAGCGGAGTCGGGCAGTGCGCGGCCCTGACCTTGCGCGAAGCGGTTGCGCAGAATGCGCGCAATTGCGCGTTGCGCGGTGTCTTGGCGTTTACCCTTGCACGATAAATATTTGGGGGCGGCGCTGTGCGCAGTGAGATCCTGACAAGCCTCGGCAAGCTCTTCCGCGCGATCTTCGGGAAAGCCCAGGTGAGCTCGGAAGACCTCGCCATGCAAGAGGTTTTTCGAAGAAAGTACAATAACTTTCAAGAACTTCTAGAGTCCAACTCGGAGCTTCTGAAGATCGTCTCGGACATGGAATTCAAGCTCCAGGGGGAGCAGCTCTTTGGCATGTCCTTTGTGCGCGCCCAGGCCACCCGCGCCGTGTTCCACGCCCTGCGCATGGCCGGAAGCTTTGAAAAGCTCGCGGGACGGCCCAATCCAGCCCTGCGCGCCAAGGTCGAGGAGATTCAGGAGCAGATCAAGGCCGAGCTGGAGTTGCGCAAGGAGACCCAGGCCCGGGAGCGCATCTTGGAATACGCCCAGGTCACCCGAGAGATGGTGGACGCCGTGGGCGGCAAGAGCGCCAACCTGGGCGAGGTCAAAAACCGCGTCGGGCTGCCGGTACCGCGCGGCTTCGCCATCACCACCAGCGCCTTCCGCCAGTTTTTCGAGAAGGCCGGGCTGTGGGAGGAGATCAAGCGCATCAAGCTCTCCATCATCCCTGAGGCCCAGAATTCCCTGGAAGAGGCCAGCGAGGACATCCAGCGGGCCATCCTGAGCATGCCCATGCCGCCAGCCCTGGAGCAGGAGATCCTGGCGGCCCACGCCAAGCTGGCGCGGGACTGCGGCCAGTCCCCGGAGTCCCTGCGCGTGGCCCTGCGCAGCAGCGCCCTTGGCGAGGACTCGGAGCTCTCCTTTGCCGGCCAGTACCTCTCGGTGCTCAATGTGCCGCAAAAGCGGCTGCTCACCAATTACCGCTACGTGCTGGCCAGCCTGTACACCCCGCGCGCCATCTCCTACCGCCTGCTCAAGGGCATCGTGGACGAGGACATGGCCATGAGCGTGGCCTGCCTGGAGATGATCGACTCCGTGGCCAGCGGCGTCATGTACACCCGGCATCCTTTCAACGCCGGGGACGACCGCATCCTCATCAACGCGGTCTGGGGGCTCGGCCCGTATGCCGTGGACGGGGTGGTGACCCCGGACAGCGTTTCCGTGGCCCGGGACGGGCTTGGCTGCGAGGACAGGCGCATCGCGCACAAGCCCGTGCGCCTCGTTTGCGCGCCTGGGGGAACCCTCGTCGAGGAGCAGGTTCCGCCCGCCCTGCAGGCGCAGCCGTGCCTGTCCGGGGACCAGGTGCAAACCCTGGCCGGATACGCCCTGCGCCTGGAGCAGCACTACGGCACGGCCCAGGACATCGAATGGGCGCTGACCCCGGAGGGCGGGCTCGTGGTGCTGCAATCCCGTCCGCTCGGGCTGGTGCAGGGCGTCCACGGCATCCCGGCAGGCATGCCCGCCATCGAGGGCCGCGAGATCCTGGTCCAGGGCGGCGAGGTGGCCCAGCCCGGCGTGGGCGCTGGTCCGGCCTTCATCGTCGCCAGCGAGGACGAGCTGAACGGCTTTCCGGAAGGCGGCGTGCTGGTGGCCCGGCACTCCTCACCGAAGTTCATGGTGCTCATGCAGAAGGCCCAGGCCATCCTCACGGATTCCGGCAGCATCACCGGGCACATGGCCTCGCTCTCACGGGAATTCGGCGTGCCCACCATCCTGGGCCTTGGCGCCGCCACCCGCGACATCGCGCCGGGCGCGAGCATCACAGTGGACGCATACACAGGCACGGTCTACGCCGGGCTGGTGGAGGAGCTCTTGGCCTTCAAGGCCAAGAAGGTCACGCTCATGGCCGGGACGCCCGTGTACGAGGTGCTCCAGCGCGTGGCCCGGCACATCGTGCCCCTGCGCCTGACAGACCCCAAGTCCCCGGACTTCCGCGTGCGCGGCTGCACTACCCTGCACGATGTCATGCGCCTGCTGCACGAGCGTTCCTACGGGGAGATGTTCAGCCTGAGCGACATGGCCTCGGGCGAGTCCGGGGTGGCCATGCGCCTGCGCGCCCAAACCGGGCTCGACCTCCACGTCATCGACCTGGGCGGCGGCCTGGCCCCTGGCGTGGGCCCGGGCGCGGGCAAGGGCCGCGACCTGCGGCTCGAGGACGTGGTCTCGCGCCCCTTCAACGCCCTCTTGGGCGGGCTGGTGCTGGATCAGGCCCAGCTCAGCACGCCCCGGCCGGTGCAGGTCAAGGGCCTGCTCTCGGTCATGGGCCAGCAGATGGTGCAAAACCCCAATGCCGGCGGGCAGCGCTTCGGCGACCGCAGCTATGCCATCATCTCCGACAAGTACCTGAACTTCAGTTCGCGCGTGGGCTACCACTATGGCGTGCTCGACTGCTATTGCGGCCGCACGGAGAACAAGAACTACATCACCTTCTCCTTCAAGGGCGGCGCGGCCGACGACCAGAAGCGCGAGCGCCGGGCCCAGGCCATCGGGCTCATCCTGGAGGCCAACGGATTCTCAGTGGAGGTGGTGAGCGACCGCGTGGTGGGCCGTTTGCAGAAGCGCGACACCGAGGTCACGCTGGAGAAGCTCTGGCTCATGGGCAAGCTGCTGCAGTTCACCCGCCAGACGGACATGCTCATGGTGGACGAGAAGAGCGTGCGCGCCCTGGCCGACTGCTTCCTGTCCGGGTGCTATATTCTCGACGGCAGCTGCCCGCTCAGCGAGACGGCTGCGAACCTGCCGGGCGGTCTGCCGGACAAGACGCCCCCGTCAACCCCCTCAGGGGCCTCGCCGCACTGACCATGCGTTATCTTACTGCGGAGCTGGCCCCGGCGGCGCGGTCCAGGGTCGCAAAGAGCCTGGCCGCGACCTCGTCCGGCTCGATGGCGGTCAGGCATTCGCGGCCGCGCTTGCATGTGGTGCTGCCGTGCAGGGAGCACGGGCGGCAGGCCAGGGGCTGCTCCAGCACGGTGTCGAAGCGCCCGCTGGGGTAGAAGCCCCAGACCTTGGACGTGGGGCCGAAGAGCGCCACCACCGGGGTGCCCACGGCCGTGGCCAGGTGCATGGGGCCGGAGTCCGCCGTGACCAGGGCCAGGGCCTGGGCCAACAGCGCGCAGGTTTCGCGCAGGTCCGTGCGGCCGGTCAGGTTGCGCGGGTCGTCCAGGGCCTGCAGGTGGTCCGGGTTCTTGCCCACAATGATCCAGTCCAGCCCCTGTCGTTCTATCAGCGGAATGAGCGACAGCCAGTAGCCCATGGGCCAGGCCTTGTCCGGGTGCGTGGCAAAGGGGTGCAGGGCCACAAAGGGCTTGTGCAGGCCGATGTGCGAAAGATGCGCCCGGGCGCCCTCGGTCTCGGCCGCGGACAGGCGGATAACCGGGCGCAGCTCCTCCGCCGGGGGCGGGCTGGCGTCCAGGGCCAGGGCATAGCGCTGGGGCACGTTGAGGGCTGTGAGCCGCTGCTCCAGGAGGGGCAGCGGAAAGCGGTGGTACAGCCGCCGGGTCAGGCCGAACTTGGGGTAGTGCCTGACCGGGCCTTCCCAGCGCAGGGTCAGGGCCAGGGAGCGCAGGGAACGGTGCAGGTCGATGAAGCCCATGCCCGCGCAGTCTGTGGCGATGCGGCGGGACTTGCGCCACCAGTCGCGCCCGTCGATCTCGTCCAGGGCCACGGGAATGACCTCGTCCACGGCCGGGTGCCCGATCAGGAGAGGGGCCAGCGCGCTGCGGGTGATGACGGTGAAGCGCAGCCCCTGGCTGCGGTGCCACCAGTCCAGCACGCCCGTGGTCAGGGTCACGTCGCCCAGGGCGCTGGCGCGGAAAACCGCCCATCTGTCCGGCAAATCCCTGACCATCCTCGCAATCTCCAGATACTCTGAGTGTTGGGCACAATACCTTGATCGCAAAACATGGCCGCGAATGCGCGCCAAGTCAAGGAGTAAGGCTGTTGCGCTGCCCTGTGGAAGCTGGTAGGAAGGTCCGGACCGGTCCTGAACCCCTGGCTCGCACGGTCCAAACACTATGCTCGAACTCATCCTCGCAGTTGCGCTCGCCACGGCAGTGTCCTTTCTCTGCTCCATCACCGAGGCCGCCTTCTATTCCTTCCCCATGAGCCGCATCGAACGGCTGCGCAAGGAGGGCAAGAAGTCCGGCGAAATTCTGTACGCCCTGCGCATGGATGTGGAAAAGCCCATCACCGCCATTCTGACGCTGAACACGGCGGCCGCCACTGCGGGCGCGGCCGTGGCGGGCGCCACGGCGGTCCAGGTCTTTGGCGACGAGTACCTGGTCCTGTTCACCGCAGCCTTCACGTTTATCATCCTGCTCCTGGGCGAGATCGTGCCCAAGACCACGGGCGTGGCCTATGCCCGGCAGCTGGCCCCGGCCCTGGCCAAGCCCCTGCTCGGCATGGTCTGGCTCTGCCTGCCGGTGATCTGGCTCTTCGGGCGACTGGTGCGGCTCATCGGCAAGCGCCAGAAGGGCCCGGAGGCCGACGAGGACGACATCCGCGCCGTGGTCAGCCTCACCCGCCAGGCCGGCATCATCAAGCCCTACGAGGAGTCGGCCATCCGCAACATCCTGGCGCTGGACAACAAGCGCGTGGACGAGATCATGACCCCGCGCACCGTGGTCTTCTCCCTCCCGGCGACCATGACCGTGGCCGAGGCCATGGAGGGCAACAAGACCTGGCCGCACACGCGCATCCCGGTCTATGCCGGGGAGGACGCCGAGGAGATCGTCGGCGTGGTCTACCGCCGCCAGGTTTTTGCGGCCGCCGCCAGCGACCACCTGGACCTGCGCCTGGGCGACCTCATGCGGCCGGTGCGCTTCGTGCTGGAGAACCTGACGCT
>CAYMIP010000096.1:0-7114 GCA_964390575.1 uncultured Desulfocurvus sp. | reverse complement strand
GCGTGCAGGTTGGTCACCGGCACCTCGGCCGTGGGGATGAGGTAGTATTCCTGGCCCTCGATCTTGAACAGGTCCTCGGCGAATTTCGGCAGCTGGCCCGTGCCCGTCATGGCCTGGCGGTTGACGATGAAGGGCGGCAGCACCTCGGTGTAGCCGTGCTCCCCGGCCACGTCGAGCATGAAGGCCGCGAGCGCGCGCTCCAGTTTGGCGGCCCAGCCGAAGCTGACGCAAAAGCGCGAGCCGGTGATCTTTCCGGCGCGTTCGAAGTCCAGCCCGCCCAGGGCCTGGCCCAGCTCCCAGTGCTCCTTGGGGGCAAAGGCGAGCACGGGCTTTGCGCCCCAGGTGCGCAGCACCGGGTTGTCGTCCTCGCCTGCGCCGTCCGGGGTGGACTCGTGCGGGATGTTCGGCACCTTCAAAAGCCAGTCCTGCTCCTGGGCCTCGACTTCGGTCAGGGCCAGGTCCAGCTCCTTGATGCGCTCGCCCATCTTCTGCAACGCGCTCATGAGCTCCGTGGCGTCCTGGCCCGCGCGCTTCATCTTCGCCACCTCGGCCGAGCCCTGGTTGCGCTCGGCCTTGAGGGCCTCGGCCTCGCGGATGAGCGCGATGCGCGCCTCGTCCAGGCGGGCGAATTCGGACACATCCGGCTCGGATTTGCAGCGCTTCTTGAGTCCCTGGCTTACTGCTTCCAGGTTTCTCTGCACGAACTTCAGGTCAAGCATGGTCGTCTCCTCGAAAAAATATGCGCGTCCGGTTGCGGCTGCTGGAGCGCTCCCCGGATGTACCCGAAGCCGGGCCGGGAAGAAAGGGGCAAGTGGGGGGGCTTTGCGGCGCCTGGCCGGAGGCCTCTTTCGTTTACGGCCTGATGCCGGAGTCCCGGTTCTGGCGGCGGACGTGCAGTAGATAGACCACGAGCAGGGCCAGGCCGATGGGGCCCAGGTCCTGCTGCCACAAAAACCAGCCCGTGATGGGCGCGCCCAGGCCGAACAGCGCAATCTGCCACTGCTTGCGGCGGTCCAGGGGCCGGGCCAGCCACAGGCATTCCAGGCCGATGAGCTGCTCCAGGCGTGGCAGCAGGCGCCGGAGCTCCGTGTGCGCCATGGGCGGCAGGGGCAGCGGGAGGCAGCCCGCCGCCAGGCCCAGGGCCGACAGGGCCAGCAGGGCCGCGTTGTGCGTCAAGAGGCCAAAGGGCAGGAGGCCCAGGCTGGCTGCATGCAGGCACCAGTTCCAGGGCTCGCGGCGGCGCAGGCGCAGCTTGTCCAGGATGTTTTTGGCCCGCTCGCGCAGGCCCGTCAGAAATTGGCCGGTGTCCATGCGCCGTAATTGCCACGCGCGGGCCGGTCCTGTAAACACCTGGAAAAATGGGGCGGGGTGCTGGCATGAAAAAGGTTTCCTTCCAAGGCCTGTTGGAGCACGAGGGCGTGGAGCGCATAAGTTCGCTGGCCACGGCCGCGGCCCGGCACGTGTCCGGCCAGGGCTGGCTTTTGGCCACGGCCGAGTCCTGCACCGGCGGGCTCTTGGCCCACACGTTCACCAACATCGACGGCAGCTCGGCCTGGTTCCACGGCGGGGTGGTCTGCTATTCCAACGGTCTCAAGACCGGACTCCTGGGCGTACCCCCGGAGATTCTGGCCGAGTTTGGCGCCGTGAGCGAGGCTGTGGTGCTGGCCATGGCCCAGGGCGCGCTTGGCCTGCCGGGCATGCCCCAGGGGCGCGGCGCGGCCATTGCCATCTCCGGCATTGCCGGACCCACCGGCGGCACGCAGGAGAAGCCCGTGGGCACGGTCTGGATGGCCTGGGCCTGGCCGGGCGGCGCGCGGGCCGAGCAGTTCCTGTTCCGGGGCTCGCGCGCATTGGTGAAGTCCCAGAGCGTGGCCGGGGCGCTGTTCGGCCTGACCACCTTCGCCAAGTAAGCCAGCCCAGGCCCCAGAGCCGGCCCCGGCGCTGTCTCGTCGGGCTGCCCCGGCCGGAATGAGGTCTGGCTTCCCCCCTCTTTCATCCTCCTGTATCACATGGTCAAGGTTGCGCACTTTGTGTGAACTTCATGCGTGGCAAGGGTTATCTCTTGCGCGAATCCTGTCGATGGAGTTACGTGTACGTACTCCCCTTGCCATCCAATGGGGAGGGGGTGTTGCCCGGCATCAGCATGATCCATCTTGGCAGAATGTTTCAGGAGGTAGTCTATGTTTCGCAAAAGCATCAGCAGCGTGCTCATCGCCTCGGTGGCCGCCGCCGTCATTGTCGCCGTGGCCGCCATCGTGCTCTACGTGTCGCGGTCATCGTACAACTTGACCCTGGACCTGCAGCAGCGGTCCATGCAGCAGGTCTCTGCGGCCACGCAGTCGGCCCTGGACAGCTACATAGGCAACACCAAGATGCTGGTGGAGACCCTGGCGGTGCAGAGGGCCGTCAGCGAGGCCTTTGCGGGCGACCCCAAACGCGCCAAGGAACGCCTCCTGGACTACATCAAGACCAACAAGGACTACTGGGCCATATTCCTGTTCGACGCCAAGGGCGTCATCATCGCCGGGTACAACGCCAAGCAGGAGGACCTGACCGGCCAGAGCCGGGCGGACCGCGACTACGTCAAGGCCGTGCTCGGCGGGCAGGATCTTTTCGTGGCCAAGGAGGTCATCAAGGCCAAGAGCGGGGACGGGGAGATCTTCATCTTCGCCCTGGCCAAGGCCATCAAGGGCGCGGACGGCAAGATCCTGGGCGGCGTGGGCGCCTTCCCCAAATGGGAGACCTTCACCGCCAGTTTCATCGACCCGCCCCGCTTTGGCGCGCGCGGCTACGGCTTCATGATTGACGGCAAGGGCCGCATCATCGCCCACGCCGTGGACAAGACCTTGATGCTCAAGGACCTGAGCGAGCATGAGTTCATCCGCAAGTCGCTGGAGCTGAAAAACGGCTCCATGTTCTACGACTGGAAGGGCGAACAGAAGTTCCTGACCGTGTCCACGGACCCGGACACGGGCTGGGCCGTGTGCATGAGCGCCTACGTCTCGGAGTTGACGGCCACGGCCGCCATGCAGCGCAACATTCTGCTGGGCATCGGCCTGGCTGCGATCCTGGTCCTGGTGGGGGTCATCACCTTCATCGTGAGCCGGCTCGTGGTCCGGCCCATCAACGATATCGTGTCCTTCACCGAGCGTATCGACCACGGTGACTTCAAGGCCACGCTGCACGCCGGGTTCAAGTTCGAGCTGGCGCACCTAGCCGACAACATCCGCGACATGGTGGCGGAAATCAAGAACAAGCTTGGCTTTTCCCAGGGCGTTTTGCTGGGCATTCCCACCCCGTGCGGCATCGTGGGGCCGGATTTCAATATGCTCTGGTGCAACCAGCAGGTCTGCGACCTTCTGGAGAAGCCCAAGCCACCGTCTGAATACATCGGCCAGAGGTCGGGCGAGTTCTACTGGAACGATCCCAACCGCGAGACCATGTCCGACAAGGCCATCCGTCTGAATGCCCCGCAGAAGGGCAAGGCCACCTGGAGCGGGAAGAGCGGCAGGGAAGCGCATGTGGACATAGCCACCACGCCGTTCTACGATCTGGACGGGGCTCCGCTCGGGTCCATCTCCTTCTGGATGGACATCACCGAGATCATGAACAACCAGAAGAAGATCGAGCAGCAGAACGAGAAGATCGCGCGCGCGGCCGAGGCCGCCAACGCCGTTTCCGATCAGGTGGCCTCCGCCTCCGAGGAGCTCTCGGCCCAGATCGAGCAGTCCAGCCGGGGCACCGAGGAGCAGCGCGCCCGCACCGGCGAGGCCGCCACGGCCATGGAAGAGATGAACGCCACGGTGATGGAGGTGGCCAAGAGCGCCTCCAGCGCGGCGGAACTGGCCGAGCAGGCCAAGCGCAAGGCTCAGGAAGGCGCGCAGCTTGTGGACGCCGTGGTGAGCAACATCAATCAGATCAACACCCGGGCCGAGGCCCTGAAGGTGGACATGGGCGAGCTGGGCAAGCAGGCCCAGGGCATCGGCCAGATCATGAACGTCATCAGCGACATCGCCGACCAGACCAACCTCCTGGCCTTGAACGCCGCCATCGAGGCCGCCAGAGCCGGAGACGCCGGGCGCGGCTTTGCCGTGGTGGCGGACGAGGTGCGCAAGCTGGCCGAAAAGACCATGACCGCCACCAACGAGGTGGGCGCGTACATCAAGGCCGTGCAGGAGAGCGCCAAGAAGAACATCGAAGGCACCGAGGCCACCACCAGGGCCATCGAGGAAAGCAACGCCACGGCTGGCAAGTCCGGCGAGGCCCTGCGGGAGATCGTGGGCATGGTGGAGCGCACGGCGGATCAGGTGCGCTCCATCGCCACGGCCTCGGAGGAGCAGTCCGCCGCCAGCGAGGAGATCAGCCACACCACCGAGGACATCAACCGCATCGCCTCCGAGACCGCCCAGGCCATGAACGAGTCGGCCCACGCCGTGTCCGACCTCTCGCGCCTGGCGCAGGAACTCCGGAAGATCATCAACAACATGCAGGGCTAGCCTGTTTCGCCACGAAAGGTGGCGGAGCATTGAGACAAAGAGAGATGGGGCAGGAAGTCACTCCTGCCCCATCTCTCTTTGAACGGGTTGCGGTTTGCGCGGGGATCCTAGCTTCGCTTGGAGTAGTCCTCGCGGTTGAATTTGAAGCGTTCCGTCACCGCCATGACCTCCAGCTCGGACACCATGCCTTGCAGGGCCGGGTGCTCTCGCGCGAGGTCGGGATTGTCGGCCTTGATCTGCTGCACCGCGCCGTCGATGTCGTCCAGGACCCCGGAGGCCTGCTTGAGACTCGAAACGCTGGACGTGCTCTTCAGATTCCGGGCGTACTGGTCCCACTTGTCGAGCAGGTTTTCCACCTTGTCCATGATCGCTTTCTCCGCCTTGGGTGCCGGGGCGACGGTCTCAACAGTCGTGGAGCCCAAAAGGGCGCCCAGGGTGCCGAGTCCGCCCGGTGGGGGCAGGGTTGCGGTGGTCTTGGCGGGTTCCGCGCTCGACCTGGCGACTTCCTGGTTCAGGAGATCGCCAAAGGCGGTGCTGGGCGGCTTGACCCTGTTCGTCTGCGACGTGCTGTCCGGACGAACGCCCTCCAACTGGTCAGGATGGATCTTCATGTTTGCTCCTCATCCTGTGGTTTCTCCCTGTTGTGCAGAGACCATGCCAACGCCGTGGAGATGCAAGCCGCTGAAATTTTATATTTTCTTGTGCCGCGCAGGGGGGGCAAATCTTGCCTCCCCCCTGTCCGGGCGGCGTCTGCTCTGGCCTTTCGGATATCCCAAGCCGGAGGGCTTGTCCATCCGGCCGAAAATACTGCGGCAGCAGGTTTCTTTTCGGCGCGTTTTGTCCTTGCGTTAATGGACGTAGGTGATTATTTTCACATTGTTTCCTTTTCCCCCTTCGTTGGAGGGGGGCAACCGATCCGTCCTTTCAGGAGGAGCGTCATGGTCCAGATCAAGAAGATCCTTTGTGCAGTTGACTTTTCCGAGCACAGCCCGGCTGTGGCCGAATATGCACGGGTCATGGCTCAGGGTCTCGGGGCCAAGATCGTCTGCCTCTATGTCGCGCCTTCGCTCAGCCAATACGTCGGCTTCCACGTGCCGCCCAGCTCCATCGAGAACTTCGTGGGCGAGATCGTCACCGGGGCCGAGGCCACCATGAGCGCCTTCCTGAACGAGAACTTCCAGGGTGTGGAGGCCGTGGGCCATGTGGTCACCGGCTACGCGGCCGAGGAGATCTTCGGCATGGCCAACAAGGAGAACGCCGACCTCATCATCATGGGCACCCACGGCCGCAAGGGCATTGACCGCATCCTCTTCGGCTCCGTGGCCGAGAAGGTCGTCAAGAGCGCCAAGTGCCCGGTGCTGACCATCCGTCCCACCAAGTAGCCGGGGCCGGCCAGGTCGCCGGCCGACCAGGCCGCCGGTTGCGTCAGGCCGGAACTCCGGCTATAGGCATGGTCAATGATCCTGCACAGGGGACGGGCATGAGCTGTACCCTGTGTTTTCGCGTCCAGTTTTGAAGGGGAGCGCCATGCCACGCCAGCGAGTCCGGCCGGAGATTCTTGGGTTCACACCCTACGTTCCTGGCCTGTCCATAGAGGAAATCAAAGCCAAGTACGGCCTGCCCACGGTGATCAAGCTCGCCAGCAACGAGAACCCGCTGGGGGCCTCGCCCGTGGTGCAGCAGGCCGTGGCCCGGGCCGCCGCCCAGGTCTTCCGCTATCCCCAGAACCATACCCCCCGGCTCACGGCGGCCATCGCCGCGGCCATGGGCGTGCCGGCTTCGCTGGTGGTGGCGGGCAACGGCTCGGACGAGCTCATCGACCTGCTCTTGCGCGTCACCTGCCGACCCGGGGTGGACAACGTGGTCTGCTACGAGCACTCCTTCAGCATGTACGGACTCACGGCTCAGCTGTGCGGGGTGCAGTACCGTGAGGTGCCGCGCGGCGAAGATTTCCGCCTGCCGCTGGAGTCCCTGGCCGAGGCCGTGGACCAGAACACGGCGCTGGTCTTCGTCACCAGCCCGGACAACCCCACGGGCCTGGCCGCCAAGGCCGAGGAGCTCATGGTCCTCTCCGGCGTCCTGCCCGAGGGTACGCTCCTGGTGGTGGATGAGGCCTACATGGACTTCTCCTGGCCGCCGGAGGAGTATTCCATGCTGAACGTCCTGGGCGAACTGGGCAACGTGGTGGTGCTGCGCACCTTCTCCAAGGCCTACGGCCTGGCTGGCCTGCGCCTGGGCTACGGGGTCATGCCAGAGTGGCTGGCCGAGCACATCCGCCGCGCGAGGCTGCCCTTCACCGTGAATATCCTGGCCGAGGAGGCTGGTCTCGCCGCCCTGGAGGACGACGCCTTTTACAGCGCCACCCTGGAGGTGGTCTTCAAGGGCCGCGAGCTGCTCCTGAAGCGCCTGCCGGAACTGGGCTGCACGGTCTGGCCCTCCCAGGCCAACTTCGTCATGTTCCGCCCGCCGCAACCGGCCGCAAAGGTCTGCGAGGAGCTGCTCAAACGCGGCATCATCGTGCGCCATCTGAAGAGCTTCGGCCTGCCGGACAATATCCGCGTCAACGTGGGCACCGGCCCGGAAACCGCAGCCTTCCTGAAAGCCCTGGAGGAGATTCT
>CAYMIP010000095.1:0-7143 GCA_964390575.1 uncultured Desulfocurvus sp. | reverse complement strand
GAAAAAACGCAAGTGCTTTTTTCTTGACAAACAAAAAGCCGCCCGTATAGAGATGCGGCCTGCGAGGCGACATGATTGAGCTTTGGATCCCGCTGAAGGACATCCCGGCCGAGGGCCGGGAATTTCATTTCACGGACCAGTCCCTGTGGACCGGCCCGATGCGGGAGTTTGGCCTCCCGGCCAGGCCGGGCAAGGACTTTGCGGCGCAGATGTTCATCACGCCCCAGGACGACGGCTTCCTCGTCACGGGCGGTTTTTCAGGCTCGGTGCTTGTTCCCTGCGACCGCTGCGTCGAGGAGTTCGAAATCCCCGTGGAGGGCGACTTCGAGAGCTTCGAGGAGCCCAGCAGCCCCAGCGCCGAGGCCCCGGACGAGTGCCGGGTGCGGCGCGCCAAGGGCATCCTGGACCTGGACGTGGCCGGATATCTTTGGGAGCAGTTCATGCTGGCCCTGCCCACCAGCCCCGTGTGTTCCGAGGCCTGCCGCGGGCTGTGCCCGAAATGCGGCATCAACCGCAACCAGGATTCGTGCACCTGCGCCGGGGACAAGGGCGATCCCAGGCTTGCAGTCCTGCGCAACTTGAAGCTATCATAGCCCGCACACGGGAGGACATCTTCCCCGTGCGGCCACAATACGAAGGAGCGCCTCATGGCCTTACCCAAGAAAAAGACTTCCAAGTCCCGCAGAAACATGCGCCGCGCCCACGACCACGTGGCCGTTCCCAATGTCGTGCTGTGCAAGTGCGGCGAGCCCGTGCTCTCGCACCGGGCCTGCTCCGCCTGCGGCAACTACAAGGACCGTCAGGCTGTCAGCACCGGAAATGCCTGAGACCCCGCCCCGCATAGCCGTTGACGCCATGGGGGGCGACATCGGTCCCCGGGTCAATGTGCCTGCGGCTGTCCAGGCCGCACGCGAAGGCATCCACATCACCCTGGTGGGCGATGCGGATATTTTGCGCGCGGAGCTTTCCCGCCTGGATCTCCCGGCCGACCTGGCAATCTCTATCGTCCACGCCTCCCAGGTGGTGGGCATGAACGAGAAGCCCTCTGAGGCCCTGCGCCGCAAGAAGGACTCCTCCGTCCAGGTGGCCTGCCAGCTGGTCAAGGAGGGCCGGGCCGACGGCGTGGTCAGCGCGGGCAATTCCGGGGCCTCCGTGGCCTGCGGGATGTTCGTGCTGGGCCGCATCAAGGGCGTGGAGCGCCCGGCGCTGGCCAGCATCATGCCCACGGAAAAGGAGCCGGTGGTGCTCATCGACGTGGGCGCCAACGTGGACTCCAAGGCCTCCCACCTGGCCCAGTTCGGCATCATGGGCGACGTGCTGGCCCGCGATGTGCTCGGCGTGGACCGGCCCCGCGTCGGCCTGCTGTCCATCGGGGAAGAAGAGGGCAAGGGCAACGTCATGGTCAAGGAGGCCTTTGACCTCCTGAAGCAGACGTCGCTCAAGTTCGTGGGCAATGTCGAGGGCCGCGACATCTTCACCGGCGATCTCGACGTGGTCGTCTGCGACGGGTTCGTGGGCAACATCTGCCTCAAGCTCTCCGAGGGTCTGGCCAAATCCTTTGGCAGCGTGCTCAAGCGTGAGCTCAAGCGCCACATGCTCTCGCGCATGGGCGCGGCGCTCAGCATGCGCTCGCTCAAGAATTTCGCGCAGATGCTGGACTATGCCGAGTACGGCGGCGCACCGCTCTTGGGGCTCAAGAGCATCCTCATCGTCTGCCACGGGTCGAGCAACCTGAAGGCCGTGACCAACGCCATCCGCATGGCCGCGACCTATGTGGAGCGAAAGTCCCACGAGCACCTGGCAGCCGAGCTGACCGCCCACACGGAGCTCGCGCAGTTCAGCAGGCACAAGGCCTAAGCCCCCGGCGCCAGGCCCCGGGCCTGGGCGGCGGCGAAGCGGCCGGAACACCAACCACACACACCGAGCGTGCCCCCATGAACACCCCCTGCCTCATTCGCGGAATGGGCCACTGTGTGCCGGAGACCAGGCTCACCAACGCCGACCTGAGCCTCATGGTGGACACCAACGACGAGTGGATCACCTCGCGCACCGGCGTCAAGGAGCGGCGCATCGCAGCCAAGGGCGAGACCTGCGTCAGCCTCTCGCACCAGGCCGCCTTGCGCGCCCTGGAAAACGCCGGCATGGACGCCTCGGAGCTCACCCACATCCTGGTCGCCACCTTCACGCCCGACGCCTACATCCCCTCGTCGGCCTGCATGCTGGCCGACCGCCTGGGCCTCGTCGGCCGGGTGGCCATGGACCTTTCCGCCGCCTGCTCCGGCTTCCTCTACGCCCTGGAGACAGCCCGGGCCTTTGTCTGCCTGCACCCGGAGGCCAAGGTCCTGGTGGCGGCCACGGACGTCGTGTCCTCGCGCATCGACTACACGGACCGCAGCATCTGCATACTCTTCGGCGACGGCGCGGGTGCGGCCATCGTCACAGGAGATCCCGGCCCTGCCGGCCCCCCCGCAACCGGCGCCAAGGTGCTCGACGTGCTCCTGTCCGCCGACGGCTCCGCAGGCGGGCTCTTGACCATCAAGGGCGGCGGCTCCGGCACCCCGTACAAGCTCGGCGAGACCGTGCGGCGCGACTTCTTCGTGGAGATGAACGGGCGCGAGGTCTTCAAATACGCCGTGCGCAACATGACGGCCATCTGCAAGACGGTGCTCACGAAAAACGGCGTGTCCAAGGACCAGGTGGACGTGTTCATCCCCCATCAGGCCAACATGCGCATCATCGACGCCGTGGGCCAGCGCATGGAAGTGCCGCCGCACAAGATCTTCACCAACCTCCAGAAATACGGCAACACCTCCGCCGCCTCGGTGATCATCGCCCTCAGCGAGGCCCGGGCCGAGGGCTTCGTCAAGGACGGCGACCTGGTGCTCCTGGGCACCTTTGGCGGCGGCTTCACCTGGGGCTCGGCCCTGGTGCAGTTCTAGCCCAGGCGCCCCGCGCCCGCGCGCGGATTTGCAGTCCGGCGCAATTTCGGGTATTGGCGTGCGATCAACCCAGCGGGAGAACCCGCCGCGAGCGAGGAAAAACATGAGCGACTTGCCCAAGGTTGCGCTGGTCACGGGCGGTTCGCGCGGCATTGGCCGCGCCTGCGCCGAACGGCTGGCCAAGGACGGCTTCGAAGTCTACCTGACCTATGTCAGCAGGCCCGAGGAGGCCGAGAAGGCCGTGGCCGCCATCGCCAGCGCAGGCGGCGAGGCCAAGGCCTTCCGCCTGGACGCCTCCAGCCGCGAGGCCGTGACGGCCTTCTTCGCCGAGGAGATCAAGGACAAGGTGACCCTTGAGGTGCTGGTCAACAACGCGGGCATCACCAAGGACGGCCTGCTCATCCGCATGAAGGACGAGGACTGGGATAAGGTCATCCAGGTCAACCTGACCGGGGCCTTCGCCTGCCTGCGCGAGGCCGCCAAGATCATGATCAAGCAGCGCCGGGGCCGCATCATCAACATCTCGTCCGTTGTCGGGCAGATGGGCAACGCGGGCCAGGCCAACTACGTGGCCGCCAAGGCCGGGCTCATCGGGCTTTCCAAGAGCGCCGCGCGCGAGCTGGCGGGCAGAAACATCACAGTGAACGCCGTGACCCCGGGCTTCATCCAGACCGACATGACCGCCGCCCTGCCCGAGGCCATTGTTTCGAAAATGTTGGAGAACATTCCCCTTGGCCGCCTGGGCGGTCCCGAGGACATCGCAAGCGCCGTCTCGTTTTTAGCGGGCACGGGCGCGGGCTATGTCACGGGGCAGGTCCTGGCCGTCAACGGCGGCATGTACATGTAACCGGAAAGTCACGTTAAAAACACCTTTTGGAGGGAATATGTCTGTAGCTGAGAAAGTGAAAGCCATCGTCGTTGAGCAGTTGGGCGTGTCCGCCGATGAAGTGAAGCCCGAGGCCTCCTTTGTCGAGGATCTGGGCGCCGACTCCCTCGACTTGACCGAGCTGATCATGGCCATGGAAGAGTCCTTTGACATTGAGATCGACGACGAAGAAGCCCAGAAGATCCTCAAGGTCAAGGACGCCATCGAGTACATCGAGAAGCACACCTAAGCCGACCAACTCGGCCCGTCTCTCGGACCAGTCCGGAGCGCCCCCGGCGCGAAAAGCCCGTGGGGCGCTCCGTCTTTTCCCGCCAGGGATAACCCCGAACCACGGATCTCCAGCATGAACAGGGTTGTCGTCACGGCCTTGGCCGCAATCACCCCCCTTGGCAACGACCTCGAGTCGAGCTGGACCAACCTGCTTGCAGGCAAGTCCGGCATCGCCAGGCTCACCAGCTTTGACGCCTCCGGCCACGACACCCAGATCGCCGGAGAGGTCAAGGGCTTTGACCCGACCGCGTACATCAACCCCAAGGCCGCGCGGCGCATGGAGAAATTCACGCAGTACGCCGTGGCCTGCTCCAAGATGCTCATGGACCAGGCCGCCTGGACCATCCCGCCGGAGGAGGCGCACCGCGCCGGGGTCATCATCGGCGTGGGCCTGGGCGGGCTGGAGGGCATCGAGACCCAGCACAAGAAGCTGACCGACGCCGGGCCGGGCCGCATCACCCCGTTTTTCATCCCCACCATCATCGCCAACATGGCCGCGGGCATGGTCTCCATCGAGCACGGCGCGCGCGGGGCCAACATCTGCACCACCACGGCCTGCGCCTCGGGCACCCATGCCGTGGGCTGCGCCTTCTCGGAGATCAAGCTCGGCCGCAACGACGTCATGATCTGCGGCGGCGCCGAGAGCACCATCACGCCCCTGGCCTTTGCCGGGTTCAACGCCATGAAGGCGCTGTCTACGCGCAACGACGACCCGGAGCACGCCTCCCGGCCCTTTGACAAGGAGCGCGACGGCTTTGTCATGGGCGAGGGCTGCGGCCTCCTGCTGCTGGAGTCCCTGACCCACGCGCAAAAGCGCGGGGCCAAGATCCTGGCCGAGGTGGTGGGCTTCGGCGCATCCGGCGACGCCTATCACATGACCGCCCCGCCCGAGGACGGCGCAGGCGCGGCCCTGGCCATGCAGAAGGCGCTGGAGGAAGGCCAAGTGGACCCGTCTGAGGTGGACCACATCAACGCCCACGGCACCTCGACCTACCTAAACGACCTGTGCGAGACCCGGGCCATCAAGAGCGTGTTCGGAGCCCAGGCTTCGAGGATCGCCATCTGCGGCAACAAGGGCCAGATCGGGCACCTGCTGGGCGCTGCTGGCGGCGTGGAGGCCGTGTTCAGCGTCATGGCGCTGTCCACGGGCGTCATCCCCGGCACGGTGAACCAGCTCTGCCCGGACCCGGAATGCGACCTGGACTACGGCGCTTCCGGCGCGCGCACAAAGCAGGCCCAGTTCGCGCTGTCCAACTCCTTCGGCTTCGGCGGCACCAACGCCTGCATGCTCTTCAAGCGCTTCGCGGGTTGATCGCCCCGGCGCACAACGGACACACAAGGATACTCGACATGGAAGAACTGTTCATCCAGGATCCGGAAATCGCGGCGTCAGTGGCCGGGGAAATCGACCGTCAGGTTGGCGGGCTGGAGCTCATCGCCTCGGAGAACTTCACCTCCACGGCGGTGCGCCAGGCCATGGGCAGCGTGCTCACGCACAAGTACGCCGAAGGCTATCCCGGCAAGCGCTACTACGGCGGCTGCGAGTTCGTGGACCAGGTGGAGGAGGTCGCCCGGGACCGCGCCAAGGTGCTCTTCGGCGCGGGCTATGCCAACGTCCAGCCCCACTCCGGCTCCCAGGCCAACATGGCCGTGTACTTCGCCGTCTGCAAGCCCGGCGACACCGTGCTCGGCATGAACCTGGCCCACGGCGGGCATTTGACCCACGGCAGCCCGGTGAACTTCTCCGGCAAGCTGTTCAACATCGTGTCCTACGGCGTGAGCCCGGACACCCAGACCATCGACTACGACGCGCTGGAGAAGACCGCCAAGGAGTCCCGGCCCAAAATGATCATCGCGGGCGCCAGCGCGTATTCGCGCATCATCGACTTCAAGCGCTTCCGCAAGATCGCCGACGAGGTCGGGGCGGTGCTCATGGTCGACATGGCGCACATCGCGGGCTTGATCGCGGCCGAGCTGCATCCCTCCTGCATTGAGCATGCGCACTTCACCACCACCACCACCCACAAGACCCTGCGCGGCCCGCGCGGCGGCATGATCCTGGCCAGCGAAGACCAGACCAAGCTGCTCAACTCCCAGATCTTCCCGGGCATCCAGGGCGGCCCGCTGATGCACGTCATCGCGGCCAAGGCCGTGGCCTTTGGCGAGGCCTTGCAGCCTGGCTTTAAGCAGTACCAGGAGCAGGTCGTGAAAAACGCCGGGGTGCTGGCCGGGAACCTGAAGGACGCCGGGTTCGACCTGGTCTCCGGCGGCACGGACAACCACCTGATGCTGGTGGACCTGACCAAGAAGGGCATCACCGGCAAAGATGCCGAGATCGCGCTGGAAAAGGCGGGCATCACGGTGAACAAGAACGGCATCCCCTTTGACACCAAGCCGCCCACCGTGACCTCGGGCATCCGCATCGGCACCCCGGCCCTGACCACGCGCGGCATGGTCGAAGAGGACATGCTGGCCGTGGCCGAAGCCATCACCGCCGCCCTGGAGAACATGAACGACGAGTCCGTGCTGGCCGAGATCCGCCTCGAGGTGGAGGACTTCGCCCGCGAGTTCCCGCTCTTCGCCTGGTAGACACGTTTCCACAGGCTGCCCGGACTGCGCGCTTGAAGCCCGGTCCGGGCGGCCAGACCCCGCAAGGCTTCGGGAGGCCCTGCCCATGAACGACCGCGTGCCCTGGCCCGAGTACTTCATGCGCATCGCCCACCTGGTGGCCGAGCGCTCCACCTGCCTGCGCAGGCGCGTGGGCGCCGTGGCCGTGCGCGACAAGCGGCTCATCGCCACCGGCTACAACGGCACCCCAACCAACGTGGCCCACTGCTTTGAGGTGGGCTGCATCCGCGAGCGCCTGGGCATCCCCTCGGGCCAGCGCCACGAGCTCTGCCGGGGCCTGCACGCGGAGCAGAACGTCATCATCCAGTGCGCCCTGCACGGGCTGTCCCTTGCCGGCGCGGAAATCTACTGCACCACCGAGCCCTGCCTCATCTGCACCAAGATGCTCATCAACTGCCAGGTCAAGGCCATCTATTTCGC
>CAYMIP010000094.1:0-7151 GCA_964390575.1 uncultured Desulfocurvus sp. | reverse complement strand
GCGGTGATGGCCTTGATGTTCTTGCCGCCGGGTCCGATGACGCTGCGGATCTTCTCCGGGTTGATGAACACGATCTCCATCTGCGGGGCCAGCTCGGAGAGCTCCGGCCGCGGCTTGGCGAGGATCATGTCCATGTGCTCCAGGATGTGCATGCGGGCGTCGCGGCTCTGGGCCAGGGCCCGGCGCAGCACGTCGTAGGGGATGCCGGAGGTGATCTTGATGTCCATCTGGATGCCGGTGATGCCGCTCCTGGAGCCCGCGACCTTGAAGTCCATGTCGCCCAGGGCGTCTTCATCACCCAGGATGTCGGTGAGCACGAGGTATTCGTCGCCCTCCTTCATGAGGCCCATGGCGATGCCGGCCACGGGCTCCTTGATGGGTACGCCCACGTCCATGAGCGCCAGCGACGCGCCGCAGACCGTGGCCATGGAGGAGGACCCGTTGGAGTCCATGACCTCGGAGACCACGCGCAGGGTGAAGGGGAAGTCGTCGGGGTTGGGCAGCACGGGCGTGAGGGAGCGCTCGGCCAGGACGCCGTGGCCGATGTCGCGGCGGCTGGGGCCGCGCAGGATGCGCACTTCGCCCACGCAGGAGGGCGGGAAGTTGTAGTGCAGCATGAAGCGCTTGGTGTCCTCGCCGATCAGGGTCTCGATGCGCTGCTCGTCGCGGGAGCTGCCCAGGGTGGCCACGGCCAGGGCCGCGGTCTCGCCACGGCGGAACAGGCACGAGCCGTGGGCCATGGGCAGCACGCCCACTTCGATGGACAGGGGCCGCACCGAGGTCAGGTCGCGGCCGTCGATGCGGATCTTGTCTGCGCGCACGCGCTCGCGCACGATCCGCTTCTCCAGGTCGCCCACCACGTTTCCGGCCTGGCGCAGGGCATCGGCATCCTCGGGGAACTTGGCGGCCACGGCCTCCATGGCCAAAGCCTTGGCGGCGGACTTGGCCTCGCGGCGCGGGGTCTTGTCGGTCATGGCAAAGGCGGCCTTGAGGCCCGGGGTGGCGATCTCTTCCACGCAGGCCACGATGGCCGGATCGGAAACGGGCGCAACCACTTCGAGCTTGGGCTTGCCCACCAGGGTGCGCAGCTCGTCCTGAATGTCGAACACGGGTCCGAGCTGCTTGTGGCCCCATTCCAGGGCATCGACCACCAGGGCCTCGTCCACGAAGTTCGCGCTGCCCTCGACCATGACGATGGCGTTGCGGGTGGCGGCGAAGACGAGGTTCAGCTTGCTCTCGCTCTGGATCTGCTTGTAGCTGGGGAAGAGCACGAACTGGCCGTCCACGTAGCCCACGCGGGCGCCGGCGATGGGGCCTTCAAAGGGCATGTGCGAGATGTGCAGGGCCGCCGAGGCGCCGGTGATGGCCAGCACGTCGGGGTTGACGGTCTTGTCGGCGGAGAGGACCGTGGCGATGATCTGGATCTCGTCGCGGAAGCCCTTCTTGAACATGGGGCGGATGGGGCGGTCGATGAGGCGGGAGACCAGGGTCTCGCGCTCGCTCGGCCGTCCGATCTCGCGGCGGAAGTAGCTGCCGGGGATGCGGCCGGCGGCGTAGGTCATCTCCTGGTAGTTCACGGTCAGGGGGAAGAAGCCGCGGTCGATGGGCAGGTGCTGGTTCACCACGGTGACGTGCACAACCGTGCCGCCGGACTGGACCCAGACCGAGCCGCTGGCCTGCTTGGCCATCTTGCCGGTCTCCATGATCATCTCGATGGACCCGGCTTGCGTGGTGAGGCGTGTTTTTTCGAAGGGGACTAGCATTGTTGTTCCTTGTACTGTTACCGCCCTGACGCTTGCTCCGTGCCCGGGATTTAATCGGCTTGGGGAAGGGCTTTTGCGCGCAGGTTTTCTGGCGCATGCAAAAACGCTTTCCGCAGCCAACTAAAGGGGGTCTGGAGCGAGTCCTGCGTCATGGGCGAGGTTTGGCGGACGCGACAGTCGCGCCCGTGCGGGTTTGTCCGCGCGGGCCGGGGCGTGTTTCGCGCCCCGGCCCACACGGGTCGTTGTCCTATTTGCGAAGGCCCAGGCGTTCGATCAGTTCGCGATAGCGCTGGACGTTCTCGCTCTTCAGGTACTTGAGAAGCTTCCGGCGCTGGCCGACCATTTTCAAAAGGCCGGTCTTGGAGTGGAAGTCTTTCTTGTGCACCTTGAAGTGCTCGGTGAGGTAGGTGATGCGCTCGGTCAAGAGCGCAACCTGCACCTCCGGGGAGCCGGTGTCGCCATCGTGGAGCTTGAAGTCCTCGATGACCTTGTTCTTTCCTTCAGGCGTCATGACCACAGCAATATCCTCCTTTTCCGGACGGCTGTCGTTGCCGTATCCGGGTTGTGCCGGGAGCTTCCCGATCAGGTTGCCGCGACAGCTTCCGCCCAGAGCCCACGCAGAATCATCCAGCGCAACATGCCGTCCTTGGACTTTGCCTCCGCCAGCGCAACCGGTTCGCCGCTTTCCTCGACCAGCATGACCTGCTCCCCGGCTGTGCCGAGAAGCTCCTGTCCGCTTGGTCCGCCCACTGGCAGCCAGGCCCCGTTTTTCACCAGGGCGGCTAGGGTGGGAGGAAGCACGATGGTGCGCCAGTGCGGGAGCATTTTCGCCAGCGGGATAACCCGCTCCGGCAAAAGCTCCGGCTCGCCAAGAACCGCATCCAGGCTGTAGGCGGCCGCAAGCCCAAAGGGCTCGCAGGCCTCCCGCGTGAGCTGGGCAAGAGCTGCGCCGCAGCCAAGCCGCATCCCCAAGCTGTGGACCAGGGATCGAATGTACGTGCCTGCCAGGCAACGCACCCTGAACCGTGCAGTGGGAAGCTCAATTTCCAGCGGTTCAACCTCGTGTATCTCGATCCGCTTCTCCTTGACCGGCACAACCTCGCCCTTGCGGGCGAGTTCGTAGAGGGGTTTGCCCTCGTGCTTGGCCGCGGAGTAAGCGGGCACCTCCTGTTCCGTGAGGTCCTTCCAGAACAGGATCGCCTTCCGCACGTCGTCTTGCGAAATAGTGTCGAGCCCGGCCTCGGCCACGACCTTTCCTTCCATGTCGAAGGTGTCGGTGCTGACGCCAAGGCGCATTTGCCCGCTGTAGACCTTGGCCCCGCTGGTCAGATACCCGGCCAGCTTGGTGCCCCGGCCCAGGAGCACCAGGAGCACGCCCTCGGCCAGGGGGTCCAGGGTCCCGGCGTGGCCGATCTTGCTCTGCCCCAGCCCATGCTTGATGCTGTTCAGGCATCCGGCCGAGGTCGGGCCGCTGGGCTTGTTCAGCACCAGCAGGCCGTCCAGTTGGGCTTCGCTCTTCTTGCGCTGTCTGGCCACAGTTCCTACACCAGACCCAGGCTTTCGCCAAGGGCCTTGACCAGGCGCATTTTGGCCGTGTCGAGGTCGGCGCTGATGGTGCCGCCGGAGGCGTTGCGGTGCCCGCCGCCCCCGAACAGGGCCGCCACCAACTGCACGTTGTCCGCTCCGGTGGAGCGCAGGCTGAACTTGTAGGCCCCGTCCGGCTCCTCGCGCAGGATGGCCGCCGCCCGCGCACCCCGCAGGCGGCGCAGAAAGCTGACGATCTCTTCGCAGTCCGCGGCCACCGTGCCGGTACGCTCCAGCATGCCCAGGGTGACAACGGCCACGGCCACCAGCCCGCCGTAAAACAGCTCCGTGGTGGCGAAGGACTCTCCCCACAGGCGGAAGCGGTTCACGCCCCACTGGTTGCGGATCTTGGCGTTGACCTGGCCGGGGTCCATGCCCAGGCGGATGAGCCGCGCGGCCAGCTCCAGCACCGCCGGGGTGGTGTTGTCGTAGGTGAAAAACCCGGTGTCCGTGACCAGCCCCAGGTAGATGGCCTCGGCCAGGGGGCCGGTGAGCGGGATGTCCAGCTCGTCCGCCAGGTCGGCCATCATGGCGCCCACGGCCGCGTAAGTGTCGTCCACCCAGTTGAACTGGCCGAAATTCGGGTTGCCCAGGTGGTGGTCCACGTTGGCGATGGGACGCGAGCCCATGACCCGGTGCAGTTCATCGCCCACGCGGCTTTCCGTGCCGCAGTCCAGCACGAAGATCCAGTTGGCCTCGGCCCCGGCCAGGGTGGTGTGGATGGGGCCGGGCAACTGCAGCCAGTCGAACTGCTTCGGCAGGCCGGAGGGATTGTACAGGGCGAAGTCCTTGCCCAGATGGGCCAGGATGTGCCCCAGCGCCAAGGTGGAGCCGATGGCGTCCCCGTCCGGGTTGGCGTGGGAGGACACCAGGAACCTGTCGGTCCTGCGGATGAGGTCAGCTATCTTGCTGACTGGGCTTTCCATAGACCATGTCCTCAAGAAAATCATCGTGCGCGAAGCGCAGGTCCGGCAGGGCGCGCATGTTCAGCCGCCTGGCCAGACCCGAGCGCAAAAATCCCTTGGCCTTGTTCAGGCCTTCCAGGGCCAGCGCGCGGCGCTCCGCGCCGCCGCCCACGGAGAAGGAGACCAGGGCGATGCTGATGTCCGCGTTGAGCTTGCAGCCGGTGAGGCTGACCAGCTCCAGCCGGGGATCCTGGACCTCCTCCACGAGCATGGTCGCCAGCTCCCGCAGGATCTGGTCGCCCAGGCGGATGGACCGTCTGCTGCCTGACGTCTTCATTTACGCCTCTCCGCTGCTGCTAAACACTTCCGTGCCGCAGCGCACCAGTTCCGCCGGGGATATGGCCTCGACCAGGGCCAGGGCCTTGGCCAGGCGGCTCTCCACCCTGGCCGTGTCTCCGGCCACAGTGACCACGGCCAGCACCAGCTTCTGGTGGGCCTCCTGGGCCTCCACCTCAGCAACGGCCACGTTGAAGGCGTTGCGCAGCTTCTGCTTCAGGCTCTGGGCCACCTGGCGCTTGCCTTTGAGCGAGTCGTTCCCGTGCAGGCGGAATTCCAGCGTCAACACACCAATGATCATGTAAACCCGTTGTCCGGCCCTGGCAATGCCCAGCCGGAATCCTAGTCCAGAGTCCTGGCGACTTCCTTGGTCTCAAAGGCCTCGATGACGTCGCCGATCTTGATATCGTTGAAGTTCTCCAGGCCCACGCCGCATTCGTAGCCCTTCAGGACTTCCTTGGCGTCATCCTTGAAGCGCTTGAGTGAGCTTAAGCTGCCGGTGTAGATGACCACGCCCTCGCGCAGCAGGCGCACCTTGGCAGCGCGGGTCAGCTTGCCGTCGGACACGCCGCAGCCGGCCACGGTGCCCACCTTGGGCACGCTGAAGATCTCGCGCACCTCGGCCTGGCCCAGGTACACTTCCTGGATGTCCGGGGTGAGCATGCCGCTCATGGCGTCCTTGATCTCGCCCACGAGCTTGTAGATGATGTCGTAGAAGCGGATCTCCACGTGCTCGCTGTCGGCGATTTCTTTGACCTTGGCCGTGGGCCGCACGTTGAAGCCGATGATGATGGCCTGGCTTGCCGAGGCCAGCAGGATGTCGGACTCCGTGAGCCCGCCCGTGGCGCCGTGCACCACCTGGATCTTGACCTCTTCGGTGGAGAGCTTGTGGAGGGCTTCGGTGATGGCCTCCAGCGAGCCCTGCACGTCGGCCTTGAGCACCAGGTTGAGGGTCTTGGTCTCCTGGTCCGGGCGCGACATGAGGAAGGACTCCAGCGTGAGCTTGCTCTTGCCCACCATGTTCTTCTCGCGCTGCTTGGCCATGCGGGTCTCGGCGATCTTGCGGGCCACCTTGTCGTCGGCCACCACAAAGAACTCGTCGCCCGCCACGGGCACCACGTCGAAGCCCTGGATCTCCACGGGAATCGCCGGTCCGGCCTGCTTGATCTTCTTGCCCTGGTCGTTGAACATGGCGCGCACCTTGCCGTGCACGGTGCCGCAGACAAAGGCGTCGCCGTTCTTCAGGGTGCCTTCCTGGATGAGCACCGTGCCCATGGGGCCGCGGCCCTTGTCCAGCTTGGCCTCCACGATGTGGCCGCGGGCGGGCTTGGCCGGATTGGCCTTGAGCTCCATGACCTCGGCCTGGAGCAGGATCATCTCCAGCAGTTCGTCCAGGCCGATGCGCTGCTTGGCCGAGACGTTGGCGAAGATGGTCGTGCCGCCCCATTCCTCGGGCACCAGGTTGAACTCCGCCAGCTCGCGCTTCACGCGGTCCGGGTTGGCTCCTTCCTTGTCGATCTTGTTCACGGCCACCACGATGGGCACGTGAGCGGCTTTGGCGTGGTTTACGGCTTCGCGGGTCTGGTCCATGACGCCGTCGTCGGCGGCGACCACGAGCACGACGATGTCCGTGACCTGGGCGCCGCGGGCGCGCATGGTGGTGAAGGCTTCGTGGCCCGGGGTGTCGAGGAACACGACCTCGCCCCGGTTGGTGGACACGTGGTAGGCGCCGATGTGCTGGGTGATGCCGCCCGCCTCGCCCGAGGCGATGCTGGTCTTGCGGATGGCGTCCAAGAGCGAGGTCTTGCCGTGGTCCACGTGGCCCATGATGGTGACCACGGGCGGCCTGGGCTTCAGGTCTTCGGCGGTGTCGGCAATGGTGGCGACCAGGAATTCCTGCTCGTCAAAGGAGACGTTCTCCACCTCGTGCCCGAACTCGCTGGCCAGCAGGGTGGCGGTGTCCATGTCCAGGGCCTGGTTGATGGTGGCCATGACGCCCATGCCGAACAGGACCTTGATGATGGCCTGGGCCTTGATGCCCATCTGGTGCGCCAGGTCGGACAGGCGGATGGTCTCGTCGATGCGGATCTTGCGCTTGCCGATGGCCTTCTGGGCCTCCTCGCGCTGCTCCTGGCCGCCGCGGTGCTTCTTGCGCCGCGAGGACTTGAGGCGCATGGGCGATTCGCCGTCCTCGGACACGACGGGCGCAGGCGCGAAACTGGTCTTCTTCTTGGCCACCGCAGCGCCGGCCTTGCGGCGGGCCTCTTCGCTGGTGCTGCTGCCCGGGAATTCCACCACGCGGCGTTCCTTCCTGCGGCTGCGGTCCTCGCCCTCCTTGGGCGGACCGGCCGGGGCCGCGCCGGGGGCGGGCGGACGCTGGCCGTAGCTGCTGCCCGGAGCGCTGCTGCTGGGCCGGGCATAGCCTCCGGGACCGCCGGGGCCGCTGGGCCGGGGGGCATAGCCTCCGGGACCGCCAGGACCGCTGGGCCGGGGGGCGTATCCGCCAGGGCCGCCAGGACCGCCGGGACCAGAGGGCCGCTGGCCGGGAGCGCCGCCGCCGGGA
>CAYMIP010000093.1:0-7183 GCA_964390575.1 uncultured Desulfocurvus sp. | reverse complement strand
AAGGGCAGAATCCCCTCCTCCAGGGCGGGCAGGAACACGGCCTCGAACTCCAGGCCCTTGGCCGCGTGCAGGGTCAGGATGCGCACCTTCTGGGCGCTCTGGCGCAGCTCGGCCAGCCCGGCCTGCAGGCGCACCCAGTCCAGCAGCCCGACCCAGCCGCCGTGCTCGTCGAACTCGTGGCAGAGGTCGCGGAAGGCCGGGCCTTCCCAGAACAGGCGGTCAAAGGGCGGGCTCTCGCGCAGGGCCGAGGGCAGCACGCGCGGCCCCTGGAGGAGCAGGAACTCCGGCAGGTGCACGGCCACGGCGGCCCCATTCGTTGCGTCGTCCGCTGCGTCGTCAGTCGGGCCATCCGTCGCGTTGTCCGTTGTATTGGATGACGGCAGGCCGAAGAGCTTCTCGGCCACGCGCAGGATGGCCGCCACGCGCGGCTCCTCCCAGAACACCTCGGCCTCGGGCGCGGAGCAGGGCAGCCCGGCCAGCTCCAGGGCGGCCTTGAGCGGCGGGATGAGCGCGCGGAAGCGCACCAGGACGGCGATGTCGCCTGGCGCCAGCTGCGGGCCCTGGGCATCCAGCAGGGTCAGGCTGGCGCCGCCAATGAGCTTTCGGGCGCGCTCGGCGATGAGCCGGGCCTCGTGCCGGGCGTCCGGGGCCTGCACCAGCTCCAGCTCCCAGGCTGCGCCGGGCCGGGCCAGGAGCCTGGGCGGCGCGGGCGCTGCGGCGCTGGGCAGGACGGACCGGGCGGCGTCCAGGATGCCCTGGCCGCTGCGGAAGTTCTCGGCCAGGGCCAGCACGGCGAGCTCCGGCCAGCGCTCGGCCAGGCGCTGGCGCACGTCCCCGGCCGCGCCCCGGAAGCCGTAGATGCTCTGGTCCGGGTCGCCGATGGCGAAAAAGCCCTGGCCCCCACTGCCGTCGTCTCCGGGCGGCCCGGCCAGGCCCAGCACGGCCTCCAGCTGGAGCAGCGAGAGGTCCTGGACCTCGTCCACCAGCAGGTGCGCAAAGGGCGGGCTGAAGCCCGGCTGGCGCACCTCGGCCAGCAGGAACTCGATCAAGTCCGTGAAGTCCGCCAGGTTGCGCACGGCTTTCAGCTCCGCCACCTGGGCCTGGGCGCTCGCAGCCAGTTCACCCTCCGGGCCGTCCAGCGGCGTAAGGGTCTCCCGGGCCAGGGAGTGGCGGCGGAACAGCGCCTCGCGCTCAGCCTTGGCCAGGGACCCGGGCAGGGCCTCCAGAAAGATCTTTTTCGCGGCATCCTCGGACAAGAGCACCGGGGGCTGGCCCCGGCGCATGGTCCACAGGGCCAGGGCCAGGGCGTGCAGGGTGTCGGCCAGGGGCAGGGCCGCGCCCTTGCCGCGCAAGGTCGCCAGGCGCTCGGAGAGCTCGCTCGCGGCGCGGCGGGTGAAGGTGACCACGGCCAGGGCGTCCACCGGGACGCCAGCGTCCAGCAGGCGCTCCACGCGGCGGATGAGGGTGTGGGTCTTGCCCGTGCCCGGCCCGGCCAGCACCAGCACCGGCCCCGGCCCGGCGCATGCTGCGGCCTCCTGGGCCGGATTCAGGCCGCTGGCGGATGCTGCTGCGGCGTTTGCGTCCGCAGGCTCGGGCTCGGCCTCCGCTTCCGGGGCCGGCGATCCGCCTGTCGATCCGCCTGTCGATCTGGCCGACGATCCGGTCGGCGTGGCGGCGCGCTTGCGGCCGCGTGGGGCCTGGGCCGCCAGCAGCCGCCCGCCGTGGCGCATCTCGGCGCGCTCCTCGGGCGTGAACACGGTGATGACCCCGTACTCGCCGTCAAAGCCGGACTTGCGCAGCACCTTGCCCGCGCGCATGCGCTCCACGGCCTCGGCCAGCACGGGCGCGGCGCGGCGGATGTCCGCCAGCGGGGCCTCGCGCAGGATGAACAGCTCCGGCCCCAGGGCCTGGATGAGGCGGAAATACTCGCTGGCGACCTTCTTGGAGCCCGCGCCGATGTCCAGCACCTCGGACAGCACCTCCTTCAGCGGGATGAGCGAATCAAAGCCGGGCTGGCCCTCGGGCTGCACGGGCTCGGGCCGGTCGGCCAGGGCCAGCACGCGGTGCAGCACGCCCAGGGTGGCGGGCTTGCCGCAGACCGGGCACAGGCCCCGGTTGGCCGCAGTCTCGCCGGGCTCCATGGCCCAGGCGCAGTTGCGGTGCCCGTCCAAATGGTACTTGCCCTCCTCGGGGAAGAACTCCACGGTGCCCAGGAACTCGCAGTCCCCGCCGGGTTCGCCGGGCAAATGGGCCTTGAGGGCCTGCCTGAGGCCTGTGAAGGACGCCGCGCCCCGGAACAGGTTGGCCTCGCGGCCCAGCTTCTCGCCGGAATGGGCGTCGGAGTTGGAGACCATGCGATAGCGGTCCAGGGCGGAGATGGTCCAGTTCATGCCGGGGTCGGAGGACAGGCCGGTCTCCATGGCGAAGATTTCGCTGCTCAGGTCGCCGAAGCATTCCTCCACGGAGTCGAAGCCGGACATGGAGCCGAAGAGCGAGAACCAGGGCGTCCAGATGTGCGCAGGGATCAGGAAGGCCTCGGGGTGGGTAGCAAGCACCAGGTCGAGCAGGATGCGGCTGTCCAGCCCCAGGATGGGGCGGCCGTCCGAGGCCAGGTTGCCCACCTGGGCCAGCTTCACATTGAGGCTCCTGGCGGCCTCCAGGGTGGGCAGGTAGACGAGGTTGTGGACCTTGCGGACCTTGCCGCCGCGCTTGTAGATGGAGCTGATCTCGCCCTGGAGCATGAATTTGGCGTGGCCGGAAAGCTGGCCGGTGAGATGGCCCGTGGGATGGCCAGTGAGATGCTCCGGAAGGCCGGGGATCTGCGCCGCCAGACCAGAGGGTTCGCGCAGGCTGAGGAGCCCGGAGCCGTCCTCTTTCAGTTCGCGGCCGATCTCGTCCAGCCAGCCGGGGTGGGTGCAGTCCCCGGTGCCCAGCACGGCCAGGCCCTTGACCTCGGCCCAGGCGGCCAGGCTGCGGATGGTCAGGCTCTTGCTGGTGGCCCTGGAAAAGCGCGAGTGGATGTGCAGATCCGCCGCAAAGGTGGTCATGCGTTGTCCCTGTTGGTCTGTTGGTCTGTCGGCCTGGTGCTCCTTGGCCGGAAGGATTTCCAGGACCGTAGCCGCTGGGCGCGGCGATGGCAAGCGGGCGGGCGCAGGGCCGCAACCGCTCTGCTAAAACTTGAGCACCTCCACCTGGATTTCGGCCTTGCCGCCCAGCTTGTCCAGCGCGCCCTTGAGGTCCAGCTCCTCCAGGCTCCGCTTGGCCCCCAGGGGATCGGCGCGGGGCGTCAGCTCCTTTTTGGTCACAGGGTCCAGCACCGTGGTGTCGCGCCCCAGGCGGAACTGCACGGGCGACTCGTCCTGCGTCCGTCCGGGCTGCACCGAGGGGCTGACCTTCCAGCTCGTGGCGTTGGACTGGAGGCTGATTTGCCCTCCGCCCTGGTGCGCAGGCTCTTCGCGGGGCGGGCCCACGGTCTGGCGGAGCAGGGCGCTGTAGGGCGCGGCGAAGTCCTCCCGGCTCAGACCGGGCGCGGGCGGCAGGGGGAGGGCGGTTTTGGCGGCGCCCTTGGCCTTGGCTTTGCCCTTTGGCTTGGGCTTGGGTTGCAGCTTGGGCTGTGGCTTGGGGGGCATGGCGGCCGGGGCCGGGGGGTCTGGCTGCGCGCAGAAGGCCCGGTCCGGCAGGGTTAAGGGCAGAAACAAGGGCAGAGACAAGAACAGGCACAAGAGCAGGGCCAGGAAGGGCAGGGTCAGCCGTTTCGGGTTGAGAGGCCGCAGGGTGTGCATGGCCCCCCTATAGGCGCTCCTGCGCGTAGTGCGCAAGCCTGTCCATGCCCTGGGTGATGTTCGCGAGGGAATTGGCGTAGGAGAAGCGCAGAAACCCCTCGGCGTTGGCCCCGAAGTCGATGCCCGGCGTCACGCCCACGTGGGCCTGCTCCAGAATGTCGAAGGCCAGCTTGAGCGAGCTGCCGCCGAAGCGCTCGGCCCAGTGCCTGGCGTTGGCCAGCACATAGAACGCGCCGGTGGGATCATGGGCCACGCCCAGGCCCAGGGCCTTCAGGCGCGGCAGCATGTACCTGCGCCGCTCGTCATAGGTGGCCTTCATGCGCGCCACATCGGCCTGGGACTCCTTGAGCGCCGCGATGCCCGCACGCTGGGCCACGGAATTGGCCGAGATGAAGAAGTTCTGGCAGAGCTTCTGCATGGGCCGGATGAATGCACGCGGGGCGATGAGGTAGCCCAGCCGCCAGCCGGTCATGGCATAGAGCTTGGAGAAGCCGTTCAGCACAAAGGCCTGGTCCGTGAACTCGAGCGCGCTGTGCTCTCGGCCCTCATACACCAGGCCGTGGTAGATCTCGTCGGACACCAGGAACGTGCCGCGCGCGTCGGACAAGCGGGCGATTGCCGCCATGCGCTCGGCCGAGAGCAGGGTGCCCGTGGGGTTGGCCGGGGAGTTGAGCAGGATGGCCTTGGTGGCGTCCGTCAGGGCGGCGTGAATGGCCTCGGGCCGGTACTGGAAGCTGTCGTCCTCGCTCACCGGCACGCGCACGGGCTCGGCCCCGGCGAAGCGGATGAAGTTGTCGTAGCAGGCGTAGGCCGGGTCGGAGAGGATGACCTGGTCGCCGGCCTCCAGGAGGGTTGAAAAAAGCAGGAGCATGGCCGGGGAGGTGCCCTGGGTCACGATGACCTGGTCCGGGTGCACGCAGGCGCCGTAGCGCGTGTGGTAGTCCTCGCAGATGGCCTCGCGCAGGGCCAGCAGGCCCAGGCTGTGGGTGTAGTGGGTTTCGCCGTCGGCCAGCGCCTTTCTGGCGGCCTCCTTGATGCACTCCGGGGTGTCGAAGTCCGGCTCGCCGATCTCCAGGTGCACGACGGCATGGCCCTGGGCCTCCAGGCGGTGGGCGGCCTCCAGGATGTCCATGACCAGAAACGGGGTGATCTCCCTGGCGCGCTGTGAGATGCGGACGGTTTCGCTCATGCCTGGCTTCTCCTTGTCGGACCGGAAACAGGCCGGGCCTGTCAGAACGGAAAAAGGGCCGGAACCTGGACAGCGCCCGGCTCCGGCCCTGAACAGGTCATCCTAGAAGTCGAGGTTCAGCGCCTGGCGGATGGCCTCCATGTTCCGGGCGGCCACGGCCCGGGCCCGGGCGTTGCCCTCGGCCAGGATGGCCCAGAGGCGCTCCGGGTCGGCCAAGAGGGCGTGGCGGCGCTCGTGCACGGGCTCAAGGAAGCGCGTCAAGGACTCCATGAGAAGCTTCTTGCAGTCCACGCAGCCGAAGCTGGCCTTGGTGCAGCCCTCGCGGATCTCCGCGCAGGTATCGGCAGCGGTCATGAGCTTGTGGTAGGGGTACAGGTTGCACACCTCCGGGTCGCCGGGGTCGCTCCTGCGCAGGCGGTTCTTGTCCGTGAGCATGCCCTTGATTTTGGGCGCGAGCTCGTCCAGGGGTTCGCCCAGGGCGATGGAGTTGCCGTAGCTCTTGCTCATCTTGCGGCCGTCCAGGCCCGGCAGCTTGGCCTCCTCGGTCAGCAGGGCCTTGGGCTCGGGGAAGAATGGCTTGTCCGGGGGGCAGTGCAGAAAGTTGAAGCGCCGGGCGATCTCGCGCGTCAGCTCCAGGTGCGGCAGCTGGTCCTGGCCCACGGGCACGGCCGTGGCCTGGTACAGGATGATGTCCGAGCACATGAGCACCGGGTAGCCGAGGAAGCCGTAGGTGGCCAGGTCCTTCTGGCCGGAGAGCTCCTGGGCCACCTCCTTGTAGGTGGGGTTGCGCTCCAGCCAGCCCACGGGGGTCAGCATGGACAGCAGCAGGTGCAGCTCGGCGTGCTCCTTGACCTGGGACTGCTGGAAGATGACGCACTTGTCCGGGTCCAGCCCGGCGGCGATCCAGTCAATGACCAGGCCGGGCACAAAGCCCTTGATCTTTTTGGGGTCGGCGTACTCCGTGGTCAGGGCGTGCCAGTCGGCCACGAAGAAGAAGCACTCGTGCTCCTCCTGAAGCTCCAGCCAGTTGGCCAGCACGCCGAAGTGGTGGCCCAGGTGCAGCGGCCCGGTGGGGCGCATGCCGGAAACGATGCGTTCTTTTTTTGCGGTCATGGTGTGTGTGGGTAAGGGGTTACAGGGGCACGCCCAGGAGCCTGGCGACAAAGCCCACCGGGGGGTAGATGAGCGCGCCCAGGAGGCTGACGCCCAAAAGCTGCGAGGCGATGAGCAGGCCCAGGAGCAGGAGGAAGCCGTACCGGCCCAGGGCGAGATAGCTGTAGGCCAGCCGGCCTGGCAGGAACCAGGCCAGGATGTTGCTGCCGTCCAGCGGCGGAATGGGCAGCAGGTTGAAAAAGGCCAGCATCAGGTTGACCACCACCCCGGCCTGGCTGATGAGCAGCAGGGGGGGCAGCAGGGAGCGCAGCTCCGGGTGGGCCAGGGCCAGCGGCAGCAGCAGGTGGAAGGCCCCGGCGAAGAGCGCGGCCAGGAGGAAGTTGGCCCCTGGCCCGGCCAGGGCCACCAGCATCATGCCCTGCCTGGGGCGCTTGAAGTAGCTGGAGTTCACCGGCACGGGCTTGGCCCAGCCGATGTTGGCCAGGAGGAAGGCGATGGCGCCCATGGGGTCCAGGTGGCGGAGGGGGTTCATGGTCAGCCGTCCGGCGAGCTTGGCCGTGGGGTCGCCCAGGGCCAGGGCCACCAGCCCGTGCGCCAGTTCATGGCAGGTCAGGCCCAGGAGCAGGGGGACGGCAAGGATGCTGATGCGGACGATCTGGTCGGACAGGGATTCAAGCATGATGCCTGCGGCTAGCACGAAGCGCCCGCGCGGGCAAGGGAAAAGGCCAGGTCCGCGCCGGGGGCCCTAGGCCGAGAAGAAGCGCTCCAGGTCGATCTTGTACTCGGCCGGGTTCAGCACCTCGTCGATGTCCTGGGCCTCGGGCGTGTCTTCCACGGCCTCCAGGTCGAGGAGGCGCGCCATCTGCGGGCGCATCCGGACATCCATGACGACCTTGATCTTCGGCTTGGTGGAGCGCGCGGCGTTGGCGCTGACCACGATGCCGAACTCGCCGCCGGACAGTCGCACGAAGCTGCCCACCGGAAACACGCCGATGCAGCGGATGAAGTTCTCGATGGCGTGGGGGGGGAAGTCCTTGTCGCGCAACTGGTACATCATGCCCAGGGCCTTGGCCGGGGCCATGGCGTCCTTGTACACGCG
>CAYMIP010000092.1:0-7206 GCA_964390575.1 uncultured Desulfocurvus sp. | reverse complement strand
GTTCATCCGGGTCATCGACCAGCCGCGCGAGAACTTCGGCATCCGGGGCGGCCAGAGGGCCGATCTGGTGGACCTGGGCTATCAGGTGAAGGTGTAGCCCCCCGCACCGCCCGCGCGCAAGACGCGGCAACGCCCGGCCTGGATAATTCCACGCCGGGCGTTGCGCATTGGAGCAGCCGGCCGGTCAGGCCTTCAGACAGCGCTCGCAGACCCCGCCCAAAGTGACCTCAGCCATGTCCACGCGCATGGGCAGGCTGGACAAAAGTCGGGAGAGGCCCGGCTCCAGGGTCCGGGACTCCAGGCACTGGGTCTGGCCGCAGCGCGTGCAGTGGAAGTGCGAATGCCCGGCCGCGCCTTGGCCCAGGCAGTAGCGAAAGGCCCGCCCGCCGGCATTGTGCCGCGCCGCCACCCCGTGCGCCACCAGCAGGTCCAGGATGCGGTACAGGGTCACGCGGTTCATGCGCCCGGACAAACCGGCCAGCAGCTCCTGCGGGGTCTGCGGATGGTGCGCTCCGGAAAGCGCCTGCACCACCAGGACACGGTTCTCCGTGGCTGGCAGGCCGCAGTCCTGCAAGCATTTCTCTGCGTTCATGGCCCCTCCTCCCGGCACAGCACAGCTAGCGCAGCGCGTCGCGGAAGCTCATGGCCACCGCGCGCAGGTTGGCGGCCCAGTCCGCAGCCAGCGGATCGGCCAGCACCACCCGCGCGCCGATGGCCTGGGCGATGCTGCCAGCCGTGCGCTGGGACATCTGCGGCTGCACAAAGATGACCTTGGTGTCCTTGGCCTTGGCCTGGGCCACCATGGCCGCCAGCCGCCTGGGCGAGGGCTCCTTGCCTTCGAACTCTATGGCCATCTGGGTCAGGCCATAGTCCCTGGCCAGATAGCCCCAGGCCGGATGGAAGACCAGGAAGCTGCGGCGGTCCACTGAGACGCCGGCAAAAATGGCGCGCAGCTCGGCGTCCAGGCCGTCTATCTGCTTCTGGAACACGGCCAGGTTGGCGGCATAGACCCTGGCGTGGGCCGGGTCGGCCTTGGCAAAGGCCTCGGCAATGCGCGCGGCCAGGTGCCGGACGTTTGCTGGCGACACCCAGATGTGCGGGTCGCTCTCGGCCTCGTGCCCGTGCCTGCCCGTGTCCCTCTGCCCGGCCTTGCGAGGCTCGCCGTGGCCCTCGGGCAGGGGCAGCAGGGCCAGGCCTTGGGCCAGGTGCACGAAGATGAGCTTTTTGTTGGCGCCCCTAAGGCGCGGCTCCCAGGCCTCCTCGAACTCCAGGCCGCTGGACAGGTACAGGGCGGCCCCGCTGAGCGCGCGCATCTGCGAGGGCTTGGGCTCGTAGGTGTGGGCGTCGGCCCCGGCAGGCACCAGCACCACCGTCTGGACAAGCTCCCCGCCGATCATTCGGGCGAAATGCTCCACCGGCGCGACCCCCACAGCCACCTGCATCCTTCCAGCCTGGGCGGTCTGGGCCGCCAGGGCCAGCGAGCTCCAGCAGGCCAAAACCACCAGCAGCAGCAGCGCCTTGCGCATGGGTCTCCCCTCCTTGAGCTTTCAATGCAATATTGTTGCAGACTCCATGCAACAGAGTTGCATAACTGTCAAGCAAAAACGGGGGACCGGAATCCCGGCCCCCCGTCGCAGCAGGCAGTATCTCTTGCGCGGCTAGAGATTCGCCAGCACCGCGTCGGCCATCTCCACGCAGCCCACAAGCCGGCAGCCCGCCTCGCGGATGTCGCCGGTGCGGTAGCCCTGCTGCAGGGTCTTCTGCACTGCGGCCTCGATGGCGGCGGCCAGCTCGTCCATGTCGCTGGCCGTATAGCGCAGCAGCATGGCCACGGAGAGGATGGTGGCCAGCGGGTTGGCCTTGTTCTGGCCCGCGATGTCCGGGGCCGAGCCGTGGATGGGCTCGAACAGGCCGGGGTTGCCCGTGCCGAGCGAGGCCGAGGGCAGCATGCCGATGGACCCGGTGATCACCGAGGCCTCGTCCGAGAGGATGTCGCCGAACAGGTTCTCGGTGACGATGACGTCGAACTGCGAGGGATCGCGCACCAGCTGCATGGCCGCGTTGTCCACATACATGTGGCTGAGCACCACGTCCGGGTAGTCCCTGGACACCTCGATGACCACCTCGCGCCAGAGCCGCGACACGTCCAGCACGTTGGCCTTGTCCACGGAGCAGAGCTGCTTGCGGCGCTTCTTGGCGGCCTCGAAGCCGACTTTCGCAATCCGTCGGATCTCGTGCTCAGCGTAGATCATGTTGTTGAAGCCCACGCGCTCGCCACCGCGCACCTCGATGCCCTTGGGCGTGCCAAAGTACGCGCCGCCGGTCAGTTCGCGCACCACGAGCAGGTCAATGCCCTTGTCCACGATGTCCGCCCGCAGATAGCAGGCGTGGCGGAGTTCCGGGAACAGGCAGGCCGGGCGCAGGTTGGCGAAGAGCCCCAGCTCCTTGCGGATGCCGAGCAAGCCCCTCTCTGGGCGAATGGCCGGGTCGATGGCGTCCCACTTGGGACCGCCCACAGCGCCCAGCAGCACGGCGTCTGCGGCCTTGCACAGGCGCACGGTGTCCTCGGGCAGGGGACCGCCCGTGGCGTCGATGGCGCTTCCGCCGATGAGGGCTTCCTCGGTCTCGAAGGTCTTGCCGTATTTCTCGCCCACCTTGGCGAGCACGCGCAGGGCCTGGGCCACGATCTCACGGCCGATGCCGTCTCCGGGCAGGACGCAGATGTTCATTGTGCTCAAGCCCCCTGCTGCTTCTCGGCCAGACGCTTCTTGACGTAGGACACCAGGCCCCCGGCGTCCACCAGGTCCTGCATGGACTGGGGCACCTTGGCGCAGACCACGGTGACGCCGCTGGTCAGGTTTTTGATGCGCCCGGCCTCGGTGTCCACCTCCAGCTGGTCGCCGTCCTTCAGCTTGTCCGCGTCATCGCCCACTTCCAGCAGCACCAGACCCATGTTGAAGCCGTTGCGGTAGAAGATGCGGGCGAAACTCTTGGCCACCACCACCGGGATGCCCGCGCCCAGGATGGCGATGGGGGCATGCTCCCTGGATGAGCCGCAGCCGAAGTTCTCGTCGGCCACGATGATGTCGTTTTTCTGCACGCGCTGAACCCAGCCGGGCGTGAGGCCCTCCATGCAGTTGGCGCCAAGGACCGCGGAGTCCGTGGTCACCAGGAACCGGGCCGGGATGATGGCGTCGGTGTCGATGTGGGCGCCGACCTTGTGCACCTTGCCTGTGACAAGCATATGTTTCTCCTTGTGCGCCGCCCGGACTCTTCGCCAGGCGGGGATTCACGTCGTGTGCGTCAGTCTTGATGCCTGACGGCCAACAGCTTGGCGAGCTTACAGCTTGCCGGGCCTAGAGCTTGCCGGGATGGATGATCTCCCCGGCCACGGCGCTGGCCGCAGCCACCGCCGGGTTGGCCAGATAGACTTCGCTCTCCAGGCTGCCCATGCGGCCCCGGAAGTTGCGGTTGGTGGTGGCGATGCAGCGCTCGCCCCCGGCCAGGATGCCCATGTGGCCGCCCAGGCACGGCCCGCAGGTGGGCGGACCGACCACGGCCCCGGCGTCCATGAAGACGCTGAACAGGCCCTCGTCCATGGCCTGCCGCCAGATCCTCGGAGTGGCTGGCAAAATGATCAGCCGCACGTTCTTGTGCGCCTTGCGGCCCTTGAGCACCGCTGCGGCCTCGCGCAGGTCCTCGATGCGGCCGTTGGTGCAGGAGCCGATGACGGCCTGATCCACGCGCAGGCCCTTCAGCTCATCCACGGGGCGCACATTGTCCGGCATGTGCGGGCAGGCGATCTGCGGGGCCATGCCCGTGACGGACAGGGACAGCTCCTGCTCGTACACAGCGCCGGGGTCGGCCTTGAGCGTCTTGTCGCCGCTGCGGCCGTGGGCCGCGCAGTAGGCCAGGGTCTTGGCGTCGGACTGGAACAGGCCGACCTTGCCGCCAGCCTCGATGGCCATGTTGGCCATGGTCATGCGGCCCTCGATGCTGAGTGCGTCGATGACCGGCCCGCAGAACTCCAGCGCCTGGTACAGCGCGCCAGACACCCCGATGCGGCCGATGAGGTGCAGAATGAGATCCTTGGCCCCCACAAAGGGCTCCAGCGTGCCGGTGTACTCCACGCGGATGGTGGTCGGCACCTTGAACCAGGTCTCGCCCAGGGCCATGGCCCCGGCGATGTCGGTGGAGCCCATGCCCGTGGCAAAGGCCCCCAGGCCGCCGTAGGTGCAGGTGTGGGAATCCGCGCCGACCACGATGTCGCGCGGGCCGACCAGACCCAGCTCGGGCAGGAGCGCGTGCTCCACGCCGCAGTCGCCGCCCTCGTAGTAGTGGGTGATGCCCATTGCGCGGGCAAACTCGCGCACCACCTTGACCTGCTCGGCAGAGGCGATGTCCTTGTTGGGCGTGAAGTGGTCGCAGACCAGCACCACCTTGTCCTTGTCAAACACCCTGTCGGCCCCCATGCCCCGGAAGGACTTGATGGCCAGCGGCGCGGTGATGTCATTGGCCAGAACCAGGGACACGCGGCAGGTGACGATCTGCCCGGCGCCGGAGATTTCCTCGTCCGTGTGCGCCTGCAAGATTTTTTCGGCTAAATTGTGGGACATTCGCTCTTCTCCTCTCTCATTTTCTCCAACCTATTGAGTGCGTTGATAAAGGCCATGGCGCTGGCCACGAGGATGTCCTCGTTGGTGCCGCGGCCCACGGACTTCTTCCCGTCGTGTTCGATGCGCACGGTCACCGTGGCCTGGGCGTCCGTGCCGCCGGTGACGGCGTTTATCTGGAAGCGGTCCAGGGCCGGCGCATAGCCCACCATGACGCCGATGCATTTGAAGAGCGCGTCCACTGGCCCCTCGCCAAAGGCCGAGTGGCGCCGCACTTCCAGCACCTGCTCGCCGTCCATGATTTCGAGCACCATGGCCGCGTGGGGCGGCACCCCGCCGGTGCCGGAGAAAACGCTCATATCCTTCAGGCGGTACTTGTCGCGGCGGCGGTAGACCATCTCCAGGACCAGGGCCTCCACGTCCTCGTCAAAGACCCGCTCCTTCTTGTCCGCCAGCTCCTTCACCGCAGCAAAGACCACGGCCAGCTGCTGCTCGTCCAGGGCATAGCCCAGCTCCGTGACCTTGGCCTTGATGGCGTGGCTGCCGGAGTGCTTGCCGATGACCATGTCCGTGCCCTTGCGGCCCACGGAATCAGGCGTCATGATCTCGTACGTCAACGGGTTCTTGAGCATGCCGTCCTGGTGGATGCCGGACTCGTGGGCAAAGGCGTTGGCCCCGACAATGGCCTTGTACGGCGGGATGGGCTGGCCGATGATCTGCGCGAGGCGGCGGCAGGAAGGGTACAACTGCCGGGTCTTGACGCCGCACTCGATCTTGTAGAGCTCATGGCGCGTGTGCAGGGCCATGACCAGCTCCTCCAGGGACGCGTTGCCCGCGCGCTCGCCAATGCCGCACAGGGTCACCTCGGCCTGGCGCGCCCCGGCGCGGATGGCCGAGAGGCTGTTGGCCACGGCCAGGCCCAGGTCGTTGTGGCAGTGCACGCTGAACACGGCCTGGTCAGCGTTGGGCACGGTCTTCAGCAGATAGGCGATGAGCTCGCCGAACTCAAACGGCTGGGCATAGCCCACGGTGTCCGGGATGTTCACGGTGGTGGCCCCGGCGCGGATGACCACCTCGCAGACCTGGGCCAGGAATTCCCAGTCCGAGCGCGAGGCGTCCTCGGCCGAGAACTCCACGTTGGGGGTCAGGGTCGCGGCGTAGCGCACCGCCGCCTCGGCCATCTGAAGCACCTGCTCGCGCGTTTTGCGCAGCTTGTGCGTCATGTGGATTTCGCTGGTGGCCAGGAAGGTGTGGATGCGCGGATGCGCAGCGTCACGGATGGCCTCCCAGCCCCGGTCGATGTCGCGGGTCAGCGCCCGGCACAGGGCCGCCACCTGGACGTTCTTGACGCTGCGGGCGATGGCCTGGACGGCCTCGAAGTCGCCCTGGCTGGCGGCCGGGAAGCCCGCCTCGATGATGTCCACCCCCAGGGCCTCGAGCTGGCGCGCAAGGCTGACCTTCTCTTCCTGGTTCATGGTGGCGCCCGGGGACTGTTCACCGTCACGGAGCGTGGTGTCGAAGATGTAGACGCGGTCTGACATATGTCCTCCTCATCAGCGCTTGGAAAGCGTATCTGTTTCACGAATGGCTGGCAAGAATAGCGGGCGTACACCCGCAGATGGGACGTCCCAGCAGAAAGCTCTCGCAAGCCGGAAAACAGGGGTCAATGGCTTACGAGGGTTCCTTCTGGGACTCTCGTAGGAGCTTGGTGCTGCGCGGGAAGAGGACGAACAGGGTGTAGATCGGGCCACTGATGAGGTAGCCCAGGAAGAAGAGGAAGCCCAGCATCTTGGGGCGCGAGGCCACCATGACGAAGAGCAGGATCACCGTGACCATGGAGCTGAAGGGATGGGCCTTGATGAAGCCGTATTCCTTGAACGAGGCGTAGCGCATGGTGCTGACCATGAGGAAGGACAGAACATACACCAGGACCAGACAGGCCGTGGGCAGCACATTGGCGATCCAGGCCTCCGGCAGGTGCGGGGCAAACAGGATCAGGGTGGCCAGGCTGCTGGCCTGAGCCGGGATGGGCAGGCCCACGAAGAACTTCTTGGAGGTCACCGCTGCCTGCACGTTGAACCGCGCCAGGCGCAGCGCCCCGCAGGCGATGAGCAGAAACGAGGCCATGAGCCCCAGGGTGCCGAAGCTGTGCAGTTGCCAGAGGTACATGGTCAGCGCCGGGGTGGCGCCAAAGGCCACGAGGTCGGCCAGGGAGTCGAACTGCACGCCGAATTCGCTGGTGGTGTTGGTGAGCCGGGCCACCTTGCCATCCAGGCCGTCGAACAGGCAGGAGCCCAGGATGCACAGGGCGCAGTACTCGTAGAGCCCCTCGATGGCCCAGATCATCCCCATGAAGCCCAGGAACAGGCTCGCGGTGGTGAACAGGTTCGGCAGGATGTACACGCCCTTGTGGCGCGGCAATGCCTTTTCCTTGGCCATACGACTCCCAGCCCGCTCCGGCGGTCCTAGGTGCGGACGGCGATGGCCGTCTCGCCCGCGCGGACGGTTTCGCCCACGTAGACCTTCACAGCATAGCCATCGGGCAGATAGAGGTCAACTCTGGACCCGAACTTGATCAGGCCGAAGCGCTCGC
>CAYMIP010000091.1:0-7657 GCA_964390575.1 uncultured Desulfocurvus sp. | reverse complement strand
ATATCACTTTTAATGATAGAGTCGATGGTTCGAGTCCATCACGGCCCACCAAAGTACTGTCCGTCCCCATCGTCTAGTGGCCTAGGACGCTGGCCTCTCACGCCGGTAACAGGGGTTCGAACCCCCTTGGGGACGCCACAAGAATTCAGGCGGTTAGGAGAAATCCTGGCCGCCTTTTTCTTTTGTGGGAAATTGCTCCCCATGCTATTCCCCACGTCCGCTTTATGATTTACTGATCGGTCTCCCCTGGTGGCCCGTTAGTTAGCCTTGGGAGCTCCGGTGGGGTTGTTCATCTTCTCCGCCACCCGTTCCAATGCCTTCTTGAGTTCATCCATCTGCACTGGCTTCGTGACATATTCATTCATGCCCGCAGCCAAGAATTTCTCCCGGTCTCCTGGCATTGCATACGCGGTCAACGCAATGATTGGCACTTTTGACTTCTCTCCAAGGTCGAGCCTTCTTCGGATCTGCATCGTTGCCTCGACGCCGTCCATGACAGGCATCTGAACGTCCATAAGGATGCCGTCAAAGTCCCCCAGTTGCAAAGCTCTGAGCGCCTCTTCGCCATTACTCGCCGTTATGATTTGGTGCCCCATGCGCGTCAGCGTGGATGGCGTTGAGCAGCAGCACCAGGCCATCCCCCTTGTGGACGACCACCAGGAGCACTGGGCCGAGGTCTGGACGCCTGCCAGGCCCGCTGCAGGCGACCCCGGACCGGCACGTTCGTCCGCCAGGCCAGAGGAGTAGCCAGGCCGAAGCGGTCTCGTCGTTTGTGGTGGAATCTCGCCACAGCCAAAGGTGCCAAGAGGTCATGACCAGCCCCAGCAGCGCCGCCATGACGCATGTTCGTCCTTGTGCTGCTGTGGCGATAGGTTAAGAATGTATCTGGAAACTGCGCTGCTTTCCTCCAGCAAAGGATTGCCGCAGCGAGCTGAAGCAAGGCCCCGTCGCTGTCCGCGCGTGGTCCGCGTTCGCAGCAGGGCTACGCGCCATTTGGGCCAGACCAAGGGTGACCGGGTCTCATCCCTGGCAAGCCGACCCCAGCAAGCACCACGAGGGAGCACATGCCGAGAGTCCGTTCCTCCATCATCCCCAGGAACATAGCGCACCTGCGCAAGGCCGCCGCAGGCATCCAGGTGTCCCCGGAACTGGTGGCCGCTTCCGCTGCAGAGATTCCGGCGCTCCTGAACACGCTCCAGACGACGCCCCAGGGGCTCACCCAGGCCGAGGCCGGACGTCGGCTCCGGCTCCATGGCCCGAACGCCGTGGGCGCCGAGCGCGGCCACACCCGCCTGCGCATGCTGGGCAAGGCCCTGCTCAACCCCCTGGTGGTCCTGCTCACGGTCCTGGCGACGCTCTCCGCGCTCACAGGAGACCTGCGGGCCGCCGTGGTCATGGGGCTGATGGTGTTTCTTGGCGTGGGTTTGCGTTTCGTGCAGGAGGCCCGGGCCGACACCGCCGCCGCCAAGCTGCGGGCCATGATCTCGGTCACGGCCACCGTGCTGCGCGATGGCGAGCCCCGCGAGATTCCCCTGACCCAGGTGGCACCCGGCGACGTGGTGCAGCTGGCGGCCGGGGACATGATCCCGGCCGACGTGCGGCTCATCGCCAGCAAGGACCTCTTCGTCATCCAGTCCAGCCTGACCGGCGAATCCCTGCCTGCGGAAAAATTCGACCATATTGAAGACAGGGCTGCGGCGGGCGGGGGGCGCACGGCGCTTGAGCTGCGCAATGTCTGCTTTCTGGGCACCAGCGTGGGCAGCGGCGCGGCCACGGCCGTGGTTGTGGCCACCGGCGCGGCCACCTATCTGGGCAGCATGGCCAGCGCCATCGGCGAGGACAGCCCGCCCACCAGTTTCGACAAGGGGGTCTCCCGGTTCACCTGGCTCATGATCCGGTTCATCGCCGTCATGGTGCCCCTGGTCTTTATCATCAACGGGCTGACCAAGCACGACTGGCACCAGGCCTTCTTCTTCGCCATGGCCGTGGCCGTGGGATTGACCCCGGAAATGCTGCCCATGATCGTCACCGTGTGCCTGTCCAAGGGCGCGCTGGCCATGTCGCGCAAGCGGGTCATCGTCAAGCGCCTGGGCTCCATCCAGAATCTTGGCGCCATGGACATCCTGTGCACCGACAAGACCGGCACCCTGACCATGGACCAGGTGGTGCTCAAGCTGCACCTGGACGCGCGCCTGGACGAAGATGACGGCGTGCTGGTGCTGGCCTACACCAACAGCCACTTCCAGACCGGGCTCAAGAACGTGCTGGACCGGGCCGTGCTGTCCCACCATGAACTGCATGGCGAGCTGAACATTCCGGACTTTCAGAAGCTCGACGAGATCCCCTTTGATTTCCAGCGCAAGATCATGTCCGTGGTGGTGGAGACACCGGACCACGTGGTGCGGCTCATCGCCAAGGGCGCCTGCGAGGAGATCTTTCAGCGCTGCACCTCCTGCGAGCTGGGCGGGGCCACAACGCCCCTGGATCCGGCCCTGCTGGCCACGGTGCACGCGGGGTACGAGAAGCTCTCCGGCGACGGCTTCCGGGTGCTGGCCCTGGCCTACCGCGATCTGGAGCGCAAGAGCGTGTACACCAAGGAGGACGAGGCCGGCCTGACCCTGCGCGGATTCGTGGCCTTCCTGGACCCGCCCAAGGAAACCACAGCCCCGGCCATCAAGGCGCTCAGCGCGCTGGGCGTGGCCCTCAAGGTGCTCACCGGCGACAACGAGCTGGTCAGCCGCAAGGTCTGCCAGGACGTGGGCGTGCCCACGGAGCACGTGCTCACCGGCGCAGAGATCGAGGCCCTGGACGAGGCCGGCCTGGCGGCCAGGGTGGAGGAGGTGACGCTCTTCGCCCGGCTCTCGCCCGCGCACAAGCAGCGCATCATCCAGGCCTTGCGGGCGCGCGGGCATGTGGTCGGGTTCATGGGCGACGGCATCAACGATGCCCCGGCCCTGCGCGCGGCGGATGTGGGCGTGTCCGTGGACACGGCCGTGGACATCGCCAAGGAGGCGGCAGACGTGGTGCTCCTGGAGAAGAGCCTCATGGTGCTGGAGCAGGGCGTGCTCGAAGGCCGCAAGGTCTTCGCCAACATCCTCAAATACGTGCGCATGGGCGCCAGCTCAAACTTCGGCAACATGTTCAGCGTGCTCGGGGCCAGCGTGTTCCTGCCTTTCGTGCCCATGCTGCCCATCCAGGTGCTCGTGAACAACCTGCTCTATGACTTCTCCCAGGTGCCCATCCCCACCGACGAGGTCGATGCCGAGCTGCTGGCCAAGCCCAAGCCCTGGGCGCTCGACCGCATCACCCGCTTCATCCTGTTCATCGGGCCGTGCAGCTCCATCTTCGACTACGCGACCTTCGGCGTCATGATCTACGTGTTCGACTGCCTTGCGCCGGGCAAGGCCTCCCTGTTCCAGACCGGCTGGTTCGTGGAGTCCATCCTGACGCAGACGCTCATCATCCATGTCATCCGCACCAACGGGCTGCCCTTTGTGCGGAGCCGGGCCAGCTGGCCCCTGATCCTGACCACGACGGCCATCATGATCGTCGGCATGTGGCTGCCCTATTCGCCCCTGGCCGAGGCCCTGGGCATGGTCGCGCTGCCGCCGCTCTACTGGCCGCTTTTGGCGGGCATGGCCCTGTGCTACGTGCTGTTGACCCAGGGGGTGAAGACGTTCCTGCTGCGCAGGCAGTGGATCTGAATCCAGAGGCGGCGGCATGGAGGAGCGGGCCTCCGCTTGCGAGATGCCAGCAAGTCGGGCTCGCGGTGGCCGGGCCGTGGCGCGCAACGCACCCAAGCCAGAGAGGGGCGCATCAGAGAGCCTGCCGCCGACCTCACCTCCCAAAAGACACCCGTGTCGCTCCCAGCGCCAAGCAGGGCAGGCTCATTTCAAGGAGCGCCAGATCTGCACGGCGCAGCCCAAAAAACAGCGGCGTCCGTGGCGCAAGATGGAGCGCAGCGCCAGTTCGAGAGGGTACAGTGGGCGGCCAGGCACGGCCTGGGCCACTGGCTCGCGGTCAGCCTCACGCATAGAATGACAACCCTCTGCTCCTCGGGAAATATTCCCTTCCTCATGGCTTCCCTTCTTCGCTTGGGGGCCACTCTTCAAGTCTAACTGGTCCGAAGAGGGGCAGGCAGGTCAAGGGGCGGCCTTCGGCGTTGCTCCTGGCGGCAGGGCTTGGCCTGCCGAGTGTGATGCCCGTGGACACCTCACTGGTCATGACCATGGAGCCGGAGCGGCCGAAGAAGAGGATGAAGCTGTCGACCTTGGGACGCAGTGTCTCGGCCGGGGCCTGGGCGGCCATGATGACAACAAGCAGGGCCGCCAGCAGCACGCAGAAGAGGATGGCTTTGCACGGAGTCATTGCGAGCAGTCCCTTGGAATTGCTTTTGGAATATCTGCTCCCATGAATTGTGGGGACTTGTCACCTTCTGGCTCTTAACAGGAGATTCGTGAGCTGACAACATAAGGCGAGATGAATTGTACAAGCCTGTGACGGCCAGCGCATAATCATGGCAGATGTTCGGCATGAACACGACTGATTGCGATGTTGCAGGAAGCCATAATGCCATGATTCGTATTGTTATTTGAGGAGCGTGGAAATATATTTTCAATAACAATCGGAAATTTGCGAACGGAGGATTGAGCCTCTCAGGCTGGGCATTGTGTAATGACTGGGCAAATTGCCAATAGGTTGCTGACCAGAACAGGGCAACAATAAATTATTTATAAAAGTTGGCGATTTATTTTTTGGATTTTTGATGTTTTTTTGAAAAGACATGGTATGTACGATTCAACTCTACGGAGATTCTCTGCATTGGAGCATGCAATGGACGGACTGCTTTGGTTTATTTTGGTTGGCCTGATAGCCGGCTGGCTGGCTGGCGTGCTGGTCAAGGGCGAGGGGTTCGGCATCATCGGGGACATCGTTGTCGGCGTCCTTGGCGCGGTGATCGGCGGCTTTCTGTTCGGGTACGTCGGCATCGGAGCGGGTGGGATTCTTGGCTCGATACTCGTGGCCACCATTGGCGCGGTGATATTGATCTTCTTCGTGCGTCTGGTCAGAAGACTCTAGCTGCAGTATTGACAACCAGCTGCTTAGCTTGAAGATCTTGCGCAGGGCTGGAGCGGGCGCCGTCGGTCAGCCCTGCCAACCATGTAACGTCCACCATAAAAAAATCATGTAACATCGATTATCAAGGAGCATTCTTATGACGCTACTCCGTCGCATTTCTCTGTTGTGCCTGACCCTCCTGCTGGCTTTCTCTTTCGGATGCGCCTCGACCTCCACCAGGGAAGGCACTGGCGAGTACATTGACGACTCCGCCATCACCACCAAGGTGAAGGCGACCTTTCTTGGCGAGTCTTCCTTAAGCTCCGGCGAGATCAACGTCGAGACCTTCAAGGGTGTGGTGCAGCTGAGCGGTTTCGTGGGCTCCCAGAATCAGATCAACACTGCGGTCCTGCTGGCGCGCGGCGTCAACGGCGTGCGAGACGTCCGCAACGACATGCGCATCAAGGGACAACAGTAGGCAGGCATCAGTTCGGGTGACGCCTTGTCCGGCCTGCTCTTTGCGAACCATGAAACGCAGGGAGAACGCCACGTGCACCGAAAACACTCTAGCAGAGAGGAAAATGAGCATGAAGATATCAACGTTCAGCCTCGCCTTGGCCATGGCTGTGTCGCTTTTGCTCTCAAGCAGCGCCAGCCTGTATGCCGCTGAGACGGATGACCGCATCGAGGCGGCAGCAAAACAGACCTATGTGTTCAGGACATACCTCAAGAATGATGACATTAAAGTCAGCTCCAAGGCCGGCGATGTCACCTTGAGCGGTACAGTTTCTGAGGAATCCCATATCTCATTGGCCAAGGAAACTGTTGCGATTATGCCCGGCGTGAAAAGTGTAGACAACAAGCTGAAGGTGAAGGCTGGGGGCCCTGCTGCGTACACGGACGCCTGGCTCATCACCAAGGTGAAATTCACCCTTTTGTTCCACCGCAATGTGAACGCCGCTGGGACTGAGGTGTTTTCCAAGAAGGGGAACATCACCCTGCGCGGCAAGGCAACCAGCCTGGCCCAAAAAGACCTGACGACAGAATATGTCAAGGATGTTGACGGCGTCAAAGGCGTCATGAATCTGATGACAGTGCCCCCTGCCGCCGCGAAGAAGGGCACTGCTGTCTTTGCCCAGAAGGTTGATGCCATGGGCGACACCGTTGATGACGCGTCCGTCACTGCCCTGGTCAAGACGACGTTGCTCTATCACCGCTCGACCAGCGCCCTCAACACCGCTGTCGAGACCAAGGATGGCGTTGTCACGCTGCGCGGCAAGGCCAAGAACGCGGCGGAAAAGGACCTGGCCACCAAGATCGTGAGCGACATCCACGGCGTGAAGACTGTTGTCAACAATATGACCGTGTAGGGATTGGCACGTAGAGGCAGCAGCTTTCTGTATCTTGTTTGTGCGGAACCATCTAACACGTGAGGACAGTATGAAAAGATATGGCTATCTGGCGATATTCCTGCTGGTGGGGATCCTTTTCGCGGGCACCATGGCAAGCTTTGCGCAAAAGCCGATGGACAGCCCCAGCGCAGATGTTGACGGCAAGACGTGGCTGAGCTCAACGGAGCAGGAAAAGAAGGCCTTTCTATTTGGCGCCGGCAGCGCCATCGCCCTTGAGTACCATCTCCGGCAGAAGCGTGGCGAAGAGCCGTCCAGGCTTGTCAAGGGCTGGGTTGAGGGACTCAAGGACATGAGCTGGGCAGAGCTGGCCAACAGGACAGACGACTATTACCGCAACAACCCCGACAAGACGAACCGGCACGTGTTCGACGTCATCTGGCACGAAACCATCCGGCCCAACTGGAAGAACTAAGGAGACGATCATGCGAAAGATGTTTCTTCCCGCACTGTTAATGGTGTCTTTAAGCTTTTCGGCCTGCACCAACATGAACAAAACCCAGCAGGGCGCGCTGTCCGGCGGCGCCATCGGCGCTGGCGCCGGCCTCGGAATCAGCGCCTTGACGGGCGGGTCCCTGGGCATGGGCGCCGTGCTGGGCGGCGCCTTGGGCGCGGTTGCCGGCGGACTCTACGGAAACGAAAAGGACTCCAGGCGCTAACACTACAACTGAGCGCGCTGCGAGAAGCTCCCCTGGGTCGGACAACCCGGCGGCTGAAACACGATGGAGTCTGGATGTCCATCATGCCGCCGGTGTCCGGGCCAAAGGGGACACCACCACCGCCAACAGGGGCTGTCATGACACGAGATCTCTGCGACCCGGCCATCCCTGACCCCCTCGCCGATGCGGCGGAGGCCATTACCGAGACCAGACGCCAGGAGGACCTGCTCAAAACCGGGGCCTTGCAGAGCGCGATTTTCAACAGCGCCAACTTTTCAAGCATCGCCACGGACGCCAAGGGCGTCATCCAGATCTTCAACGTCGGCGCGGAACGCATGCTGGGCTACACAGCCGCCGAAGTGCTGGACAAGATCACGCCAGCCGATATCTCTGATCCGCAGGAAGTGATCGCGCGGGCCAAGGCCTTGAGCGCCGAGCTCGAAACCACGATCGCACCGGGCTTCGAGGCCCTGGTCTTCAAGGCCTCGCGCGGCATCGAGGACATCTACGAGCTGACCTACATCCGCAAGG
>CAYMIP010000090.1:0-7727 GCA_964390575.1 uncultured Desulfocurvus sp. | reverse complement strand
CGCCGGAGCCCGGCGACCGGCTGACCCTGATCCAGGAGCGCGACAGCCTCTTCGCCGCCGAGGCCGCAGGCGACGGCGCAGCCGGAGCCCGCCGCGACATGCTCACCGGGCTCTACGGCTACCGCGACTTCCTGTCCTTCTTCGCCCGGGCGCGCGGCCGCTCGGAGCGCTTCTGCGTGGTCTTGACGCGCATCCTCCACGCCCACCACGTCCAGGCCGACCAGCCCTCCGAGACCCCTGGCGCCCCTGGCGGCAAATCCGGCGGGCTCCAGCAGCGCCTGGACGCGGCGGTGGCCCAGGTGGCGGCCCTGGCCGAGCGCATTTTCCTGTCCGACCTGGGCGCACCGCCCGCCCTGCCGGGCGAGAAACCCGCGCGGGCCGCTGGCGGGCGCTTCGGCCTGGGCGGACTGGTGCATTTTCTGCCCACTGCTGACCCGGCAGAGCTGGAGGCGCGCGCCCTTGAGCTGTGCCGCCAGGCCCTGGCCGAGCACGGCCTGGACCTGGCCGTGGGCCTGGCCGGGCACCCCTTCCTGCACCTGGCCAAGGCCGATGCCCTGGACAACGCGCGCAAGAGCCTGGAGCACGCGCTGCTTTTGCCCGCCCCGCGCGTGGCCGTGTTCGGCAGCCTGTCGCTCAACGTCGCAGCCGACCGCCTGTTCGTGGAGGGCGACCTCTACGCCGCTGTGGAAGAATTCAAGCTGGCGCTTTTGGCCGACCCGGACAACATGCTGGCGCGCAATTCGCTGGGCATCTGCTACGCCCAGATGGGCAAGGCCGACCTGGCCCGGCGCGAATTCGAACAGGTGGTGGAGGCCGAGGCCGACAACGTCATGGCCCACTACAACCTGGGCTGGGCCTGCCAGCGCCTGGGCGAAACCGCCTGCGCCCACGTGGCCTACGAGCGCTGCCTGAGCCTGGACCCCGGCCACGGCTTCAGCCTGGTGCGCCTGGGCTCCCTGGCCGAGGCCGCAGGAGATTTGTCCGCCGCCGAAGACCTCTACCAGAAGGCCCTGGAGACGCCCGGCACCGAGGCTGCGGCCCTGCGGCCCCTGGCCCGCGTGGCCCTGGCCCAGGGCGATACGGCCCGGGCGCGCGAGCGCCTGCACCTGGCCCTCTCGGTCAACCACAACGATGCGCTGGCCCTGCACATGCTGGCGCGCCTGTACCTGGACTGCGGCGAGGACCCCCAGATCGCCGAGGTGCTGGCCCGCCAGAGCGCCGCGCTGATGCCCGGACGCCAGGAGTTCTGGGACACCCTGGTGCAGGCCCTGAACCTCCAGGGCCGCTCTGAGGACGCCCGCAAGGCCGAGGCCAGGGGCCGCCTCTAACCCCGCCCGCCCAAGGAGTCTCCATGCCCAATGTCGTGTACGTGCCGCTGCCCACGCAGCTTTTGGCCTTCGCCGTGCTCATGCAGTTCGTGGCCATCATGGCCGTGCTCTGGCGCGGCATCCTGGGCATGCCGCAGCTCAGCTCGCGCCGCCCGCGCTGGCCCTTCATCCCGCTGCTCATGGGCACCGGGGCGGGCGTTTGGTACGCCTACCTCCAGCAGGATCTGGTCTTCGGCGCGGCCCAGGGCCTGGCCCTGTTCCTGGGCTTCTGCCTCATCAACAGCAGCCGTGGCGAACAGGCCAGCGCGCCCGATGCGGGCCTTAGCAGACGCGAACGGCGCGCGGCCAAGAATGCGTCCAAACGCAAAGGGCCCAGCGGTGACTAATCCCGGCGGCCTGAAGCCCATGCTCAAGGGCCTGGCCATGCTGGCCGTGTTCGGGGGCCTCATCCTCCTGGCGCGCAGCCTGGGCCTGGAGAACCACCTCACGGACCGGCAGTGGATGCTGGAGCAGGTGCAGGACCACGGACCCACCGGGGTGCTGATCTTCCTGGGCGTCACAGCCCTGGCCACAGGCCTGGGCGTGCCCCGGCAGCTCACGGCCTTCCTGGGCGGCTACGCCTTCGGCTGGTTCTGGGGCACGCTCCTGGCCACCCTGGGCACGGCCCTGGGCTGCGCCATGAGCTTCACCACAGCCCGCTACCTGGGCCGCGACTTCGTGCTGGCGCGCTTCAGCAAACGCGCCGCAAAACTCGACGCCTTCCTGCGCACCGGCCCGTTTCGCACTTCACTGGCCATCCGGCTGCTGCCCGTGGGCCACAACCTGCTCACCAGCGTAGCCGCAGGCGTCACCAGCATCCCGGCTGCGTCCTTCATCCTGGGCTCGGCCGTGGGCTATTTGCCGCAAAACCTCGTGTTCGCCATCTTCGGCGGCGGCGTGGGCGCAGAGTCCGGCCTGGGCCGCGCCCTGTCCATCGGCGTCAGCGTGGCGCTCCTGGCGGCCTCGGCCTGGCTCGGACTATCCGTGTACCGCGCCTACAAGCGCCAAGGCGTGGACCTGGAGGAAGAGGAATAAAAGAGAATATGCCTCCGGGGTCCAGGGGCGCTGCCCCTGGACCCCGGAGGCATATTCTCTCTCTATGCTGTGGGCTCCGGCCTCAGTTGCAGGCCCCAGCGCCGCGCCGCTGAGCGCCACAAGAGCCAGAACAGCCAGCCCACGCAGAGGCCGAGCAGCCAGCCGCCGAGCACGTCTGTGGGGTAGTGCTTGCCCAGGTACACGCGCGACCAGCCCACCAAGAGCGGCAGCGCCCAGATGCTCCGGCGCAGGCGCGGCCAGAACAGCGCGGCCATGAGCGCCAGGGCTGTAGAGTTGGCGGCGTGGGCTGAGGGGAAGGAGGAGCCGCGTTCGCGGTCCGGGGCGTAGTCTGCGGCCAGGCGCAGCCACTGGCCGGACTCCTGGCGGAAGGTGCCGCCCACGGCGTTTTCGGGCCGCAGGCGGCCCACGGCGTGCTTGACCTGGTTGGTGGCCAGGTCCGAGGCCCCCATGGCCAGCACCAGCAGCACGAAGTACAGGGCCTGGCTTTTGCCGCGCAGGGTGCAGCGCCACACGAGGAGCCCCGCCAGGATGGCGAACAGGAGCGCGCGCAGGGAGAACAGCGGCAGCAGGAGGTCAAGCGCGGGCGTGCGCCAGTCCTGGTTCAGCAGGAGCAGCAGGGCCTGGTCGGCCGGAAGCGTGGGAAACATGGGCGGCTCCTTGCATCGGCTGGGCGGATCGGCTGGGCCATCAACTGGACGAATCCGCTGGACGGGCCGCGCGCCAAGTCTACGCAGCAAGCCAGCCCCTCGGGCTATGCCCCAGCCCTGCCCGGCTTGTCAAAGGCGGGGATTTCGTTCAAGACTGCGGCCACCACTACCCCCCGGAGAGTTGAAGATGCCGCGAATCGCCCTGACCATGCCCCGCCTGGGCCTCTACGGAGGCGCCGAGGGCTTTGGCTGGCGCCTGGCCGAGGCCCTGGCCGCCCAGGGCCATGCCGTGGACTTCCTGTGCGGCCGCGCCGAGGGGCAGCCTCCGGCCGGGGTGCGGCCCGTGGTCCTGGGCCGCCCGCCTCTGGGCCGCGCGCTCAAGAACCTCTGGTTCGCCCATGCCGTGGAAAAGCGCCTGGCCCGCGAGGGCTACGACGTGGTCATCGGCCTCTCCCGCACCTGGACCCAGGACATTCTGCGCGTGGGCGGCGGCCCGCAGACCATCTTCAACCGCCTGACCGAGGCGGCCTACGGCTCCGGCCCGGCGCGGCTTTTGAAACGCCTGCGCCGCGCCCTCTCGCCCTCCTCAGGGGTCATCGCCTGGCTGGAGGCCCGGCAGTTCGACGCCCCGGCCAGCCAAAACCAGCGCGTGGTCTGCGTGTCTGATCTGGTGCGCGACTGGCTGCTCACGGCCCACCCCCTGCTCGACCCCGCCCGGGTCAGCGTGGTCTACAACCGCCCGGACCTGGCCCGCTTTGCGCCGCTTTCTTCGGCACGCCGGGCCGAGCTGCGCGCCGGGCTGGGCCTCAGGGATGCGGATGTGGTCGTCTGCACGGCTGGCACCAATTTCGCCTTGAAAGGCGTGGGCACCCTCATCCGCGCCCTGGCGCTTTTGCCGCCGCACTTCCGCCTGGCCGTGGCCGGGGGGCGCGGGCCGGAACGCTGGCTGGCCCTGGCCCGGTCCCTCGGCGTGGCGGAGCGCGTGCGCTTCGCGGGCAAGGTGCACGACATGCCCGCGTTCTACGGCGCGGCCGACGTCTTCGCCCTGCCGACCTATTATGACGCCTGCTCCAACGCCGTGCTGGAGGCCCTGGCCTGCGGCCTGCCGGCCATCTCCAGCAGCCGCAACGGCAGCGCGGTGTTCGTGCCCCAGCGCCACATCTTGTCCGACCCCGCCGATGCCGAGGGCCTGGCGCGGCTCGTGCTTCTCGCCGCAGGGGACGCCGCCGAAGCGGCCCAGGAAAAGAACCGCCCGGCTTTTGTCTGGCCCGACGACCGGCCCTGCGGACTGGAGCCGTACCTGCACATGGTGCGCGAACTGCTGGTCGCCAAGGGGCTGCGGCCGTGAGCGGACAACTCGACACGCCCGACACGCCCGACGTTCTCGATGTCCTCTTCATAACGCCCTCGGGCGAGACCCTGCCCAGCGTGCGCTTCCGGGTGCTGCCGTTCGTTGCGGCGGGCCGGGCCAGGGGCCTTGCGGTGGACTGGCGGCGCGCGCCCAAGGCCATCCACAAGCGCCTGCTGTTCCTCTTCACCCTGCCGCAGGCCAAGGTCATGGTCATCCAGCAGAAGCTCTTCGCGCCCTTTGAGCTGGCCCTCATCCGCCGCCGCTGCCAGCGCCTGGCCTACGACGTGGACGACGCCCTATGGGCGCTGCACCCCTCGGAAGTTGGGCAAAGCGGCATGGCCGAGAAGTCGGCCAAGATAGCCCGGCGCTTTGCCGACACCTGCGCACGCGTGGACCTGGTGGTGGCCGGAAACAGCTATCTGGCCGAGCGCGCCCGGGCGCACCAGCCGAACGTCTTCGTACTGCCCACGCTCATCGACACCCGCACATACACCCCGGTTCCGCCCGACGCCGCCTCGGTCGGCCCCTTCCGTGTGGGCTGGATGGGCACCTCGGGCAACCTCTGGTTCCTGCCCGAAGTCCTGCGCGAGCTGGCCCCGCACAAGGAGCGCCTGGAGATCCGCGTGGTTTCGGACAAGCCCTACGCGGGTGAGCTGGAGGAGCTGGTGCGCTTCGAACGCTGGGATCCGACGTTCGAGCCGGACCAGCTGCGCGGCTTCCAGTGCGGGCTCATGCCGCTCACCGACGACGAGTACACGCGCGGCAAATGCGGCTTCAAGATCCTGCAATACATGGCCTCGGGCGTGGTGCCCATCGCCTCGGCCGTGGGCTTCAACCGCGAGATCATCCACCACGGGGTGGACGGATACCTCGTCGAGCACCCCGGTGACTGGGCCAAATACGCCCTGCGCCTGGCAGGCGATCCGGACCTGCTGGAACGCATGGCCTGGGCCGCACGCCGGACCGCCGAGGACCGCTTCAGCCTGGAGGCCCTGGCCCCGAAACTGTGGGCGGCACTGGGCGTGGGGTAGGAAAAGACGGCCCCCAGCCCCCCCCAGCAGCAAGCCAAAAGGGCTGGCCCAGGAGGAACCTGGGCCAGCCCTTTCGGCGCAATGGGGAGTCCAGAGGGCCTCAGGCCCTTTGGCCGCCGGAGGCTCTTCTCTTACGTCTTACGCCCCGAGCAGACGGCGCAGGCCAGCGCCGCGTTCGGCCGGGGGCATGCGCAGGAGCGCGCGCAGAATATCCTGGGCAAAGGCGCAGAGGGTTTCGGGCGCGATGCGTGCGGCCTGGGCCGGGTCGTTCAGGGCCTCGAACAGGGCCTGGACCTTTTTGGGGTCGCCGTAGGACTTCTGAAAGTCGGGCAAATTCTCGCTGAACATGTCGGCCAGGGCGGCGTCGGCCCTGGCCGGAAGCGGGGCGACCTGGGGCCGCAGGGTGCTTGAGGCCAGCACCAGGGCCAGGGCGGCGTCGAGCTTTTTGCGCACATCGCCGCGCAGGTTCGACAGGGCAGCGGTCTGCGCCTGGGCCTGTGCGCCGGGGTGCAAGAGGCCCACGCAGAGCGTGGCGTCGGTGGCGGAGAGCTCCTTCAGGGCCGCCAGCAGGGCCTCGGCCAAGCGCGCGGCCGCTTCGTCCGAGGCGTTGGCCAGGCGGGCGAACCCGGCGGCCAGGGCCAGGGCCGTGGCCTGGTCCAGCAGGCGCGCCTCCACGGCTGCCTGCTCGGCCTCGTCGCCCGTGGCGGCCAGGGCCTTGGTCAGGCGCTCGCGCAGCAGGCCCATCCGGTCGGGCTCGGCCTGGACCAGGGCGCGCAGCAGGCTCCCGGTGCGGAAGATATCCTCCACGCGGGCGCTGGCGCGGTCCTGGCGGAAGCTCACAGTGAGGGGCTCCCGCGCCAGGAAGCCCCCGGCAGCGCCCACCACCAGAAAGGCCGCCACGGCGAGCACGGCGCGGGTTCCGCGCACAAAGCGCGAACGCCCCCACCAGGCCGCGGTCAGCCCGGCCAGGGCGGCCAGCGCTGCCAGCGCCGTCCAAATCCAGATCGCCTGGGTCATGCCATACCTCGTCTGGCTCCTTGTGCCCGATTTCGCGGCCAGAGGGAAGCGGGCGGACAGTGCAGGCGAGCCCCAAAACCCCTTGACGGGAATGTGCGCAAATATTAGACTGAAAAATTTTCGTGCGCACTACGTATGGCCTATTTACTCCATTATTTCAGTATGTTGAGAATGGCACGGGCCTTGCTTTAGACTGTGCAGGCGCGTTGACGCAGGCGCCGGGAATGCCGTGGTGCGCACGAATGGTACACTTTTGCCAAGTGCGCACAGGCCGGGGACAGACAGGCGCTTGCCTGGACCAACCGGATGCAGTATGGGCTCCCCCGCGTGGCAAGACGGGACCGACACGCGTCGAGGCGGCCAACCGGGCCGCTGTTTTTGTGGGGTGGGATCAGTGCTCTGGCCGGAACGCGGCCACGGGCGGAGACAGGGTGCAGACCTGCGCCGCCGGGGACTTGAAGAACTTCAGCTGTACGCGCCATCTATGGAGTTGGCGGCACTATGCGCAAGAACGCACTCATCGTGCTCATCGTCATGGCGGTGAACCTGGGCCTCTGGGCCTTCTTCAACCGCCCGGCCGACCCGCAGCTTGACTTCACCGGCCAGATCAAGGCCGTGTCCTTCAGCCCCTACCGGGCCGACCAGGACCCGCTGGTCAACAAGTTCCCCACGCCCGCCCAGATCGAGGAGGACATCGTCTTTCTCAAGGGCAAGACCGGGGCCATCCGCACCTACTCCTCCCTCGACGGCATGGAGCTGATCCCGGCCCTGGCCGACAAGCACAACATGCCTGTGCTGGCTGGCGCCTGGCTCGACAAGCGCCTCAAGCGCAATGAGCAGGAGATCGCCGGGCTCACCAAGAACCTGGCCGAGCACAAGAACATCACCCGCGCCATCGTGGGCAACGAGTCCATCCTGCGCGGCGACTTCACCATCGCCCAGCTGTCTGAGTACATCCGCCGCGTGAAAGAGGCCGCCCCGAACGTCCAGATCAGCACCGCCGAGCCCTGGCACGTCTGGATCAACAACCCCAAGCTGGCCGAGAACGTGGACTTCATCTCCATCCACATCCTGCCCTACTGGGAGCGCGTGCCCGAGGAAAAGGCCATCGAGTGGAGCATGGCGCGCTACAAGCAGGTGGTGGAGGCCTTTCCGGGCAAGCACGTGCTCGTGGCCGAAATCGGCTGGCCGAGCAACGGCGAGCGCTGGGGCAAGGCCAAGGCCAGCATCGCCAACGAGGCCAAGTTCCTGCGCCAGT
>CAYMIP010000089.1:0-7950 GCA_964390575.1 uncultured Desulfocurvus sp. | reverse complement strand
AGGGCCTGGCGCTGGCGGTGCATGTCCACGAAGACCTGGACCTTGCTCTTCAGGATGTCGTGCTCAAAGGGCTTGATGAGGTAGTCCACGGCGCCGGTCTCGTAGCCTTTGAAGACGTGGCGCTGCTCTTTGCTGATGGCCGTGACGAAGATGATGGGAACGTGCCGGGTGGCCTCGTCCGCGCGGATGCGTTCGGCCGTGGTGAAGCCGTCCATGCCGGGCATCATCACGTCCATCAGGATGAGCGCAAAGTCGTGCTTGGGCATGAGCTTCAGGGCCTCAAAGCCGCTGCGCGCGGTGACGAGGTTGACCCCCTGGCGGCGGAGCAGGCCGGACAAAAGAAGCAGGTTCACCTGCTCGTCGTCCACAGCGAGGATGTCCACTGTGGCCGGGGCCAGTTCCGCCTTGCTCACGTGCGCGCTCCTTGAATGCCCTGCAAGATCACTCATGGTTGAAAACTCAATTTCAACTATTACCCGATGATCGGCTTGATGTACAGCCCCTTTCGGATCGCAAGTCAGCGCCTGCGCAGATTATCGTTGTCCGGCTGGAAGTCTTTCGCTATACGTAATCTGCTCGGGGGGTATTTCCCCGCCTTGCCCCGGAGGTTTCTGCCCATGACCCAGGCTGCCAATCCTTCCCCGGCGGCGTCCGCCGCAGCCATCGAGAAAGTCCTGGCGGACGAGAGCATCGCCATTTTTTTCCAGCCCGTGGTCAGCGTGCGCGGCAAGGCCATCCTCGGTTTAGAGGCCTTCTCGCGCAGCATCGGCGGCGAGGGCGTGCGCCTGGACGCCCACGACCTCTTCGCCCAGCCCTGGGACCCTGCCACGCGCCTGCGCCTGTGCCGCCTGTGCCGCCGCAAGGCCCTGGAGGCCTTCCGGCCCATCGCCGAGCACCACCAGCAGATGACGATCTTCCTCAACGTGGACGCCGTGGGCGTAGCCGCAGCGGAGAAGCCCGGCCATCTCGCCGCCATCTGCGAGACCATGGGCCTGGCCGGGCGGCGCGTGGTCATCGAGCTGGAGCGGTCCGGCCTGAACAGCCCGGAGATCGTCCGCTTCGTCCAGTTCTACCGCGAGCACGGGTTCAAGCTGTCCATCGACGCCATGGACGGGCTCTCGGCCCCCACCGAGCAGATCTTCGCCCTGCGGCCCGACTACATCAAGATCGACCGCGTGGCCTACACCGACGTCACGGGCCAGGAGTTCAAGCGCGACATGGTGGCCGCCCTGTGCCAGCTGGCCGAGCGCATCGGCAGCGTGGTGGTGGCCAAGAACGTGGAGAGCGAGGAGGAGGCCGTGCGCCTGCTGGAATGGGGGGTCAATCTCCAGCAGGGCTACTGTTACACCAAGGACAAGGACTGCCAGGAGAAGGACCCCATCCGCGCCTTCCTCATCAAGGTCGAGGGCATCAACCGCCGCTTCCGCGAGCGCTCCCAGGCCAAGGTGGCCTTGAGGCGCACGCGTTTTGAGGACTTTCACAAGACCCTGCGCAAGGTGCTCGGCAAGATGGGCGAGAGCATCGCCCAGGACTTTTCGGCCGTGGCCGAGCGCTTCGCCAATGCCGAGGAAAGCCTGCTCTGCGTCTATGTGCTGGACGACCACGGGGTGCAGCTGACCCCGCGCGCCTTCAAGCGCAGCCTCGTGGCGGAGACCCCGCTGCTCGGCCTGGGGCGCGGCCGGGGCGAGGACATGAGCATCCGCGAGGACATGCTGCACCTCAAAAGCGGCTGCGACAAGTTTGTTTCGCCGCCGTTCATCTCGGTCCACGCCCACGTCTCCGCCTGCACCATCTCCGCGCGTTTCTACAGCCGTGAGAACGTGCCCTGCATCCTCTGCCTGGAGTTTCTGAGCGACTAGGGCGGCTACCGGGCCAGCCCCGGCGTGGACGCGCCCCCCCCTTTGCCCGCCACAAGCCGAAAGGGCTGGTCCAGGTTCTTCCTGGGCCAGCCCTTTCGGCGCATTGGGGGTTCCAAGGGGCTTCAAACCCCTTGGCCTCCGGAGGCAGATGTTCTCTCTTCTACTTGGCCCCGGCCCCCTGTGTCGCGCCTTCGATGATGCGGAAGATGTCCAGGCCCAGCTCAACGGGGTCGAGGGTGCCGTCGGCCCGGCGCCTGGCGCCCTGCTGCGGCCCTGCTGCGGGGTCGTCAAAGGGGGCGTCGGCCTCGCGCGAGCCCTCCAGGGCCAGCCGCAGCACCACCAGGCGCGGCTCCAGCACATAGGCCGAGCCGTCCTCCGCGCGCTTGTTCATGTTCTCCACGGTGCTGGACAAGACCCCATCTGCGCCGGAACCGCCGGTGGTGGCCCGGACGCTCTTGCTGGCTGCGCCGCGCAGCTCGCCCACGGCGTCGTACACGCGGCGCACCGGCACGTCCCGCTGGCGGTAGCCGGGCTTGACGATGGTCAGCAGGTGGTCCTGGTCCTTGGGAATCTCCACGCTGCACGGGGTGGCGGCGCAGACCTGGCTGCCGTCCAGGTACACCAGCGCGCCGCCGGGGTCGGTACTCACGGGGATCTTCTGGGTGGCCACGCAGCCGCACAGGGCGGCGGCCAGGACAATGGGAAGAGCTGGGGTCAACAACATGCTGGACATGCGTGCTCCTTGATTGAGACTCCGGCCAGGGCCGTGCCCCATACTACCGCCCATCGCCCGCGCGGACAAGCCCTGGCGCGCCTGCCCTGCGCGGAGCAGAAACGCCGCTGGAATCAGACCGGCCGGTGCGATTATTCCAGCGCCGTCCCCTGCGGTTCGCACGCCGGGTCCGGCAGCCCCAGGGCCGCGCGCACGCTCTCGATGCCCCGGGCCTCCACAAAGCGCGCCGTGCGCTGGCACTTCTTGGCGCTCGCGCCGTAATGCTCAAGCACCCGGCCCACCAGGTCAAGGGCCGCGTCGTCCGAAAGCCCGGCGGCCAGCTCGTCGCCCACGCGCGGACGGCCCCCGGCATTGCCGCCGAAGACCACGGTCCAGCCGCCTCTGCGGCCCACCAGCCCGATGTCGCGCACGTAGGACTCGCCGCAGCACATGGGGCAGCCGGACACGCCCACCTTGACCTTGGCGGGCAGGTCCAGCCCCTCGAATCGCGCCTCCAGGCGCGCCCCCAGGCCCAGGGAATCCTGCTGGCCGTAGCCGCAGGCCGCCGTGCCCGGGCAGGCCTGCACATAGTGCACCCCGTGCTTCACGGCGCGGCCCTCGCCCATGCCCAAACCCGCCCAGACCGCTGGCACGTCCTTGGCCGTGATGCCCACCAGGGCGATGCGCTGGCCCGAGGTCAGCTTGGCGATGGGAATGCCGTACCGGCGGATGGCCCTGGCCAGGGCCTCCAGCTGGTCCGCCGTGATGACCCCGGACGGCAGCCGGGGCACGATGGCGTAAGAGTCGCGGCCGCGCTGCGGGATGGCCCCTGTGGGCGTTGGCGGACCGGGACGTTTTTTGGTGATGGGGCTCATGCGTTGGTCCTCCTGAAGTGAAAAGGTGCGTCGGCGCGCGGCAAGGGCACGCGTCCGCAGCAAGCACTACCCTCGCCCAAGGCCCTGCGCCTTGACTTGGGTCAGGCCGGGCAACAAATGTCCGGCAGCCTCCGGCCACCGGAGCCTTTGCCAAACGCCGCGCGGGCCTTGCAAAATGTCAACGTTCGGGCGAAGATGCGCTCCTCGCCCCACAGCACAAACCGGGGCGCGGAGGACACGCCATGAGCGGCTGGAAGGACTTCATCAGCGATGTGGCCGGGCTGCTTGCCCGCACCGAGACGCACACTCAGGGCTCCGTGCGCGTGGACGCCGAACAGGCCTTTGCCCTGTGGGTGGGCTGGACCCTGGCCACCAGGGCCATGCGCGGCACGGCCTACTTCGCGGGCAACGGGGCCAGCGCCTCCATGGCCTGCCACTTTTCCGCCGACCTGGCCAAGAACGCCCGGGTGCGCACCCAGGTCTTCACCGATCCCGCGCTTCTGACCGCCGTGGGCAACGACCTGTGCTACGAGCAGGTCTTTGCCGAGCCGCTCGGCTGGTTCGGCCGCGAGGGCGACCTGCTGGTCACCGTGAGTTCAAGCGGCAACTCGCCCAACGTGCTGGCGGCCCTGGAGGCCGCGCGCCGCCTGGGCGTGCGCTCCGTCGCCCTCTCGGCCATGCGCCCGGACAACGCCAGCCGCCACTTGGCCGACCTCTCGTTCTACGTGCCCGCAATCACCTACGGCCTGGCCGAAACCTGCCACGCGGCCGTGCTGCACCACTGGATGGACCTCATGGAGGCCGCGCCCCGCTAGTAAGATCGGGAGAGCCTCCGGCGGCCAAGGGGCCTGAGGCCCCCTGGAACCCCCAATACGCCCAAGGGCTGGTTCAGGAAAGACCTGAGCCAGCCCTTGTGGCGCGTGTGTGGCGAAACCCTGTCAACCGGTAAGTTTTGTCCTTTTCCCGGCCAGGAATGGGGCGATTTTATCCGTGCCCGAAACCCCGGCATATGATGGGCGGAACCAGCGCGCGGAATCCCCCGCGCCGCCCCAAATTCTTTGGAGGTTCCCGCCATGGCCACCAGCGTCATCGAAATCTGCAACAGCGCACTCACCGACCTGGGCGAGGAGGCCATCGCCTCCCTCACCGACAACACCAAGGCCGCACGCCTGTGCAACCAGCGCTGGCCCGCCGTGCGCGACGCCGTGCTGCGCTCGCATCCCTGGAACTGCGCCAGCGCCCTGGTCGAACTGGCCGCCAGCGCCAGCGCCCCGGCCTGGAAATGGGGCAAAAGCTATCCCCTGCCCACGGACTGCCTGCGCGTGCTCTGCGTGGCCGCAGGCGGCACGCCCCTCACCGCCTGGGAGGTCCAGGCCGGGCTGGTGCTCTGCGACGAGGCCGGACCCTTGTCCATCGCCTACATCCGCCGCCTGGACGACCCGCGCCTGTTCGATCCGCTGCTCTGCGAAACCCTCTCCGCCCGGCTCGCCGCCACCCTGGCCTACCCCCTCACCGCCTCCACGGCCCTGGGCCAGGCCTTCTGGGCCATCTACGCCGAAAAACTGCGCGAGGCGCGCGGCGTCGACGCCCGCGAAGCCTCCCCCATCCCCGCGCCCGCACCCACCACTTGGCTGGCCGCCAAGATGGGCGGGTAGAGGAGAGGGAGCAGAGTTTTTTCTCGGGGGGGATCATCCCCCCCGGACCCCCTCAGCCCTGTTTTTTGCCTTTGACGCCCGCGTCTGAATGCCGTAAGTGAGCCCTCAAATTCCGAGGCCCAGCCTTGGCCCGGAGTTAACAAAATCAACTTGTTGAGGTTCACGCATGAGCAAGCTCGCGACCCTGCCCGGAGACGATGTCCGCCAGATCATGTGGCGTTTCACTGACCGCTACGAATTGCAGATGGTGGTCCAGTCCGCACGCGGCGTGGCCCGTGGCCATGTGGCGCGCATGGTGGCCGACGGCGTGCGCAACACCCACGAGTGGACCGAGCGCAAGCAGTCCCTGCTCGACGCCTTTGACGTCTCGGGTCTGACCGCCCTGTACATGGACACCAGCCAGGGCGGCTACATCGACGGCCCGAAGAACTTCGCCCTGGCCCTGGCCACCTTTGAGCTGTCCTGGGTCGACGCCGGGGCCGCCACCTGCGGCCTGGCCAACAATCTGGCCCTGGCCCCCATCCACGAGAAGGGCACGCCCGAGCAGCGCCAGCGCTACATGAGCCTGTCCTGCCCCGGCGAGGGCCACAAGACCTGGCGCGGCGCCTTCGCCCTCACCGAGCCCCTGCCCTTTGTGGGCGTGGACACCGGCATGCTGGGCAGCAAGGTGCGCGTGGCCGAGTGGAAGGACGGGGAGGAGCCCATCCTGCATGTGGACAAGCGCGGCCGCTTCATCACCAACATGGACTTCGCCAATTTCGTCACCGCCGCCGTGGTGTCCGACGACCCGCGCATCAAGGGCTCGTGCATGATCATCCTGGAGGACGGCGATCCCGGCATCTTCGACCGCGGTTCGCCGACGCTCAAGATGGTGCACCAGCTCTCCAGCACCCGCGACCCGGTGCTGAGCCTCAAGGTACCCGCCAGCCGCATCATCGGCGGCTACACCGTGGTCGACGGCGTCATTCACCCCAAGTACAGCCACGCCGAGATCATCGGCGCGGTGTTCCACCGCACGCGCATCCCCGTGGGCATCATGAGCTCGGCCAAGCTCTTGTCCGCCGTGGAGCCGGTCATCCGCTACCACCGCGGCCGCTTCCGCGGCGGCGAGGCCGTGCCCGGCACCCCGCGCTTTGAGCAGGGCCTGCAGATGAAGGAGGACGCCGTGCAGCGTCTGGCCGACATCTGGGCCTACGGCGAGGCCGGGGCGTCGCTGGGCTTCGACGCCGCGCGCAAGGCTGACCTGTTCGACCCCATCGAGCGCGCCAAGGAGCAGCTCTTCCACGAGCAGGGCATAACCGGCCCGCGCGCCCAGATGAGCGCCATCAAGAAGATCGAGCCCCTGGCCAGGGAATTCCTGAAGCTGGCCTTCACCCCGGCCGCCGAACGCGAGGCCGCCCTTGAGCAGGAGCGCTATGAGGAGCTGCTGGCCGACACCCTCGTGCAGTTCGCCATCATGGACGCCGAGGGCAATGTCATCATCCCGGCCTGCAAGCTCTGGAACACCGGCCTTGGCGCGACCATGATGCGCGAGGCCGTGGCCCTGGTCGGCGGCTACGGCGTCACCGAGGACTGCCCGGGCTTCCTGTTCCAGAAATGGACCGATACCCAGCTCGAAGCCACCTACGAAGGCCCGGAAGTCGTCCAGCGCCGCCACCTGGTGGCCACCATGGCCAACCCGCTGTTTCTGGCGCTCATGGGCCACTGGGTGGACGAACTGGACCGCCTGGCCGCCTCCTGGCCCGCCACCGGCGCTGGGGCGCTGTCCCGGGCCATGCGCCTGTGGCTGTGGACCCTGGAGCACCTGCAGGGCGCCAAGGACGAGGACGGCAAGAAGCTCTTCAGTTCGAACCGCCACGGCGTAACCTTCCCCATGGCCGACGCCCTGTCCTGGCTCGTGGCCGCGCGCTGCTTCATCAGTGACGTGGTGGAGCTGAAGCAGAAGGGTCCGGAGAATCCCGTGGTGGCCGAAGGCCTGGACGGCCTCTTGTCCTGCTATGCCGACCTGACCCGCCTGCACGCCGCGCGCACCGCTGGCGAAGTGGCGCGCATCTGCGGCGAGCTGGTCTACGGCTACACGCGCTCGTCCAACTCCCAGGCCGCCGACATGTACGAACTGCTGCGCCAGCAGCTCGACGCCACCCTGGCCGGCGCGCGCCTGGCCCGTGACCGCGCAGGCGAGGCCCTGGCCGGGGTCATGATCCCGGAAGCGTTGGACTACCCGATGTAAGAGCAGAGCCTCCGGCGGCCGGGGGCTCTGCAATCAGACGACGCCCCCCGGACCCTACCACTCAAGCCGAAAGGGCTGGCCCAGGTTCCTCCTGGGCCAGCCCTTTCGGCTTGAGTGGGTCATGGGGAAGGCGCAGGGCAGCCTCCGGTGCGCGCCGCCTGGGCCCAGGGGCTTCCCTAGCGGCCAAGAGCCGTGCTATGGCCTAGCCCATCCCGCGTACCGAGGAGCCGACATTTCATGTGCACCGCAAAAATCACAAATGTTTTCGCAGGGCTGGCCGCAGCCCTGGGGCTGGTCCTGACCCTTTGCCTGGTCCCGGCCCAGGCCGCGCGGGAGGCCCAGGCCGCGCCCGTGCCCAGTACCCCTGGCGCTCCCGGCGCCCCCGGCGCGTGGGTTCCCGGCGCGCCCTGGGACTACAAGACCTTCCGCGAGGCCATGCGCCAGTCCGGCCGCAAGGCCGAGCTGCCGGAAAAGGACTTCGCCGAGCTGCAGGCCCGCAAGGCTGCGGCCATGGGCCACATCGAGAAGTACCTGCTGCGCCGCTTCGGCCAGGCCGATCCCAACGTGCTGCGCGCCTTCCGCGAGCTGCCGCGCGAGTACTACCACTACGACTACCAGC
>CAYMIP010000088.1:0-7965 GCA_964390575.1 uncultured Desulfocurvus sp. | reverse complement strand
GGTCGGTGTTGATGAAGCCGCAGCCATTGCAGGTGATGCCAAAGGGGTTGGCCACGATGACAGTGGCCTTGCCGCCCAGCACCTCGGTGAAGCCGGCCAGCGTGCTGCGGTTGGCGGAGGTGACCTCGTTCAGGATGAACGAGGCCTGGTTGCCTATGGTCAGGTTCGGGTTGGCGGCCACCTGCCCGGCCAGCTGCGACGGGCGGAAGAGCTTGCTCGTGTCGCCGTTGTTCAGCACCAGGCCCTGGGTGTCGACGTTGTAGGAGCTGTACGTGTTGTGGGACAGGCCTGCGCCGTTAGGCGCGGCGATGTTGACCACGGGCACGCCGTTGCCGGCGGTGGCCACGGTGGTGGTGGTGCCAGCCACCGGAACCGGCGGGGCCGCGAAGAGCTGGGGCGGGTAGAGCAGCAGCGTGCAGAGGAGCATTGCCAGGGCCTTGGCCCCGACGTTCAGAAGTCGCGTCATGTGCATGCTCCTTAGAAGCTTACGGTCAGGGTGGCGGCAAACTGGACGGGCTCGCGCAGGATGGCGACGGGCACGGAGATGGACTTGGCCGCAGAGAGCTCGGCGGTCAGGTGCTTGGAGACCAGCCGGAATCCGGCTGCGGCGCCGCTGAAGTTGGCGTCCTTGGTGGTCTTGAAGCCTTCGATGCGGCCTGCGTCAAAGGCCAGGAACGGTTTGGCCGTAATGTCGGTGTAGGGGATGACCGGCAGGGACACGGACAGCTCGTTGCGCACATAGTGGCCGCGGTCGCCGGAGAGGCTGTTGCGGTTGAATCCGCGCACCGTGTAGAAGCTGCCGATGGTGATCTGCTCGGAGCCGTAAAGCGGCTCGAGGGCATACTGCCCGGTGAACTGGCTGCTCAGGCTGGCGTTCAGGCTCAGCAGCTCGAAGGGGAGAATCAGCCCGCCGGTGTAGCGGATCTTCGCGCCCTGGGCGCGGGGCGAGGTGACGTCCCGGCCATCCTCGTCGACGATGGCGTTGAACTGCCGCAGGCCCTTGCTGAAGCCCAGGCCCAGGTTGGCCATGAGGCTGGCCAGGCGTCCGCTCCAGTTCAGGTCCGCGTCGGCGCTGGCCAGGTTGCGGCTGGAGACGCTCAAAAATTCATCCGCCAGGTAGTTCTTGCTGGCCTTGCTGTTCAGGGCGACGAGGGCCGTCACCTTGTGGTTCTGGTCGCGGTAGGCCACCCAGTTGAGCTCCCCGCGCCAGGTCTCGGACGTGCCGCGCGAGATGAGCTCCCCGCCTGTGGTCGTCACCGGGCTGTGGTAGCTGGAGAAGCTGTAGGAGGTCTGGAACGTCAGGGACCCGAAGGGGATGGAGTAGAAGAAGCTGTCGGAAACGGAGTCGCGGCGCGCGGCGTCCTCGAACAGGGCATTGCGGTGGGTGTAGGTAATGAAATCGTTGAGAAACAGCGGGTGGTCCAGGCTGAGGGTGTAGGCGCCCTGGTGCCGGCCGGTGGACAGGCCGCCCAGGTTGTCGATGGTGGTGGAGGCGTGCGCGGGGCAGGAGGGCGTGTTGGTGATGGTGACGAGGCTTGCGCCCGGCTCCGAGCCCGGGCTGACCTCCATGGTGGCGCTGTTGGAGGCCAGGCGGTTGATCTGGTCCAGGCCCTGCTCGATGTCCCGCAGATTCAGCGGTTTGCCCGGCACAAAGGGGAAGGCTGTGGTGAGGTTGACGCTGCGCTTGTCGCCGTCCTTCAGGATGAGCCCCTCGACCCTGCCCTCCACGATGAGGATCTCCAGGCGGCCCGTGCCCAGATCCTGCGCCTGGACATAGGGGCGCACCGCGATGTGGCCCCGGTCGATGTAGGCCTTGAGCACGTCGGCCAGCAGCTTTTCGATGTCCTCGGCGTAGAGGCACTTGCCCACGTAGGGGGCGGTGAGCTCCCGCTTGACGCTCTCCGGCAGCAGCGTGGCCCCGGTCAGGACGATTTCCTTGATTTCGCGGCAGACGCTGCTTTTGGGCAGGGAGGGGGCCTTGATCTCCGGCGTTTGCTGGGGCGGGGTTTCCTTGCGCCGGAGGGCGTCCTCGCGCAGCTGCTGCTGGAGGCGCTCCTGCTGCTCGTTCTGGATGCGCTGGGCCGCGCGCGCGCCCGCGTCGATCTCGCCAGGGGTCAGTGCATGGCCCGGCTGGGCCGCGAAGAGCCAGCATCCAGAGAGCAGCGCCGCGAGGAGAAGGCACAGCCTTATCCGGTGGCCCTTTCGTGAAAAAAGCTTGGTCACGTATTGCCACCTTGCGCGGTCGTATTGATATTTGTGATGCCCTATACGTGTATATATTTCCCTGCGGCCGGGCAAGGGATATCTGCCAACATTTCGAACTTTCTTACTTTTTCAACGTGATTACGGACCTTGCCAGCGCACGCCGGTACGTAGTTCCTTGCGGCCAGGAGGTTGTATCGCCGGTGAAACAGGCGCTGTTGATGAAGGCTCTTTCACGTCCCGCACTCCACCTGGCCCAGAAAGAGGCGAACGTGTTCAAGAGCAGCACGCGGCAATGCGCTTGCACGCCCGTAAAGATCAACGCATTGCTGTCCGGGCACGCTGCACTGCTCAGACAAAGGGACCGGATCGCCCGCAGGTGCATGCTCTCCGCGCGGGCGCAGGCCGACCAACATTCGTGTGTCGAGAGCAAGGGCTGGACAGGAGATGGACAGGGGATGGACAGGGGATGGACAAAACCGGCACGCCAAGAAAAAGCCCCTGCGACTTCCATCGCAAGGGCTTGATTTCTCTGGTGCCGAGGGAGAGAATTGAACTCCCCACACGGGGATTTTCAGTCCCCTGCTCTACCAACTGAGCTACCTCGGCAGGCGTGAGATAGGTCGTTTACCCGAACAGCGCGGCTCTTGGCAAGCGAAATCTTCCCGCCCACGGGCGCGGCAAAAGGCCGCAGCCCTACAGGTTGCGCACAAGCATGCTCGCCAGGGAGCGGGCAAGATCCCGCACGTCCGGGCGATACGCCCCCTCGCGTATCTGGGCTTTGAGTCCGTCGAGGAGGGCTAGGCGCTCGAGATCGTCCGCCTCGGGGCAGACAGCCTTTTCGGGTGGCTGGTCAGGCAGTGCCTGGTCCGGATGTGGGACATGCGGGGTCATGGTGTCTCCTCTCCCTTGGCTGCTCGTCAACACTCGGCTGCACATCTGGCGCTTTGGCACGGTCGGTCGCGTGTCTGGCGCACGTGTCGGGCGGGGGCACAAGGCCTCGGCAGGAGCCTTGCGCCCCGGCCCGGTGTTTGGCGAAGTCCCTTTCGCCCGACGTATGCGGAATCCTTATCCTGGTCTCCGCAGCAACAGGGCTGGTCGGTCAGCTCTGCTGCTGGCTTCTTATCGGTTCCTCCCGGAAATCTGATTAGGCCCGTCTGCGTACTTATTCTTTCATGGTCTTTCAGGAGGAAGTTGTGTACAGAGTGCGCATGGACCGCTGTTTGCGCCTCTGCCTGATCCACGTGCACGAGCCCCTGCGCGACGCCTTCCGCGCCCTGGGCTGTGAGGTGCTCTGGCTCATGCCTGCGGCCGGCGCCGTGCTGCACCTGCCCACAGAGCTGGCCGCGCATGGATTCTCCCCGGACATCGTGTTCCAGCAGGAACTCCTCGGGCCGCGCCTGCTCTTGAGCGGGCTGGATGAGCTTTCCGCCGTGCGCCTGTTCTGGGCCGTGGATCCGCACCTCAACGCCTTCTGGCACGCCGCCTATCTCCGGCTCTTTGATGCGACCTTTTCCACGCAACGCCGCTCTTTGCCGGAGCTGCGCGCCCTTGGCGCCGGGCATGTGCTGCACCTGCCCTGGTATGCGCCGGAGGCGCCCTTCACGCCCTTTGCCGAGCGCCAGCGCGACGCGGGCTTCGTGGGCCGCCTGGGGCTCTCCAGGCCCGTGCGCACCTGGCTGGTGGACCTGCTCCGCGAGGCGCTGCCCGGCCGCTTCGAGGCCCAGGACAACCTGGACTTCGCCGGGATGCTGGCCTTCTACCAGGCCACGCGGCTCGCCCCCAACGAGTCCATCAGCGGGGAGATCAACTTCCGGCTGTTCGAGGCCGCAGGCTGCGGCTGCGTGGTGCTGGCCCAGGACCTGGGCCAGGAACAGGCCGAACTCTTCGAGCCGGGCCGGGAGATGCTCGTCTGCGCCGACGCCCTGGAGCTGGTGGAGACCGCGCAGATGCTCTGCGCACGGCCCCGGCTGGCCGAGGCCCTGGGCCGCGCCGCCTGGGAGCGCGCCCGCGCCCAGCATCTGCCCGTGGCCCGCGCCAAAAGCATTCTGGAGACGGCGGGCCGGGCCGGACGGCTCGGGGCCGATGCGGCCTCTGGCCTGCGCTGGCTCGCCCTGGCCCTGGCCGGGCTGCTGGAGGCCGGGCGGCTGGACTCCGGACGGGAGGGCGTTGCCGCCTCCCTGCGCAGCCTGGATGACCCGGACCAGCCAAACGGACCGGACGAACAGGTGCTGGCCGCGCGCATCCGGGTGGCGGTGGCCCTGGGCCAGCAGGCCGAGATTGAAGATCTGCTGCGCCGCTGCCATGCCGCCGGAACCCTAAGCCTGCCGCTTTTGCTGACCTGCTCCATGGCCGCCTTGCAGCGTGGGCTGAACCAGGACTGCGGCGCGGACGTCGCCCTGGCGCGCGAATTTGCCGACCGGGCCGGGGTGGGGCCAGCCGACCCTGGACGCCCGTTTTCCGTGGCCCTGCTGCTGGCCTGGGCCGCGCGCCTGAGCGAGGACGGCCCGCCCAGCCGTGGGGGCTTCTCTTTTAATCCGGGCCGGAGCCTGCCGGTCTGCGGGTCGGAGTGCCTGCACTGGGCTTCGGCCCTGGCGCCGGGCGACCTGACGGTGCTGCGCCGTTCGGAGGCTGGCCTGGCCACGGCCTGGGGCCGGGAGGTTTTGCACCTGGGCGTGCTCTCGGAGCTGGGCCTGCGCGCGCCTGACGACTGGCGCGTGGGGCTGGCTACAGGCCTGTGCGACCTGCGGGTGTTCCGGCCCGGCGCGGGTCTGGGGGAGCTGGCCCAGGCCGCGCGGTTGGCCGGGGAAAAGGGCGAGGCCGAGGCCTTTGCCCAGGCCCTGGCCCAGGCCGACCCCTCGGGCCGCATCCGCCGCGCCCTGCAAGCCCCGCGACCCTGATCCGCACGAGAAAGACGCCCGTTTCGAGCTGTTTCTTGCCTTTCCCGGGGCCGTTTGATACCCCTCTCCCATATGGGGTATACCCCCAATCACCCTGTGTCAGGAGGTATCCTATGCGTATCCGGCATCTGTTGACCCAGTTCTGCGTCCTGGCGCTCTGCCTCGGCTTTGCCGCTGCCCTGGCCCCCGCCGCCCTGGCAGCGGACCCGCCCCAGGACCAGCGCAAGCACACCAAGCTCGGCAAGTACGCCACCGCAGTGGAAGCCTATGAGATGTGGCGCGCCGCGCCGGGCAAGGTCTTCATCGTGGACGTGCGCACGCCCGAGGAATACGACTTCCTGGGCCACCCGGTCATGGCCCCCAACGTCCCCGTCCAGCTCTGGGCAGGCACGTTCGACGCCCAGAAGAAGGCCTACCCCCTGGTGGACAACCCGAAGTTCGTGGAGGCCATGAAGCAGCGCTTCCAGCCCACGGACACCCTGGTGCTCATGTGCCGCTCCGGCCACCGCAGCGTCGCCGCCACCCACAAGCTCGTCGAGGCGGGCTTCAGCAACGTCTTCAGCATGGTGGACGGGTTTGAGGGCGACAAGGTGGCCGACAAGGCCAGCCCCGACTTCGGCAAGCGCCTGAAGGACGGCTGGCGCAACTCCAAGAACCCCTGGACCACGGACCTGGACGAGAAGCTCGTCTACGCCCCGGCCAACTAGCGAGAAGCGATGCCTCCGGGGGGCATGATGCCCCCCGGTCCCCCTCAGTCCAAGGCGAAGGGCCGGTCAAGCTGCGCTTTTCCCAGCCCTTTGCCTTGGGACAGGGTGTCTGGGAGTAATTCCCATGCTCCACACACGCCGAAAGGGCTGGCTCAGGTTCCTCCTGGGCCAGCCCTTTCGGCGCACTGGGGGTTCCAAGGGGCCTCAGGCCCCTTGGCGGGGGCCAGGGGCAGCGCCCCTGGGTTTCCCAAAAAAAAGCGGGGGCGGCCGATCCGCCCCCGCAACCCCGGATGATTCCCGAGTCGGCGCTACTGACCCAGGAGGTCCTTCTTGCCATCCACCAGGCTGGTGATCACGGTCGGATCGGCCAGCGTGGAGGTGTCGCCGAAGTCGTCGATCTGTCCTGCGGCGATTTTGCGCAGGATGCGCCGCATGATCTTGCCGGAACGGGTCTTCGGCAACCCGTCGGCGAACTGGATAACTTCCGGCGTGGCGATGGGTCCGATCTCCTTGCGCACGTGGCCCACAAGCTCCTTGCGCAGGGCGTCAGACTCCTCGATGCCGGCCTTGAGCGTCACGTAGGCGTAGATGCCCTGGCCCTTGATGTGGTGCGGCATGCCCACCACGGCGGCCTCGGCCACGCTGGTGTGCGCCACCAGGGCCGACTCGATCTCGGCGGTGCCCAGGCGGTGCCCGCTCACGTTGATCACGTCGTCCAGGCGGCCCATGATCCAAAAGTAGCCGTCCTTGTCGACCCGTGCGCCGTCACCGGCCTCGTACATGCCCTTGAAGCGGTCGAAGTAGGTTTTGCGGTAGCGCTCGGGATCGCCGAACACGCCGCGCAGCATGCCGGGCCAGGGTTTCTTGATGACCAGGTGGCCGCCCTCGTCCGGGCCGGCGTCGGTGCCGTCGGCGCGGACGATGGCCGCGGCAATGCCGGGCAGGGCCCGGGTGGCCGAGCCTGGCTTGAGCGGCGTGGCGCCGGGCAGGGCGCTGATCATGATGCCGCCGGTCTCGGTCTGCCACCAGGTGTCCACGATGGGCGTGCGGCTGTTGCCCACGTTCTCGTAGTACCACATCCAGGCCTCGGGGTTGATGGGCTCGCCCACGCTGCCCAGGATGCGCAGGGAGGAGAGGTCATGCTTCTTGGGCCAGTCGGTGCCCTCGCGCATCAGGGAGCGGATGGCCGTGGGCGCGGTGTAGAAGATGTTGACCTTGAATTTCTCGACGATCTTCCAGAAGCGGTCCGGCTTGGGGTAGCTGGGCACGCCCTCGAACATGATGCTGGTGGCGCCAAGGGCCAGCGGGCCGTAGACGATGTAGCTGTGGCCGGTGATCCAGCCCACGTCGGCGGTGCACATGTAGACGTCGTCGTCCTTCAGGTCGAAGACCCACTGGGTGGTGTGCGCGGCGTAGGTGAGGTAGCCGCCGGTGGTGTGCACCACGCCCTTGGGCTTGCCGGTGGAGCCGGAGGTGTAGAGGATGAACAGCGGGTCTTCGGAGTCCATCTTCTCATACGGGCAGTCGTTGGTGATGTCCTCAGCCGCCATGGCCTCGTTCCACCAGACGTCGCGGCCCTCGACCATGCGGATGTCGATGCCCGCGCGCTTGACCACCACCACCTGCTCCACGCTGGGGCAGGTCTTGAGGGCCTCGTCCACGTTGCCCTTGAGGGGGATGGCGCGGCCGCCGCGCAGCACGGCGTCGGCGGTGAAGAGCACCTTGGCCTGGCAGTCGTCGATGCGGTTCTGCAGGCTGACGGCGGAGAAGCCCGCGAAGACGATGGAGTGGGTGGCGCCGATGCGCGTGCAGGCCAGCATGGCGATGGCCAGCTCGGGGATCATGGGCAGGTACAGGGCCACGCGGTCGCCGCGCTTCACGCCCAGCTTCTTCAAGAGGTTGGCGCAGCGGCAGACCTCGGAGTGCAGCATCTGGTAGGTGTAGACCTTGACGTCTTCCTCGGGCTCGCCCTGCCAGATGATGGCGGCCTTGTTGCGCCGTCCGTCGGTCAGGTGGCGGTCCAGGCAGTTGGCGGAGATGTTCAGCTTGCCGTCGGAGAACCACTTGATGCTCGGGGTGACCATGTCGGCCTCGAGGACCTTGGTGAAGGGCTTGTCCCAGGTGATGAGCTGGCGGGCGCGCTCGGCCCAGAAGCC
>CAYMIP010000087.1:0-8344 GCA_964390575.1 uncultured Desulfocurvus sp. | reverse complement strand
AGATGCTCTTGGCGTGGCCGATGTGCAGGTAGCCGTTGGGCTCCGGGGGGAAGCGGGTCATGACGCGGCCGCCGTTCTTGCCACTGGCCACGTCCTCGCCCACCCGGGCGCGGATGAAGTTCACAGGTGCGGCCGCAATGGTTTCAGCCGAGGCGTTCTCAGGGGTGCTCATGCGCATGTGTCCTTATTGCCTAGAATGGGGTTTCGTACAGTGGGGGCGGCCGTGCACAAGCTGGCCGCAGGGGAAAAACATAGGGGAAAGCGCCCGCGCGGTCAAACACGCAGACGCTGGACGGGCAAAGGCGGTTCCGGGCTATTGCTGTGGCGGCGGGCCAGGAGGCGGGCCAGGGGGCGGGCCGAACGGCATGCCGCCAGGCGGCGGACCAGGCGGCGGACCAGGCGGCGGACCGGGGGGCGGGCCGGGAGGCATGGACCGGCGGAACTTTTCCATGCGCGCGCGCAGCACGGCGAACTTGGCCCGCTGGCCCTGGTCCAGCCTGGCGGCGATGGCGTCGTCCAGCTGCGTGAAGGCGCTCTCCAGCTCCGCGCGCACGGACTGGTGCGCCGCATCGGCCCTGGCCACGGCCGCCACGATGAGCGGGCGGAGCTCGGCGCGCTGGGCAGCACTTAGGCCCACCTCGGAATCGATGTGGGCCAGGATGCGGTCCTCCATGCGCTCCACGGGATGCGCCAGCATCTCCGGCAGACGCCGGGCCATGTAGGCGCGCATGCCAAAGGCCCCGGCGGCCACGCCGGTGGCGAAAATCAGGGCCACTAGGAGCCAGAGCTTCCATGATCTCATGACACGCGACCTTCTAGGGCAGCAGCCCAGCCAGGGTGAAGGCGGCACCGCCGCCGTGCAGGGACAGGGAGAGCAGGGCCTGGTTCAGGAGCCGCTCCGACATCTGCGCATAGCCATAGGTTGCCGTGGCGGCCAGAGCGCCCGCCGGGGCAAAGCGCCGCGCCACGAAGGAAAAGGCGCTCCAGAAATCATTCCTGCGCTCGGCGTTGGCGCGCACCGCGCGCATGACGCCCGTGGTGAAGCCCGCAGGCGGCAGGGCCCGCGCCCGGCCCCTGGCGTGCAGCACCAGCGCCTGTTCAAGCCTGTCGAGTCTGCCATCATCCATGATCGCAACCTCCGTGTTTGTGCGTCGTCAACCGTCACGCTGAACGGTCCAGCTTAACGCTCAAGCAACTGGCCCAGAATCTCGCGCAGCTTGCGCCGCGCCCGGAACGAGCGGACCTTGACCTTGGACATGCTCCAGCCCAGGAGCTCGGCCACCTCGACCAGGGCCTGGCCGTCCATGTGGGTCATGGTCAGCACCAGCCGGTCGTCCGGGGTCAGCTGACCCAAGGCCCAGTCCAGAAGCGCCCCGGCCTCGTTTCTTTCAGCAAAGGCCTCCAGCCCGCCAGGAGAGGCCTCGGCCGGGATGCTCTCAATCCAGTCCATGGTGTCCGGCCCTAGAGCGCTGAACACGGTCTCGCGCCGCCGAACCTTCTCACGCCAATAGTCCGCGCAGCGCCGCAGCGCAATGCGCACCAGCCAGTGGCTGAAGGGGCTCTCGGCCCGGTACGTGCCCAGCTTCTCAAAGGCGCGGACAAAGGTCTCGTGCGCCACCTCGGCGGCGCGGTCTGGCGGCACGTGGCTCGAAACAATGCCCAGCACCCGCGAGCCGTGGCTGTCCACCAGGAGCGCATAGGCGTTCACGTCTCCCGCCAGCACGCGGCGCACGATCTCGGCGTCGTTCATTCCCGCATCTCTTGCAGCCGCCCCTGGCCCTTGCCGGGAAGCCGCCCGGCGCTCGCAGTCTAGACCTTGCGGCCTCCTCAGTCAAAGCGGGGGGCGGTTGACCAGACCGCCCCCCAGGGGAGGGAGCACAAGCCCCGCCGTCAGCGCCCTCAGGCGCTCACGGACACCGACTGCGAAGCCGCGTCAGCACTGGAGCCGAAGAGGTCCGCGATGAGCTTGTCCATGTTCTGGTAGGCGCTGGAGGCCTTCTGGCGCAGCAGGTAGTCCGCCAGCTTCCCGCTCAGGGACGAGGAGTCGGTGCTGGCGGCGCTGGCGGTTCCCGTGCTGCTGCTGGAGCCGCCGAACAGCCCGCTGATGAGGGTGTCCAGGCTGGGCGCACCCTGGCCGCCGTTGCCCAGACCCTCTGCGGCGTCTGGCGGCGGGGGCATCTGGCCGCCGTTTGCGGCCATCATCTTCTCGCGGTTGGTCTTGAGCGAGGCGGTGAGCTCGCTTTCACTCACGCTGCCGTCGCCGTCCGTGTCCACCGTGGACAGCTTGGCCGCGCTGACGCCCAGCTCCTCGGCGGAGAGCACGCCGTCCTTGTTCGTGTCCTTTTCCGCGATGATGTTCTTGGACATCTTGGTGTCCATCTTGCCCATGTCGACACCTTGCAGACCCTGGCCCATGCTGGCCTGGAGCAGGCCCATCTGGCCGTCCTGCATCATCTGGTTGGACATCGACGCCTGCATCTTCTCGCGCTTGGCCTTGAGCCCGGCGGCGAGCTCGGCGGAACTGATCTCGCCGTCGCCGTTGGTGTCAAATTCCGCGAGCTGGCTGGAGCTGACGCCCAGTTCCGAAGCTGAAAGGTTGCCGCTCTTGTCCGTGTCCTTGGCGGACATGATGTCCGCAGAGACCTTGGAATCCATCTCGTCCATATTTTGCGAGCCAAAGGCCGAGCTCATTGCGCTGTAGCCGCTGACACTGCTCAGAGAAGAGCTGATCTGCATGGTCACTCCTGAAGACCGCCGGAGCATATCCGCCCGGCGGGATGACAAAACGCCTGAACACATTGCCTGGAACGGAATGTCTCGAAGGGGCGGCACCTGGCCGCAGTTGGCGTCATGGCATGGCATCCTCCATCGCCTCCCCTCCCGAGGGACGCGTGGAGTCCTCACACCTATGACGCGGGCCAGGCCAGGGAAGTTACACCCGGACGACAGGTTCTCCCACATGACCCCCTTGAAGCGCCGCCAACCCCAGGCTTGCCTGACCCCGCGCGCGGGTGCTACCATTGGCTATGGACTGGACAAGCGCCCCGCGCGCCCGGTTCAACCCCAAGCCTCAGGAGCAGACATGCCCGCGACCAAGCCCCTGCGCACCGACTTCGACGTGATCATCGTGGGCGGCGGCCCGGCCGGCCTCTTCGCCGCAGCCTGGCTGGGCGAGAACACCAAACTCTCGGTGCTGGTCATCGAGCGCGGCAAACAGGTCCACAAGCGCGACTGCCCCGTGGGCCGCCTGGGCTGCATCCACTGCAAGCCCTGCAACATCCTCTCTGGCATCGGCGGGGCCGGGCTGTTCTCCGACGGCAAGCTCAACTTCATCCACAAGCTCGGCAAGACCGACCTGACCCAGTTCATGGGCGAGAGCGAGGCGAGAGCCCTCATCGACGAGACCGAGGCCATGTTCAACCGCTTCGGCATGGACGGCCCGGTGTATCCCACGGACATGGAGCAGGCCAAGAAGGTCCGCGCCCAGGCCCGCAAAAGCGGCATCGACCTGCTCATCATCCGCCAGAAGCACCTGGGCAGCGACAAGCTGCCAACGCTCATCGCAGACATGACCGAGCACGTGAAGTCGCGCGGGGTCACCTTCCACACCTCCGAGGAGGTCAAGGATGTGCTGGCCGAGGACGGCGTGCTCCGGGGCGTGGTCACCAGCCGCGCCGAGTACACCGCCCGGGCCGTGATCCTGGCCCCTGGCCGGGTGGGCGCGGAATGGGTGGGCAATCAGGCCCGCGCCCTGGGCCTGGGCCTGTCCCAGCGCGGCATCGAGGTGGGCGTGCGCGTGGAGGTGCCGCGCGAGGTCATGCAGGAGCTCTGCGAGGTCATCTACGACCCGACCTTCTTCATCCGCACCAGCAAGTACGACGACCAGACCCGCACCTTCTGCACCAATGACGGCGGGTTCGTGGCGCTCGAGAATTACCAGGACTTCGTCTGCGTCAACGGCCACGCCTACATGGACAAGAAGAGCGGCAACACCAACTTCGCCTTCTTGTCCAAGGTGGTGCTGAACGATCCGGTGACCAACAACCAGGCCTACGGCGAGCACATCGGGCGGCTGGCCTCGCTCATCGGCGACGGCAAGCCCATTCTGCAACGCTTCGGCGACCTGAAGCGCGGTCGGCGCAGCACCTGGACGCGCATCAAGAACAGCTCCATTGAGCCCACCCTGAAGAACGTGGTCTGCGGCGACATCGCCATGGCCCTGCCCGAACGCATCCTGACCAACATCGTGGAGGGCTTGGAGAAGCTCGGCCAGGTGGTGCCCGGCGTGGCCAACGACGAGACCCTGCTCTACGCGCCGGAGATCAAGTTCTTCGCCACCCAGGTGGAGACCACGCAGCACCTGGAGACCGCTGTGGCCGGGCTCTTCGTGGCCGGAGACGGGCCGGGCGTGGCGGGCAACATCGTCTCCGCCGCTGCCACGGGCCTCATCCCGTCGAAAGAGATCGCCCGGCGGCTGGCCGGATAGCGGGGAAATAGCCTCCGGCGGCCAAAGGGCCAAGGCCCTTTGGAATCCCACAGCTCGCCGGGTTTCCCCGTCTGCAAAGCCAGACCGGGAAGCCCAGCGAAGAAAATCATGGGCGGGGCCGTTTCGTTCAAGGAAATGGCGGAAAAAGGACGTACGATGTCTTTAATATCTATACTAAAACAAAGAATCTACGAACTTCCGGATACATTATTTGGTGAATCCTTTGGTTGGCGAGAAGCTACAGCAAGTTCTCGGCCCCTTCGGTTTTTCTGGACTTGTCTATGGCACATTGCCGCTTGGGTTACAGTTATTGCATTAGCAGTGATCGTTGATCTTTTTTTGTCATTGTTCACTGATCCAATCAAGGAATGGATAGTTACCTCGATCAAATGCTCACACTTTTGATATGAACCTACAGAATGGCCAGTGAGGCGCATGCGCGTCAATGGTCATTGCCGTTGGCACGATGGAGTCCGTGGGGAATCATCCCACCCGGACCCCGGAAGCCCTTCATCCTCATTCCTCACGCATGCCTAAATATTCTCTAGAAAACGGTTGACATCCTGTCATTTCGTTGACAGTGAGTGAGTCACTCCCTGCGGGCGTCTTTTGGCGCGGCCGCGATCTGGGAAGGCTATCCGGGGAGGAGCAATGGCGCTCAACATCGACGGCATCATCGGCAACAGCCCGGTCCTGCGCGAAGTTTACAAGATCCTGGAGAAGGTTGCCCCCACGGACAGCACCGTGCTCGTGACCGGGGAATCCGGCACCGGCAAGGAGCTCCTGGTGCGCGCCCTGCACAAGAACAGCAGGCGCCGCGACAAGCCCTTCGTGCCCATCAACTGCGGGGCCATCCCCAAGGAGCTGCTGGAGAGCGAACTCTTCGGCCACGAAAAGGGCGCCTTCACCCACGCCATCCGCTCACGCCCGGGCCGCTTCGAGCTGGCCGACGGCGGCACCATCTTCCTCGACGAGATCGGCGACATGGACCTGAGCCTCCAGGTGAAGATCCTGCGCGCCCTCCAGGAGAAGGAGATCGAGCGCGTGGGCGGCACCCAGACCAAGAAGGTGGACGTGCGCGTGGTGGCCGCCACCAACCGCGACCTGGAGGTCGAGGTGGCCGCAGGGCGCTTCCGCGAGGACCTGTTCTACCGCCTGAACGTCATCCCCCTGCATTTGCCGCCCCTGCGCGAGCGCGGGGAGGACATCCTGGTCCTGGCCGACTATTTCCTGCGCGGCTTCTGCCACGAGAAGGACCGCCCGCACATGCAGGTCAGCCCGAAGTCCAAGGCCATGCTCGTGGCCTACTCCTGGCCAGGAAACGTGCGCGAACTGGAAAACTTCATGGAGCGCCTGTCCATCCTCTGCGAGGCCCAGCAGGTCAGCCCGGAGGATCTGCCGGAGAAGATCCAGCGCAATGCCGGCATGCCCGAACAGGAGAAGGCCCAGCAGATCGTGCTGAACGCCGGGTTCGCCTGGCCGGAGCTCAAGGACATGCGCGACAAGGGCCTGTGGCTCAAGGAATTCCTGGACGAGATCGAGGAGCGCCTCTTGACCGAGGCCCTCAAGGAGGCCTCGGGAGTCAAGAACCAGGCCGCCGAACTGCTCGGCATCAAGCGCACCACGCTCATCGAGAAGCTCAAGAAACGCAACCTCCTCGACGCCTGATCTCCGCCACGAGGAATTCAAGCAGGCTATGCCGTGACCTGGAGACGACTGACAGCGACCCTCTGGCTCGTGGCGGCCCTGACCGCCGGGGACGTCCTGTGCCCGGAGCACGGCCCGGCCTTGCAGTCCGGCTTTACGGCCGGGGCCGATTCCGACACCCTCACCGTGTCCGCCGAGTCAGGCGCGCTCCCGAAATACTCGGTGCGCCGCACCGGAGCCCAGGAACTCACCGTGACCTTCCAGGCCGCCCCGGGCGAGAAGCCCCCCCCAGCGCCCGGCGTGGGCGGCTCCAAGCTCGTGTCCGGAGTGCGCGCCATCCCCGGCGGCTTCAAGATCCAGATGCGCAGCAGCGGCTTCGGCTATGTGAACTTCCCGGTGTCCGGCAAGCCGCAGCTGCAAATCCAGATTTTCTCGGATCCCGTGGGCGCGCGCTGGGAAGCCGCCAAGGCCAAGCCCGAGACCAAGCCTGACGCCAAGCCCGACACGAAGCCCGAGGCCGAGAAGAAGGCCGCTGCGGACAAAAAGGCCGAGGCCGAGGCCAAGCGCGAGAAGCAGGCCGCAGCCAAACAGGCCAAGGCTCCCGAGCCCGCCAAACCAGAGCCCGTCAAGCCCACGCAGGCCCCAGCCCTGGCCACGGCCCCAGCCCCGGCCACGGCACCGGCCCAGGCCCCGCAGCCCGCGCCCATTGCCCCGGCCAAGGGCGACCCGGCCCAGGCCAACCCTGTGGGGGGCCAGCCCTATTTTTCCGTGCCCTATTCCATGCGCGCGCCGGTGAACAAAACCGTCATCGGCCTGCCCCCGGCTGGCGGCACGACCCTGCCCCAGGTTGCGGGACAGCCCCCGGCCGCGCCGGGCAAACCCACCCTGACCGACAAGGCCCCGGAAAAGGTCGTGGGCGGCAAGCTGCCCACAGGCGTGGTGGAGAAGCCTATTTTGCAGGACCAGCAGACCGCGCCGCCGCGCCCGGCGGAAGCCCCCCCCCTGGCCGACAAGCCCGCCCTGCCAAGCCCGGCCCTGATCGTCGACGTGCAGCCGCAAAAGGGCAAGGGCGATGTGCGCTTCCGGGCCGACCGCCGCAACCCCGAGGACGCCCGCCTGGCCGAGATCCTTTCCGGCACGGCCCCCACCTCCAAGGCCCAGGCCGCAGCGCCCGCGAAGATCGCTCCGACACCAAATCAGGGCCAGGATCAGGGCCAGGGCAAGAGCGCGCGGCAGTGGGAGATGCGCCAGCAGGTGCAGAAGACCGTTGAGCCTCCTGTTGACACGGCAACCGGCCTGCCGCCCGCAGCGGCCCAGGCTCCCGGCCCGGAGCATGCCCCGCCCGCCGCCCACGCCCCGGAGCCGACCCAGACGTCAGCCACGGCCAATGCCTCGGACCACGGGCCGACAAAGGATGCGGGCAAGGACGTGGCCAAGGAAGGGCCGAAGGACCCGCCAGGCAAGGAGGAGGCCAAGGACACCCCCGCCGCGCCCGCCAAGGACGGCGGCAAGGGCAAGGGGGCTGCCGAGCCGCTTACGGAGCAGCAGATCAAGGACAAGATGTTCCTGGCCCAATCAAAGATGGTCAGCGGCCAGTGGAACGAGGCCGTCAGCGGGATTCAGGAGATCCTGCGCGAGCCGAACCTCAAGGGCGATCAGCGCGAGGACGTCCTGTACTCCCTGGCCGACGCCTACATGCAGGCCTACAAAGACAGCATGGCCGCCAACTACGACAAGATCGCCGGGGCCCAGCAGACGGCCATGAACGCCAACCAGAAGTCCAAACGCGTGCCCCGCGCCCTGCTCAACATGGGCCTCTTGAACCTCAAGGTGGGCAATCTGGCCGAGGCCAAGGCCTATTTCAACATCCTCAAGAAAAAGCACAAACTGGACCAGACTGCGGTCATGGTGCCCTTTGCCCTGGGCGAGTACTACCGGAACAAGGGTGATTTCCAGAAGGCCGCAGAGCAGTATCAGCTCCTCCTCCAGGACCACCCGGACAGCAAGCTGGCCAAGGAGGCCGCCTACATTCTGGCCCAGACACTGCGCAGGCTGGGCAACTTCGAAAAGGCCTTCCAGATCATTGACTACATCGACAAGCGCTGGCCGCTCTTCTATATGGAGGCCCCGGATTTCCTGCGACTGGCGGCGGAGATCGAGGAGAAGGTCGGCAAGCTGACCCAGGCCAAGGACCACTACTGGACCTACTAC
>CAYMIP010000086.1:0-8626 GCA_964390575.1 uncultured Desulfocurvus sp. | reverse complement strand
CCGGCCCCTCGGCCCCGGCCGCGGCGCTCTCGGCCTGCGGCCTGCCGCCCGCGCCGTACACCTTCTTCGGCTTCCTGCCCCGGCAGAAGGGCCAGGCCAAAAAGCTCCTGGCCCGGCACGCAGGCACCGGCGCGAGCCTGGTCTTTTTCGAGCGCAAGGACCGCCTGCCCGGCACCCTGGCCCTGGCCGCAGCGGTCCTGGGCGACCGCGAGTTCGCCCTGTGCCGGGAATTGACCAAGGTCTACGAGGAGTTTATTTTGGGCCGCCTGGGGCGGCTTGCGGACGTCGGCCTGGACCTGCTGGGCGAGATCACCGTGGTCATCGGGCCAGGAGCCCTGGGGGGCCCGGAAGCCTTGGGCGGCCCAGCGCCGGAAACTGGACCGGACCAGGACGCGGTCCTGGCCGCAGTCATGGCCGAGGAAAAGGCGCGCGGCGGCAAGCCCCGCGAGGTGGCCCGCCGCGTGGTGATGCGCGTGCCGGGCCGAAGCGTGAAGGAAATCTATGAGCGGCTTGGCCGAAACGGCTGACCTCAGCCAGACCATAGACCGGGCCGTGGCCCTGGCCCTGGACGACCGCCCCCTGGACCAGGCGGCGCTGGCCGCCGTGCTCAGCGTGGCCGAGGCCGGGACAGGTGTGGTCGGATTCAGTGCGACCGGATTCAGTGCGACCGGATTCAGTGCGGCCGGATTCAGTGCAGCCTTCGACCGCCTGCTCGCGGGCGCGCGGGCCGTGCGCCGGAAATATTTCGGCGCCGACCTGCACCTCTGCGCCATCGTCAACGCCAAGAGCGGCGACTGCTCCGAGGACTGCGCCTTCTGCGCCCAGTCCGCCCACCACACCACAGACAGCCCGCGCCACGGCTTTCTGGACCCTGAGGAGATCGGCCGCGCCGCAGCGGCCATGCGCGCGGGGGGGGCCGCGCGCTTCGGCATCGTGGCCAGCGGCCTGAGCCCTGCCCAGGGCGACTTCGAGCTGCTGCTTCAGGCCGTGCGCCTGGTGCGCGCGGCCGGGCTGGCGGCGGACGTGTCCGTGGGCCTGCTTGAGCCCGAGCGCTTGGCCCGCCTCAAAGACGCGGGCCTCTCGGGCCTGCACCACAACCTGGAGACCGCGCAGAGCTTCTTCCCGCAGATCTGCACCACCCACGCCTACGAGGACGACGTGCAGGCCGTGCGCCTGGCGTTATCGGCCGGTTTGTTCGTCTGCTGCGGCGGCATCTTCGGCCTGGGCGAGAGCTGGGCCCAGCGCGCGGAGCTGGCCCAGACCCTGCGCGGGCTGGGGGTAACGAACGTGCCCGTGAATTTCCTGGCGCCCATTGCGGGCACGCGCCTGGAGCACCGGCCGGTGCTCTCGCGGCCTGAGGCCCTGGGCATCCTGGCCCTGTACCGGCTCCTGCTGCCGCGCGCCAACCTCCGCGTCTGCGGCGGCCGGGGCCTGGTGTTCGGTGCGCCAGGTGGAGCAGGCCAGCGCGAGCTGTTCGAGTCCGGCGCAAGCGGGCTCATGATCGGCGACTACCTGACCATCGCGGGCAGCCCGGCCGAAGCCGACCTGGCCCTGGCCCGGGAGCTGGGGCTCACCCCCGTTTCTGCGCCCGGGCTGGCCCCCAATCCCGGGGAGGGCTGCTGAGATGGCCGCCATCCAGGGCTTCTGGACCGAGCGCGGCAAGGCCTATCTCCAGTGCTTCCTGCGCACCTATCTCGTGGGCGCGTCCATGAATCCGCGCGGGCTCATGAGCGTGGGCCTGCTCTACGCCATGCAGCCGGGGCTCTGGGTCATCCACAGCGATGCCAAGGCGCGTGAGCAGTCCCTCAAGCGCTATGCCCGGCACTTCAGCTCGCACCCCTTCTGGGCGCCCTGCCTGGTGGGCATCTTCCTGGCCGTGGAGTCGGACATCGCAGGCCGCAGGCTGCCGCCCGACGCCCTGGAGAAGGTCAAGAACACCACCAGCTACACCCTGTCGGCCATCGGCGACTCGGTGTTCGCGGGCAGCCTGCTCATTTTCTGGGCCCTGGCCACCTCCTGCCTGCTGCTCCTGGACCAGCGCGCCCTGCCGCTCGGGATGGGCATTTTCTTTTTTCTTGGATTGCAAGTCTTTCGTGTGTACACTTTTCTTGGAGGCCTCCGCAGGGGCTTCAGCTTCCTGGGGACGCTCAAGAACTGGGATCTCATCAACTGGGGGCGGCGCATCAAGTTTGTCAACGCCGCGCTGCTCCTGGTGCTGTGGACGCTTTTGTTCCCGGCCAGGGACTTCGTGTCCTGGGCCTGGGGCATCGGCGCCCTCGGATTGGCCGGGGTCCTGACCCTGCGGCCCATACTGCCGAGAACGGTGGTGGCCGGGGTTGTTCTGGGGGCGCTGACAGCGATCCCCTGGCTCATGCAGCGCGCCAGCGGCAGCCTGCCCACAGGCTTGCCCTGAGACGCGCCTGGCGGCGCGAAATACGGTTGAACATGTTGGAAACGAGTACGAATACGAATTCTGGCGGCCCTGACGGAGAGCAGTGCATGCGGCAGGTGCTGGTGACCAACCAGCTCGGCCTGCATGCCCGGCCCGCCAGCCAGATCGCCCGCGAGGCCCAGGCCTTCGCCGCGAGCATCACCATTGCAGGCCCGGGCCAGTCGGTGGACGCCAAGAGCATTCTGGACATCCTGACGCTCTCCGCAGCCATGGGCAGCACCCTTGAGATCAGGGCCAGCGGCAAGGACGCGACCCAGGCCGTGGACCGCCTGACGGAGCTGTTCGCCGCCAAGTTCGGGGAGAAATAGTGGCCAGAGCCATCATTCGCGGCATCTCAGTGTCCACGGGCTTTGCCATCGGCAAGGCCGTGTTCGTCAACCGCAGGCACCGCTCCGAGCTGCCCCGCCAGACCATCCAACCCAGTCTGGTTCCGGGCGAGGAAGCCCGCCTGCGCGAGGCCTTCGCCGCTGTCGAGGCCGAGCTGGCCAGCGCCCGCGACCGCATTCCAGCCGAGCTCAAGGAGCACAAGCACATCCTTGACTCCCACCTGATGATCTTGAAGGACCCCAAGCTCGCCGGAGCCGCAGCCAAGTGCATCCGCGAGGTCGGCGTCAACGCCGAATGGGCCCTTGAGAAGGCCGTGGCCGAGCTGGAGAAGGTCTTCGGCGTGCTGGACGATCTGTACATCCGCGAGCGGCTCCAGGACGTGCGCGTCATGAGCGACCGGGTCATGGCCCGGCTGCTGGGCAACGTGCCCGAGCTCCTCGCCGTGGAGGGCCGGGTCATCATCATGGCCCACGACCTGACCCCGGCGGACACGGTGGCGCTGGAGGTCTCCAAGATCATGGGCTTTGCCACGGCCCAGGGCGGCAAGACCTCGCACACGGGCATCATGGCCCGCACCCTGGGCATCCCGGCCCTGGTGGGCGCGCCGGACCTGGAGGACGCGATAAATGACGGCGACCTGGTCATCCTGGACGGGGTGGGCGGGCGCATCCTGGTGGACCCGGACGAGGACGAGCTGGCCGAGTTCAACGAGCTGGCCGCCCAGTTCGAGGACTACCAGCGCCGCATCTACCGGGGCTGCCAGCTCCCGGCCGAGACCATCGACGGCTACCGCATTCAGGTCCAGGCCAACATCGAGCTCATCGAAGAGGTGGCGGCGGTGCTGGACAACGGCGGCGAGGGCATCGGCCTGTACCGCACGGAATACAGCTACCTGAACCGCACCGACCTGCCCCAGGAAGACGAGCTGGCCGACAAGTATTCCGACCTGGCGGCCATCATGAGCCCGCGCAAGGTCATCTTCCGCACGCTGGACCTGGGCGCGGACAAGACCATCGCCAGCTTCGGCGCCCTGGAGGAGGCCAACCCGGCCATGGGCCTGCGCGCCATCCGCTTCTGCATGCTGCACCCGGAGCTGTTCAAGACCCAGCTCAAGGCCATTGCCCGGGCATCCGCCTACGGCAATGTAAGCATCATGTTCCCCATGATCTCCGGCCTGCGCGAGGTGCGCCGGGCCAAGGCCAAGCTGCGCGAGGCCCAGGAGGAATTGCGCGCCGAGGGCAAGCGCTTCAACCAGGACATGCCCATCGGCATCATGATCGAGCTGCCCGCGGCCGTGATGATCGCCAACCTCCTGGCCGAGGAGGTGGACTTCTTCAGCATCGGCACCAACGACCTGATCCAGTACTCCCTGGGCATCGACCGCACCAACTCCCACGTGTCGTACCTGTACCAGCCGCTGCACCCGGCCATTTTGCGCAGCATCAAGCACGTGGTGGACGCCGCGCACCAGGCCGGCATCGAGGCCAGCCTATGTGGTGAGGTCGCCAGCGACCCCTTCTGCGTGCCCATCCTCATGGGCATGCAGATCGACTGCATCTCGCTCTCGCCCCAGGCCATTCCCGGCATCAAGCGCATCATCCGCCAGGCCCGCATGAGCGAGTGCAAGGCGCTTCTGCGCGAGGTTTTGGCCTGCCGCACCGTGGGCAAGATCAACCGCCTGGTGCGCGACACAATTTTCAACAAATACCCGGAAGAGCTCACATTCTTTGCCTCGCTCCTGGACAACGACGACCTCGGGGGCTAACATCATGTGCCCCAATCCCAACGCCCACGCGGGCGAAAAGCTCATCGCCACCAACAAGCAGGCGCGAAGGCTCTATGAGTTCCTGGAGGTCATGGAGGCGGGGCTGGTGCTCATGGGCTCGGAGCTCAAAAGCCTGCGCGAGGGCCGCGTGAACTTCATGGACGGCTACGTGCGCTTCAGCAAAAGCGAGGCCTGGCTCACCGGGGTGCACATCGCGCCCTATGCCAACGCGGGCATGGACCCGCACGAGCCCACGCGCGAGCGCAAGCTGCTTTTGCACGCCCGCGAGATCGAGAAGCTCCAGGCCATGGCCGCCCAGAAGGGCCTGACCGTGATCCCGGTGCGCCTGTACTTCAAGAACGGCCGCGTGAAGCTGCAAATCGCCCTGGGCAAGGGCAAGAACGTGCACGACCGCCGCGACGACATCAAGGAGCGTGACATGCAGCGCGACACCGCCCGGCAGTTGTCGGACTACCGGAAATAGCCCCCGCCCGCCCCCTGGCAGCGGGCCAAACCACCCCTGACCTGCCCTGACGGAACGCCATGACCACACTCGCCCCATCCCTCGCCCCCGCCCTCACCCCCAGCCACCTGCGCTTCCTGGAAGCCCTGTTCCCCGGCGAAGGCCTGGTCACAAAGCCGGAAGCAATGGCCGTGTACGGCGCGGACTCCAGCCGCCGCTCGGCCATGCCCTGGGCCGTGGTGCGCCCGAGGACCGAAGAGCAGATCGTGGAGCTCCTGCGCTGGGCCGAGGCCGAGCGCATGCCCCTTGTCCCCCGGCTGCGCGGCACAGGCATGAGCGGCGGCTGCGTCCCGGCCTTTGGCGGGGTTGTGGTCTCGACGCTCTGGCTGAACCGCGTGCTGGACATCAGCGCCGACGACTTCGCGGCCGACGTTGAACCCGGCGTCATCACGGCCGAATTCCAGGCCCTCACGCAGAAGCAAAAACTTTTCTACCCGCCGGACCCGGCCAGCCTCAAGATTTCCACCCTGGGCGGCAATGTGGCCACCTGCGCAGGCGGCATGCGCGCGGTGAAGTACGGCGTCACGCGCGACTATGTGCTCGGCGTGCGCGCAGTGCTGCCCGGCGGCAAGATCGTCAATGCCGGGGGCCGCACGCACAAGGACGTGGTCGGGCTGGACCTGACGCGGCTTTTCGTGGGCTCCTGCGGCACCCTGGGCCTGTTCACCAGGCTCACCCTCAAGCTTCTGCCCCTGCCCGAGAGCTCGGCCACGGTGCTGGCGGCCTTCGGCTCGCTCAAAGAGGCCCTGGAGGGGGCTCGGGGCGTGCTCCGGGCGGGCATATTGCCCACGGCCATGGAGTTCATGGACCACGTGGCCTGCCGGGGCATCAGCCAGATCAAGGACGTGCCCTGGCCGAAGGAAACGCAGGCCGTGCTGCTGCTCAAGGTGGACGGCTCGGCCGCGGCCCTGGCCGAGGACCTGTCCCGGCTGGAGCAGGCGCTGACCCCGGCCCGGCCCTTGTGCCTGCTCAAAGGCCTGGGGGCAAAGGAAGAGGAGCCGCTGTGGGAGATCCGCCGCCTGGTCAGCCCGGCCAGCTTCCAGCTCGGGCCGGACAAGCTGGGCGAGGACGTGGCCGTGCCGCGCGGCAGCACGATCCAGGCCGTGGAAGGCTTCCAGGCCATCGGCGCGGAGCACGGCATCCACGTGGCCTGCTACGGCCACCTGGGCGACGGCAACATCCACGTGAACATCATCTATGACGCGCACGACGAGGGCCAGCGCGCGCGCGCCCAGGCCTGCAAGGAGGCCGTGTTCCGGCTCACCCTGTCCCTGGGCGGAACGATTTCCGGCGAGCACGGCACAGGCATCACCAAGGGGCCATACGTGTCCTGGCAGCTGGGCGAGACCGAGCGCAGCCTCATGGCGGGCATCAAGAAGGTCTTCGACCCCTCGGGCATCCTGAATCCCGGCAAGGGCTGGTCCTAGTGGCGGACAAGCCTGCGCCCAGGGCGGACGCCAAGCAGCTGCGCGCCGGTGCCCACGACTGCGTCCTGTGCGGCTGCTGCCTGGAGCTCTGCCCCTTGTTCGCGGTGACGAACCGCGAGGAGCTGTCCCCGCGCGCCAAGGCGCTGCTGGCCGGGCCGTCCAAGTTTTCCGCCCCAAAACAGGATGGGGGGCTGGACGACACGGCCGTGGCCGAACTGGCGGGCCTGTGCCTGGCCTGCGGCAAGTGCGAAACACTGTGTCCCCAGGGCGTCAGCATCCCGAAACTCGTGGCCCGGCTGCGCGCCGAGCACCCGGACTTCCGCCAGTGGCTGTGGAGGCAGTGGATCACCAGGCTCGCGCCGTACTGGTCCCTGGCCGCCCGAGGCGCGGCGCTCGTGCCGGAGGTTTTCACCCCGGCCTCCCTGGGCCTGGCCTTGAAGGGCCTGCGGGGGCTTCGACCCGGCAAGGGGCTCCGTCCCTGGCTCAGCATCACGAAGTTCCCTGTGGAGGCGTACCGCCAAAAATACGGCGACCGCCCGGTGGTCCTGTTCGACGGCTGCGTGGGTTCCGGCCCGCGCACGGTCTGGGCAAGCGCGGCGCGCTTTCTGCTGCGAGGTTTAGGCGCGAACCTGACGGAAGCCGCGTTTTCCTGCTGCGGCTCGACCCTGGGCGTGGCCGGGCTGCCCGAGGACCAGGACACGGCCCGGCTGGCCAACATCGCGGCCTGGCGCAGGGCCGGGCGGCCGCTGCTCGTGGCCTACTGCGCCACCTGCCGCACGGGCCTGGCGGACTATGCCACAGCAGGGGCGGGCGCAGGGCTATTCGCCGACGCGGACGAAGAAAGGCTCTGGGCCGCCAGCGTCACGCCGCTCGCCGCGCTGCTGCTCGATTCGAAGGGGGGCGCAGCGGCCAAGGCCGGGCGCGGCGCGCCCGCCATCGTCGGCTACCACCGGCCCTGCCATGTGGACCCCGGCGATGCGGACTGCACGCTTTTGTCGGCCCTGCTGGGCGCGCGGCTGCGCACCCCGGCCAAGGCCACGGGCAAAGGAGGGTGCTGCGGCTTTGGCGGCATCATGCAGCTCGGCGCGCCGGAGCTGCCCGCCAGGGTGGGCGCGGCCTGCTGGGCCGGGCTGGACGCGGCTTTGGGCTTCTCCGCCGCGCCGGAGGTGGTGCCCGGCCATGTGCTCACCGGGTGCAGCGGCTGCGTCATGCAGCTGGCCGCCACGGCCCCGCCAGGCGCGCAGGTCGGGCACTGGCTGGAGGTCATTGTTCAGGACTGAAGGCCGGGCTGAGGGCCAGGCTCAGGGCCGGAATTACGGCGCCGGGGAAATTCAAACGTCGCTGGCGCGGGTTGACGAATCCCCCGCACGTGTTATCTCGTCACCGGGGTTTGACGCGGCCCCGGAAATGTCCGAGAACACGCCTGCGCGCGCGCCGGGTCTTTTGTAAGCCTGTGCGCCGCCGCTGAACAGAACGGACGGCCCCTGGAGCAATGCCCAAGGGTTTGTTGCGACACGACGAAATCCGCTGGCCGGGAGACTGCCCGCAGCCAGCTTGAGGAGTTTTTGCGCATGATCAACGCCCTTATCAAGAAGATCTTCGGGTCGAGCAACGACCGTTCCCTCAAGAAACTGCAGCCCCTGGTGGACCGCATAGGCAGCCTGGAGCCCCAGATGCAGGCTCTGGCCGACGCGGACTTCCCGGCCCAGGTGGCGGCCTGGAAGCAGGAGGTGGCGGCAGGCCGCAGCCTGGACGACCTGCTGCCCGAGTGCTTCGCCCTGGTGCGCGAGGCAGGCAAGCGCGTGCTCGACATGCGCCACTTCGACGTGCAGCTGGTGGGCGGCATGGTGCTGCACCAGGGCCGCATCGCGGAGATGAAGACCGGCGAGGGCAAGACCCTGGTGGCCACCCTGCCCGTGGTTTTGAACGCCCTCACCGGCAGGGGCGTGCACCTCATCACGGTCAACGACTACCTGGCCCGGCGCGACGCCACCTGGATGGGCAAGCTCTACAATTTCGTCGGCTTAAGCGTTGGCGTCATCGTCCACGGCCTCTCCGACGAGGAGCGGCAGGCCGCCTACGGCGCGGACATCACCTACGGCACGAACAACGAGTTCGGCTTCGACTACCTG
>CAYMIP010000085.1:0-8656 GCA_964390575.1 uncultured Desulfocurvus sp. | reverse complement strand
GCCCGTGCCGGACTTCTTGCGCGAGTAGTAGGGCTCGAACATGCGCGCGCGCTCCTCCGGGGTGAAGCCCGGCCCGTTGTCGGCCACGGCCACCCGCGCCCGCCCGGCGGAGGCCAGGTGCTCGGAGCGTACGGCCACGGTTCCGCCCTCCTGGCCCTCCAGGGCCTCGGCGGCGTTGGTCAGGAGGTTCATGAAGACCTTGCGCAGCCCCTCGGAGTCAAAGGCGAAGGGCGGCAGGGCCGGGTCGGGCGCAAAGACCCAGGCGATGTCCCGGTGGGCCGTGGCAAAGGTGCCCACGACCTCCTCCAGCAGGGCGTTCAGGTCGCTCAAGCGCATCTCCGGCTCGGGCAGTTTGGCGTAGCTGGAGAACTCGGCCACCATCTGCTGCAGGCGCTCCACCTCGCGCACGATGAGCTGGCCGCATTCGTCAAAGGCCGGGTCCTGAATTCCCGGGCCGAACTTGCGCAGCAGGCGCTGGGCCGAGAGCTTGATGGGCGTGAGCGGGTTCTTGATCTCGTGCGCAATCCTCTGGGCCACCTCGCGCCAGGCGGCCAGGCGCTGCGTCTTCTCCAGTTCGGTGATGTCCTCGAACACGGCCACCAGGCCTGTGCCGTCGCCCTGGCCGCCCTGGCCGCCCTGGCCGGAAGACAGGCCCACCACGTTGACCAGAAAGCGGGCGCTGCGCCCCTGCAGGGGCAGCTCGATCTGCCGGGTCCACTGGGCTGTGGGGTTTTTCGTGATCTGCACCAGGGCCTCCTTGAGCAGATCCGAGAACTCGCCCTGCACCAGATGCTGGGACTTGAGCCCCAGGATCTGGTCGGCGCGGATGCCGAGCATGGCCTCGGCGGCCTTGTTCACGGTGCCGATGCGCCCCAGGGCGTCGGTGGAGATGACACCGGAGGTGATGTTGTCGAGCACGGCCTCGATGTAGCGGCCCCGGCGCTCCAGCTCCTCGTACTGCTGGGCCATGCGCTCGTGCGCGCTCATCAGGCGCGTCTGCCCGGCCTCCAGGTCCTCGGCCATGCGGTTGAAGGAACGCACCAGCGAGCCCAGCTCGTCGTCCGAGGTGTCCTCCAGGCGCACGGTCAGATCGCCCCTGGCGATGCGCTCCGTGCCTGCTGCCAGGGCCTGCACGGGCGCGCTGATCTCCTTGGCCAGGCGGAAGCCGAACCAGGAGGCCCCGAGCACGATCAAGAGGCTCATGACGCCCAGGGTCAGGTACAGGGTCGTCTTCCAGGGATACTTGAGCTTGCGCAGCTTTTTGTACTCGTCCAGGCCGCGCACCACCAGGTCGAGCTTGTACATGAGCCCGGCGCCGATGCTTTCGCCCAGCACGAGGAAGCCGCTTCTGCCCTCGTCCACGGGCAGGATGCCCAGCACCAGGTCGTTGCCGGCGCTGGAGAGCATCACCGAGACGTTGCGGGGGTTCTTCCTCAGGTCCTCCAGGTCGACCTTGCCCCTGGCCTCGGCCCAGACGCGGTCAAAGACCTGGGGCGGGTGCTTGTTCTGGTCGCGGCCATCGGGCCCGATGACGCCGATGACAGCCAGGCCATACTCCCCCAGGGACTCCACCAGGTGGGCGTCCATGGCCTTGCCGCCCCAGATGTAGTGGTTGGCCGCAATCTGGGTGAGCACCTCGCGCCCGCGCTGCTCCACCCGCGCCTGGGCGGACTGGTAGAAGGCCCGGCCGATCTCCAGCGACTGCTCCATGGAGTCCTCCACCTGGGCCTTGAACCAGTAGTCCGCGCTGGTCTGCACGAACTTGGCCGAGACGTAGAACATGAGCGCCACGGGCACCAGGGACAGGAAGATGAAGGCCAGCACCAGGCGCGTGCGCAGGCGCGAGCCCAGGACGTTGCGGCGGCGCTCCAGCACGAGCTTGACCCCGTTTCTGGCCACCACGAAGAGCACCACCAGGAGCAGGATGAAATTCAGGTTGAACAGGCCGAGGAAGAGGTAGGAGTTCACGCCCAGGAGCTTCAGCTCCACCCAGGTCAGCACCACGATGAGCAGCACTCCGGCCAGGGCGATGGCCACCTCGCGTTTGCGGCGGGTGCGCTCGCGGGCGTCCGGGGCCATGAGCCGGATGGGCGTCCGGGGGTCGGTGGGGTGCTCCTGGTCCATGCTGCTCATCGGCCTCTGGCTCGTCAGTACTTGAAGTGCAGCTGGTAGGTGGTGGAGGGCGCCACGTCCCAGGACCAGAAGAACAGGGTGCGCTTGAACCAGTTGGGGATGTCCGTGTGCACCAGCCGGATGTCCAGGGCCAGGGTGTATTCCTGGCCGCGCTCCAGCATGCGCCAGGAGCCCATGTCCAGGTTCAGCTCGCCCCAGCCGGCGCGCAGAAGTTCGTCCAGGTGGATGTTTTTGAGCGGGGCCTCGCGTCCGGGCAGCAGCAGCGTGTATTCCTTGGTCAGGGCGTCGAATTTGAGACGGCTGGTCATCTCGGCCGCAGCCAGCTGCGGGCTGCCGAACAGGCCGCTGCGTCCGCTGAGCTTGGCCTTGCAGATGAGCCCCAGGGTGGCGCCGTTCTGGAGATTCTCGGTGATCCCGGCCATTCCCTCCACGGTGACGCCGAAGCGGGTCATGAGGCTGCCGGCCTGGTTGTCCACCACGAGGTTCGAGAGCACCAGGGACTGCGCTGCCGCCGTCGAGGCCCAGAGCACCAGGGTCAGCGCCAGGGTTGTCGCCAGGGTTCTCGCCAGGGGGGTGGCCGTGGCGTGGACCGCTGTGGCGGCCAGGGGCATGTGGCGGGTGCGGTGCATGGGCGGCACGGTCCTGGGTCAGATGTTGGCGCAGGGGCGAAAGCCAGTCACGCCTCCGCACCGGACAGGATAGCATTCGGCCCGGCGATACGCAAGGCCGGACGCGGCTTCCTGGTCCCGCTCCGCTAGGCTTTCGGGGGGCGCGGGCCAAAGATGGATGTGCCCACCCGAATGATGGTCGCGCCTTCCTCGATGGCGGCCTCGAAATCGCCGGTCATGCCCATGGACAGGTGCGGCAGGGCCGCGCCCAGGCGGCTTTCCAGGCCGTCGCGCAGCTCGTGCAGGTGGGCGAAGAAGGGCCGGGCCAGCTCCGGCGCGTCGAAGTCCGGCGGCAGGCACATCAGGCCCTGCACGTCCAGGCCCAGGCCGTTATGGTGCAGGGACAGGGCCAGTTCGGCCAGTCCGGTCAGCTCCGCCTCGTCCACGCCCGCCTTCTGCTCCTCGCCGCCCAGGTTGACCTCGATGAGCACAGGCTGGAGCACGCCTGCGTCCGCCGCGCGCCGGGCCAGCTCCCGGGCCAGCTTCGCGGAGTCCAGGCTGTGCACCAGGGCGAAGCGCCCGGCCACAGCCCGCGCCTTCTTGGTTTGCAGGCCGCCCACGAAATGCCAGAGAATGTTCTGCTCGGCCAGTTCATTCTGCCCGGCCAGCTCGTCCTGTTTTGCCAGGGCCTCCTGCACGTAGGACTCGCCAAAGTCGCGCTGCCCGGCGCGTGCCAGGGCGGCCACGTCGCTGGCCGGGTGGAACTTGCTCACCGCCACCAGGCGCACGCCGTCCACGGCGCGGCCAGCGCGGCGGCAGGCCTCGGCCATGCGGCCTTTGACCGTGGCCAGGCGTTCTGAAAGTTCGCGGGCGCGGGCGTCCGTGGTGCTGGGTGCCATGACCGCAAGCTACGCCAAAACCACGCCGCAGGGAAGGGCGTGGACGCCGCCAAACGGGGGTTCCAAGGGGCCTGAAGGCCCCTTGGCCGCCGGAGGCATATCCCCCGCCGCCCCGCCCCCGCCGCTTGTGCATCCTGCCCGGCGCTGGTACATGCTCAGGCGATGACAGACGCCGCAAATACCCCGTCCAAGGTGGACCTCCTGAACCTGACGCGCTCCGAGCTCACGGCGTTTGTGGTAGAGGACCTGCGCCAGCCGCGTTTTCGGGCCGACCAGCTCTGGCACTGGATCTGGCAGCGCGGCGTGCGGGACTTCGGGGCCATGACCAACCTGGCGCGCGACCTGAAGGCCCTGCTCGGCCAGCGCGCGCAGATCCCCTGGCCCGCGCTGGACGTGGTGCGCGTGAGCCGCGACGGCACCATCAAGCTGCTCCTGCGCCTGGCCGACGGCGAGCGCATTGAGACCGTGCTCATCCCCATGGGCCGGCACTACACCCAGTGCCTGAGCACCCAGGTGGGCTGCGCCATGGCCTGCACCTTCTGCTCCACCGGGGAGCTGGGCTTCACGCGCAACCTGGGCATGGGCGAGATCCTGGGCCAGGTGCTGGTGGGCCGGGCCTACCTGGCCCAGGCCGGGCTGCCCGCGCTCAAGAACCTCGTGTTCATGGGCATGGGCGAGCCGCTCCTGAACCTGACCGAGCTTCTGCGCAGCCTGGAGACCCTGGGCAGCGCCGAGGGCCTTGCCATTTCCACGCGCCGCAGCACGGTCAGCAGCGTGGGCATCCCCCAGGGCCTGAAGCTCCTGGGCGACTCCGGCCTGGCCGTGCCCGCCATCTCGCTCCACGCGCCCACCCAGGAGCTGCGCGAACGCCTCATGCCCAAGGCCGCGCGCGTGCCCCTGAGCGAACTGCTGGCCTGCCTGGACCGCTACCCCATGAAGCCACGGGAGCGGGTGACCTACGAGTACATCATGCTCGGCGGGGTCAACGACTCCATCACCCAGGCCAAACAGCTGGTGGGGCTGCTCGGCCAGCGGCGCTGCAAGGTCAACCTCATCAGCTACAACCCGCCGCCGCCGGAGACGGGAGTGGCCGCACCCTACCGCGCGCCGGAACAGGCCGATGTGCTGGCCTTTCAGCACTACCTGCGCTCCAAGCACATCACCACCTTTCTGCGGCGCAGCATGGGCCAGGATATCGCCGCCGCCTGCGGGCAGCTCAAGCTCCTGGCCGGGCCGCTGGAGCAGAACCCGGAGGCGGCTGGAAAATAGCGCTTGCCAAGGCCGCGCCAATTTTATACTAGCCAGCCCTCCCAAAAAAATATATGCCGTCATTCGTCGGGACACCGACGCTATTACAAGCCCAGGAGGGTCCATTAATGGCCAATTATCCCATGGTTCCCACCCGCGCCTTTTTCACCAAGGGCGTGGGCGTTCACAAAAACAAGCTGCAATCCTTCGAGCTGGCCCTGCGCGCTGCTGGCATCGAAAAACAGAACCTTGTCTACGTGTCCAGCATCTACCCGCCCAACTGCGAGCTTCTGAGCATCGAGGAGGGCGTGAAGGCCCTGCACCCCGGCCAGATCACCTTCTGCGTCATGGCGCGCAACCAGACCAACGAGAAGGGCCGCCTGGTGGGCTCCGCCGTGGGCATGGCCATTCCTGCGGACAAGGAGCACTACGGCTACATCTCCGAGCACCACAGCTTCGGCGAGGAGGAGAAGGAACTGGGCGACTTCGCCGAGGACCTGGCCTCGACCATGCTGGCCACCACCCTCGGCGTGGATTTCGACCCGGAGATCGGCTACGACGAGCGCCGCGAGGTCTACCTCATGAGCGGCAAGATCATCGATTCCTTTTCCGCCGCAGTGTCCTCCATCGGCACGTCCAATATGTGGACCACCACGGTCTCCGCCGTGGTCTTCCTGCTCTAAGCCCGTCCGCTGAACCAAAGCCTGGGCCTCCCCGTTTCCGCGCCGGAAGCGGGGGGCTTCGGCACAAGGCCCCGGCCAAGGCCCCAGCACAAGGATACCTCCATGTCCATCAAGCGCACCCTGCACGACGGCGTCAAAGACCACCTGACCCCGCTGGCCACCCTGGACCCGGACCAGATCAGCGACTTTGACGAACTCTTGACCGCCATGGGCCGCACGGCCTTCGGCGGGCGCTGCCTGGGCGAGGCCCTGGACGTGCTGGAGGCCATGGTCATTGACCCCGACTGCGTGGTGGTGGGCACCTTTTCCGGCGCCATGACCGTGGCCAAGCAGAGCAAGCTGCTCATCAAGATGATCGACGAGGGCTGGCTGGACGTGGTGGTCTCCACCGGCGCGCTCATGGCCCACGGCTTCATCGAGTCCATCGGGCTCAAGCACTTCAAGTACGAGCCCGCGCGCATGAACGACAAGGACCTTTTCGAGGCCGGGTACAACCGCGTCTACGACACCCTGGAGCCCGAGGCCAACTTCGCCCAGGCCGAGCTTGTGGTGCGCGAGGTCATGCGCCAGCTCATGGACGTGGACAAGGTCACGCACCTCTCCAGCGAGCTCATCTGCACGGCCATCGGCAAGCATCTGTCCGAGAAGTACAACGGCCCCGGCATCCTCAAGAGCGCCTACAAGAAGGGCGTGCCGGTCTTTATTCCGGCCTTCACGGACTCCGAATTGGCTTTGGACGTGGCCTGCTCCATCCTGGCCAAGGACTTCGGGCATCTGCTGGGCGAGAAAGGCCCCGAGGCCCTGCCCTTCCAGTTCAACCCCTTTCTCGACCTGTTCAGCTACTCCAAAAAGATGTTTGGCGCCAAGAAGATGGCCATCTTCACCATCGGCGGCGGCGTGCCGCGCAACTGGGCGCAGCAGGTGGGGCCGTTCTTCGACGTCATGAGCCAGCGCCTGGAGCGCGACCTGCCCGCGCGGCGCTTCTCCTACGCCATCCGCATCTGCCCGGAGCCCGTGCACTGGGGCGGCCTGTCCGGCTGCACCTACCAGGAGGGCATCTCCTGGGGCAAGTTCGTGCCCCCGGCCGAGGGCGGCCAGTTCGCCGAGGTCCACGCCGACGCCACCCTGGCCTGGCCGCTGCTCATCAAGGGCCTGCAGGACCGCCTGGCCAAGAAGGGCCTGAAGGCCAAGGGCGGCAAGCCCAAGGCTGCCGAATCCGTGGCCCCCAAGCCTGCGGCGAAAAAAGCCGCGGCCAAGGCCAAGAAGTAGGCCGGCCATGAGCGCTGCGGCGGTTCGGAACCCTGTTCGCCTGCCAGCGGAGTGGGAGCCCCACGCCGCCACCTGGATCACTTGGCCCCAGGCCCCGGGCGACTGGCCGGGCAAGTTCCAGCCCATCCCCTGGGCCTTTGCCGAGATCATCCGCAAAATCATTATGGGCGAACGCGCCCGCGTCCTGGTGGCCTCGGCCCAGGTCGAGTCCCGCGCCCGCGCGCAGCTGGCCCGCGCCCACGTGGACCTCTCCCGCGTGAACTTCTCCACCATCCCCACGGACCGCGGCTGGATGCGCGACTGCGGGCCGTGCTTTGTCGAACGCCGCGACGAGTGCTGCGCGCGGGTGGCCATCGCGGGCTTCGGGTTCGACGCCTGGAGCAAGTACCCGGAATATAAGCTCGACGCGGCAGTGCCTGCGGCCATCGCCCGCCTGCTGGGCCTGGACATCGTGCCCGTGACGCACCAGGGCCGCCACGTGGTTTTTGAGGGCGGCGCGCTGGACGTGAACGGTTGCGGCACGCTCCTGACCACCGAGGAATGCCTGCTGGACCCCCTGGTGCAGGTGCGCAACCCCGGCTTCACCCACGCGGACTACGAGGCCGTGTTCGCGCAGGCGCTGGGCGTCAGCAACACCATCTGGCTGAACAAGGGCATTGTGGGCGACGACACCCACGGCCATGTGGACGACTTCTGCCGGTTTGTGGACCGTTCGACCCTGGTGCTGTGCGAGGAGCGCAACCCGGCGGACGCCAATCACGCCATTCTCGAAGAAAACCGCGAGCGCCTGGAGGGGGCGCGGCTGGAGGACGGCTCCCGGCCCGAGGTCATCCGCCTGCCCACGCCCGCGCCGCTGTTCTTCGACGGCATGCGCCTGCCCGCCAGCTACGCCAATTTCCTCATCACCAACGCGGCGGTGCTGGTGCCGACCTTCAACGACGCGCAGGACCGCCTGGCCCTGGGCATCCTGTCCGAATGCTTCTCCGGCAAGAACGCACGGCCCGTCATCGGCATCCACGCCGTGGACCTGGTCTGGGGCCTGGGCACCATCCACTGCCTGACCCGGCAGGAGCCGCTGGGCATGTAGGGCGACCGCCGCCTGCCAGGGGAAAGGGCTCCCCCGGACCTCTCCCACAGCCGAAAGGGCTGGTCAGGCGAAAGCCTGACCAGCCCTTTCGGCGTCATGGGGAGTCCAGAGGGCCTCAGGCCCTTTGGCGGGGGTCCAGGGGGCGGAGCCCCTGGGTTCTTACTCCCCCGCCTCCAGCGGCAGCACGATGTAGAAGTTGTTGCCCAGCTCCGACGGTTCGTACCCGACCAGCCCGCCGTGCAGCTCCACCACCTGGTGCACAAAGGCCAGGCCGTGCCCGGTGCCGTGCTCCCGCCCGGCGGAGGTGGAGCGGAAGCCCGGCTGGAACAGCCCTGCGCGCTCGGATTCGGGCACCACGGCCCCGGTGGTGAAGACGTTGAGCTTCGCCCCCGGCTGTCCTTCGCCAAAGGCGTCGGGCTGGATGTCCCAGCCGTAGGCCATGAACTTGCGCGGCAGCCCGTCCGGGCCGGTGACGGCGCGGGTGTACTTCACGGCGTTGGAGAAGAGGTTGGCGTACACCTGGGCGATGAGGCCCAGGTCGGCCATGAGGTGGATGGGCTCATCCGGGATGCCGCCCATGGACAGGTCGATGGCGATGCCCCGGTCCTCCATGCGCGGGCGGTAGCGCTCCACCTGCGGCGCCACAACCTGCTTGAACAGGTTCACGCGGCGTTTCTCCAGAACATAGCGGCCCTCCTGGAAGTGCCGCCGCCGGAGCAGGGTCTCCAG
>CAYMIP010000084.1:6904-8916 GCA_964390575.1 uncultured Desulfocurvus sp. | reverse complement strand
GTCACCACCAGGGCGCCGATGGCGTAGATCATGGCCGAGATGATGAGCTCCTTGCCGGTGGGCCAGTAGGTGGCGATGGTCTCGAACGGGGTCGGGTTGAAGCCGCCGATCAAGAGGGCCAGGCCCTTGTCGATCCAGGTGGCGATGACCAGGATGGCCAGGGACCAGGGCAGGATCTTCAGGTTGTCGCGCAAGCGGGGCGGGATCAAAAGGCAGAGGCTGCCGATGGCCAGCGCTGCTGCGGTCCACATGAAGGGCACCAGCTCGGCGTGGCCCTCCAGGCCCTTGAACAGGTACACGATGGAGTGGGTGTGGCCGGGGATGCCCGAGTAGAAGGCCGTGAACACCTCCAGCAGGAAGAAGAACACGTTGACGATCATGGCGTAGGTGATGATCTTGGCCAGGGTGGCGATGCCCTCGACGTTGGCCTTGAAGGTGGTCACCTTCTGGGTGAGCATGATGACCAGCAGCAGGATGGCCGGTCCGGAGCAGAAGGCGCTCGCCAGGAAGCGGGCGGCCAGGATGGCGGTGAGCCAGTAGTGGCGGCCGGGCAGGCCCTGGTACAGAAACGCCGTCACGGTGTGGATGGAGAAGGCCCAGACGATGGAGACATAGGCCAGGGTCTTGCTCCACTTGGGGTGGGGCAGGTTCTGGCGGTCGCACTCCAGGCAGGTCCAGCCCACCAGCACGTTCAGGATCAGGTAGCCGTTCAGCACGACCATGTCCCAGAACAGAACGGAGTTGGGCGTGGGGTAGAGCATCACGTTCAGCATGCGCTGGGGCTGGCCGATGTCGACCACGATGAAGCCCAGGCACATGACCACCGCGCCGATGGCCATGAACTCGCCGAAGATCACGAGATCTTTGAACTTCTTGTAGTTGTGGAAGTAGTATGGCAGGACGATCATGACGCCGGAGGCGGCCAGACCGACCAGGTAGGTGAACTGGGCGATGTAGAAGCCCCAGGACACGTCGCGGCTCATGCCGGTGATGGTCAGACCCTGCATCAGCTGCATCAGGTAGATGCCGGAGGCGCCCAGGATGACCAGAAGCAGGAACCCGACCCAGATGTAGTACTTGGGACTTCCTTTGAGTGCTTTTTCGAGCATGACCGCCCCCCTAGATGATGTAGTAGACGCCCGGTTCGGTGCCGAGCGCCGGCCTGCGCCGGATGGTGTAGTGCTCGCGCAGGAGCTTGCGCACTTCGCTGGCCGGGTCGGACAGGTCGCCGAAGACCACCGCGCCGTTTGAGGCCTCGGCGCAGGCGGGCTGCTTGCCCATGGCCAGGCGCTCCACGCAGAAGTTGCACTTCTCGACCACGCCGCGCATGCGCGTGGGGAACTCCTTGTTCAGGGTGGCCAGGTCCAGGTGCAGACGCGGCTCCATGAAGTTGAAGCTGCGCGCGCCAAAGGGGCAGCCGGCCATGCAGTAGCGGCAGCCGATGCAGCGGTGGTAGTCCATGGCCACGATGCCGTCCGGGCGCTTGTAGGTGGCCTGGGTGGGGCACACGCGCACGCAGGGGGCGTTGGTGCAGTGGTTGCACAAAAGCGCGAACTGGCGCTTCTCCACGGACTCTTCCATGTAGTTGTTTGGCTGGTCAAAGCCGTGCTCGTAGGAGTCCGCCCAGATCCACTTGACGTTCTGCTTGCCTGGGATGTTCGGCACATTGTGGACAGAGTGGCAGGCCTTGGCCAACACGTCGATGGCTTCCTTGGTGCCGAGCTTCTTGGAGTCGATGACCATGCCCCAGCGCTTGGCCTTGAGGGCCTTTTCGCCGTCCTTGATGGTCGACCCGGCGCCAGACACGGCCAGGGCGCCGCCGGCGGAGGCCACGCAGAGCCCCGCCGCAGTGAGCCCGGCGAATTTCAGGAAGTTTCTTCTGGTGTGGTTCATTTCTTCAACCCCTCCGGCTGGATGTGGCAATCCCAACAGTAGGGGGTCACGCTCGCGTCAAGGTGACACTTGTCGCAGAACTCCGCCTTGTTGGTATGGCACTTCATGCAGGTCTTCTG
>CAYMIP010000084.1:0-6804 GCA_964390575.1 uncultured Desulfocurvus sp. | reverse complement strand
GCCCAGTAGTCGGCCAGGGGGATCAGGGTGGCGCGGTCGATGGCGCAGACGCAGGCCATGGTGTTGACCCCGTGCTTCTCCTGCACGTGGCGCAGGGCGTTGCCCCTGGGCAGGCCGCCGCGCATGCGGATGTCCATGATCTCGTCGGTGTTCAGGCCGCTCCCGCCTGCGCAGCAGAAGGTCTGCTCGCGGATGGTGTTCTCCGGCATGTCGTGGAACTGGTCCACCACGCTGTTCAGCACGTACCTGGGCTCCTCGAACATGCCCATGCCGCGCGCCGGGTTGCAGGAGTCGTGGTAGGTGGCGATGATGTTCGAGTTGCGGCTCTTGTCGAAGTTCAGCTTGCCGTGCTTGATGAGGTCGGCGGTGAACTCGGCGATGTGCACCATCTTGGTCTGCTTGGCGTTCTTGAACACCGTGCCCGTGATGGGGTTCACCGGGGTCTGCATCTGCGGGCCCTGCATGGCGCCGTTCATGGTGTCCATGTACTGGTTCACCACGCGCCACATGTGGCCGCACTCGCCGCCCAGGATCCACTTGGCGCCCAGGCGGTTGGCCTCGGCGTACATCTTGCCGTTGATGGCCTTCATCATGTCGGCGTTGGTGAACAGGCCGAAGTTGCCGCCCTCGGAGGCGTACGTGCTCATGGTGAAGTCGAGCCCGATGGCGTCGAACAGGATCAGGTAGCCCATGAAGGTGTAGATGCCGGGGTCGGCGAAGGCGTCGCCCGAGGGGGTGATGAACAGGATCTCGTGGCCCTTTTCATTGAGCGGGCATTTCACGCGCTTGCCGGTGATGGTCTCGATGTCGTCGAGCATGAAGTCGACGATGTCCTTGAAGGCGTGGGGCTGGATGCCTAAGTGGTTGCCGGTGCGGGTGCAGTTGGCCACCGGCTCCAGGATCCAGTTGATGTTGATGCCCACCAGGTGCAGCAGTTCGCGCGCCATCATGGTCACTTCGGCGGTGTCGATGCCGTAGGGGCAGTAGAGCGAGCAGCGGCGGCATTCGGTGCACTGATAGAAGTAGAGGAACCACTCTTTCAGCACGTCCTCTTCCATCACCCGGGCGCCGGTGAGCTTGCCCAGGATCTTGCCGGCCAGGGTGAACTCGCCCCGGTAGATGGAGCGCATGAGCTCGGCGCGCAGCACGGGCATGTTCTTGGGGTCGCCGCCGCCGATGAAGAAGTGGCACTTGTCGGCGCAGGCGCCGCAGCGCACGCAGATGTCCATGAACAGCTTGAGCGAGCGGTACTTGTCCAGGCGCTCGCGGAAGCCGTTGACCACGATCTCCTTCCAGTTGGGGGGCAGCTGCCAGTCGGCGTCGGAGGGGTTCCAGGTGCGCGGGTTGCCAAACACGCCCGGGACCTCGTGCATCAGGTACTCGACCTTGTCCAGCTTGGCTGGATAGGCAAAGCGGCCAGGGCTCAGATCATTGGGCGTCTCCATCCAGTCCGTTGCCGGCGGAGTGTAGCTAATGCTTCTGAGCATTTCATCGGGTTTGAGTATCTTCGCCATGTCTTCTCCTCGCGGAAAAAGTTACGTGCTGATTCGCCCGTGATGCCACGCGCCTGTTTAGGCGGCTTCCTCCGGGTTCTTCTCCAGGGGCAGTCCGGCCTCGAACATGGGCTCGCGGAAGTCATCCTCATACGCCTCATAGCTGTGGGGCTTGATGGCGGGGTTGTTCCACGGGTTCTCGTGATGGTGCATGCGGGTGTCATTGGGCAGGTTGCGCGTGGGCGAGAGGAACACGCCGCCGAAATGCATCAGCTTGCTGAAGGGGAAGTAGGCCAAGAGCGTGCTGACCAGGAAGACGTGCACGTAGAAGCTGACGTCGATGGTGGCCGGCGGGGTCTTGAACTTGAAGGTGGTCAGGCCCATGACCACGTCCTTGATGGCCATGACGTCGACCTTGGCGATGTAGCGCATGTACATGCCGGACAGGGCGATGGCCAGGATCAGGAGCAGCGGGAAGTAGTCGTTCACCAGCGAGATGTAGCGCAGCTTGGCGTCGTACAGGCGGCGCGCCAGCAAAAAGCCCGCGCCAGCCAGGATGAGCAGGTCGGTCTGGTACACGATGGGCGTGTAGATCTGCAGCACGCTGTCCACAAACTCCACGGCCACAATGAACTGGGGCACGGGCTGGAGGAAGAGGCGCATGTGGCGCAGGGCGATGACCAGGAAAGAGTAGTGGAAGAGGAGGGCGAAGAGCCACAGCCATTTGGCCGAGACGTAGGCCACGATGGGGTTCTTGCCGTCGTCGTGCCTGAGGATCACCTTGGTGTTGCGGAACAGCGAACGGAAGGTGAGCACCTCAAGGAGCATGCGCATGGCCGTCTGCGGGCCGGTGGAAGGGTTGTCCCACTTGTTCTGGGCAATCCAGTCCAGCGACTGCTGCTGGCCGCCCGTGGTGGGGATGCGGAAGGGCACCGGGCTCTTGGCCCAGCCGATGATCTTCGCCGTGAACCCGACCAGGAAGATGACGAACGCCGTGCCAGGAACGCAGTACGCGAAGATGATCTGCATCTTTGCCGCGCCCGCGCCCAGCGTGGCGAGCACCACCAAGGCCAGGACCAGAATGAGTGAATAGATCGCTTTCATCTGCCGTCACCTCGCTTGTTGTTTGGCCGACCCAGCCCCTTGTCAGGACCGGCTCCGCACCCACCATGAGAAATCACTCGGCTTTTTGGGCCGCAACGTCCGAATGCATCAGGTTGGCCCGGCGCACGATGTTCACGTGCGCGCGCTTGACCTCCTCCACGCGCATGCGCTGCACCTGGTCGCGCGCAGCCACGTAGAGGTCAAAGGCGATGACCGCCAGGTTGTCCACCCGGGTCTCAAAGGCCAGAAGCTCCTGCAAGGCGCCCTGGTCGGACAGCTCACGGGTGAATTCCTGGCGCAGCAGTTTTTTGAAGAGAAAGACGAAGGACAGCGCCTGGCTGGGCGTGAAGTCCTGCACCGCGCGGATTTTTACCAGCTGGTCCAGGGCCTTGGCCACGGCGTCGGCGTCGTTCCAGGCCAGCAGCAGCGGGATGAGCTCCGCCGTGGCGGTAAGGATGGCGTGCCCCACGGGGTTGGAAAAGCGTTCGAGATTTTGCTTCCACACCGCCTGGGTCTGGGGCGGATAGGTGCCCAGGATGAGGTCGGCCCATTTTCCGGCCAGCTCCTCCGAGCGCTCCGCGATCCGTTGCTCAAGCCCCATGCCATACCCCTGCTTTCAATCGGAAAAGAGGACACCCGTCTCGACCCCCTCCCCTGGGAGGCAGCCGACCGAACGCCCATGCCGTTATTGTGAAAATGCGAACAATGCCCCACGGCTTCTATTCCAGACTCCCCCCGAAACGTCAAGCCGTTTCGCCAAGAAAACGGGTGCCTCTGCGGCCTCCCCGCAGCGCCCCCTCGGGCTCTGGCAGCCTCGGGCCGCATGTGCAACTCCTTGCCCGCGCTTGTGCAAACACTTGCGCAAAATCCTCGCCCCTGGCCCGGCGCCTCTTGACAAACACCAGCCCTGGCACCACTTTTCAACCTGGCACGGAGATTGCCTTCTCCCGTTCCGTGCAGAGAGGGTTTGCACCGCCGGGGACGGGGGGTTTGCTCTTCCACCTCCGTCCCCGGCCTTGCCCCAACCGCTCCGGCCACACACCAAGGAGTCGCCCCGCCATGCAGCACCACCGCCCCGGCCCCCCCCACCGCCCCCGCGCCATCGCCATCGCCGTCGCCACCTCCGACGTGGCCCCCCACACCGCCCCCGGACACCTCGTCATTCTGGCCGCCCTGGTCGCCCTGGCCCTGCTGCTTTTCTCCGCCCTGCCACACGCCCAGGCCTTTGGCCTCTTCGGCGGACCCAAAGAGGTCAAGGCCCAAGACGGCCTGGTCAAGCTGCCCGTGGCCGACGTCTCGGACGGCAAGGCCCACTTCTACACCTTCAAAACCGGCGGCAAGGACGTGCAGTTCTTCGCTCTCAAGAGCAAGGACGGCACCCTGCGCACCGCGCTCAACGCCTGCGACGTCTGCTTCCGCGAAAAAAAGGGCTACACCCAGGACGGCGAGTTCATGAAGTGCAACAACTGCGGCATGCGCTTCCACTCCAACAAGATCATGGAGGTCAAGGGCGGCTGCAACCCCTCGCCCCTGGCCCGCACCCTCGACAGCCAAACCCTGACCATCCGCGAGGCTGACCTCAAGGCCGGCGTCGGGTACTTTTAGCAAGAAGAAAACATGCTCCGCAGGCCGGGGGGAATGATTCCCCCCGGTCCCCCCCCATTTTGTCGCTGCGGATTCTGCGGCGGAAACCGCCGCAGAATCCGCAGCCAAATGGGGAGTCCAGAGGGCCTCAGGCCCTTTGGCGGGGTGCAGGGGCGGAGCCCCTGACCAGACCAAACCAAAAGGCGTTGCATGAACATCCTGACCATCGCCCTCAGAAACGCCCGCAAGAAATGGGTGCGCACGCTGCTTTTGCTGCTCGTGTTCACATTGGGCGTGGTGTCCATTGTGTCGCTGAATTTCGTCTCGCGCGTGGTGGGTGAGGGGCTGGAGAAGAAGCTGGTGAGCTTTGGCGCGAACATCCTGGTCTCGCCCAGGAGCGAGAAGCTCACGGTGAGCTACGGCGGCTTTGCCCTGGGCGACATGCTTTTTGACGTGACCTACCTGGACGAAAGGGACACCCTGGCGCGCATCGACGGCATTGCCCTGCGCAAGAACATTTCGGTCATCGCGCCCAAGCTCGTGGTCATGGACCGCGTACAGGGCATGGCCGTGGCCATTGTGGGCGTGCGCTTCGAGCAGGAGAAGCTGCTCAAGGGCTACTGGCTGGTGGAGCAGGGCGCATTGCCTGGCGAGGCCCCGGTAGAGGCTGCGGCCAAGCTCTCGGCCAAGATCGCGGGCGAGGCCGAGCATCAGGCCATGCCTGAGTCCAAAGCCACCGCCTCTCCGGCAACCGGCCCCTCGTCCGCCACCATGGACGTTACTGTCCCGGCCCCTGTTCCAACGCCCGCCGCGCAGCAGCCCAAGGCCGGGCCCACGACCGGACCCAAGGGGCCGCACGAGAGCGCGGTGCTGGCGGGCAGCGCGGCCGCGGCCAAGCTGGGGCTCAAGCTGGGCGACAGGGTGCCACTGGGCCACGGCACCCTGGTGGTGACGGGCATCCTGGCGTCCACAGGGAGCGAGGACGACAACGTGCTTCTGGCCGACCTCTCCTTTGTGCAGAAGGCCACGGATCGTCCGGGCAAGGCCAATTTCGTGGAGGTGGCGGCCCTGTGCTCCGGCTGCCCCATCGAGGAGATCGTGCAGCAGATTGCGGCGGCGCTGCCGGGGGTGGAGATAAAAACCCTGCGCAACATCGTGGAGCAGCGCATGTACTCCGTGCACTTCGTGAAGAAGCTCATTCTGTCGGTCAGCCTGGTGATCCTGCTCACCGGCTGCTCCATGGTCGGCATCTCCATGCTCTCGGCGGTGAACGAGCGCAAGAAGGAGATCGGCATCCTGCGCTCGCTCGGGTTCTCGCGCCGGGCCGTGTTCTCCATCTTCTGCGCCGAGGCCGCCAGCGTGGGCCTCTTGGCCGGGCTCGTGGGCTACGTGGCGGGTTATGCGGTCAGCTTCCGCATCCTGGCGGTGCTGGAGCTCATGGACGGCGCGCACCTGGTCTTTGAGCCCCTGCACCTGGCCGCCACCGCGCTGATCCTGGCCCTGCTCACCTCCCTGGCCTCCCTGGTCCCGGCCTGGAAGGCTGCGGCCATCGAGCCCAGCGAAGCCCTTGTGACACTCTAGGAGGCTGCGCCGATGACCCACGCCAACCAGAATCCCACCGCCTCCGCTGCCGCAACGCCCGCCGGGGTCCAGACTGCGCTCAATGCCCCCATTCTTGATGCCGTCAACATCGTCAAGTCCTTCACCCAGGACGGCGCCGCCACCCAGGCTCTGCGCGGCGTGTCGCTCACCGTTCTGCCGGGCGAGTTCGTGTCCATTGTGGGCCGCTCGGGCTCGGGCAAGAGCACGCTGCTCAGCGTCCTGTCCACCCTGCTCCGGCCCGATTCCGGCAGCTTGAGCTACGGCGGCCTGGACCTGACCCAGGCCAGCGAGGCCGAGATCGACGCCCTGCGCCACGGCGCGTTCGCGGTGATCTTCCAGTTCCACTACCTGCTGCCCTACCTGACGGCGCTGGAGAACACGCTCCTGCCCTTCATGCGGGGCCTTCGGCCCGTTTCTGGGGTGCAGCGGAAGCGCGGTTTGGAGTGCCTGGAGCGCGTGGGCCTGGCCGACAAGGGCAGCCGCCTGCCGGGCCAGCTCTCGGGCGGGGAGCAGCAGCGCGTGGCCATTGCCCGGGCCCTGGTCAAGGACGCGCGCATCCTCTTTGCGGACGAGCCCACGGGCAGCCTGGACTCGGCCACCGGGGCCACGGTGATGGAGCTGCTCAGCCAGATCCACCAGGACGGACTCAGCGTGGTCATGGTCACGCACAACGAGCAGTACGCAGGCCTGGCCGACCGTGTGGTCAGGATGGCGGACGGCCTGGTGGTGTGAGGGGAAGCGAACCCCCCGCCCCACGTCAAAAACGTTTGTAGGGAACCAGGAGAGAACGCTTTTGGAAATCCTCCGCTATGCGAAGCGGCCTGGCGCGAACGTGTCCGCGCCAGGCCGCTTCGTCATAATGGGAATCCAAAGGGACTCGTCCCTTTGGCGGGGTCCAGGGCAGCGCCCCTGGTCCTCTACTTGAGCAGCTCCACGACCTTGTTGACCACGGCAAAGGCGTCGGCCACGTAGAGCACGTCGGCCTTGCCCTGGGCCCAGCCGCAGCTGGCGTCCAGGTTGA
>CAYMIP010000083.1:0-9103 GCA_964390575.1 uncultured Desulfocurvus sp. | reverse complement strand
CAAGGCCGGGCAAGAATAAGCGTCGCCGTGCGCAAATGTAAGTGTCGCGTTACACAAAGGGTAGGAATAGGGTAGGAAAAAGAAAAAAGGGGTTACAGCTTTTTGCCGTAAACCCTTGTTTTCTTTGGTGGAGACGAGGGGGATTGAACCCCTGGCCTATGCGTTGCGAACGCATCGCTCTCCCAGCTGAGCTACGTCCCCGAAGCCGTCCCGTCGCCGGGCGCGGAAGTGACGTTTAGCGCGTTTCCATCCGGCGGACAAGACTTTTCTGCGCCGGGCCACGGCGCTGACGAGCACGCGGGCTACGGCTTCGGCAGCCGGATCACCAGGTGCGGCGCGGGCTCCCCTGGGCTCTCCACGCGCCAGCGGTATGCCCCGCCGGGCCCTGTGGGTGTCTTGTGGGCGTTGTGCTGCAACACCTGGATGCCCTCGGCCAGGATTATGGACACGTCCCCCGCGACCTTGAGCTTCAGGGGCTCGGCATCCCGGCCCACCACCGCGTCCTTGAGCCGAACGCTTAAAGAACCCTCCGGCCCGCTGGCATGGGCCAGGGGCGCCGTCCGTTCGCTGAAAATGAGCTCGCCGCCCGCGATGCTGCCCTTGCCCGAGGCCATGAAGCGCACGCGCCCCTCGCCAATGGGGGTGGCGCTCTGCACACGCGGGTCCTTGCGCGTGGCCTCCAGATCCTTGACTAGGCCCGCCCCGGCGTCGGCCTTCAGCTTCTTGATGTCGTCGCCCTTGATCTTGCCGGCCTTGGCGTCAAACTCCACGCGCCGCAGGGCAAACAGCGTGGCCGTATGCACCGCCGTGCCCTCCAGGAAGTACTTGTAGCTGCCGTCGGCCTCGATGCGCACGCGCGCCATGTACGTCTCTGCGGTCCAGCAGCCCTGCACGAGCAGTGGCAGGAGCAGGAGCAAGGCCAGCAGCAGCGCACGCGCCGTGCGGTGCGCCGGGGCGCGGTTTCCAGGGATGGTCATGGCCCATACTACCCCTGTACGCGGCCTTCTGGCAAGGGCGCTTCCCTTGACAGGGCAGGCCCGAGCCCCTACCTTCCGGCTCACCAAAACCTAAGGAGTCACCCTCATGGCCTACGATATCCGGCTTGTGAAGCTCATCAACGGGGAGTCTGTCATCGGCAAGTGGAGCGACGACGGGCAGACCATCACCGACCCTGCGGTGATCCAGACCGTGCCCAGCCAGCAGGGCGTGCAGATGATGCTGCTGCCCTTCGGCTACCCCTTTGAGAACGAGATCACCGGCGAAATCTCCACGGCCCATGTGCTCTACGAGTACAAGAAGGCCCCGGAGGAGCTCAAGACCAAGTACCTGGAGGCTTCGAGCAAGCTGACGCTCATCGCCCCCGGCAGCGGCAGCCTCTCCCAACTGCTCAAGAAATAGCGGCGCAGGCGCGCCAGCGCCCTTCTCTTCCATGACCGGGGCGGTGGACCAGGCTGGTCCGGCCGCCCCGTTTTTGTCTCTGCCCACATCCAGTCCCTGCCAAGGAGCCCCGCGTGAAGGAACTCTTGCCCCTGCTGTCCCGGCCCAGCCGCTACCTCGGCAACGAATGGGGGACCGTGCGCAAGGATCCCGCCAGCCTGCGCGTCCGCGTGGCCCTGGCCTTCCCGGACCTGTACGAGGTCGGCATGTCCTACCTCGGCCAGAAGATCCTGGCCCAGGCCGTCAATGAGCGCCCGCACATGCAGGCCGAGCGCGTCTACGCCCCCTGCGTGGACACCGCCGCCATCCTGCGCGAGCACGGCGCGCCCCTGGCCACCCTGGAGACCGACACCCCGCTGGCGCAGATGGACGCCGTGGCCTTCAGCCTGACGCACGAGCTGTGCTACACCAACGTTTTGTACATGCTCGACCTGGCGCAGATCCCCTTGCATGCGGCTGACCGTTTGGACGGGCGGATGGACGGCGACTGGCCGCTGGTCATGGCGGGCGGCGGGGCCTGCTTCGACCCCGAGCCCCTGGCCGAATTCCTGGACTGCATGGTCCTGGGCGACGGCGAGGCGGCCCTGCCGGAAATTCTGGAGCGCCTCGTCCTGGCGCGCGCGGCCGGAACGCCCCGGGCCGAGCTGTTGCGCCAGCTCACGGACATTCCGGGCGTGTACGTGCCGAGCCTGTTCGCCTGGGACGGGCCGGGCAAGGCCCTGCGCCCGCTGCTGCCGGGCTATGAGCGCGTGGAGAAGGCCCTGGTGGCCGACATCGAGAACGCGCCCTTCCCCACCTCCCCGGCGGTGCCCTTTGGCCAGGCCATACACGACCGCTACACCCTGGAGCTGGCGCGCGGCTGCACGCGCGGCTGCCGCTTCTGCCACGCGGGCATGGTCTACCGCCCGGTGCGCGAGAAAAGCCCGGAGCGCCTGGAAGCCCAGCTCATAGAGGCTGTCAGCGCCACGGGCTTCGAGGAAATCTCCATGCTGTCGCTCAGCACCGGCGATTACTCGGCCCTGGAGACGCTGTTCGACACCACCTTCTCGCGCTGCGCGGCGGAGCAGGTGACCATCTCGCTGCCGTCCCTGCGCGTGGGCTCCCTGTCAGAAAACATCATGGGCCGCATGGCCAGCATCCGCCGCACCGGGGTCACCCTGGCGCCGGAGGCGGGCAGCCAGCGCCTGCGCGACGTCATCAACAAGGGCATCAGCGAGGAGGCCCTGCTCGAACACGTGCGCACCCTGTTCGAGCACGGCTGGCAGCAGGTGAAGCTCTATTTCATGATCGGCCTGCCCACGGAGACCGACGAGGACCTGGACGCCATCGCCGAGCTCTGCGTCAAGGTGCGCGACGCTGCGGGCCGCCACGTCAAGCGCCTGCAGGTCACGGCTGCGGTGTCGCCCTTTGTGCCCAAGACCCACACGCCCTTCCAGTGGGAGGGTCAAATCGGCATGGACGAGATCCGCCGCCGCATCTACCGCATCAAGGACGCCCTCAAACCCTACAAGCGCATCACCCTCAAGTACCACCAGCCGGAGATGAGCTTTCTGGAGGGCGTGTTTTCGCGTGGCGACAGACGCCTCGGCCCGGTGGTGGAGAGCGCCTATCGCAAGGGCGCGCTGTTCTCCAGCTGGCGCGACCACCTGCGCCTGGAGCCCTACCTGGAGGCGCTCTCCGAGCACGGCCTCACGGCCGAGGAGTTCCAGGCCGCGCGCGATCCGGACGGGCCGCTGCCCTGGGACCACCTGGACTGCGGGGTGTCCAGGGAGTTTCTGCTGACCGAGCGCAGGCGCGCCCTGGCCGGGAGCAGCACCGAGGACTGCCGCTACGGGGCCTGCCGCAACTGCGGGGTGTGCAGCCATGAGGGCCGCGTGTCGCGCCTGACCAAACATCTGGGCCAGGCTGGCCAGGACGAAATCCGCCCGCGCATGGTCTTTTTCCGGCGCGACCAGGAGGACGGCCCGGACGTCCGCGTGAACGGCCAGGGGACGGGCCAGGCTGCGGGCCAGGCTCCAGCCGTCGAGGCCGCGGACGCCGCGCCCAAGCCGGACCTGAGCGAGCGCCAGGCCCAGTACCGCATCTGGTACGAGAAGCTCGGCGAGGCTGCGTACCTGAGCCAGCTGGAGCTGCAGAGCATTCTGGAGCGCGCCCTGCGCCGCACGCGGTTCCCGCTGTCCTTCAGCGCGGGCTTCCACCCCATGCCGCGCATCTCCTTTGGCCGCGCGCTGCCCGTGGGCGTGGAGAGCAGGGGCGAGTGGTTCACCCTGACCCTGCGCGAGGCCATTGCGCCGGAGACAGTGCTCTCCACCCTGGCCGCGCAGATGCCCGCGGGCCTGGCCCCGCTCAGCATCGAGGCCATGGGCGTGACGGAGCGCACCAAACAGGCCGTGCGCGAAGACTTCCTGGTGCGCTACACGGGCGCTGCGGAAGATGTGGCGCGCTGGCAGGCGCAGTGGCTGGAGCTCATGAAGCAGCAGAGCTTTGTGGTGGAGCGCAAGAGCAAGAACGGCCCCAAGCCCACGGACGTGCGCGCCCTGGTGGCCGAGGCCAAAACCGACGGCCCGGATTGCGTGCGCCTGACGCTGGACTGGACCAGGGACTACATGAGTCCGGTGAATCTGGTGCGGGCGGTGAACGCGCCCATCTCGCCCCTGGCGGCGCACCTGCTCAAGACCGGGCAGGAGTTTGCGGGGGAGTGAGACGGGGTGAACTCCAGGGCTACAAGCGAGAGCTTGTGTTGGGGTGATTCCTGTTGTGTTTGCCCTCGGTTTCTCGCAAATCTTATTATGGGCATCCCTTCTCACCCTTGGCCCAGCGCTCCGTGTACCGGACCGTGGACGGCCATCCTCCCATATTATGGGCCGCGTAGCCTTCAATCAGGGTCGCGTTCTGCCCCTGGGTCGTTAGGTCATAGTAGAGCAGGATTGCTTCTCCTCTCGCAAATCCTGGCATGGAAATCTTTATCCAGCCTGTCCCTTCCGTCTCGAAGAGATCCGCCCGAGTCGGCCCGGCGCATTCCTCCAGACCGGCGCGCAGGCTCTTGTACACGGAGCGGATGCCCTGCTCCACGTTGACAGTGGTACGTAGAGTAGCCTCCCGACGCAGAGTGTCTGGGTTACTCGGGGCGCAAGCAGCGCACCCGGCAAGACAACAGATCAGGGCCAGGGCAAGGATGCGCGGACGCATGGCGGACCTCCTCAGGTATGCCCCAGTGGGGCAAGGGCCGGGGGGAACGGTCGCGGGACTCCCCCAAAAAATATCCGAAACAATGCGCAAAGGCAACGCGCCAGGGCGCCTGGCCCTTGTCTTCGGGCCGCCGATGACGCTATAGGCCTGCCAGAACGCCAGAACTGCGCGGGGAGGAAAGATGGACGTGCTCCAGAACCTGTGGAAACCGGAATACATGCTCGACATTGATGATATCGACGAGCAGCACCAGGGCTTCTTCGACATCTGCATGCGGTCCGCCATGCTCATCGAGGCGGCCCGGACCAAGCCCGTCCAGCTCCACGACGTCATCCACCTCATCTACAGCATGCGCGCGTACGCCTTCAGGCACTTTTTCACCGAGGAGACCCTGCTGCTGAAGTACGGGTATCCGAAGATCTACGGCCACATGAGCCTGCACGACATCTTCCTGCGCACGCTGCAGGAGTTCACCGTGGAACTGCACGCCCAGCTCGACAAGGTCCAGTCAGCCGGGCCGGAGGCCTTTCTGGCCAGCGCCACCCGCATCAACGACTACCTCACCAACTGGTGGGGCGAGCACATCCTGAACGTGGACCAGGAGTACGCGCGCTTCATCCATGCGCACAAGGGCCGCAAGGTCTAGGCGCCGGGGGCCTCGTCCTGTGCAGCGCCCGGCCCGGCCTGCGGGGCCAGGAACCGGGCCAGAAGCTCCCGGCTCTGCCCAGGCTGGATGTTCAGGAAGCGCAGGCCGATGCAGTGCCTGGCCCGGGCCTTGCCAGCGGCCTTGCGCCAGCGGATCCTGGACAGGATGGGTGTGCGGTCCTCGATATCCTCGATGCAGAGGCGCACGTTTTCCTCAAAACCGAAATCGCCCAGGCTGGAGACGAAGCCGCCGCCGTCCGAGAGGTCCAGGATGTTGGCCCGGACCGGGCTGGCAAAGGCCTCGTCCGCTGCTGCGGCCAAGAGCCCGCGCAGCGCCACCGGCACCCGCCCGCAGTGGCGCACCTCGCGCGCGGGAAAGCCCTGCACCCTGGAGAAGAAATGGTCCGGGTCGTCCAGGTAGGCCAGGCCGCCCTGGCGCCCCTTGCGCAGCACGCGCAGCACCGGGAACACCCCGGCCAGCTGGAAGATGTGGCTGCGCTCCGGGCGGGGGGCGCGCATGACCTTGTCCACCTCCAGCACGAAGCCGCTGGCCGGATGGTCCAGCAGGTGGCCCAGCAGATGGGCCGCAGACGGGGCATACTGCGCCGTGAGCCCCAGGCGCTGCATGTCCGCGCCGTAGTCCTCAGGCCGGTCGGTCAGGACAAGCACTTGCTGGCCCAGGCGATCCTCGCTCATGACATCCTCCTGCTCGGGCTGTGGAAATTGCAGAAACCACCGGGCTGTTTCTTTTCACGAACAGGGAGCCTGCGGGCATCCTCTGACACGGCTGGCCCGGCTAGCACGGCTGGCACGGGCGGCACGGCCCAAGGAATCCAGCGTGCGGCAGGGGACAAGGGCAGCGTCCCTCAGCCGTCCTTTTTCAGCAGATCAGAGCCCTCGGGGGCCGAGACGTAGCGGGTCATGAGTTCTTCGAGCTGGCCGGGGCGGATGTCCACAAAGAGCAGGCCGAGGCCCGGCAGGGTGTGGGCCTTGCCCCAAGGCTTGCGCCAGCGGACGTGCGCGTAGATGGGCGCAGGGTCGGTGAGCTCCAGGATGCGCAGGCGCACAGACTCCTGGGCGGCGAAGTCCTCCAGGCTGTAAGCGAAGGCGCCGCTGGCCGAGATGTCCAGGAGATTGGCCCTGGTGGCGTTGGCGAAGGAGGGGTCTTCCTCAGCGGCGATGAGGACGTTCAAGCGCACCGGCACGCGCGTGTGGCAGCGCACGCAGCGGGGGCTGAAGGCCTTGACGTTCCGGGCGAAGCTGGCCGGGTCGTCCAGGTAGGACAGGGCGCAGTCCTCGCCCTTGCGCATGGTTCTGAGCAGCGGGAAGGAGCCGGCGAGCTTGAGCAGGTGGTCGCGCTCCGCGCGCTTGGCGTGCATGATCCGGTCGACCTCGAACACAAAGCCGCTGATGGGGGTGTCCTGCAACTTGTCCAGCAGGCTGGACACCCTGGGGGCGAACTCCAGCGTGAGGCCCAGGCGCCCCAGGTCGCGGCTGTAGTCATCAGGCCGCTCGGTGAGAACCAAGATCGTCCTGCGGTTGTCCCCGCCCATGCGTTCCTCCTGCCCTGGCCTGAAAACAATACCCAAACATGGCACACTTTTCCGGCCATGGGAACCCCGAAAGCATTCGTCGTGGCGACAATACGTAGCGCGGAAACGCCCGCTGCTACTTGTGCATGCCGTAGGAGACCAGCAACGCCTGGAGCATGCGCGACAGCTCCGCGTCGTAGCCGGGGTCCTGGGTCAGGGCGCCGATGGCCTTCATGGGCTCCTGGGCCTCCGCGTAGACCCGCTTGACGGTCATGGCGCAGTAGGAGTCGGCCAGGGCGCACAGCCGCCCCACATCGCCCAGGGCTATGCCCTGCTTCTTCTGCGGGTAGCCGGAGCCCGTGATGCGCTCGTGGTGGTCCGTGACGCACTCCTCGACCTCCGGGAAGCGCAGGTCGAGCTTGGAGAGCATCTCGTAGCCGACCTGGGGATGGCGCTGGAGCTTGCCCCGCTCGTCCGGGGTGAGCGGCTTGGTCTTCTCGCGGATGAAGGCCGGAATCTTGCTCATGCCCAGGTCGTGCAGAAAGAGCCCGGCGGTCAGGTGGTCGAAGACCTTGCGCTTGATGTCCCCGGCCTCGTACTGCACGGACTTGGCCTTGGCGTGGATGGCCAGGCCCAGGATGGCTGTGTTGAAGGAGTGGTTCTCCAGGCTGTGCGTCTGGTGCAGGCGCCGGGCCAGGGCGCGGATGCGGTGGATGTCGTGGTACAGGTACTCGGTCAGGACCATGATGTCGGTCCAGAGCCTGGCCAGCACCATGGGCACGGGCTGGTCGAAGAACTCGGCCAGGCGCCGGGTCAGGGCCTGGGTGAAGATGTCGGCGATCTCGGTTTCGTGCAGGTTCTTGTCCACCAGCACCAGGTCCAGCTGGTAGCTGATGTGCTTGACGTAGATGGGGTGGTCGGCGCGGGAGACGAAGACCAGCCCGGCCTCCACCAACTGGGCCAGAACCTCCACCTGCTCGTTGGACAGCCGCTCCCCGCCCCGGCAGAAGGGCATGATACGCGCCACGTCCTCCTGGAACCGGAACAGGTCCAGGGGCGGGCGGTATTTGCTGAAGCTTTCCAGGATGTCCAGGTTGACCTGGTAGTATTCCTCGTCCAGGGCATCCGGGATGACCGCTTTCTTTTTTTCTCCAGCCATTATTCCCTGCTTCTCACTGGCCCTGAGGGCTTAGGCGGGCCTGTGTCACCGTCCGGGCTGCCGGAGGATTCCGGCCCAGGCCAGTGGCCCTGCGTTTTTTTCTTCCTGGCCGCACCGACCGGCCGCGCCAGCCGGGCCCATAACCACCACGCATCGCTCACTGTTCTGCATGACTGCGCGGACTCCGGAAATCTGCGTTGATCTCTATCCTCATTTTCAGCAGATGAAAATGTTTTTTGTGTTGACTTTACCCTGGAATTCATAAAAAAGTGGGCCGAAGTGGAAATACGTGGGAATTAGTGGTATAGACAGGAGGAACAGTGCGCCTACTCGGTCATGCCCACCGCAGTCTGGACCCCAAGGGACGGCTCATGCTGACCCCGGAGTTCCGCGACCAGCTTCTGGCGGAATCGCCGGAGGGCGCTGTGGTGCTGACCCTGTTCCAGGGCCAGATCATCGGCATCACCCCGGCCCAGTGGGACGCCTTTGTGCAGGAGCTGGAGACCAAGCTGGCCGCGCCCTCGACCATGCTGCAGGACATGCGCCGCGTGGCCTATGCGGGCTATGTTGAGGTGGTGCTGGACAAGCAGGGCCGCATCCAGCTGCCCACGCACCTGCGCAAGAGCGGCCGCATCGACCGGGACATCGTGCTGGCTGGCGTGGGCAAGCGCTTTGAGATCTGGGACAAAGACCGCTTCGAGGCTTTGCTTGAGCAGAGCCACACGGACGTTTCCGGGGAGATGGCCAGAGCGGACATCACCCTGCCCTTCTAGGATGAGATGGCCATGAGTGAAGCACGCGAAGCCCCCCACATCCCGGTCATGCTGGCGGAGGTGGTGGACTACATCACCCCCAGGGCCGGCGGCCGCTACCTGGACGGAACCCTGGGCCTGGCCGGGCACAGCCTGGGGCTCTTGCGGGCTTCCGGAGGCGGGGCCGAGCTGGTCTGCCTGGACCGCGACGAACAGGCGCTTGAGCTCGCGCAGGAGCGCCTGCAAGAATTTCCGGGCCGGGCCAGAACCTTCCACCTGCCCTTCAGCTCCTTTGAGACTGCCCTTGAGGAAGCCGGGTGGGACGGCATCGACGGCGCAGTGCTCGACCTGGGCGTGTCCTCGCTCCAGCTGGACGAGGCCGAGCGCGG
>CAYMIP010000082.1:6822-9263 GCA_964390575.1 uncultured Desulfocurvus sp. | reverse complement strand
GGCATGAGCCTCAAGCAGGAGGCCATCAGCTACATGGCGGGCAGCGAGATCCCGGCTGTGCTCGTGAACATGAACCGGGGCGGCCCGGGCCTGGGCGACATCGGCCCCAGCCAGGGCGACTACTTCCAGTCCACGCGCGGCGGCGGCCACGGCGACTACCGCCTGCTGGTGCTGGCGCCCTCGAGCGCCCAGGAAGCCTATGACATGACGCACAGGGCCTTTGACCTGGCCTTTGCCTATCGCAGCCCGGTGCTCATCCTGGGCGACGCCATCATCGGCCAGATGAAGGAGCCCATCAAACGCCGCGCGGCCACCCTGGCCGATCCGGCCGAGGGCCAGGACTGGCGGCTGGAGGGCACGGGCGCGGGCCCCAAGGCGGGGAAGAAACCCCGGGCCCATCGCATCATCAAGTCCCTGTACCTCATGGACGGCGAACTGGCCGGCCAGAACAGGAAGCTTGAGGCCAAGTACGAGACCTGGAAAAAACTGGTGGAGTTCGAAACCTTTGAGGTCAAGGACGCCGAGCTGGTGGTGGTGGCCTACGGCTCCATCGGCCGCATCGCCAAGAACGCCGTGCGCGCCCTGCGCAAGAAGGGCAAGAAGGTCGGCCTGTTCCGGCCCAAAACCCTCTACCCCTTCCCCGAAAAAGCCCTGGCCAAGCTGGCCCAGGAAGGCAAGCGCTTCCTGACCATCGAGCACAACCTGGGCCAGATGGTGGAGGACGTGCGCCTGTCCGTGCGCAAGCACGGCGACTCCGAGCTGTTCTGCGTCTACCCCGGCAACATGCCCAGCCCTGATGACTTCGAAGCGCCCATCCTGCGCGCGCTGGGGAGGAAATAGCCATGCCCAAGGCCAAGAGCGCAGCCCCGGCCGCACAGGCGGGCGAAGAACTGGTCTTCACCCGGCCCAAGGCCCTGGCCGACCGCGCCACCCACTACTGCCCCGGCTGCCACCACGGCATCGCCCACCGCATGGTGGCCGAGCTCCTGGACGAGATGGACCTGACCGGCAAGACCGTGGCCGCCAGCTCCATCGGCTGCTCCGTGTTCTTGTACAACTACATCCAGGTCGACACCGTGGAGTCCCCGCACGGCCGCGCCCCGGCCGTGGCCACGGGCATCAAGCGCGCCCGGCCGGACAGGTTCGTCTTCACCTACCAGGGCGACGGCGACCTGGCCTCCATCGGCATGGCCGAGATCATGCACTGCGCCAACCGTGGCGAGCGGGTCACCGTGGTTTTTGTGAACAACACCGTGTACGGCATGACCGGCGGCCAGATGGCCCCGACCACGCTCATCGGCCAGAAGACCACCACCTGCCCCGGCGGCCGCTGCAAGGACCGCGAGGGCTCGCCCATCCGCATGGCCGAGATCATTGCCCAGCTGGGCGGCACGGCCTTCTGCGCGCGCGGCAGCCTGGACTCGGTGAAGAACATCCGCCAGGCCAAGAAGTACATGCGCCAGGCCTTTGAGGCCCAGACCAAGGGCCTGGGCTTCGGCTTCGTGGAGCTCTTGTCCGGCTGCCCCACCAACTGGCGCCTGAGCCCGGTGGCGGCCAACAAGCGCATCACCGAGGAGATGATCCCCTACTTCCCGCTGGGCGTGTACAAGGAGCTGGAAGGCGACGCCACCTGCGGGTCGCTGATCGCCCCTGGTGTGTCAGGAGAAGGCAAATGAGCAGATACATTGATGTGATCATGGCCGGATTCGGCGGCCAGGGCGTGCTGCTCATCGGCAATTTGCTGGCCTATGCCGGCATGCGCGAGAAGCTGAGCGTGACCTACATCCCGGTCTACGGGGTGGAGATGCGCGGCGGCACGGCCAACTGCACCGTGGTGCTCTCCGAGGAGGAGATCGGCTCGCCCATCATCGAGCGGCCCATGAGCCTCATCGTCATGAACCGTCCGAGCTTGGACAAGTTCCAGCCCCGGCTGAAGGACGGCGGCATCCAGATCGTCAACTCCTCCCTGGTGCCCGAGGGCCTGGTGGAGCGGGGCGGTCGCATCAAAAGTGTGCTTGTTCCGGCCAATGAACTGGCCGACAAGGTTGGCAATCCGCGCGCGGTGAACACGATCATGCTCGGGGCCTATGTGGCGGCCACGGGCATGGTGCGCCTGTCCACCGTGGAGGACTGTCTGGCAGAGGTGATGGCAGCCAAGATCGTGGCAATCAACGTCACAGCACTGCGCACCGGCGCGGAGTACGCGATGAAGACGCTCGAAAAGGCCAAGAAGACCGCACCTGCTTCCAAGGCCCCCGCCAAGGCACCCGCCAAGGCCCCGGCCAAGAAAGCCCCGGCGAAGAAAGCTCCGGCGCCCGCCAAGGCCCCTGCCAAGGCTCCTGCCAAGGCACCCGCCAAGGCACCCGCCAAGGCCCCTGCCAAGGCTCCTGCCAAGGCCCCTGCCAAGGCTCCGGCCAAGGCTCCTGCCAAGGCCCCTGCCA
>CAYMIP010000082.1:0-6722 GCA_964390575.1 uncultured Desulfocurvus sp. | reverse complement strand
CCTGCCAAGGCCCCTGCCAAGGCTCCGGCCAAGGCTCCTGCCAAGGCCCCTGCCAAGACCCCGGCCAAGGCACCCGCCAAAAAAGCTCCTGCCAAGGCCCCGGCCAAGCCTGCGGCCAAGAAGCCAGCTGTGAAGAAGCCTGCGGCCAAGAAGCCCGCTGCGCCGAAGAAGAAGTAATCATCCGCGTGCCTGCACCGTACGGGATCATCGGCTGGCCCCTGGGTCACAGCAAGAGCCCGCTCTTGCACAACTGGGGCCTGCGCGTGAGTGGTCTGCCCGGCAGCTACGAGGCCTGGCCCACGGAGCCGAAACGGCTCAAGGCCTTCATGGCTGAGGTGCGCGCCCGCCACATCAAGGGCGTCAGCATCACCATCCCGCACAAGCAGGCTGTCCTGCCCTACCTGGACGGGCTCACCGACCGCGCAGCGCGCGTGGGCGCGGTGAACACCCTGTTCTGGCAGGGGGGCAAGCTCCTGGGCGACAACACCGACGTGGCCGGGATCCTGGCCCCGCTCACCCCGCACCGGGGCGGACTCTCCTCCGCCCTGGTGCTGGGCGCGGGCGGGGCCGCGCGCGCAGCCTGCGCGGCGCTGCTGGAGCTCGGCCTGCCCGAGATCGCCGTCACGGGCAGGACAGCCAGCAAGGCCGAGGCCCTGGCGCGCGACTTCAAGATTGCGTCCGTGGACTGGGAGGCCCGGGCCGCACGGCCCTGGTCGCTGCTTGTGAACACCACGCCGCTGGGCATGAGCGGCGAGCACAAGGGCGCGTCCCCCTGGCCGGCGGATGCCTTTGCCGGGGTGGGCCTGATCTTTGATCTGGTCTACAACCCTGTGCGCACGGTCTTCCTCGACAACGCGCAAAAAGCCGGGGTGGAGGCCATTTCAGGCCTGCAGATGTTCCTGCACCAGGGCCTGGCCCAGTTCGAGATCTGGACCGGCGTGAAGCTGGAGGAGAAGGGCGCGCGGCAGCTGCTCATGATGGACCTGCTGGCCACCGGCGGCTAGGCCCCCGCGCGCACCCGCCGTGCGGCTACACCCGCCGTGCGGACAGAACAGATTTTGTGCTCCGGGGCCTGGCTCCGGACCTCCTGCCACGACACCTGTTCCGGCCCCGCATGGGAGCCGGACAGGCAAAGCTTGACCTTTGCCGCCATCTGGGGGAAGGTTCCGCGATTTTCGGCTGCGGCGCGCTTTCAGCGCCCGGCCCCACTCGGAGCACATGTGACAGACCCCCAGTTTGAAAAAGAGCTCGCCCGCGAGACGGCCCGCCGCCGCACCTTCGGCATCATCAGCCACCCGGACGCAGGCAAGACCACGCTCACCGAGAAGCTGCTGCTCTTCGGCGGCGCCATCCAGATGGCGGGCACTGTCAAGGCCCGCAAGGCCGCGCGCTATGCCACCAGCGACTGGATGGCCATGGAGCGCGAGCGCGGCATCTCGGTCACCAGCTCGGTGATGCAGTTCGAGTACCAGGGCTACGCCATCAACCTGCTGGACACTCCGGGCCACCAGGACTTTTCCGAGGACACCTACCGCGTGCTCACCGCCGTGGACTCCGCCGTCATGGTCATCGACTCGGCCAAGGGCGTGGAGACCCAGACCCGCAAGCTCATGGACGTCTGCCGCCTGCGCGACACGCCCATCATCACCTTCATCAACAAGATGGACCGCGAAGGCCGCGAGCCCCTGGAGCTTCTGTCCGACATCGAGGAGAGCTTGGGCATCGAGTGCGCGGCCATGACCTGGCCCATCGGCATGGGCAAGGGCTTCAAGGGCACCTGGAACATCCTGCACAACGAGCTGCACCTGTTTTCCGCCACCCACGGCGGCAAGATCCAGGCCGGCATCGTCATCAAGGGCCTGGACGACCCCCAGCTGGACGAGCTGCTGGGCACCCAGGCCGCAGACCTCCGGCGCGACATGGAGCTCGTGGCGGGTGCGGGCTACCCCTTTGACCGCGCGCGCTACCTGGCGGGCAAGCAGACTCCGGTGTTCTTCGGGAGCGCCATCAACAACTTCGGCGTGCGGGAACTGCTGAACGCCTTTGTGGAGCTGGCCCCGCCGCCGCGCCCGCGCCTGGCCATCACCCAGGCCCCGGAAACCCGCGCGGTGGAGCCCACTGAGGCCGAGTTCTCCGGCGTGGTGTTTAAGATCCAGGCCAACATGGACCCGGCGCACCGCGACCGCATCGCGTTTCTGCGCATCTGCTCCGGCCGCTTCCAGCGCGGCATGAAGCTGCGCCACCACCGCATCGGCAAGGACGTCACGGTGTCCAACGCCACCATCTTCATGGCCCAGGACCGCACCAACGTGGACGAGGCCTGGCCTGGCGACATCATCGGCCTGCACAACCACGGCACCATCAAGATCGGCGACACCTTCACCGAGCGCGAGCCGCTCAAGTTCACCGGCATCCCGAGCTTCGCCCCCGATCATTTCCGCCGCGTGGTGCTCAAAAGCCCCTTGAAAGCCAAGCAGCTCCAGAAGGGCCTGGCCCAGCTGGCCGAGGAGGGCGCGGTGCAGGTCTTCCGCCCGCTCATCGGCAATGACTACATCCTGGGCGCGGTCGGCGTGCTCCAGTTCGACGTCATCATGGCCCGGCTGGCGGACGAGTACAGCGTGGACGCGCTCTACGAGCCCGTGCAGTACACCTGCGCCCGGTTCATCACAGGCAGCGACAAGCGCAAGCTGGCCGACTTTGAGCGGGCCATGCACGCCAGCCTGGCCACGGACGCTGAGGACAACCTGGCCTACCTCGCGCCCAGCCAGTGGCGGCTCGAGGACACCCAGGACAAGTGGCCGGACATCGCCTTCAACACCACCCGAGAACATGAGTAACTGCGAAACCACTCCCGAAGCCAAACCGGCCGCCAAGTCCGCTCCCAGGTCCGGCAGGCGCTCCCGCCAGGCCAAGACCCCCAAGCCCGTGGTCGTTCCGCTGGCCCCGGTGCGCGAGGGCGCGGAGCTGGCCGAGGAATACCTGCGCTCCTTCGCCACCGAGGAGATCATGGCCCTGCCGCTCACGCAGTTCGTGGGCAAGATCATCTTCGTGGAGTCCGACCGCCAGCTGCACCAGGCCATGAAGCAGCTGCACGAGCAGGAGCTGCTGGGCTTCGACACCGAGACCCGGCCCATCTTCAAGAAGGGAGTCATCCCGCCGCCCGCGCTGTTGCAGTTGGCTGGCGACAAGAACGTGTACATCTTCCAGCTGGCCAAGCTGCAGGACAAGGCCGTGCTCACGGAGCTGCTGGCCTCCCGGCACATCATCAAGAGCGGCGTGTCCGTGCGCGATGACCTGAAGGGGCTCAAAGAGCATTTCGAGTTCACGGAGCACCACTTTGTGGACCTGGGCGACGTGGCCAAGAAGATGAACATGCTCACCCACGGCCTGCGCAACTTGACGGCCAACCTGCTGGGCATGCGCATCAGCAAGGGCGCGCAGTGCTCCAACTGGGCGCGCGAGGCGCTCAGCACCAAGCAGATCGTCTATGCCGCCACGGACGCCTGGATCAGCCGCGAGCTGTACCTCCGCTTCGTGGATTTGGGCGTGCTGTAGGGGGGCAGACCCAACGCGGGGCATCTGCCCTTCCCCTTCCAGGCCTCAATCTTGCACCAATCCCCCTGCCCGGCCCGCGCGTCAGACCCTCGTGTCGGACGTCTGCGCAAAGCCCACGGCCCGGGCCGGAGGCCGCCCCGGCCCTTGACCACGGCCCGGCTCTGTTCTATTGCCAAAGGGTCTTCATCGGCAGGCCTGCGGGGGGGTCCCGCAGGCTTCCTATTGTTTTGCCCTGGCCAAGCTCCGCGACAATTTCCGGCGGCGCTTTGGCCGCATGATTTTCAAGCGAGGCGAGCAGAATGTCCAGCATCCCCATTTCCCAGGAAGGCTACCGGCTCATGAAACTGGAGCTGGAGAACCTGAAGAAGCAGCGGCCCGAGGTCTCCGAGGCCATCCGCCTGGCCCGCGAGGAGGGCGACCTGCGCGAGAACGGCGGCTACCATGCCGCGCGCGAGCGCCAGGGCATGATGGAGGCGCGCATCACCTTCATCAAGAGCCGCATCGCCAACTACAACGTCATCGACATGCGCAGCCTGGGCGGCGAGCAGATCTGCTTCGGCGCCACGGTGGAGCTGGAGGACGGGGAGAGCGGCGAAAAGAAGCGCTATGTGCTCCTGGGGCCGGATGAAACCGGCTTCTGCAAGGGCAGCGTGTCCGTGCTCTCCCCCGTGGGCCAGGCCCTTTTGGGCAAGCGCGTGGGCGACGAGGTGGTCATCATGGTCCCGCGCGGCCGGGTGGAGTACGAGGTCCTGGAGATCGAGTTCAACGGTCCGGCCATCGCCGGGGCCGAATAGCCGCGCGCGGTTGCGCGGGCGGCGGGATTGGTATACGTAACCGCCCTTGGACAAGGCCCGGCGAGAGACCGGACCCGCGCCTAAGCGAGGAGCCTTCATGCAGCACAGCGCCAAGATCGTCTCCCTGGCCGACCTGGCCCGCATCGCAGACGAGTCGCGCGCAGAGAAGCGCGTCGTTCTGGCCCACGGTTGCTTCGATCTTCTGCACATCGGGCACATCCGCTACCTGCGCCAGGCCCGCGCCATGGGCGACACCCTCTTTGTCACCATCTCGCCCGACCGCTACGTGGACAAGGGTCCGCACCGCCCGGCCTTCAACGAGAACCTGCGCGCCGAGGCCCTGGCCTCGCTCGACTGCGTGGACTTTGTGGCCATCAACGAGTTTCCCACGGCCGAGGAGACCCTGCGCCTGATCCGGCCCCACGTGTATGTCAAGGGTTCGGACTTCAAGGACGCCAAGAGCGACACCACGGGCAAGCTCCAGGCCGAGGAGCGCGTGGCTCAGGAGGTCGGAGCGGAGATGACCTTCACCCAGGAGGTCGTGTTCAGCTCCAGCAACCTCATCAACCGCTTCCTGTCCACCTTCCCCGAGGAGGTGCAGCAGTACCTGAACGTGTTCCGCCTGCGCTACAGCGAGGCCGACGTGGTCAAGGCCCTGGACGACATGAAGCGGCTCAAGGTGCTGGTGCTGGGCGACACCATCCTCGACGACTACCACTACGGCACGGTCATCGGTTCTTCGAGCAAGGAGCCGGTGCTGGCCATCAAGCACAACTCGAGTGATCTCTTTGCCGGGGGCGTGCTGGCCGTGGCCAACCACCTCTCGTCCTACGTCGCCAAGGTGCGCCTGTTTTCCGTGGTGGGTGAGCTGAACGACCGCGAGGCCTTCATCCGCGAGAGCCTGGCCCCGGAGGTGGATCCGTATTTCGTGGTGCACAAGGGCGCGCCGACCATCGAGAAGCGCCGCTACGTGGAAGGCTACACGCTGAACAAGCTCATCGAGATCTACCACATGGACGACTCCGGCCTGCCAGCGGACGATGATGCGTCCTTTGTCCATGCCCTGGCGCGCGAGGTGGAGGACTATGACGTGGTCATCGCTGCGGACTTCGGGCACGGCACCATCTCCCCGACCATGCGCCGCCTGCTGGAGCACAAGGCGAAGTTTCTGGCCGTGAACACCCAGGCCAACGCCGGCAACCGGGGCTTCCACACCCTCAGCCGCTACGAGCGCGCCGACTATGTGAGCCTGTCCGAGCCCGAGATGCGCCTGGATGAGCGTGACATCACCGGAGCGCTCGTGCCCATCATGGAGCGTGCGGCTGCGCGCCTGGGGTGCAAGGCCCTGGCCGTGACGCGCGGCAAGCGCGGCTGCACCATCCTCACGCCCGGACGGGGCGTTGTGGAAGTGCCAGCCTTTGCGCCCAAGGTGGTGGACCGCATCGGCTCGGGCGACGCCTTCTTCGCCATCAGCGCCCTGGCTGCGGCCCTGGGCCTGCCGAGCGAGATTACGGCCCTTCTGGGCAACGCCGTGGGCGGCCTGGCCGTGGGCGTCATCGGCAACAAGAAGGCCATCGACCGCATGAGCACCCAGAAATTTCTGACCTCGCTCCTCAAATAGGCAGCCCATGTCCACGCGCCACCGCCTCTTCGACGTAAGCCGTCTGCGGCTCAGGCCGCTTACGGAGCGCGTGCACGACCTGGACTTCAGCCTGGCCGGGCATCCGGCTGCGTCTGCACCCGTCCCGACGGCCCAGGTCCGGCCCGCCCTGGCCGAGGTGGCCCGGCGGCTGGCGGCGGCGAAGGCCGCTGGCGCGGCGCGCGTGCTCATGATGGGTGCGCATGTGCTCCGAAGCGGGGTCCAGCCCTACCTCAAGGACATGCTCGCGCGCGGTTTTGTGAGCCAGGTCGCGGTGAACGGGGCCTGCCTGATCCACGACTTCGAGCTGGCGCTGATCGGCGCCACCACCGAGAGCGTGGCCCGGTACATTAAAGACGGCCAGTTCGGCCTGTGGGCCGAGACCGGGCGCCTGAACGACATCGTGGCGCGTGGCAATGCGGAAGGCCTGGGCCTGGGCGAGGCCGTGGGCCGGGAGATCGCCCTGGGCGACTACCCGCACAAGCATCTGTCCGTGGCGGCTGCGGCCTGGGAGTTGGGCCTGCCGCTCACGGCCCATGTCTCCTTCGGCCAGGACATCACCCACCAGCACCCGAACTTTGACGGCGCGGCCTATGGCGCGGCCAGCGCGCGCGATTTCCTGATCTTCGCCGCCGGGCTGGAGCGGCTGGAGGGCGGGGTGGTCATGAATTTCGGCAGCGCGGTCATGGCCCCGGAGGTGTACCTGAAGGCCCTGGCCATGGTGCGCAACGTGG
>CAYMIP010000081.1:0-9437 GCA_964390575.1 uncultured Desulfocurvus sp. | reverse complement strand
CATCTCTATACGGGCGGCTTTTTGTTTGTCAAGAAAAAAGCACTTGCGTTTTTTCCGCGCTGGGGCTAAAAGTCCTCTTCCCTGACGCCGGGAAGCCCGGTTTCAGGCCCTGCGCGGCATTTGCGCGCGGGAGACAGAGCAAGATCGTTTCAGGAGGTTTCCCCATGTCCAAGACGTGCGAGATCTGCGGCAAGCACCCCAGCTCCGGCAACAAGGTGAGCCACGCCAACAACCGCTCCAGGCGCCGCTTCCTGCCGAACCTGCAGCGCGTCAAGGCCCAGCTGCCCTCGGGCGAGGTGCGCTATATCCGCGCCTGCACACGCTGCCTGCGCAGCGGAGCCATTGTCAAGCCTGTTGTCCGTGTCGTGGTCGTCGCCGCGTAAACGGCCGACCCCTTCCCCTTGGTGCAAGAAAGCCCCGGAGCCTCCGGGGCTTTTTTTGTTCCCTTGCGCCGTAGCCGCCAATTCTCGGCGGCCAGCCTCCGGCAGATCCCATTGGACCTCGGCCCGCGCCTCTGGCATGAGGGGGGGCACGGTGGGCCCACCTGACATGATGTCTGGCCGGGACCGCAACGGGGGCGCAGCCATGTTCAGTCGTGACTCTTTCATCCCGGTCCTGCCCAGCCTGGCGGAGCGCCAGGGCGGCTGAGCAGATGGAAGGCCGGGCCATATTCCTTGATGCCTCGCCCGAGGCCGGGGGCTGGGGCCACAGCCTCAGCTTTGGCGCGCCCCTGGCCTTGCGCCGGGCCGAGACCCTGGACCAGGTGCGTGGGGTGGTGGAGTGGGCCGAGGCGGAGGCCCGGGCGGGCCGCTGGGTGGTGCTGGCCCTGGCCTTTGAGGCCGCGCCCGCCTTTGATTCGGCCCTTTGCGCGCACCAGCCGCAGGACGGCCTGCCCCTGGCCTGGGCCGCCAGCCACGCTGCGCCGTTGCCTGGGCCGCCCCTGCCGCCGCAACCGGAGGCCCAGCCCGGCGGCTTCAGCCACGGCCCCTGGCGCGCCCTGGTCGCCCCGCGCGCATACGCCGCGAACTTCATCCGGCTGCAGGCCGAGATCCGGGACGGCGAGACCTACCAGGCCAACTACACCGTGCCTTTCCAGTGCGCCTTCGAAGGCGACGACCGGGCCTGGTTCGCGCAGCTGGCGCGTGCCCAGGCCGCAGGCTTCTGCGCCTGGCTGGACCTGGGAAGGCACCGGGTGCTGTCGCTCTCGCCAGAGCTGTTTTTCCGGATGGACGATACGCCGGACGGCACCGGGATCCTGGCCCGGCCCATGAAGGGCACGGCCCCGCGCGGTGCCACGCCGGAACAGGACGCCGCCCTGCGCCTCGGTCTGGCCGCAAGCCCCAAGAACCGCGCCGAGAACGTCATGATCGTGGACCTCTTGCGCAGCGACCTGGGCCGCGTGGCCCGGCCCGGCAGCGTGCGCGTGCCCCGGCTCTTCCATGTGGAGGAGTATCCCACCCTGTTTCAGATGACCTCTGACGTGCGCGCCACGCTTAAAGACGGCGCGGGCCTGCCCGAGGTGCTGGCCGCGCTGTTCCCCTGCGGGTCCGTTACCGGCGCGCCCAAGGTGCGCACCATGCAGATCCTGCGCGGGCTGGAGCCGCACCCGCGCGGGCTGTACTGCGGGGCCATCGGCCTGCTCTCGCCCTGCGGCCAATCCGGCGGGCAAGCCGGCGGCTATGGCGCCTGCTTCAGCGTGTCCATCCGCACCGTGCTGCTGGACCAGGACACGGGCCTGGCGCGCTTTGGCGTGGGCGGCGGCGTGACCTTTGATTCCGGCGTGCGCGCGGAGTACGCCGAGTGCCTGACCAAGATGCGCTTTCTGACCCCGCCGGGCCAGGACTTCGAGCTTTTGGAGTCCTTGCTGCTGCTGCGCGGGCGCTTCCCGCTCCTGGCCGGGCATCTGGCGCGGCTTGCGCGCTCGGCGGAGCAGTTCGGCTTTGCCCTGGACGAGCAGGCGGTGCGGCAGGCCTTGGCCGGGCTGGCTGCGGCCAATGTCGCGGTCAACGTCGCGGCCAACCCGCCAGATTCCTCGCCACCGGGCCGCCACAAGGTCCGGCTCCTGGTGGCGCGGGACGGCTCAGTCACAGCCGAGGCCGCGCCCATTGCGGGCGGCAGGATGCGCCCTTTGCGCCTGGGCTTTGCGCCGGAGCCCGTGGACTCGCGCGACGAGCTGCTGGGGCACAAGACCACGCGCCGGGGGGTATTCGAGCGCGCCCTGGCGGCATGTCCCGGCTGCGACGACGTGCTGCTCGTCAATGAGCGCGGGGAGGTCACGGAGTCCACCCGGGCCAGCCTGGTGCTCCGGCTGGACGGGGAGCTGGTGACGCCGCCGCTTGCAAGCGGGCTCTTGCCCGGCGTGTTCCGGGAGCGCCTGTTGCGACATGGTCAGGGGCGGCGTGGGGTGGTGCGGGAGCAGGTGCTGTTCCCCGCCGACGTGCGGCGGGCGGAAAAGGTCTGGCTGGTGAACGCGGTGCGCTGGTGGATGGCGGCTGAGGTGGCGGGCGCAGGCGGGCAGTTGGGTTATACCCGTTGTATCCGGCCAGCCTGACGCAGTCGCGTCCCGCCTGTTTGGCCCGCAGACATGGCCGCGCAGCCTCATCACTCCGGCCCAGCAGGGCTCTCGCCCGTGGCGGCTACTCCACAGTGACGCTCTTGGCCAGGTTGCGCGGCTGGTCCACGTCCTTGCCCAGGTAGTCGGCCATCTCGTAGGCGAAGAGCTGCAGCGCAGGCAGGGTCAAGAAGGCCGAGAGCGGCCCGGTGGCCCTGGGCAGCATCCAGGAGTGCTCCACGTGCAGGTCCAGGCCCTCGTTGGTCAGGGCCACGATCTCGCCCGCGCGCGCCTGGACCTCGAGCAGGTTGCTCTTGACCTTGGGGAAGAACTCGTCGCCCAGGGCAATGGCGAAGGTCGGGAAGTGCGGGTCGATGAGCGCGATGGGCCCGTGCTTCATCTCGCCTGCGGCGTAGCCCTCGGCGTGGATGTAGGAGATTTCCTTGAGCTTGAGCGCGCCTTCCAGCGCCAGGGGGAAGTTCGGGCCGCGCCCCAGGTAGAGGAAGCTCGTGGCCTCGGCAAAGTGCCGGGCCAGGCGCTGGGCCTCCCTGCGCAGGCCAGGCAGGGCGTCCTCCAGCACCTTGGGCAGGGTCAGGAGCTCGCGCACCAGCTCCGCGCAGTCGGCCTCGCTCATGGTGCCCTTGCGGCGGCCCCAGTACAGGGTTAGCAGGAGCAAAGCCGCCAGCTGGCTGCACATGGCCTTGGTCGAGGCCACGCTGATCTCCGGCCCGGCCTGGCTGTACACCACGTAATCGGCCTCGCGCGAGATGCTCGAGCCCACCACGTTGCACAGGCCGATGACCTTGAGCCCGCGCTGCTTGGCCAGCTTGACGCCAGCCATGGTGTCCATGGTCTCGCCGCTTTGGCTGATGGCCAGGACCACGCCGCGCGGGTCCAGGATGGGGTCGCGGTAGCGGAATTCCGAGGCGATCTCGGCCTGGACCGGGATCTTGGCGTACTTCTCCAGCAGGTACAGGCCCCACAGCCCTGCGTGGTACGAGGTGCCGCAGGCCACGATGTGCAGGCGCTCGGGCACGCTGAGTGCGTCCAGTTCCGGCAGACGCACCTGGCTGGTGGCGGCGTCGATGCGGCCCAGCAGGCAGTCGCGGATGACCTTGGGCTGCTCGAAAATCTCTTTCAGCATGAAGTGCTTGAAGCCGCCCTTGGCCGCGGCCTGCACGTCCCAGTTGATGCGCTGGCTCTGCTTCTGCACGGGCGCAAGGGTGTCGGTGCGGAAGACCTCCCAGCTTGATGCGGTGAGGCGCACCAGTTCGCCATCCTCCAGAAAGACCACGTCGCGGGTGTAGGGCAGAAAGGCCGGGATGTCCGAGCCCAGGAAGTTCTCGCCCGTGCCCACGCCCAGGACCAGCGGGCTGGCCACGCGGGTGGCCCAGAGGGTGCCCGGGTGGTCCGCGCTCATGAGCACGATGGCGTAGGCGCCCTCGGCGCGGCCCAGGGCGTGCGACAGGGCCTGCATGATGTCGCCGCCGGTGGCCTTCAGGCATTCGGCGATCAGGTTCACCAGGACTTCGGAGTCCGTGTCGGAGCGGAACTCGTAGCCCTTGGCCTGGAGCTCGGCCTTGATCTCCTCGTAGTTCTCGATGATGCCGTTGTGCACCAGGGCCAGGCGGCCCGAGTGGTCGCGGTGGGGGTGGGCGTTGCGCTCCACGGGCACGCCGTGGGTGGCCCAGCGGGTGTGGCCCATGCCGCAGGTGGCGGAGAACATGTACATGGTGGCCAGCTTCTGCTCCAGGCCCGAGAGCTTGCCCTCGGCGCGGATGACCGAGAGCTGGCCGCCCTGGACAAAGCTGACGCCAGCGGAGTCGTAGCCGCGGTATTCAAGACGGCGCAGGCCCTCCACCACGAGGGGGACAGCCGGGCGGTGCCCGCAGTAGCCGATGATGCCGCACATGGTTCGCTCCGTCTGTTTCGTTCTAGGGTTAGGGGCGGTTCGGGTCGACTGCGGCCCTGGCCCAGAAGCCGGGCCAGTCGCGCAGCAGCGCGCGCAGGGCGTTGCCCCGGTGCGAGCGCGCGTTCTTGTCCGCGGGCGCGAGTTCGGCTGCGGTCCGGCCAAGGTCGGGGTCGAAAAACAGGGGGTCGTAGCCGAAGCCGCCCAGCCCGCGCGGGCTCTCCAGCACGCGGCCCTCCCAGCGGCCCTCGGCCACAATCTCGGCCCCGTTTGGGGCAACCGCCGCCACCACGCTGATGAAGCGGCAGCCGCGCCGGTCCTCGGGCACGCCCAGCAAGGTTTCGAGCAGCTTGGCGTTGTTCGAGGCGTCCGTGGCGCCCGCACCGGAGTAGCGGGCCGAATACACGCCGGGCGCGCCAGCAAGCGCGTCCACGGCCAGGCCGGAATCGTCGGCCAGGGCCACCAGAGCGGTGGCCTGGGCCACGGTGCGGGCCTTGAGCCGGGCGTTCTCGGCAAAGGTCAGGCCGGTCTCCTCGATCTCCCCGAGCTCCGGGAAGGCGTCCAGGCCGAGCACGCGCACGCCGAACCCGGCCAGCAGGGCCTCAAGCTCGGCGAGCTTGCCTCTGTTCCTGGTGGCCAGAACAATGGTGTTCGCAAGAGGATTTTTCGCAGCGGGCATGGGGCAAGTCTACCCGGTTGGCTCCGCTTTCGCAACCGCCAGGTGCGGCGGCAGCAGCAGTATCACGCGGGTGCCCTCGCCGGGGACGCTTGTCAGCTCCACGTTTCCGCCCAGGTCGTCGAGGATCTTCTTGATCATGGCCAGGCCCAGGCCGGAGCCCTTGCCCTTGGTGCTGAAGAAGGGGCTGAAGACCTTGTCGCGCAGCTCCGGAGGGATGCCCTCGCCGGTGTCCTCCACCTCCAGGATCACGTGGGCCGTGGCCAGGCCCGTGCGCACGGTCAAGAGCCCGCCCAGGGGCATGGCCTCCACGGAGTTCTTGACCAGGTTGATGAGGCACTGCTTGATGAGTTCCGGGTCGGCCTTGACCAGCGGGATGTCCGTGGTCAGGACCAGGATGGGTTCAATGTTCTGGCTCTCGCAGGCCATGCCCATGAGATCCATGGTGTCGCGCACGATGCGGTTCAGGTCCGACAGGCCGGGGGCGGACTCCACGGGCCGGGCAAAGGTCAGGATGCTCTTCAGGATGCCGTCCAGCCTGCGCGACTCGGCCATGATGATCTCCAGCTTCTCGCGGGTCTTTTCTTCCGTCGCCTCGCGCAGGAGCTGGTTGGCGAAGCCGCTGATGGCAAAGAGCGGGTTCCTGATCTCGTGCGCGATGTAGGTGGACATCTCGCCGATGGAGGCCAGCCGCTCGGACTGCTGCAGGCGCTGCTCCATCTGGGTGCGGCTGGTGATGTCGCGGCGGATGCAGAGCAGGCTTGACGGCACGCCCGCATCGTCCAGGAGAGGGTAGACGTATTCGCGCAGGTAGTGCATGCGCCCGTCGTCGTCCACCTCGGACAGGGTGCCCTCGGCGGTTTGCAGCGTTGTCAGGGCCTGCTCCAGAAGCGAGACCGGGGCGCTGTTGCCGGGCTGCGCCTCCAGGTGGAAGTACTCGCGCAGGGGCTTGCCCATGAACTCGGCCTTCTTGAGCCCCAGACGCTCCAGCACGGCCTTGTTGCAGTCCAGCACCAGACCCTTGGCGTCGGTCAGGACGATCTCCTCCTTGAGCTGGTCGATGACGTTCTTGAGCAGGGCCTGGGTGTGCAGCAGGTCGATCTTGCAGGCCACCCACATCTGGTCCGAGGTCAGCAGGCGCAGAAAGAAGCTGGCCGCAGCGCGCTCCACCAGGGCGATGGTGGGCGGCAACTCCTGGCGCAGCTCCTGGATCAGCTCCGGCCTGCCCGTGGTCTCCAGGACCATGGTGATCTCCGGGTGACGAGTGAGCATGTCGCGCCAGCCGGGGTGCATGGGCAGGTCCAGGGCCACGGAGAAGCGCTCGCCCACCGGGGCCTGGTCGTGCAGGGCCAGGCCCACCAGGCCCAGCTGGCCCAGGACGCGCTCATTGCCCAGGGAGGCGAAGAGCTCCCAGAAAGGCACCAGGGATGACTTGTCGCCGATGATGCCGATGCGGTATGGCTGCTCTGCCCGCAGGGACTCGATCATGATGCGGGGCTCCTCTTGCGCCGGGGGCGGCTGTATAACACTTTATACACATCCTACACGAGTTCGGGCAAAGCGCAACACCCTGCGCGGAAATCCTGCGCAATAACCAGTAAGATACGGGAACCACAGGGGATGATTCATGACCAAAGTTCGCGTGCACACCATCAGCCTGGGCTGCCCCAAGAACCGCGTGGACACCGAGCGCCTGCTGGGCGTGCTGGGCCGCAGCTTTGTCCTGGCCGAGAGCGCGGCCGCCTCCGACCTCGTGCTCATCAACACCTGCGGGTTCATCCGCCCGGCGGTGGAGGAGTCTGTGGAGACCGTCCTCTCGGCCATCCGCGAGGTGGCGGAGGTGGCCCCGCGCCCGGTGCTGGCCGTCACCGGCTGCCTGGTGAGCCGCTACGGCCAGGCCGAGCTGGCGGCGGACCTGCCCGAGGTGGACCTCTGGCTCTCCACGCGGGAGCTGGCCCGGTGGCCCGGGCTGGTGGGCGCGGCGCTCGGCCAGAAGATCGGCCAGAAGAAGTTCGCAGAGCTCGGCCCGCGCCGTCTGAGCACAGGCCCGGGCTTTGCCTACCTCAAGGTCAGCGAGGGCTGCTCGCACAAATGCGCCTTCTGCACCATCCCCAGCATCCGGGGCAGGCACGTGAGCCGCCCCCTGGACGAGCTGGAGCGCGAGGCGCGGCTCCTGGTGGAGCAGGGCAACGTGCCGGAGCTGGTGCTGGTGGGCCAGGACGTGACCTCCTACGGCCGCGACCTGGGCCTCAAGGACGGGCTCAAGCACCTGCTGGACCGCCTCCTGCCCATCCAGGGCCTCCGGTGGCTGCGGCTCATGTACCTGTACCCCGCCGGGCTGAACGACGGCCTCCTGAAGCACCTGGCGAGCCTGGCCGGACCTGGAAGTCCGCTTTTGCCCTATTTCGACATCCCGCTCCAGCACGCCCACCCGGAGATTCTGTCGGCCATGGGGAGGCCCTTTGCCAAGGACCCCACGCTGGTCATCGACCGGGTGCGCAAGCATTTCCCGGACGCGGCCCTGCGCACCAGCCTCATCGTGGGCTTTCCCGGCGAGACAGACGCGCACTTCAAGGCTCTGAAAACATTTGTCACGCGTACGCAGTTCGCGCACCTGGGCGTGTTCCCCTACCACCAGGAAGAGGGCACCGTGGCCGCAGGCCTGCCGAACCAGGTGCCCCAGGCCGTCAAGACCCGGCGCAAGAACGCGCTCATGAAGCTCCAGGAGGGCATCAGCCGCGAACGGTTGTCCGGCCTGGTGGGCTCGCGCCTGGAGGTGCTGGTGGAGGAGCCGAGCCCGGAATGGCCGGGCCTGCACGTCGGGCGCGTGTGGTTCCAGGCCCCGGAGGTGGATGGCGTGACCTATGTCAGCGGCCCTAAGGTGCGCCCTGGCCGCATGGTGTGCGCCGACATCGAGCAGGCCCAGAGCTATGACCTGGTGGCGCTTGCCTAAAACCGGTTCCGGGGCCATGCTCCTCGGTTGAGTGGCGAAAGCCCGCCGCAACGGAGGATTCGATCATGCCGCAACAATGGAAGCCAGGCCCGGCCGCGACATACAGCCACGGCAAGCACGTCATCGTCAACGTCAACACCACGTTCGGGAAAACGCTCAGCACCGGGCAGCGCGTGGCCGACGCCGTGGCGCGCATCGTGGGCGGCTGGCCGTTCATTCTCTGCCAGAGCGCCATCATCCTGGTCTGGGTGGCGGTGAACGGCTTTTTGTTCTACCAGGCTGCGGCCAACCCGGCCTATTTCCAGGCCTGGGACCCCTATCCGTTCATCCTGCTCAACCTGGTGCTGAGCTTCCAGGCCGCCTACACCGGCCCCATCGTCATGATGAGCCAGAACCGCCAGTCCGAGAAGGACCGGCTCATGGCCGAGCACGACTTTGAGGTGAACGTCAAGGCCGAGGAGGAGATCAAGGTCATCATGGAGCATCTGGTGCACCAGGACGAGCTGATCCTGGAGATTCTGGCCCGGCTGGAACAATTCCACCAGACCAGCGCGGGCGCGGGCAGCAAAGAGTGAGCCCGGAACAATGTGCCGGTGCCTGAGGCTTGCGCCGCGAAGGGACAGAGGAAAGCGGCAAAATTTTCCAGATTTTTTCTAGACTGCCTGGCCGAAGCTCATACGGGGATTCCAAAGGGACGAGTCCCTTTGGCGGGGTTCAGGAGCGGAGCCCCTGGCTTACTTCATCTCAATCTTTTCCAGGCCGCCCATGTAGGGGCGCAGGGCCTCGGGCAGGATGATGCTTCCATCGGCCTGCTGGCCGTTTTCCAGCACGGCCACGAGGGTGCGGCCCACGGCCAGGCCGGAGCCGTTCAGGGTGTGCAGGTATTCGCTCTTTTTCGCGCCCTTGGCCTTGAAGCGGATATTGGCGCGCCTGGCCTGGAAGTCCAGAAAGTTGGAGCAGCTTGAGATCTCCCGGTACTTGCCCTGGCCCGGCAGCCAGACCTCGATGTCGTAGGTCTTGGCCGAGGAGAAGCCCAGGTCGCCGCCGCACAGGGCGATGACCCGGTAGTGCAGGCCCAGGCGCTGGAGCACGGCCTCGGCGTGGCCGGTCAGCAGCTCCAGGTCGGCCAGGGACTGGTCCGGAAGGGCAAAGCGCACCAGCTCGACCTTGTGGAACTGGTGCTGGCGGATCAGGCCCTTGGTGTCCTTGCCGTAGCTGCCGGCCTCGGAGCGGAAGCAGGGGGTCAGGGCGCAATAGGCCACGGGCAGCTGGTCTTCTTCAAGCACCTCGTCCGCGTGCAGGTTGGTCACCGGCACCTCGGCCGTGGGGATGAGGTAGTATTCCTGGC
>CAYMIP010000080.1:0-9473 GCA_964390575.1 uncultured Desulfocurvus sp. | reverse complement strand
TGATGACCGCGAACATGCACTGGTAGATCATGAACACCGAGTGCGGGATGGTGGCGGCGTAGTCGGCGTTGGGGGCCGCGCCCACGCCGGAGAGCCAGGCCCAGGCCAGACTGCCGGTGATGCCGCCGACATCCGGGCCAAAACTCATGGAATAGCCCAGGGCCACCCACTCCATGCTGATGAGCGCGATCATGAAAAAGCTCTGCATCACGGTGCCCAGCACGTTCTTGCCGCGCACCATGCCGCCGTAGAACAGGGCCAGGCCCGGCGTCATGAGCAGCACCAAGGCGGCGCTGATGAGCACAAATGCGGTGTCTCCCGCCTGGATCATGGGGGCTTCTCCCTTCTCGTGGGGCACGGTGAACGGGTCCCGGCGAAAGGCACGCCGACCGGGATGCTGAGGGACGCCGCCTGCCCCGCGTGACGGCGCCCTCTTCTTAGCCACATTCATGGTCCTTGCAAAGACAAAAATGATGCTGATTCTTACAATTTTGTATCAATTTCCGGCCATAGAGAAAAATTCTACGGATTTAGTTCCCGAAAATGACAGTCCTGGGCCTGGGCGCGGCGCGCCGCTGTGAGCCGCTTGCCAATTCCGGCACGGGCCGGGCCGGGACGCCCGTTCCCGGTTGCCCGTTGCCCAAGCCTCTGCTACCCTGCCGGGCATCGGGCCAGCGCCGCCGCGCCCGCACACCAGCCAGCGAGAACGTCGTGCCCGCATCCCCCTTGCCCCAGACCGGCGCCCAGACCGGCGGCCACCCGGACCTGTGGAGCTTCGAGTTCCTGGCCCTCTGCGCCATCAGCGTGCTGGCCTTCTGCAACATCGCAATATTCTACGGTTTTTACGCCTACCTGACGGAATTGGGCATCGCCCCGGTCTGGCGCGGACCGCTGCTGGCCCTGGAGCCCTTCACCGCGCTGTTGGTGCGGCCCTTCCTGGGCCGGTTTCTGACCCTCAAAAACAGCGTGGCCTTCATGCGCGTGGGCATGGCCCTGGCCACCCTGGCCCTGCTCTGCTACCCCTTTGCCACGACCATCCCGGCCCTGGCCCTGGTGCGCGTGCTGCACGGCCTGGGCTTCGTCACCGTGGTCGGCGGGCTTTTGGGCACCCTCACGGCCTTTCTGCCGCGCGCGAAGAGCGCCCAAGGCTTTGGCCTGTTCTCCGTGACCATCCTCCTGCCCTACGCCCTGATGCCGCCCTTTGTGGAGCTGGTGCTGCCGCATCTGCCGGGCCACGGGGCGGCCTATGCCCTGGCCGCGCCGCTCATGCTCCCGGCCTTTTTGCTGCTGCGGCCCCTGGGCCGGCGCACCCGCGCCCTGGCCGAGGCCCTGCACCCCGCGCACCTGCAGAAGCCCAGCTGGACCGAGGTGCGCGCAGGCCTGCGCGACCCGGCAGTGTCCCTGCTCATCGTGGGCAACCTGTGCCTTGTGGCCGCGCACGCCATCGTCTTCTTCTTCATGCGCGACTTCGCCGTGCTGCTGGGCGCGGGCAACCCCGGCATGTTCTTCACCTACGCCAACGCCGCCACCATCAGCCTGCGCGTGCTGGGCGGCCACATGCTCGACCGCGTGGACAAGGGCCGCGTGCTGGTCTGGGCCTTCCTGGGGCTGGGGATCCTGCTGCCGCTCTTCGGCCAGGCCCGGGCGCCGCTGGCGCTCTTCGGCATGGCCGTGCTCTACGGCTCGGGCATGGCGCTGACCATGCCGCTCTTGAACGCCAGCATGCTCCATGTCTCCCCGCCCAAGCTGCGCGCCTACAACGCCAACCTGCTCATGGTGGCCGTGGATGCGGGCTTCTTTGCCGGGCCCTTTGTGGGCGGCCTGCTCATGGCTGCGGGCTGGACCCATGCCGGACTGTTCAGCGTGGGCGGCGGGTTCATGCTGGCCGCCGGGCTGTGCATGCTGCCCGTGGGCCGCAAGATGCGCCGCCAGGATGCGGAAACGGCGCAGCAGCAGGCAGTGGCGCAGGCGCGGGAGCCGGGGTCCTGAGGCCGTGAAATCACCCAAGATATTTCGCTCAGCCCCATATTTTCCAGGCCACCGCCCTTGACTTGTTCCAAAATTCACAATATATTTGGCATAGCTTAAAAAGCTGTTGCTCCCTCCGCCGGGAGCCCCATCGGCGGAATCTGGTCTGCCTTTGTTTCGCTGCGACCCACCCCCCGATTTCCGGGGGTGCAGATAGGTCACAACGCATCAAAAGGGGGTTCCGCATGAAGATTCTCGTCGCTGTCGATCCGTCCGCTTCCTCTCTCATCGCCGTGACCAAGGCCGCAGAATTGGCCAAGAAGGAGGGCGCACCCATCACCCTTCTGGCCATCGCCGAAACCTTCCAGGACATGGAGAGCCTGTTCGGCAGCGAGGCCACGGAGCGCCTGCGTGAGCGCGCCAGCGCCGCCCTGGACGCGGCCAAGGCCATCGCCATCGCCGCCGGGCTCAAGCCCAAGCTGATGCTCAAGACCGGCGTCTCGCCCGAGGACATCATCGCGGACGCCGCCGAAAAGGGCGGCTTCGACCTGGTGGTCATGGGCACGCGCAGCAAGAAGGGCAAGACCAAGGGCCTGGGCAGCGTGGCCAGCAAGGTGGTGGCCCTGGCCCCCTGCTCCGTGCTGGTCGTTCGCTAGCAGCCTCAAGCGTGAAGCAGTCCCCGGCCCCTGGCCCTCCCAACGGCCAGGGGCCGGGCTTTTGCGCAGCGCCCCCCAATTCCTCCTGAACCGGAGCCCTTGCCCTCGGCGCGGCCCTGGCGTAAGAGCGCGCCCATGCACAACGCCGACCCCAACAGCACTCCACCCTCTTTTGACCCGGCCGGCCCTGGCTCGGCCTACCACGCCCTGGCCCTGTTTTCCGGCGGCCTGGACAGCATCCTGGCCATAAAAGTTCTCCAGGAGCAGGGCCTGCGCGTCCTGGGCCTGCACTTTGTCAGCCCCTTCTTCGGCAAGCCGCATCTGCGCAAGCACTGGCGCGAGGTGTACGGCATCGAGGCCGTCAACGTGGACATCCGCCGCGCCTACCTGGACATGCTCACCCGCCCGGCCCACGGCTACGGCAAGCACCTGAACCCTTGCGTGGACTGCAAGATCCTCATGCTGGCCCATGCGCGCACGCTCTTGCCCAAATACGGCGCGAGCTTCCTGGTCACAGGCGAGGTGCTGGGCCAGCGGCCCATGTCCCAGCGCGGCGATGCCCTGAACCTGATCCGCAAGAGCGCTGGCGTGAAGGAGCTGCTGCTCAGGCCGCTCTCGGCCCAGAAGCTCGGCCCCACGCCCATGGAGGAGTCCGGCCTGGTGGACCGCGCGCTTTTGCCCGGCATCTGGGGCCGGGGGCGCAAGGACCAGCTGGCCCTGGCCGCGCATTTCGGCATCACGATCATCCCCACCCCCGCCGGGGGCTGCAATCTGGCCGAGGCCGAGCCCGCCGCGCGCTACCTGCCCATCCTGAAGAACCTGGCCGACCCCGGCCCGCGCGACTTCGACCTTTCGCACCTGGGGCGGCAATACTGGGCCGGGGGCTACTGGCTGTCCATCGGCCGCAACATGCGCGACAACGAGACCCTGGAGGCCGCGCTGAGTCCCTCAGACATCCTGTTCCGCCTGCGCGACCTGCCCGGCCCCCTGGCCCTGGGGCGGCAGTACGAGCCCGCCGCCGGGGCGCTCCCCAGCGCCCACCCCGGCCAGACGCCGCTCGCCTGGCCGGGCGCAAGCCCTCAAATCTGGTCGGACACCGTGCTGGCCGATGCCGCAGCCTTTGTCGCCTCCTACTCGCCCAAGGCCCGCGCCCTGACCGAGAACGGCTCCTCCGTGCCCATTCTCGTCCGCCGGGGCGACGTGAGCACGGAGTTCACCGTGGTCCCGACCCGCCAGACGCCGCTTGGCTGGGCCGAGCCCAAGTCCGCCGCGCTCACGGCCTGGAAGAAGCGCTCCTGACGGCCCGGGGCCGGACCGGCTGAAGCGGCCACGGTCTGGCGGCCCGGAGTGCTCCCCGGCCCACTTGCCAAACCCTTTGGCAGGGCTTATCTTACAAAAGTTTTGGCGGACCCTTCCGCCCCCGCATGCAGACACCCATTCCTTTCAGGAGGAACACACAATGGCTGGTTATCCCTCGTACCCCGGAGCCCAGGCGACAGTTTCCAGGGCCGACACCATCAACGCCTTCATGCGCGGCGTCTACGGCTGGATGAGCGCGGGCATGCTGCTCACCGCTGCCGCTGCCTGGTACACCGCCACAAGCCCCCTGGGCGTGTCCCTGCTCCAGACCCCTGGCCTGATGCTGGGCCTGATCCTCGTCCAGTTCGGCCTGGTCATCGGCCTGTCCGCCGCCATCAACCGCCTCTCCGGCACGGCGGCCACGCTCATGTTCCTGGCCTACAGCGCGCTCACGGGCCTGACCCTGTCGTCCATCTTCTTTGTCTACAGCATGACGAGCATCTTCCAGGCCTTTGTGGTCACGGCTGGCATGTTCGGCACCATGAGCGTCTACGGCATGGTCACCAAGCGCGACCTGACGAGCATGGGCAGCTTCCTGTTCATGGGCTTGATCGGCATCGTCCTGGCCTCGGTGGTGAACATGTTCCTCAAGAGCTCGGCCATGGGCTTCATCATCTCCGTCATCGGCGTGCTGGTGTTCACGGGCCTCACCGCCTACGACACGCAGAAGCTCAAGTACATGGGCGAGACCATGCCCCTGGGCGACGGCACCGCCATCCGCCGGGGCACCATCCTGGGCGCGCTGACCCTGTACCTGGACTTCCTCAACCTGTTCCTGATGATGCTGCGCCTGTTCGGCTCCAGCCGCGACTAGCCGGAACCCTGCGCTGGGGCGCTGCCTGCACCATACGCAGGGCAGCGCCCCAGCGCATCCTCCCCCCCCACATGCCGAACATCCCTGACCTCCAGCGCGCCTTACGGCCCCTTTTGCTCCCTGCGGGCGCGCTCTATGCTCAGGCCATGCACCTGCGCCGCTGGCTCTACGAGCGCGGCAGCCTGAGCGCCTGGCGGCCGCCCTGCCCCTCCATCAGCGTGGGCAACATCGGCTGGGGCGGCAGCGGCAAGACCCCGCTCTGCGGGCACATCCTGCGCTGGGCAGGCCGGCGCGAGGAGCACGGCGTGGTGCTCACCCGGGGCTACGGGGCCAAGCCGAAGCGCCTGCCGCTGCTCGTCACCCCCGGGGCCAACCCGGCCGAGGCGGGCGACGAGCCCCTGCTCCTGGCCAAGTCCCACCGCCTGGCGCGCATCGTGGTGGACCCCAAACGCAAACGCTCCGGCCCCTGGGCCTGCCAGCGCTTTGACCCGGACTTCGTGCTCCTGGACGACGGCTTCCAGCACCTGAGCGTGGCCCGCGACATCGACCTGGTGCTCCTGACCCCGCTGGACCTGGCCGAGGGCTGGGGCCGGGTCTGCCCGCTGGGGACCTGGCGCGAGGGCCCGAGCGCCCTGTCCCGGGCCACGGCCTTCTGCGTGAAAAAGGCGGCAGGCCCCCAGCCGGGCCTGGAGGCGGACATCGCCCGCCGCCTGGAGGGCTTCGGCCGCCCGGTGTTCACCTTTGGCCTCAAGCCCAAGGGCCTGGCCCGGCTGGACGGCTCGGCCCGCGCGGCGGACCTGGGCGGCGAGGACTATGTCCTGGCCACCGGCATCGCCGACCCGGCCCAGGCCGCGGTGACGGCGGCCCGGCTCCTGGGCCGCGAGCCCCGGCAGATCCTGCCCTTCGCCGACCACCACGCCTTCACCCAGGCCGACGTGGCGCGCATCCGCGAGGCCGCAGGCGGCGCGCACGTGCTGGTGACGCCCAAGGACGCGGTGAAGCTCCGGCGCCTGGAGCACAGCGGCCAGTTCTGGGCCCTGCGCACCGAGCTGCACTTCGGCCCGCACTTCTACACCGACACGGGCTTTGACGAGTGGTTCGGCGCGCGCTTCGACGAACTGGCCGCGCCCCACCGCCAGGCCTTCCGCGAGGCCATGCGCCAGGAGCTGGCCTAAGGCCCGCCCCACTCCACAGCCCCACATGAGCCGCCCCTGCGGCTTGCCTTGACTTTCCCTCAACCCTTCGAGACCACAATGAAACAAAAAAAACGCAATCCCAGCATTCCCCCCCTGCCCACGGACCACACGACGCTGCTGAAGCTCCTGCGCGAAGCCAAGCGGCCGCTCAGCCCCGAGGACCTGCTGCCCGTGCTCGGCCTGCACCGCCGCAAGCGCGGCGAGGTCGACTCCATGCTGCAAGACCTGGTGGCCCAGGGCAAGCTCATCCGCCTGGGCCGGGCCTACGGCCTGCTGGAGCGCATGAACCTGATCACCGGCAAGGTGCAGACCCAGCGCTCCGGCGTGGCCTTCCTCATCCCCGACGACCCCCGGCGCAAGGACGTGTTCCTGGGCCAGGAGACCGGCGGGGCCTGGCACGGCGACCGCGTGGCCGTGGCCATCACCCGCGAGAACGCCACCCGCAACCACGAGGGCCGCGTGGTGCGCATCGTGGAGCGCGGCCGCAATGTCCTGACCGTGCGCGTCATGCGTTCCGCAGGCCAGGGCAGCCTGCTCTGCCGCCCCACGGACCCGCGCCTGGACTTCGCCGTGCTGGCCGAGCACGTGGACCCGGCCCTGGGCCTTCAGAAGGGCGACATCGCCCTCATGGCGCCCGGCGAGCAGCTGGACCCGGCCCTCTGGGCAGGGACCATCCTCTCGCGCCTGGGCCCGGAGTCCGAGGCCAAGGTCCAGGAGGCCCTGGTCAAGGCCAACCACGGCGTGCCCACGAGCTTCCCGGCGGACGCCCTGGCCGAGGCCGCGCGCCTGCCGAAAGAACCCGCCGAGGCGGATTTCGCAAAGCGCGAGGACCTGCGCGCGCTGCCCTTTGTGACCATCGACGGGGAGACGGCGCGCGACTTCGACGACGCCATTTACGTGGAGCGCAAGGGCCGGGGCTATGCCCTCTGGGTGGCTATCGCCGACGTGGCCCACTACGTGCCCGTGGGCTCGGCCCTGGACAGCGAGGCCCTGGAGCGCGGCAACTCCTACTATTTCCCGTCCTCGGTGGAGCCCATGTTCCCGCAGGCGCTGTCAAACGGGCTGTGCAGCCTGAACCCGCGCGTGCCCCGGCTGGCCCTGGCCGTGCGCATGGACATGAACTCCCAGGGCGTGCCCGGCGAGACGCGGGTCATGAACGCCGTGATCCAGAGCTCTGCCCGGCTCACCTACACCCGCGCGCGCGACGTCTGCGTGGACAAGAACCCTGAGGCCCGGTCCGCGCTCGCGGCCGAGATCGGCGGGGCGGCGGGCGACGCCGTGGTGGCCATGCTCGACGCTGCCGAGGAGCTGGCCCGCACAATGCGCAAGCGGCGCATCGCGCGCGGCAGCCTGGACTTCGACCTGCCGGAAGGGGAGGTACAGTTCGACGCGGACGGCCAGCCCAAGGCCGTGCTGCCCAAGCTGCGCCACTTCGCGCACCAGCTCATCGAGGAGTTCATGATCGCGGCCAACGAGGCCGTTCCGGAGTTCCTCCAGGCCCACGCCCTGCCCTGCCTGTACCGCGTGCACGCCGCGCCCGACCGCGAGAAGCTGGAGACCCTGTACACCTTGCTGGCGCGCCTGGACGGCGAGAATGCCCCGAAACGAACCAAGGCCGACCGCTTCAGCGACGAGGACTTCACGCCCGAGGCCCTGGGCCGTCTGCTGGCCTCGGTGGCGGGCACGGAGCGCGAGTTCCTGGTGCACCGCATGGTGCTGCGCGCCATGAAGCAGGCCCGCTACCAGCCGGAGAACGAGGGCCACTACGGCCTGGCCAGCGAGTCCTACGCGCACTTCACCTCGCCCATCCGGCGCTACGCCGACCTGGTGGTGCACCGGCTGGTCAAGCGCGCCCTGGGCGACCAGGGCCTGCCCGTGCCAGGCTTCAAGAAGCTGGCCGAGGCAGGCCAGCACCTCTCGGCGCGCGAACGCGTGAGCCAGGAGGCCGAGCGCGAATGCCACAAGCGCTATGTCTGCATGGTGCTGCGCGGCCAGGAGGGCCAGGAGTTCACGGGCGTGGTCTCGGGCCTCACGGACTTCGGGTTCTGGGTGGAGCTGCCCGCCGTCATGGCCGAGGGTTTTATTCGCCTTTCGACCATGCTCGACGATTACTACGGCTATCTGAAGGAGCGCGAGATACTGGTGGGACAGCGCACCGGCCGGGTCATCCGGGCCGGACAGGCAGTGCGCGTGAAGCTCCTCGGCGCGCACCTGGACCGGCTGGAGATCGACCTGGAGCTGGCCCCGGACAGCAAGCGGGCCGCAGGCGCGGAAGGCGCAACCGAAGCCGCCCCGCTGCACCACGCGGACCGCCGCGAACGCCGGGCCATGGAGGACCGCCAGCGCCAGGACCGCGCCCGGCAGAAGCGCCAGGGTGCGGGCAAAAGCTCGGGCGGAAAAAGCTCCGGCAACAAGAGCCCAGGCGGCAGAAACGCCATCGGCCAGAAGATCGGCGGCCCCAAGTCGGGCGGTCAGAAATCGGGCGGGAAAGCCTCCGGCGGCCGGGGGGGATGATCCCCCCGAACCCCCTCATCCCAAAGCCGAAAGGGCTGGCTCAGTTCCTCCTGAGCCAGCCCTTTCGGCGTACTGGGGGGGGTCTTGGGGGGCCTTAAGGCCCCCCAGAGACTTCTCTGCCCTTACTTGGCCTTGGCGTACCAGCCGCTGGATTTGGCCAGCAGGTCCTGGATGCGGCCCACCAGGGCGTGCGGGTCGGTGAGGTAGCCTTCGAGCAGCAGGGCGGACTCGAAGAGCTGGCGCGCGGCCTGTTCCACGAAGGGGTCGCTCCCGTCGGTCTGGTTGAGCGCGGCCAGGTTGCGGATGAGTTCGTGTTTGGGGTTCAGCTCCAGCACCTTCTTGGGCACGGAGTTGTCGTGGCTCATGGCGCGCATGATCTTGTCCATGCTGGAGGTGGTGTGGCCGTCGGGATTCACGAGGCAGCACGGGCTGCCGGTGAGCCGCGCCGAGGCGCGCACGTCGGTGATGGCATCCCCCAAGATCCCCTTGAAACGCTCGAAGAGCGCGTCCAGGGCGTCCTTTTCCGGAGCGGGTGCGGTTTCGGCGGCGTCCGGGGCGGCCTCCACGTCGGGCAGGGCGGCCAGGTCCTCGGCCTTGGCCAGTTCGGCAGGGGTCAGGTCAAAGTCCTTGTGCTTGCGCAGGGCGTCCATGACGAACTCGTCGATGGGCTCGAACATGTACAGCACTTCCACGCCCTTCTTGCGGAAGATCTCCAGGTGCGGGTTGAGCTTGAGGGCCTCGCGGCTGGGGCCGAAGGCGAAGTAGATCTTCTTCTGGTCCAGCTTGGCGCGGGAGCTGTATTCGTCGAGGGAGACCAGCTCCTCGGCCGTTTCGCAGGAGCTGGAGTTGAAGCGCAGCAGTCCGGCGAAGGCCTCGCGGTTGGCGAAGTCCATGTACCCGGCCTTGAACACGCGGGAGTGCTCGCGCCAGAACTGGGCGTATATGTCCTTGTCCTCGGCCATCTTG
>CAYMIP010000079.1:0-9606 GCA_964390575.1 uncultured Desulfocurvus sp. | reverse complement strand
CCATCAGCACCGGCGCTGGCTCCGGCAGCCAGAAGGCCATCGGCACCGGCGTCATCGGCGGCATGGTCACGGCCACGGTGCTCGGCATCTACTTTGTGCCGGTGTTCTTCGTCCTGGTGTACCGCTTCGCCCTGCGCAAGAAGACGCCGCTCCCGGCCCAGGGCGGCGGGCACCTTGGCTCGGAGACGCCGGAGCCCCCGGCCAGCCCGGAGGACTCCGCCCAGAAGTTCTCGCCGCAGGCCCTTGAATCCTCAAACTGCCCTGAGGTGAAATAATGCGCCGCACAACACGACTCCTGGCGGCCGTCGGCCTGGCTCTTGTCCTCGCCGCCCCGCTCGCCGGGTGCTCCCTGGCCCCCAGGTATGACCGGCCCTCGCCGCAGCTGCCCGTTGACTGGACAGGCGGCGCGCCCGCCCAGTCCCAGGCCAATGCGACCCGGGCCGACTGGCGGCAGGTCATCGTCGACGAGCCCATGCAGCGCGTCGTGGAGCTCGCCCTGGCCAACAACCGCGACCTGCGCGTGGCCGCCCTGAAGATCCAGAAGGCCCAGGCCCAGTATCAGATCCAGCGCGCGGACCTGCTGCCCAAGATCAACGCCAGCACCGGGGCGGACATGAAGCGCACCCCGGCCACGCTCTCCGGCACGGGCTTTCCCGTCACCACCCGCGCCTACAGCGTGGGCCTGGGCTTCAGCGCCTTTGAGCTGGACCTCTTCGGCCGTATCCAGAGCCTCAAGGACGCGGCCCTGGAGCAGTTCCTGGCCACCGAGGCCGCGCGCAGAAGCATGGAGCTGAACCTAGTGGCCGAGGTGGCCACGGCCTACCTGACTCTGGCCGCCGACCGTGAGCAGCTGGCCCTGGCCCAGGAGATCCTGGGCACCGAGCAGGCCTCCCACGAAATCGTCACCTATCGGTTCGAATACGGCGTGGCGGGCGAGCTGGACCTGAGCCGGGCCCAGACCACGGTGGACACGGCCAGGGTGCAGGTGGCGAAATACGCCGCCCAGGTGACGGCGGACGAGAACCTGCTGGCCCTGCTGGTGGGGCTGCCCCTGGCCCCGGACCTGCTGCCCGCCAGGTCCCTGGCCGAGGTGGCACCGCTGATTCCGGCCCCTGCCGGGCTGCCCTCGGAGGTGCTGACGCGCAGGCCGGATGTGCTGAGCGCCGAGCACCAGCTCAAATCCGCCAACGCCAACATCGGCGCGGCCCGGGCCAGGCACTTCCCGTCCATCAGCATCACCGGGGTCTTCGGCAGCGCCAGCAACGAGATCAGCGGCCTGTTCACGTCCGGTTCCGGGCTCTGGTCCTTCGCACCACAAATCGCCCTGCCCATCTTCCAGGCCGGGGCCATCAGCGCCGGGGTCAAGGTGGCCGAGGCCGACCGCGACATCCTGGTGGCCCAGTATGAAAAGACGGTGCAGACAGCCTTCCGCGAGGTGTCCGACTGCCTGGCCCAGGGAGCCTCCTTGATCCGCCAGACAGAGGTCCAGAGCTCCCTGACAAGGGCCACGGGCAAGAGCTTTGAGCTCTCCACCCTGCGCTACGAGGCCGGGGTGGACAGCTTCCTGTCCAAGCTCGACGCCCAGCGCTCCTACGCCTCGGCGCGGCAGAACCTCATCTCCGCACGCCTCTCGCGCCTGGCGAACACCCTCACCCTGTACAAGGCCCTGGGCGGCGGCTGGCCGGACTCCTGACCGCCCGCAAGGGGCGCGCGCAAGAGGCGGCAGGCGCAGTCCAGATGACCCGCAGCACCCGGGCAGGATCTTAGCTGGTCTTCGGACGCCAGTCGCGGACAAGCTTTTGAGCCTTGGCGACCTTGGCGTAGGACATGTAGGAGGCCGCGAGGTCACGACCCTGGGCGGCCTTTTCATCGCCCTGGGCGGCGGCCAGGGCGAACCACAGGTAGGCCTGGACAAAGCTCTTGGGCACACCTCGGCCCAGGCCGCACAGCAAGCCAAGATATTTTTGCGCGCCAACGTGGCCTTGCTCCCCGGCCTTGCGATACCACTGCGCAGCCTCGGCATGGTTGCCCTCGCCAAAGGCCAGCGCGCCCGCATCAAACCAGGCCTCGACCGTGCCCTCAGCCGGTGGCGGCTCTCCCTCGGCCAGAGCCAGTGCGGCCTGGCTGCCCTGGCTTGCCTGCTGTTCCTGCTGCGGCCAACTGGTCCAAAAATCCGCCCCTTCCACGGATGTCCAGCCCGGGGCATCGTGCTCAGCCGGTGGCGGCTCTCCCTCGGCCAGAGTCATCGCGGCCGGGCTGCCCTGGGCTGCCTGCTCTTCCGGCTGCAGCCAACTGGTCCAAAAATCCGCCCCTTCCACAGGTGTCCAGCCCAGGGCATCGTTCTCGGCGGAACAGGGATTCTCCTCGGCCACGGCCTGGCCCGAATCCATCCAGACCTCAGCCTCGTGCGCCGCACTGTCGGACGTGGCCTGTTCCAGCTGCCGCACCTCGGCCACGGCTGTCTCCAGCTCCGCCTGAAACGTGGTCCGCTTCGTCTTGGCCCCAGTCTTGGCCTTGGCCTGTCTGTCTTTCTTCAGGCCGTGCGGATTGGTGCTGGTTGCTTCCGGGTGCTGAACCGTGTCCACGTCCTGGGCTTCTGCATGCTCCGCGCCCGCTTCGATGCGTTCCTTGCCCAGCCGGGCAACCTCAATGCGTTTGTGTAATGCCGCCATGTATTCCTCGAGTCTCGCGCGTTCTGCCGTGCTCTTGGCGCCCTTGTCCACATGCTCCTGTTCAGCTCAGGCAGCAGGCGGACAATAAAAACGAAGGGGACGCTGTGGCGCAGGGAACACGTCCAGCACTCTACAGAGACAATACCAAAGATGCGAGGGCAAGCGCAAGCGCCTCAAGCATCAGGCATATGTGGTCCGCTCAGCTGTGGGCAGGGCTCCATCCAGCCGCCGGCCCGGGCGGCCAGGGCGGCCCGGGCGCTGCGGCCGGGATTGCCCGGCCAGGCGGGCTGTGGTAGGCGGGGCGGAGTGCCTGGCATCCCCCCGCGCAGCCCTTGGGCAATACGGCGCGGGATTCCACACTGCGCCACACATTCGCAACAGGAGGTCCGGAATGCATCTCGGCAAGGCCATCAGGCTCGAACGCATCATCAACCGCAACACCAAGCGCACCATCATCGTGCCCATGGACCACGGCACCACCGTGGGCCCCATCGCCGGCATCACCAACATGCACTCCGCCGTGAAGGCCATGGTCGAGGGCGGGGCCAACGCCGTGCTCATGCACAAGGGCATGCCGCGCTGCTGCCATCGCACCCAGGGCAAGGACGTGGGCCTCATCGTGCACCTCTCGGCCAGCACCTCGCTGTCCCCGCTGCCCAATGCCAAGACCCTGGTCTGCACCGTGGAGGAGGCCATCCGCCTCGGCGCGGACGCAGTGAGCGTGCATGTGAACCTGGGCGACGAGAGCGAGGCCAAGATGCTGGAGGAATTCGGCCAGGTCACCGGCTCGGCCCAGAGCTGGGGCATGCCGGTGCTGGCCATGGTCTATGCGCGCGGCCCCAAGGTCAAAAGCGAGTTCGACCCGGAGACCATCGCCCATTGCGCCCGCGTCGGCGTGGAGCTCGGCGCGGACGTGGTCAAGGTGCCCTACACCGGCGACCCGGACTCCTTCTCCCGGGTCATCGACGCCTGCTGCGTCCCGGTGGTCATCGCGGGCGGCCCCAAGCTCGACAGCACGCGGGACTTCCTGGTCATGGTCCGCGACTCCATCCAGGCCGGCGGCGCCGGGCTCTCGGTGGGCCGCAATATCTTCCAGCACAAGCGCCCGGACCTGCTCACCCAGGCCCTGTACAGGGTGGTGCACGAGGATTGCGGGGTGGACGAGGCCCTCGAACTGCTCAAGGATTTCGAATAACCGCCGGCCAGGCGCATACCGTCCAAGCCAGGAGCGAACCCATGCGCTATGTCTGCCTTTTGTGCGGCTACAAATACGACCCCGAACAGGGCGACCCGGAACGCGGCGTGCCGCCCGGAACCCCCGGCAGCCAGCTGCCCCTGGCCTGGGTCTGCCCAGGCTGCAAGACCAGCCAGAACGACTTCGCCAGGCTGGAGGAGGACTAGGTGCCCCGCGAACAGTTGATCCCCCTCGCGCTGCTGGCCGGGGCGGCCACCTTCGGGCTGCTGTTTTGGAGACTGCGCGGGCGCTGCACGCCCTGAATCTTCCTGTATGCGGCGGTCGCCGCAGGCTTCGCGGCCTATGCGCTCCTGGAGAGCCTCACGCGCTGAGGCCATGGGCTCCGCAGCTTCGGCCAGCCCGCTTCAGGCCATCATGTCGAGCCCGCTTCAGGCCATCATGTCCAAAATGTTGCCCGTGGAGCGCTCGATGGAGCCCAGGGCCGCGGCGTTGGCCGAAAAGGCGCGCTCCACCTGCATCAGGTCCACCATCTCCCGGGCCATGTCCACCCCGCTCCCCTCCCCGCTGGGGGAGCCCGGCCGGGTGAGCCCGCTTTCGTCCGTGGGCCGGCCTGAGGACGCCAGGGAGAAGCCCGGACCGCCCGCAGTGGAGAGCTCGACCATGTCGGCCACGCGCACGCCCTTGCCGCCCGGACCGTCCTCCAGCTCCGCGCGCACGGGCCGGTAGTTCTCGGTGCTGGAGTTGGCGATGTTCTCCGACGCGGCCAGGGCCGACACGTCCAGGGCGGAGAGGGCCTGCACGCTCCAGTTGCTGTCCATGCTCACAAGCTCCCCCTTTCGCCCCCTTCGCCCCCTTCGGGGGTTCAAAGGGCCTTCGGAAAGATCCTTATGGAACGCCTCTACGCCTTTGGCGCGGGACTTTCAATGGTCGCCTGGGCCGAGTGCCCGTGGATGGACTCAAAGGCCTCCACCTCCACCCGATACCAGGTGATGCGCGGGTGCTCGGACAGGCCCTTGGCCGCAGCGCGCACCACGTCCTCCACAAAGGCCGGGTTGGCGAAGGCCGTCTCGGTGACGAACTTCTCGTCCTCGCGCTTGAGCAGGGTGTAGACCTTGGACGAGCCCGAGCCCTCGGCGATCTCAATCAGGTCCTCCAGCCAAAGAAAACCCTTGAACTTTGCAAGGATGCGCACAGAGGCGCGCTGGCTGTGGGCGCCCTCGTCGCTGATGGCCTTGGAGCAGGGGCACACGGTCATCACCGGCACGTCCACGCCCAGGGTGAAGTCCAGCTTGCCGTCCTCCCAGGCCCCGACCACGGAGCAGGGGTAGCCCATGAGGCCCTTGGCGCGGCTCACGGGCGAATACTGGCGTAAAAAATACGGGAACTCGAAGCGCGCAAAGGCCCGGCGCGCCTCCAGGCGGCTGGCCATGTCCGAGAGCAGCTTTTCCAGCGAGGCGCGCGACAGCTCCTCCTCCCAGTCCTCCAGGGCCTCCACGAAGCGGCTCATGTGCGTGCCCTTGAAGGCCGCGGGCAGGTCCACGGAGAGGTCTACCCGGGCCACGGTGTGCTGCGTGCCGGACTCGCGGTCGCGCACCACCAGCGGCAGGCGCAGGTCCTTGACGCCCACGCGGTCGATGGGCAGCTGCACCGTGGCCGGGTGCTTCTGCACGTCCTCCATTTGGGGCATCTGTGGCATCTGGGCCATCAGCCAATCTCCTGGCCGGTGGTGGTGAGCACCAGGTGCCCGTGCTTCACGCCCTTGGTGGAGATGAGCCTCTGGCCCAGGGCCTTGATCATCTCGGCCGGGCCTTTGAGCGCCAGCACCTCCAGGCAGTTGTGGTGGTCCAGGTGCACGTGCATGGTGCACAGGATGGCGTCGTGGCTGTCGTGCTGGATCTCGGTCAGCTTCTGGGCCAGGCCGCTCTGGTGGTGGTCGTAGACCAGGGTCAGGGTTCCGGCCACCTCGCCGTCGTCATTCTCCCACTGGCGCTGCACCAGCATGCTGCGGATGAGGTCGCGGATGGCCTCGGAGCGGGTCTGGTAGCTCTTTTCCTTGCACAGCACGTCGAACTTGTCCAAAAGGTCGGAGTCAAGGGACACGCCGAAGCGGATGGTCTCTCCCATGGTCAGGCTCCTTGTCTGTTACGTCGGGTTCCGCCGGGCTATCTGGCGGATGTGCACGTGCATGTCCTGCCCGCCCTGGGCCACGCGGCCGGAAAATGGGGTTGTGACCTGCCAGCCCAGGGCGGCCAGCCGCTCCCAGACCGGGGCGGACACGCTGCGCTCCGGGTCGGCGATCCAGGCCACGCCGTCCGGGGCCAGGGCAAAGTCCAAAAGCGCGGCCACGGGCTCGAAAAAGCGCCGCTCGTAGAGGATGTCCGCGCCCAGCAGCAGGTCCGCCGAACCGCGCGCCAGGGCGGGCCTGCGCCAGTCCATGGCCATGAACAGGGGCGGGACGTTGCCGCCCAGCAGCTCCCGGTTCTGGGCGCCATTGCGTTGGGCGTAGGCCAGGGCCTCGGGCTCGTAGTCAAAGGCCAGCACCCGGCCGCCCAGGCTGGCCGCCACCAGGGCCGACAGGCCCAGGCCGCAGCCCACGTCCAGGCACAGGCGGCCGCGCACGCTGTCCGCGTTCCGGGCCACCCAGCGGGCCAGAAGCACGGCCGCAGGCCAGAGCTCCACCCAGTAGGGCAGGCGCTCGTCATCGCCCAAACCACCCTCGCCCATGGCCGCCCAGAGGCTCTCCAGGTCCGCCGGGCGCGAGAGCCGCCACACGCGGCCCGCAACCTCGGCCTCCAGCAGCCCGTGGCAAAGCGCGCCGGGCGAGCAGGCGTCAGCAGGAGCGTCTGGCAGGGGGGGAGCGGCCGGTGTGTGCGTCATGGTCTTCACGGCGAACACTATGCACCATTCCGGCACAAGAAGTCAATATTTCGTGACACGATCTGCGGAAAGAGCGGGCGGCTAGTTGTCGTCGCCGCCGCCAAAGTCGCTGCTGCTGCCGCCGCCGCCGAAGTCGCCGCCGCCGCCGGAGAAGCCGCCGTCCCCGCCGCCAGAGCCTCCGAAACCGCCGCCGCCCCGGCCCCGGAAGAAGCTGGAGAGCAGGCCCAGCAGCATCCCGAGCCAAAAGGACGAGTCCCCGTCGGTGCCGTTGCGGGACCCGTTGCGCCGGAAATAGGCCACGGCCAGGAGCACGGCCAGGACCAGGAGGCCCAGGGTGAGCAGCGGGAAGCCGCCGGAGGGCGCAGGCCCGGGCCGGGCCGGGGTCTGAGACGATGCCTCGGGAGCCGCGCCCTCGCCCGGCGGGGCAAGGACCAGGCGGATGGCGGCCACGGTCTCCGTGAGCCCCTGGGCATAGCGCCCGGCCTTGAAGTGCGGGACCGTGATGTCCTGCTGGATGCGCTTGGCGCGCAGGTCCGGCAGCCGGTCCTCAATGCCCCGGCCGACCTCGAAGCGGACCTTCCGTTCGGCCTGGGACACGAGGATGAGCACCCCGTTGTTCTTGTCTTTTTCGCCCACGGCCCACTCGCGCGCCACGCGGTTGGCATAGGCCGCGATGTCCTCGCCCTGCAGGCCGGGGATGGTCAGGACCACGATCTGGTTGCCGGACTCTGCCGCATAGGCGCGCAGGGACTCGGCCAGGGCGTTTTTCTCCCGCGCGGGCAGCAGCCGGGCCTGGTCCACCACCCACTGGCCGCCGTGGGGCGGGACATCCAGGGCAAAAGCGGGCAGGGCAAAAACGTGCAGCGCCAGGGCGGTCCCCCCGAACAGGAGGACCGCCAGCAGCGGCAGCCAGAGCGCGAGCCGAAGCGCGAGCCGAGTCGCGTGCCCAATCGCGTGCGGAAACCGGCGCATGGCCTAGGACTTCTTTTCGGTCCCGAAGCTGACCTTGGGGGCCACCTTGGCCGTTTCCTCGGCCTGGAACACCTCGCGCTGCTTGAGGTTCGCCATGAGCGAGTTGACCAGGCTGCCGGGGAAGGTGCGGATCTTGATGTTCAGCGCCGTGGCGGCCTTGTTGTAGTTGTCGCGCTCGATCTTGATGCGGTTCTCCGTGCCCTCAAGCTGGGTCATGAGCTCCACGAACTGCTTGTCGGCCTTGAGGTTCGGGTACTGCTCGGAGAGCACCATGAGCTTGCCCAGGGCGGCGGAGAGCTGGCCCTGCGCCTGGTTGAACTCAGCCAGCTTTTTGGGGTCGCTGATGGTGGACGCGTCGAGCTTGACCTGCGTGGCCGAGGCGCGCGCCTGGATCACGGCGGTGAGCGTCTCCTTCTCGTGCCCGGCATAGCCCTTCACCGTCTCCACCAGGTTCGGGATGAGGTCCAGGCGGCGTTGCAGGGCGCTGTTCACCTGCCCGGTCATCTGGTCGGCCTGGGCATCCAGGGTGATGATGGCGTTGTTGGTGGAGACCATGGACATGCCGCCCAGAAGCAGCAGGGCGACGAGGACGATTCCGGCGATGGCGAGTGGTTTCATTGCGATTGTTCTCCTGTGGGTGGCATCCGTGCGCGGTGCGCCAGATTGGGGCAGAATGCGCATCGCAGGCCCATCTGTCAAGGTCCGCGCGGTTGTTCTGCCGGGCCAACAGGGGCGGCCGCGAGGCTGCGGTCCAGAACCGGCAGACAGAGCGCCCAGGACCAGGCCCGGCTTCCCGGCCCAGCAGGCAACGGACGTCCTTCGCCCAGCAAGCGCTGGTCGCGCACAACACGTTGTATTTGCAAACAATTAAGAGCCGTCATGCCCGGCGCGAAACAGGGTTTTCATTCTTGCCAGGGGATGCTATCAAGCCTCACCCTGAAACAAACCTTCCTGCAAGGAGGACACGTTGATGATTCCCAAGGATCTCAAATACGCCAAGTCCCACGAGTGGGCCAAGATCGAGGGCGACACGGCCCTTGTCGGCATCACCCATTTCGCCCAGGAGCAGCTGGGCGACCTGACCTATGTGGACCTGCCCAAGGTCGGCGCAAGCGTCAGCGCCGGGGCCGAGATGGGCTCGGTGGAGTCGGTCAAGGCCGCCAGCGAGCTCTATTCGCCCGTGACCGGCATTGTCACCGAGGTCAACGCCGGGCTGGAGAACGCGCCCGAGCAGATCAACCAGGACCCCTACGTCGCGGGCTGGATGATCAAGGTCAAGCTTTCCGCCGCGCCCGAGGGCCTGCTGGACGCCAGCGCCTACGAGCAAGTCTGCGCCGAGGAAGCCCACTAGTCCCAGCCCGTCAAGGAGCCCTGTTAAGGAGATTGTCATGCCCTACGTTCCGCATACCCCGGAGGACATCCGGCGGATGCTCGGCGTCATTGGCGCGCCCTCTGTTGCGGCGCTGTTCGCCGAGATCGGCCCGGCCATGCGCCCCAAGAGCTTTGACCTGCCCGCAGGCAAGAGCGAAATGGCCGTGCTGGCCCAGCTGGAGGACCTGGCCCGCAGAAACGCGGTGAGCCAGATGAGCTTCCTGGGGGCCGGGTTCTACGACCACCACATCCCGGCCGCCGTGGACGCGCTGAGCATGCGCAGCGAGTTCTACACCGCCTACACGCCGTACCAGCCCGAGGCCTCCCAGGGCACCCTGCAGGCCATCTTCGAGTACCAGACCGCCGTGACGCGGCTGACCGGCCTGACCTTCGCCAACGCCAGCGTGTACGACGGCGGCACCGCGCTGTTTGAGGCCGCCATGATGGCCGTGCGCCAGACCGGACGGCGCAAGCTGGTGGTCTGCGAGGCGCTGAACCCCATCTACCGGGTCATGCTGG
>CAYMIP010000078.1:0-9712 GCA_964390575.1 uncultured Desulfocurvus sp. | reverse complement strand
ATCTGACACAGCGCAACAGTAGCGGCTCTGGCAGAGTCGTTCGGACGCGGCGCGATGACCAATCACTGGATCGACCTGAAGAACAGTGATTGCATTCTGATCATGGGCAGCAACGCTGCCGAAAACCATCCCATTTCATTCAAGTGGGTCACCAAGGCGCAGGAAAAGGGCGCCAAGGTCATTCACGTGGACCCCCGCTTCACCAGAACTTCCGCGAAATCCGACATCTACGCGCCCCTGCGCTCCGGTTCGGACCTCGCCTTTCTGGGCGGCATGATCAACTACATCCTTGAGAACGACCTGATCTTCAAGGATTACGTGGTCAACTACACCAACGCCTCCTTCATCGTCGGCGACAAGTACGGCTTCAAGGACGGCATGTTCAGCGGTTTCAACGCCGACACGGGCAAGTACGACAAGTCCTCCTGGGCCTTTGCCCTGGACGCCAATGGCGCGCCCCAGCGCGACAACACGCTCACCAATCCCCGCAGCGTGTACCAGCTGATGAAGAAGCACTACAGCCGCTACAGCCTCAAAAACGCCGTGGACATGTGCGGCACGCCCGAGGCCAAGCTGCTTGAGGTCTACAAGGCCTACTGCGCCACGGGCAAGCCGGACAAGGCCGGAACCTCCATGTACGCCATGGGCTGGACCCAGCACACCGTGGGCGTGCAGAACATCCGCGCCATGAGCCTCATCCAGTCCCTCCTGGGCAACATGGGCGTGGCTGGCGGCGGAATCAACGCCCTGCGCGGCGAGTCCAACGTCCAGGGCTCCACCGACCAGGCCCTGCTCTTCCACATCATCCCCGGCTATCTGCCCACGCCCAACGCAGCGGACAAGACCCTGGCCGACTACCTGAAGAAGATCACGCCCGTGACCAAAGATCCCAAGAGCATGAACTGGAAGAAGAACCAGCCCAAGTACGCTGTCAGCCTGTTCAAGAGCTTCTACAAGAACGCCGAGCCGGCCCAGGGATACGACTGGCTGCCCAAGCTCGACGTGGGCCAGGACTACTCGTGGCTGACCCTGTTCGACCAGATGTCCAAGGGCGCCTTCAAGGGCTTCTTCGCCTGGGGCATGAACCCTGCGGTGTCCGGGGCGAACTCCAACAAGACCCGCGAGGCCCTGACCAAGCTGGACTGGATGGTCAACGTCAACATCTACGACAACGAGACCGGAAGCTTCTGGCAGGGTCCGGGCATGGATCCCAAGAAGATCAAGACCGAGTGCTTCATGCTGCCCTGCGCAGTCTCCGTTGAGAAAGAAGGCTCCATCTCCAACTCCGGCCGCTGGATGCAGTGGCGTCAGGTTGGTCCGCAGCCCCTGGGCGACTCCCGCCCGGACGGCGAGATCATCTTTGAACTGGCGAGCAAGGTGCGTGAGCTCTACAAGAAGGACGGCGGCGCGCTGCCCGGTCCTGTGCTCGGCCTGAACTGGGAGGACATGGGCGGCGAGCACGGCTTTGACGCCCACAAGACCGCCCGGCTCATCAACGGCTACTACCTGAAGGACGTCGAAGAGAAGCAGCCCGACGGCTCCATGAAGGTCTTCAAGGCCGGCACCCAGGTGGCCGCCTTCCCGGCCCTCAAGGACGACGGCAGCACCTGCTCCGGCAACTGGATCTACTGCGGCTCGTACGTGGACAAGGACCCGGCCAAGGGCAACCGCGCCGCGCGCCGCTCCAAGGACCAGACCCCGGCCCAGGCCAACATCGGCCTGTTCCCCAACTGGTCCTGGTGCTGGCCGGTGAACCGCCGCATCATCTACAACCGCGCCAGCACGGACCTGACCGGCAAGCCCTACGCCCCGCAGAAGCCTGTGCTGGCCTGGGACGCCACGGGCAAGAAATGGGACATCGACATCGTGGACGGCGGCGGCGCCCCTGGGGCCGTGCATCCGTTCATCATGCAGGTGCACGGCATGGCCGCCCTGTTCGGTCCCGGCCTGAACGACGGCCCCTTCCCGGAGTACTACGAGCCGCTGGACTGCCCCGTGTCCAGCCACCCGTACTCCAAGGTGCTGCACAACCCCACCGCGCTCAAGTTCAAGGGCGAGAAATACGCCGTGTGCGACCCGCGCTTCCCCTTTGTCTGCACCACCTACCGCGTCACCGAACACTGGCAGACTGGTTTGCAGACCCGCTATCAGCCCTGGCTGCTGGAGGCCGAGCCCCAGATGTTCTGCGAAATGAGCGAGGAACTCGCGGCGCTTCGCGGCATCAAAAACGGTGCAAAGGTCTGGCTGGAGAATGAACGCGGCAAGCTCTGGGCCATCGCCATCGTCACCAAGCGCTTCAAGCCGTTCATCGTGCAGGGCCAGACCGTGCACGAGGTCGGCATTCCCTGGCACTTCGGCTGGCGGTTCCCCAAGGACGGCGGTGATGCGGCCAACCTGCTCTCCCCGTCCGTTGGCGACCCCAACACCGGCATACCCGAGACGAAGGCCTTCATGGTCAACGTCCGGAAGGCTTAAGGAGGCACGTCATGAGTGGTAAGAGCTTCTTCGTCGATCTGACGAAATGTACCGCCTGCCGTGGCTGCCAGGTCGCCTGCAAGCAGTGGAAAAAGCTGCCCGGCGAGAAGACCAGAAACATGGGTTCGCACCAGAACCCGCCCGACCTCTCCGACGTCACCCTGCGCGTGGTGCGCTTCAGTGAAAAGGAGATCGACGGCAAGATGTTCTGGTTCTTCCTGCCTGACCAGTGCCGCCACTGCCTGGATGCCCCGTGCAAGTCCGGCGCGTCCCTGCCCGACTCCATCATCGTGGATCCGGACACCGGAGCCGTGGTGTACACCGACAAGACGGCCAAGGAGAACGCGGAGACCATCCGCACCTCCTGCCCGTACAACATCCCGCGCGTGAACAAGAAGACCAAGGTCATAGCCAAATGCGACATGTGCAACGACCGCGTGAAGGCAGGGAAACTCCCGGCCTGCGTGCTGTCCTGCCCCACCGGAACCATGAACTTCGGTGACCGCGAGGCCATGCTGGCCCTGGCCAAGAAGTCGCTGGAAACAGCCAAGAAGAAGTACCCAGGCGCCCAGCTGGTGGACGAGGAGTCGGTCCGGGTCATCTTCCTGACCCAGGACAAGCCGGCCCTGTACGCCAAGAACCTCCTGGCCGACGCGTCGAGCGCGCCCGCGCGCGCGCCGCGCGAGTATACTCGGCAGGAACTCTTCGCCGGGCTCATGAAGCCGGTGCGGAACATCCTGGGCTAGGCCGACCAACGTAGTGGAACGCACCTCTAGATAGGAAATGCGCCGGGGCGGATGGTCCAAGCTGGCGTTTTCCCCTTCGGGGGGGGCTCACAAGCCCCCCCCGATTGCATTTCTGGCCCGGTCATGGTCTTGCCAACAGCCGGGCAATCATTATTCTCACGGTTTCAAGACTCCACAACGGAGAACCAAGGAACCCGCCATGAACCGATTCGCCACCGCCCTGCTGACCCTCTTTCTCTTCAGCGCCCCGGCCCTGGCCGCCAAGCCCCAGGTCGGCGACACCCTGCCCGACCTGGAGATCAAGGCCGCGCCGCAGCCGCATGAGGCCGCCTACCTGGGCCTGCCGGCCGGGGCCAAGTCCTTCCGGCTCTCCCAGATCAAGGCCGAGGTGCTGCTGGTGGAGATCTTCAGCATGTACTGCCCGCGCTGCCAGGCCGGCGCGCGGGGCGTGAACCGCGTGTTCGAGCGCCTGAACAAACTGCCCCAGGGCCAGAAGATCAAGTTCCTGGGCCTCGGCGCGGGCAACTCGGCCTTTGAGGTGAACGTGTTCCGCAAGCAGTACGAGATTCCCCTGCCCCTGTTCCAGGACGGCGACTATGTGCTGCACAAGGCCTTCGGGAGCGTGGGCACCCCGTCCTATCTCGTGCTCAAGCCAGCGCCCGGCGGCAAGGGCTTCCAGGTGCTCTTCTTTCAGGAAGGCGTCTTCGACGACGAGCAGGCCTTCCTGGACCTGATCCTGCGCGCCTCAGGCCTGCAGTAGTCCAGCAGACCAGGAGGAACCATGCGAAAGACCTGTGCGCTGTGTGTTCTGGCCGTCCTTTTCTGGATGGTTTCGGCCCTGGCCCCGGCTCCGGCCCTGGCGGTGGACCTGAAGGACATGACCTTTGACCCCGGGCCGCTCAAGCCCGTGGACAGCACCCTCAAGGTGCGGCCCGGACAACTGGCCCCGGACTTCGCCCTGCCCTCCACCAAGGGCGAAACCGTGCGCCTGTCCGACTTCCGCGGCCAAAAGAACGTCATGCTGTCCTTTGTGCCTGCGGCCTTCACCCCGGTCTGCTCGGACCAGTGGCCCGGCTACAACCTGACCCGCGAAATGTTCGAGGAGCGCGACACCATCATCCTGGGCATCAGCGTGGACAACCTGCCCAGCCTCCATGCCTGGGCCGTGGAGATGCGCGGGCTGTGGTTTCCGGTCTTGTCCGACTTCTGGCCCCACGGGGCCGTGGCCAAAAAGTTTGGTGTGCTGCGCACCAGCGGCACCACGGAGCGGGCCATCGTCCTCATCGACAAGAAGGGCGTGGTGCGCTTCGCCAGGAGCTTCGACATCAACATCCGGCCTGAACTCGGCCTGATCATGGGCGAGCTGGACAAGCTGGCCAAGTAGCCGGACTTCTTCACAGACCAAAGCAGCAGGGCCGCCAGGGATTCTCTCCCCGGCGGCCCTGCTGCTGCTTACGTCCCCCGCTACTGGGGCTGGACGCCGTTCTTCACGCCGTTGCCGCCGCCGTTGGCGTTTTTTGCGCCCGCCCCATTCTTCGCGTCGTTGCCGCCAGCGCCAGTGCCATTGACCGCAGGCAGGGGCAGCTCGGCCAGGGCGCGGTTGCTGACCAGGATGTGCAGCGCGCCGGGGTTCTTCATACGGCCGGCAACGTGTTCCGCATAGACTCCGGACCCGCAGAACAGGTCCACGTGGTTGCCCACGATGGCCCCGCCCGTGTCCTGGGCCAGCATAAGCCCGGACAGGCGCGCCGGGCCGCCCTGCTTGGGCACGGGCAGGGGCGTGCTCATGGCCAGGGCCGCGCCGAGCGGCACCCGCGAGCGGTCCACGGCGATGGAGCTCATGGGCGTGAGCAGGCTGCCCATGCTGCCATAGGGGCCGACGTCGGACAGGCGGAAGAAGACGTAGCTCAAGTCCGCCGTGAGCAGCTCCTTGGCAAGGTGCGGGTTCTGCTGCACAAAGCTGCGGATGCGCGGCATGCTGGCCTCGTCGCGGGTCAGGTAGCCGCGGCTGATCACCGTGCGGCCGAGCATGGCCAGTTCGCGGCCGTTCTTGTTGGCATAGAGCACGTGCTTGATGCTGCCGTCGGGCAGGATGAGCCGGCCGGAGCCCTGGATGTGCAGGAAGTAGAGGTCAATGCGGTCCTTGACCCAGGCCAGCTCCGCGCTTTTTCCCTTGAGCGCGCCTTGGAAGTCGATGTCGCCGCGCGAATAGTAGGGCTTGATGCCGTTCTTGGTCAGCCGGTAGTGCAGCTTCTGGCCCTTCCAGCGCGAGTGGAACTCGCCCAGGTCGGTCATGAGCATGTCCTGCGGCTGGCCGTAGATGGCATGGGGAAAGGCCGGGTCAGGCTCCAGGCTGGCCTCCAGAAACGGCTCGTAGTAGCCGGTGACCAGGGTGTCCGCTTGCTCCAGCGGGAACCAGGCGAAGACCCGCGCCAACAGGGCCGGGTCGTCATCCAGGTACGGCAGGGCCGCCAGGAGGTCCTCCAGGGTCTGGCGCATGGCCCCCCAGGTCAGCTTGAGGCCCGGCCGGTCCACGGCCACGGCCCCGGCGGGCTTGGCCGAGACGTAGGCCAGGTTGGCCTTGAGGCCGGGCTCCAAATCGCGCCAGGACGAGAGCCCCTGGGTGGAGGGGTGCATCTGGGCGACGCGCGAAAGGGCGGCTTCCACGCTCAGGGGCTCGAACCAGGGCCGCTCGGCCTTGGGCGGCGGGGGCGCGGGCGGCGCGGGCGGGGCCACGGGCTTGGCGCAGCCCCAGACCAGGACCAGGGCGAGGAGGAAGAGTCCGAAAAGACGGATGAGAGCGGGCGCGACCCAAGCGGGGCGCCCGGAACGGGTTGTGGTCATGGTTCGTTCCTGTAGGCCTTGAAACCGGTCCGGGAGGTGAGCACCTCGCTGTATTCCTCAGAGTAGATCTTGAGCATGACCATGAGGAAGCTCAGGATCAGCGGGCCGTAGAAGATGCCCAGCGCCCCGAAGACGTGGATGCCGCCCAGGATGGCGAAAAAGATGTAGAAGGGCGAGACCTGCGCGGCCTTGCGCATGAGCAGGGGCCGCAGGATGGTGTCGATGCTGGTCACGATGAGGATGTTCCAGAGCAGGAAGAACGTGGCCCAGGACGGATTGACGAAGAGGTAGAGGTAGGCTGCCACGGGAATCCAGATGAGCCCGGTGCCGATGATCGGGATCAGCGCGGCCAGGCCCATCATGGTGCCCCAGAACAGGGGCTGGATGCCCACGATGTACAGCCCCAGCGCGCCCACCAGCCCTTGCAGCACGGCGATGAAGAGGCTGCCGAAAAGCACCGCCCTGGCCACCCGCTGCAGGCTGTCGATGATGAAGTCCTCCTGGTGGGTGGGCAGCGGGGCCAGGAACTTGAGCCTCAGCACCATGACCCGGCCCTCGCGCAGGAAGTAGAAAACCAGGAAGACCATGAGGAAGAAGCGCAGCAGGAGCTTGGCCAGGTTGCCCACCAGGGTGGCGCTGGTGTCGAGCATGGACTGGGCGAAGTCGCGCGAGGACTTGATGAGCTTGGCGTGGATGGCCGCCTCGTCGATGTTCAGGAAGGGCATCTTCTCCCTGAGCCAGGCCAGATAGGGCTCCATGCGGTGGTCGCGGAAAAAGTTCGAGGCGTCGGTCTGGTCCATCCAGCGGGTCACGCCATGCATGGCGTCCAGCCCCTGGGTCACCAGGCCCCAGGCCAGAAACACCGTGGGCAGGATGAGCGCAAAGACCACGATGGCCACGGTGATGCAGGCCGCGAGGTTGGCCCGTTGGCCCAGGCGGGCGCTGATGCGCGCGTACAAGGGCGAGAAAATGATGGCGAGCACGATGGAAATGATGATGGTGTGCAGGAACGGCTCCACCAGCACAAAACCCAGGATGAGGGCCACCACGAGAAAGAAGAGCATGAAATAGGAGAAAATCTTGTCGGAATGCTGCGGCGTGCTGGGGGTGTCCGGGGTCTCCGGCGCGCTGTTCATCATGTCCTGTCCGTGGTGTTGAGCCCGCTTGCCCGCCGACAAAAAGGGCCGGTCCTGGCGGCACGTGCAGGGTGTTCGGGAACGGGCCTTGGGCCTGTGTAAGCCCAGGTGGCGCTGCGGTCAAGCGGGCTGGCCCCATGTGGCAAAGGTGCGGGCATCTGCTCCGCCCTGCGAGCTGGTTCTTGTATTTTCAAAGCGATGTGTCTAAGGGAAAAGGATGTGCCGTGCGTCATCCGCCGTCGCGGCGCGGAAGGATTTCGGCAGCACCCGGCCAGGCGCGTTTCCCAACCGCTCTGGCCGGGAAGCTCTGGCTGTGTGGATGCACTCGTTGAACGCTTCAACTGGAGGAGAATACATGAAACGCCTGTTCAAGTCCCTGTTCCTGGTGTCTGCCTGCGCCGTCCTCGCCCTGGGCGTGGCTGGCTGCGGCGAGAAGAAGGAAGAGAAGAAAGCCGCAGCTCCGGCCCCTGCCGCCGCCCCTGCCCCCGCCGGTCCCAAGACCATCATCTTCGCCTCCGACGCCACCTACCCCCCCATGCAGTTCATGAATGAGCAGAAAGAAATAGTGGGCTTCGAGGTCGACGTGATCAAGGCCGCGGCCGAGAAGGGCGGCTTCAAGGCCGAGTTCAAGAACGTGGCCTGGGATGGCATCTTCGCCGGTCTGGCCGCTGGCAAGTACGACGCCATCTCCTCCAGCGTGTCCATCACCGACGAGCGCAAGGCCAGCATGGACTTCTCCGATCCCATCATGGCCATTGAGCAGATCCTTGTGGTCGGCACCAAAGAGAAGGCCACCGACCTGGCCGGCCTGAAGGGCAAGACCATCGGCGCCCAGATCGGCACCACCAGCTACCTGGTCGTCAAGGACGTGAAGGGCTTCAAGGCCATCAAGACCTACGACGAAGTGGGCCTGGCCATGGAAGACCTGGTCAAGGGCAGCATCCAGGCCGTCGTGGCCGACAGCCCGGTGGCCGTGGAATACACCGCCAAGAAGTACGCCGACAAGATCAAGATCGCCGCCACCCTGAAGAGCGACAAGGTCGAGAACATCGGCATCGCCGTGAAAAAGGGCAACAAGGACGTGCTGGATCTGGTGAACAAGGGCCTGGCCGCCATCAAGGCCGACGGCACCCTGGACAAGATCAAGGCCCAGCACCAGATGAAGTAAATCGGGCCGCCTGGACCGATTTCTCGCCGACCCACACGCATTCTCTCCGGGGGGCCGCCGACTCTGGCGGCCCCCCGGCATTGCCAACCAGAGGCCAAGAACGCATGACTGAAGCACGAGCCATCAACGTGGGCGAAGGGGCGGCCATTCCCAGCAGACACGACTGGGGGCTGTTCAACGCCTGGACCATCAGCATCGTCGGCGCAGTGGGGGCCATCCTCTACCTCTATCTTTTCGAACCCGCCCCCTACAAGCGCATCGTCCACTACGTGGCGGACGGCATCATCATCACCTTCGAGGTGACGGTCATGTCCATCCTCTGCGCCTGCTGCATCGGCCTCGTCGTCGGCCTGGGCCGCGTGTCCAAGAACAAGGCCATCAACCTCGTGGCCTCCACCTACGTGGAAATCATCCGAGGCATTCCGCTGCTGGTGCAACTGTTCTACATCTACTACGCCCTGGGCCGCCTGCTGAACGTCCACGACCTCACGGCAGCCATCATCGCCATGAGCGTGTGCTACGGGGCCTACATGGGCGAGGTGTTCCGCGCGGGCATCACCTCCATCGACAAGGGCCAGACCGAGGCCGCGCGCTCCCTGGGCTTCAACACCAAGCAGACCATGTTCCTGGTCATCCTGCCCCAGGCCTGGCGCACCATCCTGCCCCCGGTGGGCAACGAGTTCATCGCGCTCTTGAAGGACACCTCGCTGGTCTCCATCCTCGCGGTGTCCGACCTGCTGCGCCGGGGCCGCGAGTTCTCCAGCGAGTCGTTCCTGTATTTCGAGACCTACACCATGGTCGCCCTGATCTATCTCGTCATCACGCTCATCCTGTCCAAGGGTGTGAGCATCATGGAAGCGAGGCTCAGCCACTATGCCCGTCAGTAGCGTTCCCATTGTCGACATCCGCAACGTGCACAAGAGCTTCGGGACCTTGAAGGCCCTGAACAACGTGTCCATGTCCATGCACCTGGGCGAAAAGGTCGTCATCATCGGACCTTCCGGCTCGGGCAAGAGCACGCTGCTCCGCTCCATCAACAAGCTGGAGAGCGTGGACGCAGGCACCATCATCGTGGACGGCCAGGACATCAACGCCCCCAGCACGGACATCAACCGCCTGCGCATGGAGCTGGGCATGGTCTTCCAGAGCTTCAACCTGTTCCCGCACAAGACCGTGCTGGAGAACCTGACGCTCGCGCCCATCAAGCTCAAGGGCATGGCCCAGCCCGAGGCCGAGGAAATGGCCATGAAGCTGCTCGACAAGGTCGGCATCATGGAGAAGGCCCACGTCTACCCGGCCAAGCTCTCCGGCGGCCAGCAGCAGCGCGTGGCCATCGCCCGGGC
>CAYMIP010000077.1:0-9755 GCA_964390575.1 uncultured Desulfocurvus sp. | reverse complement strand
TGGACAACCCCGTGTTCTACGTGCAGTACGCCCACGCCCGCATCCACTCCATGCTGCGCAAGGCGGCCGAAGCTGGCATCGCGCCCGCAAGCCCCGGCCCGGCGGCCTATGCCGAGCTGGCGGGCGAGGACGACCTGGACGTCTGCCGCGCGCTTGAGCGCTTTCCGGACGTGGTGGCCCAGGCCGCGGAGCAGCTGGCCCCGCACCTGGTGAGCCACTATCTCTCGGAGCTGGCCGCCGCGCTGCACCGTTACTACGCCAAGCACCACGTGCTCTCGGCCCCGCCACTGGCAGCGGCAGCGCGCCTGCTGCTCCTGTCCTGCGTGGCCGCCACCCTGGCCGTTGGGCTGGATCTGCTGGGCGTGGACGCGCCGGAGCGCATGGACCAGGCGCCTGAACAGACGACTGATGGGACGCCGGGCGACAGCGCCTGCTGAGGCCCTTTCCGCAGCACCCGCAAGGAGCACAGGCATGAATGCGCCAATCAAGATCAAGGAGCCCGGCGCTCCTGGCCGGACCTACACCTTCAACTGCACCTTCGGCGGGCTGGCGGCCTTGGCCACGGCGGGAACCCTCGCCCTGTCGCTGTTCTTTGTGCTGGGGGTGCTGGTGGGCCGGGGCCACAGGCCTGAGGCGGCCATCCCGCCCATCGAGCGCATCATGCCCACGGAGAATTCCGCCCGCCCGGCCCCCTCGGCGGAGATTCTGAAGGCCGAGGAACTGCAGTACAGCGAACAGCTGGCCAAGAAGGGGCCGGAAGCGCAGCCCTCCAGGCCCATCGACAAGGTGGAGCGCAAGGCCCCGGAACGGCCCAAGGCCGAGGCCGCAGGCGCAAAGCCGGACGCGAAGCCGGGCGCCAAGCCCGATGCCAAGACAGACGCCAAGAAGGACGAGAAGAAGGCCGACAAGGGCAAGACCGACAAGCCTGGTCAGGCTGACAAAAAGGCCGCGAAGGACGAGGACACCCGGCGCTACGACTACATCTATCAGGCCGCCAGTTTCCCCGACCAGGACCAGGCCAAGGCCTTCCTCAAGCGGGTCAAGGGCCAGGGCCTCAAGGCCGACATCGAGGCCGGCAGCGCAAGCGGCAAGGCCTGGTTCCGTGTGGTGGTGTTCTTCCAGGGCACGCCCGAAGACACGCGCGGGCTCAAGGACAAGCTCGGCGCCCTGGGTGTTCCCAAGCCGCTCATGCGCGCCAAGACGCCTCTCTAGGGCGCCTGCCGCCGCGCGCGGAATTTTTCCGGCAGGGGCTTGACGGCGGCTGACCGTCAGGCGTATACAGGACATCCTGGAACACTAGCCTGGCGTGGCCTGCGAAGGGTCCACAGGCGGGCAGGGGGATGGCTGACATGTACGGGCTCACGGACAACATCGTCGCCGGGCCAGCCGGGCACACCACGGCCGGGCCAGCAGGCAGCTTCATGGCCGGGCCTGCGGGCCACGTGACCCCGGGGCCAGCCGGGCACACCCCTGTGCACCCCGTCACCGGTCCCACCCCTGTGTCTCCCGTCACCGGCCCCATCCCTCATTCCGGCGCGGGCTTTGTGCCCATCGACACCGCCCCGGCGCGCATCCCCTACGCGGCCGCCGCAGGCGGCGGCATGCACTACCAGATCGGCAGCACCAACGCGCCCATCCCCGGCCCCTCGGCCTTTGTGGCCCCGGCTCCGACCACCCAGGGCGGCATGGCCTCCGGCGGCGTCGGAAGCGTGAGCACTGGCGGCGGTGGCGGTGGCGGCGGTTTCGCTGGCAGCGGCGGTGGTGGCGGTGGCGGCTTTGGCGGCGGCATTTCTGGAGCCTCGGGCAGTGCGGGCTCGGCGGCGGGATTCAGCATGGGCGCGCCAGGGGGCGCCTCGGCCAGCTTGGCCAGCATTTCCCCCGGGGGCTCAGGCAGCCCAGCGGCCGGGTCCTCTCAGGGTGCGGGCCAGGGCGCGGGACAGGGTGCGGGCATGGCCTACATGGCCTCTGCCGGAGCCGGGTTTCCGCCCTTGGAGGTGCGCGTGGGCCAGGCCATGAGCCAGGGCTCGGGGGGCATGCCGCCCAGCCCCGGCACCACCGGGGCCTTCCCCGTGTCCCCCGGCGGCCACACGGTGCCCTCTCCGGCGGGTTTTGTGCAGCCCGGCCCGGCCTCGCGCTTCCACGGCCCGCGCTCGAGCCATGTGGCGCACCACCCCATGCACGTGGACACCCACGTCACCACCGCGAGCGCCTACGAACCCTACAAGGCCTCGTACATATGGGAGCCGCGCCACGTCTCCTTCGGCCAGGCCATCCTGGCTTCGGACTCCGTGCAGCCCTCGACCTACGAGACGCCCCACGTGCTCTTCCCGGACGAGCGGCCCGTGGTCATCCACCTGATGGCGGCGGATCCGCGCCCGGCCATGAACGTCACGGAAATCACCAACCAGAGCCTGAACCTGGACTTCTCCGAGCCGCGCAGCGTCACGGTCCAGAATTCCTTCTCCGACGAGCGCACGGTGCAGAACAGCACCGAGATCCCGGCGCGCATCGTGAACATGGTCTTTGCCGAGGCTCCGGCCGCCGCCCCTGCTGCGGTCATCCTGGGCGGGCCGATCATGGCCCGCGTGGCCTGACGGCTCCACTCGGCCCGGCCCGCGTGGCCTCGCTTCCGCCAGGAATGACGCCTCCCGGCCCGGCCCGTCAAGTCGCCAGTCGAATGGACCAGCAAGCCACCCCCATGCCGCAGCCGCACCCCCCCACCCCCGCCCCTGCAACCCAGGCCCGGCGCGCCCTGTTTCCGCGTGGGCTGACCCAGCCCGCCGCAGGCTTTCGCTTCGGGGCCGACACCCTGCTTCTGGCGGCCTTCGCCGCCCAGGCCCTGCCCTCTGCCCGCACAGCGGCGCAGGCGAGGGCGCTCTCCGGGCTGGACCTGGGCACGGGCTGCGGCGCGGCGTCCCTGGGCCTGCTCCTGCTGCGGCCCGATCTCGACCTTGACCTCACGGGCATCGACACCGGGCCGGAGATGGTCGACGCGGCCAGAGAGAACGCCCGCGCCCTGGGCTTTGCTGAGCGCTTCCGGGCCGAAGTGGCCGATGTTCAGGACTTCCGCCGCCCGGATTTGGACCTGGCCCTGGCCAACCCGCCCTTCCGCAAACCCGGCACGGGCCGGGCCTGCCCGGACCAGGCCAGGAGCCGGGCGCGCTTCGAGGGGCCGGGCGGGTTCGCGGCCTTTGCCGCCTGCGCGGCCCGCTGCCTGCGTCCGCGCGGTCGGCTGTTCGTGGTGCACCTGGCCGAGCGCCTGCCGGAGCTGCTGCGCATCCTGGAGGACCAGAACCTGGCGCCGCGCCGGGCGCTGCCCGTGCAGGGGCGCACCGGGCAGGCCCCCAGGCTCGTGCTGCTGGAGTGTCTGCATGGCGGGCTGCATGGCGGTCGGTCGGGCTTTGCGCTCCTGGCCCCGCTGGCGCTCTATGCTGCGGACGGGAGCCTGACGCCCGAGGCAACGGCCTTCTGCCCCCCCCTGGCCGTGAATCCACGCCGGGCCGGGCCTGGGGCGGGTTCAGCACTTGCCAAGGGCGACGATGCAGAGTAACGTCAAAGCCCTGCCCGTCCCTGGCGGCATGCAAGAGGGGCGCGAGGCATACGACGCCAAACACAAAGAGGATCTACACAATGAAGAAGTTCTGCGCCTTCCTGCTCCTGGTGGCCATGGCCAGCCTGCTCGCCGCCTGCTCCAACTCCCCCAAAATCGCCGTGGTCGATGGGGCCAAGGTTTTCCGCGAATCCAAGCCCGGCCAGGATGCCATGGCCTATCTGCGCACCAAGAGCAATGATCTCCAGGCCGAGGCCAAGACCGCCCAGGAGAAGGTCCAGACCAAGCAGACCCAGGAGAACGCCGCCGCCTTCCAGGAGGCCGTGACCCGGTACCAGACCACCATGGGCACCGAGCAGCAGCGCGTGGTTGCCCTGCTCCAGGAGAATTTCAACAAGATCCTTGAGAAGTACCGCAAGGACAACAAGGTGGACGTGATCATCGCCAAGGACGTGGTGCTGTCCTCTGAGGAAACCAGCGACATCACCAACAAGATCATCGAGGAATTCAACAAGACCACCATCGACCTGAACGCCAAGCCCGCCGCTGTGGCCGCCCCCGACGCCGCCAAGGCCGACGCCCCCAAGGCTGAGGCTCCCAAGGCTGAGGCTCCCAAGGCCGAGGCGCCCAAGGTCGAGGCTCCCAAGGCCGAGAAGCCCGCCGAGGCCAAGAAGCCCTAGGCTTCCCGCTTAAAGCGCACAAGGCCCGCTCCGGAATACTCCGGGGCGGGCCTTTTTCATTGCTGCTGGCCGGGCCTAGATGTTCAGCAGGGCGGCCTTGACGCGGCGCTTGCCAAAGGCCAGGGCCTGGCTGTTGCTGTAGATGAAGATGTCCACGGCCTTGTTGTGCCGCGCGGCCATGAGGTCGTTGATCTCGAAGATCCCCAGGCCCTCCAGGCGCACCTTGCGGCCAAAGACCCAGCCCCGGTCAAAGAGGTCGCGTGACACGGCGATGGTGCCGGGCCTGACCCGGCGCATGCTGGCCGTGATGTCCGGGTCGCTGTCGGTCTGGGCCGGGTCGGCGTTGTAGGCCGTGGCCGTGACCAGGGCGTTGGGCCTGGTCTGCTCCACCAGACGGCGCAGGTACTCGGGGTCGGAGACCAGCATGTGCGCCACCTCGGCGCGGTACTCGTTCTGGGACAGGCGTCTTAATTCGCTGATCTCGCCCCGCTGGGCGGCCAGGGCGGCCAGGGAGAAGAACAGGGCCGCAGCAAGGGCCGGCAGGATGGCGATGTGCATAGGCCGGGTCATGGGGTCCTCCTTGGGGGTGGGCTGGCCGAGGCCCAGCAAAATGGGCGCGGCGTCCCCGCAGGGGAGTAAGCAAGGTTCGCGCCAAAAAGCGCGATGCAAGGCCGGGCGAGCCTCAGGGGCGGGTGAGGGGGGAGCCGTCGGCCGGGACAGTCAAGGTCATGACATGCCGCCGCCGGGCTGCCGATGCCTGAGTCCTCCACGCGGAAGGCCACGCGGGGCTGCCCGCCCAGGATCCGGCCCGGCCCTTGCGCACCGGCCGGGCCGGGCGTAGGGAATATGCATCCCAGCGCCTTTACATACCCTACCAAGGTATTATCTCCTGTTCTTCCAGGGAGGCACCATGGCACAGGACAGCACGGCCAGGGCACAGATCAAAGGCATGACCTGCGCGGCCTGCTCGGCGCGCATTGAGCGCGTGCTGCGCGCCCTGGACGGGGTCGCGCGCGCGGACGTGAGCCTGGCCACCGAGAGCCTCACGGTGGCCTACGATTCCGAGCGCACCAGCCCGGAGGCCATGAGCCAGCGCATCAAGGACGCGGGCTTCGAGGCCGTCTTCGCGCCCGTTGCCCCCTCCGGGGGATCCACGGGGGAGGGTGCAGGGGCCACGCTCTTTCTGGCGCTCACGGGCATGACCTGCGCGGCCTGCTCGGCGCGCATCGAGCGCGTGCTGCGCGCGGCCGAGGGCGTCATCCAGGCCGACGTGAACCTGGCCGCTGAAACCGCGAACATCGTCTACGACCCGGCGCTGACGCGGCCCCAGACCCTGCGCGAACGCATCACCGAGGCCGGGTTCGGCTCCCAGGTGGTCTCGCGCTCGGCCGCGCTGTTCGAGGAGCGCCGCCGCGAGGCCAGTGCGCGCCTGAACACCCAGCGCCGCGAACTCATCCCGGCTTTTGCCTTTGCCCTGCCCCTGCTCGTCCTGTCCATGGGCCACATGGCCGGGCTGCCCCTGCCGTCCTTCCTGCACCCGCACCAGTCCCCGGCCTCCTTTGCCTGCGCCCAGCTCCTGCTCACCCTGCCGGTGCTCCTGGCCGGGCGCGGCTTCTACCTGCGCGGCATCCCGGCCCTGCTCCGGCGCGCGCCGAACATGGACTCCCTGGTGGCCATCGGCACGGGCGCGGCCTTTGTGCACAGCCTCTGGAACACCGTGCTCATAGTGCTCGGCCACGACGCCGTGCTGCGCGCCCAGGACCTCTACTACGAGTCCGCCGCAGTGCTTTTGGCCATGATTTCGCTCGGCAAGTACCTGGAGGCGCGCTCCCGGCTCAAGACCTCGGACGCGGTGCGCGCCCTGGTGCGCCTGGCCCCGGAAACAGCCACCGTGCTGCGCCAGGGAGCCCTCGGACCCGAGGAGGTGCGCCTGCCCGCCGCCGAGCTGGTCCCGGGCGATGTGGTGCTGGTGCGCCCCGGCGAGAGCCTGCCCGTGGACGGGCTGGTGCAGGGCGGCGTCAGCGCCGTGGACGAGAGCCTGCTCACGGGCGAGAGCCTGCCCGTGGCCAAGGCCGCCGGCGACCGCGTGGCCGCCGGGACGCTGAACGGCACGGGCGCGCTGACCATCCTGGCCGAGAAGACCGGCGAAAACACGCTGCTTTCGCGCATCGTGGACCTGGTGCAGCAGGCCCAGGGCTCCAAGGCGCCCATCGCCAACCTGGCCGACCGGGTGAGCGCGGTGTTCGTGCCCGTGGTCATGCTCGTGGCCGTGGGGGCCGGGCTGGCCTGGCTTGTGGCGGGCCACACGCCGGGGTTCGCCCTGCGCATCTTCACGGCGGTGATGGTCATCGCCTGCCCCTGCGCCATGGGCCTGGCCACGCCCATGTCGATCATGGTGGCCACGGGCCGGGGCGCGCAGCTGGGCGTGCTGGTCAAGAGCGGCGAGGCCCTGCAGGCCGCCGGGGCGACCCAGGCTGTGGTCTTCGACAAGACCGGCACCCTGACCTTTGGCAGGCCCAAGCTGGTGGAGCTCGTCAGCGCGCCCAACCTGGGCATCTCCGAGAGCGAGATCCTGGCCCTGGCCGCCGGGGCCGAGAGCCGCTCCGAGCACCCCCTGGCCCAGGCCGTGCTGGCCGAAGCCAAGGTGCGCGGCCTGTTCGTGCCCGTGCCGGAATCCTTCCAGGCCCTGCCGGGGCGCGGGGTGGAGGCCGTGGTGGCGGGCTTGCGGCTGCGCATCGGCAGCGCCGCCTTTGCAGGCGTGGGCTTCACCGATTCCCGGTCGGGCGGTCCGCTGGCCGAGGCCGTGCTGCGCCTGTCGGCCCTGGGCATGACGCCCTTGTGCCTGGAGCTGGACGGGCGGCCAGCGGCGGTGCTCGGCGTGGCCGACACGCTGCGGCCCGAGGCCCCAGGGGTTCTGGCGCGGCTGCACGCCTTGGGCCTCCGCACCGTGATGTTGACCGGCGACAACGAGCGCACTGCGACCGCTGTGGCCACCCTGGCGCGCGAGGCCGGGGGCCAGCTTGACGAGGTGCTGGCCGGGGTGCTGCCCGACGGCAAGGCCGCCGAGATCGAGCGGCTCCAGGCGCGCGGGCTCAAGGTGGCCATGGTGGGTGACGGGGTCAACGACGCCCCGGCCCTGGCCCGGGCCGACGTGGGCCTGGCCATGGGCTCAGGGATAGACGCGGCCGTGGAGTCCGGGGACATCGTGCTCATGCGCGAGGGCCTCGAAGGGGTGCTCACGGCCCTGGCGCTGTCCAAGGCGGCCATGCGCAACATCCGGCAAAACCTGTTCTGGGCCTTCGCCTTCAACGTCATCGGCATTCCCGTGGCCGCAGGGCTCCTGTACGCCTTTGGCGGCCCGACGCTCAACCCCATGCTCGCGGGCACGGCCATGGGTTTGAGTTCCGTCACCGTGGTGGGCAACGCCCTGCGCCTGCGCTTCTTCACTCCCTAAACCCCAAGCCGCAAAAGGAGTCCCCCATGCCGAGCATCACCGTGAAGGGAATGACCTGCAACCACTGCCGCATGTCCGTGGCCAAGGCCTTGGAGGCCATCCCTGGCGTCAGCGGGGTGGACGTGGACCTGCTCACGGGCAAGGCGACATTTGTTGAGACCGCGCCCGTGGACCTGGCCGTGGTCAAGCGAGCCATCGAGAAGATCGGCTTCGAGGTGGAGGGCTAGGGTTCGTTCAGCTGGTCGCGCACCTGACGGAAGAATTCCTGCAAATCAACGGCGCTGGCCTCTTCCGCGCCCGAGCCGGAGAGGGTGCGCAGGCGTCGGATGAGCCCCACGAGGTTGCCGCGCGGGGTGGTGGTGCGCTCGAAGAGCAGTTCGCGGGTCAGGGCCGGGCCAAGGGGCGCTTCGCAGGTCCAGGCCTGCTGGCCTTCCGCGAACCACGACACCGGCCCGCCGCCCTGGAGCGTCAGGAAATCCACCAGCCGGGCCACGGACTGGCCGCCGGGCAGACCCAGGAATTCGCCCCTGTCCGAGCGGATGACCGCAGGCAGGTCCAGAAAGGCCGCCTCGGGCTGCGCGGGCGGGGCAAAGGGCGGCTCGGGCCTGGGCTCGCGGCCCAGGGCATAGGAGGCCAGCGCTCCGGCCTGGCCGTGCACCGTGACGATCTTGCGCGCCGTGACCACCGTCGGGCCAGCCGGGGTTTCGGGCTGCGCAGCCGTGCCGGACTGCGCGGGTTCGGCCGGGGCTGCCTGATCGTGGGGCTGTTCGGGCCGGGGCGGCTGGGGCGGGGCAGGGACCGCGCGCGCGGCGCGGAACTCCTGCAGCAGCTCGGCCACCAGGGCCTTGGACGCGGCCTCCAGGATGGCCAGGTTGCGCACCTCGGCCTCCAGCTGCTCCATGCGCTGCCGGGACAGCTCCTGGGCCTGGGCCAGGGCCTCCAGGCGGGAGTCCAGGCCAGGGTGCGAGGCGCTTCCTGTCGCTGTTGCTCGCACTGTCGGTAAGCGTCGATTCAGGGGATACTCTTTAAAATCAATGCGTAAGCGCTCTGTCGCCTGAAGAATCGTCAAGCCATCGGCAAAAAGGTCGCGGATGCTGCGGCAGACCGCCAGGGCCTCCGGATGCAGGCGCACGGGCTTGCCCTCCCGGGCCACGGGCAGGAAGCACGGAAACTTGCTGCGGTAGCTCTTCACCGTGGTTTCCGAGACCCCGAGGAGCCGGGCCAGGTCCCGGTGCGTGTACGTCTGCGTGACCATCACCGCCCCCCTGCGCGGCTCCGGCCGCGCCACCCGTCTTCCTCGCCTGCCGTCCTCGCCTGTTATCGTCGCTTGCCGATAGCAGCCGTCAGCGCCAGTGCGCAACAATCCCTGGCTTTCCGATAGCGCGGACAGCGCGGCTGGTCAAGGGGCCCGGCCCGGCGTGGCGCCTCTTTTGCGCCCGGTTCACGGCCCGCAGGGGGGCGCGCTTTTTCCCTTGGCGCGGGCAGGGCATTCGGGCTATACCACCCGAAAGTCGACGCCCGGTCCCGACTTCATGCCGCCCCCGCCGCACTCGGCGGACACGCGGACCGGCCTCGGCACCAGGCCGCCCTGCGCCGCTTCTCCAACACAGGGAGACGCTGGCTGCGCGCGGTCGCCAAGGAGCTGAAGCACACGTGACCTCTGCGCCCCGCAGGCCGGGCTTACCCCTGCCCGATGTCTGCAGACCCTCCCCGGCGGCCAGGACCGCCCCCCCCCCAGTTCTGGCCGTGGCCCTGCTGGCGGGGCTCCTTTTGTCCGCCTGCGTGCCCGCAACGGTTGCCTCCCTGCGCGCGCCCAGCAGCGAGCCCGACCCCATCCACGCCCAGAACAGCGGCCTGCTGGCCGAGCAGCACCTGCCCGTGACCGAACAGGCCCCCGCAGCCGCCACGCCCAAGCTCACGTCCGTGCCCGGCCCGCTCGCTTCCCGCGCCGCGCGCATCCGCCTCAAGGGCCTGGCCGAGGCCCCGCCCAAGGCCACGGACATCCCCGAATTCCCGTCCCTGGACGACCTGGAGGTCGAGGCCCGCCTGGAGCGCCTGTCCAAACTGCCGC
>CAYMIP010000076.1:0-9816 GCA_964390575.1 uncultured Desulfocurvus sp. | reverse complement strand
GGGGGCCTTTTCCACGAACTCGGTGTAGTAGTTGCGGCCGGGCTTGGCGCCGTCGCAGCCGCCCACCAGGAAGAAGTGGCGGATCTTCCCGGCCTTCACGGCGTCGATGACCTTGCCCGCCACGCCCATGACCGTGTTGCGGCCAAAGCCCACCAGCACCGAGCCCTTGTCCGCGTCCTCGGCGAAGCCGGGCAGCTCCAGGGCGCGCTGGATGACCAGGGAGAAGTCCTCGTTGCCCACGTGCACTGCGCCGGGCCAGCCCACCAGGCCGGTGGTGAAGATGTTCGGCAGGTACGCTGTGGACGGCTTCTGGATGCAGTTGGTGGTCATCAGGATGGCGCCGGGGAAGGCCGCGAATTCCTTGATCTGGTTCTGCCAGGCCGTGCCGTAGTGGCCGAAGAAGTGCTTGTAGGCCTTGAGCTTGGGGTAGCCGTGGGTGGGCAGCATCTCGCCGTGGGTGTAGATGCTGATGCCCTTGCCCTCGGTGGCCTTGAGCAGGGTCTCGAGGTCCTTCAGGTCGTGGCCGGAGACCAGGATGGCCTTGCCCTTCTTCTGGCCCAGGGGCACGCTGGTGGGTACGGGGTGGCCGTAAGCGCCGGTGTTGGCCGCGTCCAGGAGCTCCATGGCGCGCAGGTTGGCCGTGCCGCAGCGCATGGCCAGCGCGACCCAGGCGCCCAGGTCCAGGTCGGTGCGCAGGGCGCTGGCAAAGGCCTCGTAGATGTAGGCAGCCACGGACGGGTCGTACTGGCCGAGCAGAGCGGCGTGGTCGGCATAGGCGGCAACGCCCTTGATGCCGTAGATGACGGTCTGCTTGAGGGACTGGATGTCGGCGTTGGTGTCCACGGCGTTGGTGGCGTGGGCCTCGCCCTGGGCCACCAGCCCGGCCAGGCCCGTCAAATCGGAGGCCGGGGTGAACTGGAGCGAGTCGCAGGCGGGCACGGCCAGGCCCAAGGGGGCCAGGCGGATCTTCATGCACTCGCGCAGCTCCACGGCCTTGTTGATGAGCGGCACGAAGCGCGCGGCGTCGAAGTTGACGTTGGTCAGGGTGCTGAACACGGCCTGGCACAGGAAGATGTCGGTGTCCTTGTCCTGCACGCCTTTCTTGGCGGCCTCATGGGCCACCACGGACAGGCCCTGGCAGGCGTAGATCAAGAGGTCTTGCAGGGCGGCGACGTCGGGCTTTTTTCCGCACACGCCGAGCTGGGTGCAGCCGGTGCCTTTGGCGGTCTGTTCACACTGATTGCAAAACATTGGGGTGTCCTCCTGTTGGAAGTTGGTGTCTGTTTCCCCGTTTTGGGGGGCGGCGGTTTCCCGCTCACGCACCACCGGTTTAGGACAACCTTTGCGCCCTTGCTTTGACTTGTGTCAACGGGGGGTGTTTTTTTGATAAAAAAAGGCCCGCCGGGGGGCGGGGCCCTTTCATTCCGGACGGGAGCCCCCGCGCTAGCGCGAGCCCATGAGCTTGCGGTCCTTGCGGGGGAAGGGCACGGACTCGTCCTTCTTCGGGTGCTCGCGCATGTACGTTATCTTGTGGGCCGCGTGCTCGGCCTGGCGGCGCAGGATGTCCAGGAGATCGGATTGCTCCAGGTACTTGGCGTAGTCCGGGTTCTGGGTGATGCCCGGCCCGAGGGTGAAGTTGTCCTTGGCCTCGGGATCGACGCGCACGTCCCCCTCGTCCAGCACCACCGCCATGCCTGAGATCCGGCTCAGGATTTCCTGAAGGAACTCGGCAAATATCTTTTGCACGTCCGCGTTGCCTTCGGCGCTGTTCAGGCGCTCGCGCAAGCCGTGCACCAGTTCATTCTCGATCTTCGTGAAGGATGCCTCGTAGCGCATGACGTCCCCTCCATTGCGTGCTGCGGGTGGTTTCCAATGTTCGCATACTCCGCCCATTCGCGGGGAATGTAAAGGGCCGGAGGCAAGGGGGAGGCTGTCGGCGGCTGTCGACGACTGTCGGCGGGGCGGGGCGGGCGCAAAAAAAGGCCCCACCGTTGCGGCAGGGCCTTTCGTTCTCGCGAAGCCGTGCGGCCTATTCTTCCTCGTGCTCGTGGGCGAACCAGCTCTCGCCCAGGATGGGGCCGTAGTAGATGGCCTCGTCCTCCAGGTCCTCCTCGATGCGCAGGAGCTGGTTGTACTTGGCCAGCCGGTCGCTGCGGCACAGCGAACCCGTCTTGATCTGCCCGGCGTTCACGCCCACGGCCAGATCCGAGATGAAGGCGTCCTCGGTCTCGCCCGAGCGGTGGCTCACCACCGTGGTGTACGCCGCCTGCTTGGCCATCTCGATGGTGTCCAGGGTCTCGGTCACGGTGCCGATCTGGTTCAGCTTGATGAGGATGGAGTTGGCCACCCCGCGCTCAATGCCCTCGGCCAGGATGTCCGGGTTGGTGACGAAGATGTCGTCGCCCACGATCTGGATCTCGCCGCCCATGCGGTCGGTCATGCTGGTCCAGCCCTCCCAGTCGCCCTCGGCCATGCCGTCCTCGATGCTGACGATGGGGAAGCGCGACACCAGGTCGGCGTAGTAGTCGATGATCTCGGAGCTGCTGAGGATTTTGCCCTCGCCCTTCAGGTTGTACTTGCCCTTGTCGAAGAACTCGGACGCGGCGCAGTCCATGGCCAGGGCGATCTCGTAGCCGGGGTTGTAGCCCGCGGCCTCGATGGCGCGGATGATGTACTCCAGCGCCTCGGCGTGGCTCTTCATGTTCGGGGCGAAGCCGCCCTCGTCGCCCACGCTGGTCACGTGGCCATCCTTGGCCAGGATACTTTTGAGCTGGTGGAAGGTCTCCGCGCCCATGCGCAGGGCGTCGGCAAAGGTCTCCGCGCCCAGCGGCAGGATCATGAACTCCTGGATGTCCAGGTTGTTGGGGGCGTGCGCGCCGCCGTTGATGATGTTCATCATGGGCACGGGCAGAAGCTTGGCATTGATGCCGCCCAGGTACTGGTACAGCGGCAGGCCCAGGAAGTTGGCCCCGGCGCGGGCGTTGGCCATGGACACGCCCAGGATGGCGTTGGCGCCCAGGCGGCTCTTGTTGTCGGTGCCGTCCAGGTCGATGAGCGAGTTGTCCAGCGCCACCTGGCGCAGGCCGTCCATGCCCAGGATGGCGTTGCCGATCTCTTCGCGGATGTTGTTCACCGCTGTGGCCACGCCCTTGCCGCCGTAGCGTTTCATGTCGCCGTCGCGCAGCTCCAGGGCCTCGCGGGTGCCGGTGGAGGCGCCGGAGGGCACGGCGGCGCGGCCCGAAGCGCCGGACTCGTACGTGACTTCGACCTCAACGGTGGGGTTGCCCCGGGAATCCAGAATTTCGCGCGCCCAGACAGCGATGATGGTGCTCATGTCTACTCCTTCGTTGGTGGCCGTGGCGTTTGCTGGCCGTGTCGGTTTCTGGCCGTATGTACGGACGCAATGTTCTATTGGGGGTTCTACATCATTTTCTTGCCGGGTTCAAATGCATTCCGGCCACAATTCTCGCTTCAGCGTGCGGATTTCCAGGCCAGGAACAGCCCTTCCAGCAGCAGCTCCTCGCGCACCTCGTCGATGGCCGGACAGACCACAGCGATGGCCTGGGCAAAGCCGCCGGTGGCGATCAGGTGCACGTCGCCCGTGGTGGCGCCCAGGGTCTGGGCCAGGCGCTGGGCCAGCCCCTCGACCATGGCCGCGAAGCCGTAGATGAGCCCCTGGTTCAGGCTCTCCGCCGTGCTGCGCCCGATGTGCAGGCCTGAACCGGCTTCAGTCGGGTCAAGCTCCAGGGTGATGTGCGGCAGCTTGGCCGTGCCCGTGGCCAGGGCCCGGGCCGAGGACAGCACCCCGGGGCAGATGAGCCCGCCCAGGTAGGCGCCCCCCTGCACGCAGTCAAAGGTGGTGGCTGTGCCGAAGTCCACCACCACCAGGGTGTGGGCGTGGCACAGGGCGCGCGCGGCAAAAGCCGTCACCAGCCGGTCCGCGCCGACCTCCTGGGGCCGGGCGTAGCGGTTCTCGATCAAGAGCGCGATGTCCTCGGGCACGAAGCGGATGCTCTGGCCGGGCCGGCCGAAGAAGCGCTCGGCCGCGCGGCTGAGCACCGGGTTCATGGGCGGCACCACGGAGCAGGCCACGATGTCCGTGACCTCGCCGGGGTCCACGCCCTCCACGCGGCAGATGTTCAGGAGCTGGAGCCCCCAGGCGTCGGCGGTGCCCACCTGGCCGGAGGGCGCCGTGGGCAGGGCGTAGGAGCTCTTCAGCCCGTGTCCGGGCCGGGCCAGGCCGATCTTCACGTTGGTGTTGCCCACGTCGAGCAAAAGCACGGTGTCCATGCGCTGTCCTCACGTGCGTTACAGGTGCTGTGCCAGCGGTTAAGCTGGTACGTATCCGTTGCCAGCTTCCGTTCATGCGTGTATTGTCATGGATGAGAAATCCGTCAAGGAGAATACGCATGGACCTGGCCCGGCTCATCCCGGCGGCCGAGGCCATCCCCTCCCCCTGGGGCTGGTTCGAGGCGCTGCTGCTGCTGACATTCATCCTGCACATCTTGTTCATGAACCTCACCGTGGGTTCGGTGGTCATCGCGCTTGCCGGGCGGTTCAGCGGCGATCAAAACGGCGCCGGGCGCGACCTGGCGCGCGAGCTGGGGCACAGGCTGCCCACCACCCTGGCCTTGCAGATCAACCTGGGCGTGGCCCCGCTGCTCTTCGTGCAGGTGCTCTACGGCCAGTTCTTGTACACCAGCTCCGTGCTCATGGCCGGGTGGTGGCTCTCGGCCATCCTGGCGGTGATCCTGGGCTACTACGGCCTGTACATCCACGACGCCAAGTTCGAGTCCGGCCGCGGCCTCTCGCGCCTGGCGCTGCTCTGCTCCCTGGCCTGCCTGCTCTACACCGGTTTCCTCTTGTCGAACAACATGTCCCTGATGCTGCGGCTGGAGGCCTGGGGCGTGTATGCCGCGAACCCGCGCGGCAGCTTTCTGAACCTGTCCGACCCGACCCTGTGGCCGCGCTACACGCACATGCTCCTGGCGGCCCCGGCCGTGGCCGGCCTGTACGCGGCGTATCTGGGCGGCCAGAAGCTCCGCCCGGACTGGGTGGAGCACGGCCTCAAGTGGTTCACCCGGCTGACCATGGCCCAGGTCCTGGTGGGCCTGTGGCTGCTGCTCTCCCTGCCGCGCCCGGTCATGCTGGCCTTCATGGGCCGGGATGTGCTGGCCACGGGGCTCCTGGCGGCCGGGACCGTCCTGGGCCTGGCGGCGCTCCTGGCGGGCCTGCGCAAGAGGACGGGCGCAGCGATTCTGCTCACCGTGCTCACCGTGGCGCTCATGGCCGCCACCCGCGCCCAGGTGCGCAGCCTCACCCTGGCCCCGTACTTCACGCCAGCCAGCCTGCCGGTGACAAACGAGCATTCGCCCCTGGTGATGTTTGCGGCCTCCCTGGCCGTGGGGCTGGCGGCAATAGGCTACATGCTCAAGGTCTACGCCAAGAGCGCAAGCGCGGCCAAGACCGCAGGCGCGAAACCGGCGGACCCCAATCCGAAGGGCAGGAGCTAGGCCATGGAATATCCCATCTGGCAGCTCAGCACCCTGGCCGGCGGGTTCTGGATTGCGCTCATCGGCACCTTCCACGTGTTTCTGGCGCACTTCGCCGTGGGCGGCGGCCTCTACCTTGTGCTCACCGAGATCTACGCCCGCAGGCTGGGCAGCCCGCTGCTCCTCACGCACGTGAAGAAGCACACGCGCTTCTTCCTGCTCATCACCATGGTGGCGGGCGGCGTCACGGGCGTGGGCATCTGGTTCACCATCGGGCTCTTGTCGCCCCAGGCGACGAGCACATTGCTCAAGATCTTCGTTTACGGCTTCGCCACGGAATGGGTGTTCTTCCTGGCCGAGATCGTGGCCCTGCTCGTGTACTACTACGGCTTTGACCACATGGAGGCCAAAGACCACCTGCGCATGGGCTGGCTGTATTTTATCTTCGCCCTGCTCTCGCTGTTCATGATCAACGGCATCGTGGGCTTCATGCTCACCCCGGGCCAGTGGATGACCACGCGCAACTTCTGGGACGGCTTCTTCAACCCCACCTTCTGGCCGCAGTTCTTCCTGCGCACGGCCATCGCGCTCACCCTGGCCGGGCTGTTCGGCTTTGTCACGGCCACGCGCATCCCCAGCGAGAATGGCGCTGCTGACGCCCGCGAGCGCATGGTGCGCCTGGCCGCGGGCTGGACCATCCTGCCGATCCTCGTCTGTCTGGCCGCCGGGTGGTGGTACATCCGCGTGCTGCCCCTGCCCCAGCAGGAGATGGTCCTGCTGCGCTCGGCGCGCATCGCTGGCTTTGTGAAGGACTTCCAGTACTTCGCCGGGGCTGCGGCCCTGGGCGCGCTGCTCCTGGCCGTGAAGATGCCCGGCCGCGTCCGCTTCCCCCTGGCGCTCTTGGTGCTGCTCACGGGCTGGGGCCTCATCGGCAGCTTCGAGTTCGTGCGCGAGGCTGCGCGCAAGCCCTATCTCATTTACGGCCACACCTATTCCAACGGCATCCGCGTGGGCGCTGCGCTGGCCGCCAGCGAGGCGGGCTACCTGGCCACGGCCAAGTGGGCGCGCATCCGCGAAATCACCCCGGAAAACCGGCTGGCCGCAGGCGCGGAACTGTACCAGCACCAGTGCGCAAGCTGCCACTCCATCGGCGGCCCCATGAACGACATCAAGCCCTGGGCCGCCACCCTCACGGCCGAGGGCCTGGCCGGGCTCCTGGAGTCCCTGAACCTGGCCAACCCGGCCATGCCGCCCTTTGTGGGCAACAGGCCTGAACGCGAGGCCCTGGCTGCGTATCTTTCCGAGGGGCTTCTGGGCGCCCAGCCCGTGGCCGAGGCCCCGGTGGCCCTGGCCGAGCTGCCCACCGACATCCCGCCCTTTGACGCGGCCAAGGGCGAGTATGTGCTCCTGGCCTGGCCGGGCCTGGGCATGCACATGGCCGTGGAGGCCCAGGGCGTGTTCTCCCTGCGCCCGGCCACGGCGGAACTCTCGGCCCAGCTCATCCGGCGCGGCGACACGCCCTCCAAGGTCACGGACGGGGTGGAGCTGACCTGCGCGGTGGAGGGGGCCAAGGAGGGCGGCGGCCAGCCCGTGGCCATGAAGCTCCTGGAGGGCCGCGACTGGTTCCAGGCCCCGGCCATCCCCACCAGCCCGCGCGGGGCGAACGGCGGCTTCAACCCCTACCCTCTGGTGACGGTGGAGGCCCGCGACATGGCCACCCGCACCGTGCTGGCGCGCACCAGGGCCGTGCTCCCGGTGTCCGACGAAGTGGGCTGCGCCTCCTGCCACGGCGGGGCCAGGGCTGGCAGCGTAGCCGGGGCGGGCATCAGCCCGGAGACGGGCCAGAACATCCTACGCATCCACGACCGCATGAACCGCACCAGCCTCGCGGCCCAGGCCAAGGCAGGCCAGCCCGTGGCCTGCACCTCCTGCCACGCCGACCCCCTCACCGGGGCCGAGGGCCGGGCCGGGCTCATGGGCATCTCCAGCGCGCTGCACGGCTTCCACGCCAGCACCCTCAAGGGGCGCGGGGCCGAGGCCTGCGCCCATTGCCACCCCAGCCGCCCGGACGGGGCCACGCGCTTCCTGCGCGGGCTGCACGCCCAGGCCGGGCTGGACTGCGTGACCTGCCACGGGGCGCTGGAAGACCACGCCGTGGGCCTGCTCAAGCGCGAACTGGAGGGCGGCAAGCGCGGGGCCAGGCGGCTTTTGACGCAGATCACCCCGCAGTCCGGCCCGCAGGAAAAGATTCCGCCGCGCACGGCCTGGACCCAGACTCCGGACTGCCTGGCCTGCCACCAGGGCTTCGGCGCGCCGGACCCCAGCCGGGCCTTTGGCAACTGGACCAAGGCCGCGCCGGAGCGCTTCAAGAGCCGCCTGGACGAGATGGGCGCGCTGTCCTGCCCGGCCTGCCACGGTCCGCAGCACGCGCTGTACCCGGCGAAGAACCCCTACGGCCGCGACCGCGACAACATCCAGCCCCTGCAATACCAGAAGCTGGCCAAGCCCCTGGGCAGCGGCGGAAATTGCAGCGTCTGCCACAAGGGCAAAAAGACCGACCCGCTGCACCACCCGAACCTCATCCGCAAACCGTAGGGGGGGGCATGATCGCGCGCGAGTGGAAATGTCTGTGCCCCCGGCGGCACCGCGAGAGCTTTCTGAAGCATCTGGAGCTGACGGGCATCCGCGAGGCCCAGGCCACGCCGGGCTGCCTGGGCTATCAGATCATGGAACGGCTGACGGAGACCTGCCCCACGGCGCGGTCGGCCAGCGTGGAACTCGGGCTGGTGACGTACTGGGACTCGTGGGAGGCGGTGCGCGCCTTTGCCGGAGACACCCCGGAGCGCGCCGTGCTGTATTCCGGCGACGAACGCTTCGAGATCGTGCCGGACAAGCACGTGCGGCACTACGAGGTGCTGGGGCAGAACCTGAAGCCTTGATCCGCCGGGGGGCCTTAAGGCCCCCCCATTACGCCGAAGGGCTGGCTCAGGAGGAACCTGATCCAGCCCTTTCGGCTTTTGCTGGTCACGGGGAAGGCCTGAGAGGCTCAACCTGCGGGTATTCTTCCGAAAACCTCTTTCCAAGCCAAAGGGCCGGGTCGAGCGCAGCTTGACCCGGCCCTTTGGCTTGGGATGAGGGGGTCTGGGGGAAATCATTTCCCCCAGCGGGGTCCAGGGGCCTGCCCCTGGCCTCCCGGCCGCCGGAGGCCTGCTCAGGCCGTGCTGAGCAGCACCTGGCCCAGGGCCTCGAGGATGTCCTCCAGCTCCAGGGGCTTGGAGATGGCGATGTTCATGCCCGCGTCGAGGAAGGCCTTGTGCTCGCTTTTCTGGGCGTAGGCCGTCAGGGCGATGATCGGGATGTCCCGCTCGTACAGGGAGCCGTCGTGGCTGCGGATGCGCCGCGTGGCCTCCACCCCGTCCATTTCCGGCATCTGGATGTCCATCAGCACGGCGTCGAAGGCCATGCTCTCCAGGCGCTTGAGGACCTCCAGGCCGTTGGTGGCGGTGTGCACCTCGTGCCCGGCGCGTTGCAAAAAGCTTTTGGCGGCCAGCTGGCTGATGAGGTTGTCCTCGGCCAGGAGCAGGCGCAGGGGCCGCAGCCGGGGCAGGCTCCGGCGCTGGACCCGAATGGATGCCTCGGGCTGCTCGGGCTGCTCCAGGCGCAGGGCCAGGCTGATGCTGGCGCCCTGGCCAAGGACGCTGGTGAGGGTGATGGCGCCGTCCATGAGGGCCACCAGCCGCCGCACGATGGCCAGGCCCAGGCCCGTGCCCGCGAAGCGCTTGGTGAACACCGGCTCGGCCTGGGTGAAGGGATCGAAGACGTCGGCGTGGCGGTCCTCGGGGATGCCCACGCCGGTATCGGTCACGGTGAGCAGCAGCACGCTCCTGTTCCCGGCCTGGGCCAAGCTCCCGACCTCCAGCGTCACCCCGCCTTGTTCCGTGAACTTCACGGCGTTGCCCAGCAGGTTGAACAGGATCTGGCGGATTTTGCCCGGGTCGCCCAGCAGGCGTTTCGGCAGGTCCTGGTCCACGCGCACCGCCAGGCTCAAGCCCTTGCGCCGGGCCGGGTCGTCGAACACCGCCGCGCAGGAGCGCACGAGCTGGGCCGGGTCAAAGACCTCCGCCGCCAATTCCATGGTGCCGGACTCGATCTTGGAGAAATCCAGGATGTCGTTGATGACCGAGAGCAGGCTGCGCGCCGAATAGGCGGCCTTGTCCAGGTACTCGGTCTGCTCATTGTCCAGGGGCGTGGTTTGCAGGAGCTGGACCATGCCCAGCACCCCGTGCAGGGGCGTGCGTATCTCGTGGCTCACGTTGGCCAGAAA
>CAYMIP010000075.1:0-10189 GCA_964390575.1 uncultured Desulfocurvus sp. | reverse complement strand
GGCAGAGCGAGGTGCACAGGCCGCAGTGCATGCAGAGTTCCTCATCGCGGAAGATCTTCTGCGAGGCCGGGGTGATCTTGACCCCGTTCTGCTTCAGGTAGGAGATGCCCTTGTGGTAGTCCACCTCGTGGCCTGCCAGTTCCAGGGTCAGGGCGCCCTCGTGCCGGGGGCTGATGTCCGCCTTGAGGATATTGAAGCTCAAGTTGAACAAGAGCGCCAGATTGCAGACCACCGGCCGGCCGGAGACCTCCGGCGGGAAGGACAGGTAGACGATCTTGCGGAAACTCTTGACGTCTTCAGTCATGCTGCGCTCCGAACAAGGCCCGGCCGGGGAGCCGGGGCTACTTGTGCTCCTTGAGAAACTGCTTGGCCCGGATGGATTCGGGGTCCTTGGGGAAACGGTCGATGAGGTCCTGCAACACGGCGCGGCCGGCCTTGTCCTTGCCGATCTTGAAGAAGGCCATGCCCTGCTTGAGCACCGCAGACTTGTACTTGGCGCTCTTGGGGAACTTCTCGATGACCTCCTGGTAGGCCAGCACGGCCTTGCCATAGTCCTGGAGGTTGTAGGCGCACTCGCCCACCCAGTACACGGCCAGAGAGGTGTTGGGGTGCTTTTTGAAGGCCGAGACGAACTCGGAGTAGTACTGCCGGGCCTCCTCGTACTTCTTGGCCTTGAAGGCGGCATCGGCCTTGGCGAACAGGGCCTCGGCCGTGTCGGTCTTGGCGTCCGCCTTGGCATCGGGCTTGGGCTGCTCGGCGTCCTTGGCCTTGCCGCCGTCGCCCTTGCCGCCGGTTTTGACCTTGTCCGGGGCTGTGTCGGCCTGGGCCTGTGCAGGCGCTGGCGAGTCCAGCTCCATGCCGAACTGGCTCTGCAAGGCGGTCTTGATGTTCTGCACATCCCGGACCGTGTCCGCGAGGCTCGGACCGCCAGCCTGCGTGCTCGTCAGGGCGTTGAACTTCATGCTCAGGGTGTCCAGCTTCTCCTGCTGCCTGGCCACCTGCACGCGCAGGGCCTCCAACTCGGCCCAGGTGTTGGCCTGCCTGGCCTGCACCGGCGAGGTGGTCTTCTGGATCTCCTCGCGCAGGGCCTCCTGGCTCTTGGCCAGGTCCTCCTCCAGGCGCTGGGTGGTCTTGCGGCTTTCCTGGCGGTCGCGGTAGGATTGGTTCTGGAGGGTCTCCAGGTCGGTTTTGGTGGCGCATGCGCCGAGCAGCCCGGCGCAGACGAGACAGAGGATGGTAGCGCGGCATGTTGCGGTCATCAGATTTTCCTCCCTCGAGTTCTCCCAAAAATCAGATACGCCAGTCCGCCGAAAAAAGGAACAAGCACGGCGAGCTGAACCCAGGCGAGTTTGGCGTTGGTCGAGCCGAAGTCCCGTCGCAGCGCGTCGTAGATGCTGTAGCAGCTGACGCCCACAAACAGCGCGGCCCCGCCGAGGATGGCGGTCCACTGCACCGGGGACAGCTCAGGCATGGAGAAGAACATGGGATGCTCCCTTGGTTGCGGGGCTACTGCGCGGCCTGCCGACGCTTGCGTGGGGGCCTGGTGCGGCGGTTCTGCTGGTACATGGAGATGAGCACGGCAAAGGCCCCGCAGGTGATGGCGATGTCCGCCACGTTGAAGGCGGGCCAGTGGTATTCGCCGATGAAGAAGTCCAGAAAGTCCACCACGAAGCCGGTGCGCAGGCGGTCCACAAGGTTGCCCAGCGCGCCGCCCAGGATGAGTCCCAGGCCCCAGATGAAGAAGCGGTCGCCATGGTCGGCCGTGGTCAGCAGGTAGTAGATGAAGCCTACGGCCGCAACAGTGACGGCCACGAAAAACCAGATCTGCCAGTCGGTGTCGGGCCGGTTGAGGAACCCGAAGGCCGCGCCCTTGTTCAGCACGTGCACGATGTTGAAGAACCCCGGGAGCACCGGCTCCGAGGCCCAGAGGGCGTACTTCTGCTGGATCACGGCCTTGCTGATCTGGTCGGGCACGATGATGGCGGCGGCCAGAAGCGCCGCGGTCTTGAGGCGTTGGTCCATGACGGTACCCCTACAGGCCCTGGACCACGGCGGTGCAGCGCGGGCAGATCTCCGGGTGCTCGTCGGCGGAGCCCAGGTTCTCCTCATAGCGCCAGCAGCGCTGGCACTTTGCGCCAGGCGCCCTGGCCACGGTCACGCCAAGGCCCTTGACCTCCTCGGACAGATAGGCGCCCTCCGGCACGCTGCCGGATTCGTCCAGGCTGATCCGGGACACGATGAGGAATTCGCAGAGGTCCAGGCCCGGCGTGGACAGGGCGCTGGCCGCGTCGCCGCTGGCGTGCAGGGTCACGTGGGTGTCCAGGGAGTGGCCCACGTCTCCGGCCTTGCGCAGGGGCTCGATGGCCTTGGTCACCTCGCCGCGGATGGCCAGGAGCAGCTCAAAGGCTTGCCGGGCCTTCTCGGGCATGGGGGCCGGGCCTTCGGGCAGGCGCATGGAGAACACGCTCACGCCGCCGGGGCGGCTGGCTGCGGGCAGGTAGCCGTAGGCCTCCTCGGCGGTGAAGCTTAAGATCGGGGCCATGTCGTGCAGGAGCACGACGAGGGCGCGCCAGAGCACGGTCTGGGCCGAGCGCCGGTCATCGCCCGTGCACACGTAGAGCCGGTCCTTGATGATGTCCAGGTAGAAGGCCGAGAGGTCCGTGGTGCAGAGGTTGTGCAGGGTGTGGTAGACCTTGTGGAACTCGAAGTCCTCGTAAGCCTGGGCCAGGGTCTTGTGGCGGCGCTCCACCAGGTCCAGCGCGAAGCGGTCCAGCGGCAGCAGCTTGTCGGCGGGGAGCCCGTCGCGCTCCGGGTCGAAGTCCGCCAAATTGCCCAGGATGTAGCGGCAGGTGTTGCGGATGCGCCGGTAGGCGTCCACCAGGCGGCTTAAGATCTCATCGGAGATGCGCACGTCCTCCTGGTAGTTCACCGCAGAGACCCACATGCGCAGGATCTCCGCGCCGTACTTGTCGATGATCTCCTGGGGCGCGATGACGTTGCCGATGGACTTGGACATCTTGCGGCCCTCGCCATCCACCACGTAGCCGTGGGTGAGCACGGCCTTGTACGGCGGCACGCCGCGCGTGCCCATGGAGGCCAAAAGTGAGCTGTGGAACCAGCCCCGGTGCTGGTCCGAGCCTTCCAGGTAGATGTCCGCAGGGCAGGACAGCTCCGGGCGCTGCTCCAGCACCGCCGCGAAGCTCGTGCCGGAGTCGAACCAGACGTCCAGGATGTCCGTTTCGCGCCGCCAGTGGCTGCGCCCGCACTTGGGGCAGGCCAGCCCGGCCGGGACGATGTCCGCAAGCTCGGCCTCGAACCAGTAGTCGCAGCCCGTGGGGTGGCTGGCGAAGCGGTCCACCACGCCCATGACCCAGGCTGTGTCGAAATAGGCCTCGTCGCAGTCCTCGCAGATGAGGGCCACGATGGGCACGCCCCAGTTGCGCTGGCGCGAGATGCACCAGTCCGGGCGGTTCTCGATCATGTTGGCGATGCGCTCCTCGCCCCAGGCCGGGATCCAGCGCACGTCGTTGTGGATGGCCGCAAGCGTCTTCTTGCGCAGATCATTGGCCTCCATCGAAATGAACCACTGGGTGGTGGCGCGGAAGATGACCGGCTCCTTGCAGCGCCAGCAGTGTGGGTAGGAGTGGGTGATTTTCTCCTGAATGATGAGGTTGCCCACCTGCTTGAGCTTTTCGATGACCTTGGGGTTGGCCTCAAAGACGTTCAGGCCCGCGAAGAACTCCACGTCGGTCAGGAAGCGGCCTGCGTCGTCCAGCGGCGAGTACACTTCGAGCCCGTACTTCAGGCCCACGTCGTAGTCCTCGCGGCCGTGGCCCGGCGCGGTGTGGACGCAGCCGGCGCCGGCGTCGAGGGTCACGTGGTCGCCCAGGATGATGGGCGACTTGCGCTTGTAGAAGGGGTGGGTGGCCTCCAGGCCCTCCAGCTTGGCGCCCGGCACAATGGCCAGCACCTTGGGCGCGTCCCAGCCGAAGATCTCGGCGCAGGGGGCGAGCAAACGCGCGGCCAGGAGGTAGAGGTTGCCTGCCACCTCGGCCAAGACGTAGTCGAACTCCGGGTGCACGGCCACGGCCATGTTGTCCGGCAGGGTCCAGGGGGTGGTGGTCCAGATGACCACAAAGGTCTTGGCCGGGTCGTACTTGGCGCCCTGGGGCAGCAGCTCGCGCACGCGCTTGTCGGGAAGCGGGAAGCGCACAAATATGGACGGCGAGGAGTGGTCGGCGTACTCCACCTCGGCCTCGGCCAGGGCGGTGTGGCAGGAGCAGCACCAGTAGATGGGCTTCTTGCCGCGCAGCACCGAGCCCTTGGCCATGAAATTTCCCAGCTCGCGGGCCGTGGCGGCCTCGTACGCGGGGTCCAGGGTCTTGTAGGGCTTGTCCCAGGTGGCCAGCACGCCCAGGCGCTTGAATTCGTTGCGCTGGATGTCCACGAACTTGAGGGCGTATTCGCGGCAGAGCTTGCGTATGGTGACCGCTGGCAGCTCCTTCTTCTTTTTCTTGAGCTCGGTCTCGACCTTGTGCTCGATGGGCAGGCCGTGGCAGTCCCAGCCAGGCACGTATTCGGCCCGGCTCCCGGCCATGTTGCGCGACTTGACCACAATGTCCTTCAAGACCTTGTTCATGGCCGTGCCCATGTGGATGTTGCCGTTGGCATAGGGCGGGCCGTCGTGCAGGACGTAGGCCTGGCGTCCCTCGTTGGCCGCCACCATCCTGCCGTAGGCGTCGATTTCCGCCCAGAACTTGAGGGTTTCCGGCTCCTTCTGCTTCAGGTTGGCCTTCATGGGAAAGCCGGTCTGGGGCAGTCTGAGGGTGCTCTTGTAGTCGCTCATGGCCTTGTGTGTCCTCCGCTGGGTGTCTTTCGCCGCTCTTGGGCGCGGATGCCGGAATCAAGGGAAGGGGGTAACTTGGAGCATCGCGGGCCGGAAGTCAAGCCGCCCCCGGCGCGGCTCCCTGAGCCCTGCGGGGGGCGGACGCTGCCCGGCCCTGGTCCGGCTACTTGGTCTTGTGGGTGTACACCCCGTCCCAGCCTTCGTCGGGCGGCTCGTCCTGCAAGTGCTGGCAGCGCTCCTCGTACATGGCGCAAAGCACCTCCTCAAAGGCCTTGCTCTGGAGTCTGGCGAAGATTGCGGCGGCCTCGGCAAAGTGCATGGCCTTGTAAAGCTTCAGGGCCTTCTCGTAGCGGCTGAAGTCCTCGTCCTGGGCCGCGCGCGCCTCGTGGGTCATGGCAGTGAAAATGGTGATGGCCACGTTCTTGCCCTTCACGCGCACGGAGTCCATCTCCACGTAGGCGTACTCGTCGCCGCAGACCTCCTTCATGGCCTGGCTCACCAGCAGCACCTGGCCGTAATACTTGGTCAGGCTCTCCAGGCGCGAGGTCAGGTTCACGTTGTCGCCGATGAGGGTGTAATCGAAGAGGTCGGCTGAGCCCATGTTGCCCACGCGCACGCGGCCGCAGTGCAAGCCCACGCCGATCTGGATGGTCAGGCCGAACTTCAGCTTGAAGCCCTCGTTCAGCACCTGGATGTGGTCGAGCATCTGCAAGGCCGAGGACAGGGCCTTCTTCTGGTGCTCGGGCACGTCCACGGGCGCGTTCCAGAAGGCCATGATGGCGTCGCCGATGAACTTGTCCAGGGTGCCCATGTTGCTCGTGATGATGTGCGTCATGGGCGTCAGGTAGTCGTGCAGGAGGTCCGTCACCTGGGTGGGGGTGAGCTGTTCCGACATGGTGGTGAACCCGCGCACGTCGGAGAACATGATTGTGACCTCCTTCTCCTGGCCTTGCAGGCTCAAGGACTCCGGAGAATCGTAGATCTGCTTGATGACTGCCGGGGCCAGGTAGTGGGAGAAGGCGCCGTGGATGAACTTCTTTTGCTTCTCCTCGCGCCAGAACTTGAGCATGGCGAGCAGGGTGAAGTTGGCCGCGAGGATGATGTAGGCATACAGCGGTGAAATGTAGACGCGCATGCTGGACATCATGTAGGCCGAGCCCTCCCACATGCCGAAGGCCATGCCGGCCAGGGGCAGCACCAGCCACACGGCGCGCGCCCAGGTCACCATCAGGGTGATGCTGATGCCCGCGAGGATGGTGACCAGAAGCTCCACCGCCGGGGCGTAGTCCGGCACGGAGATGAATTCTCCGGTCAGGATGTTGTCCACGATGGTGGCGTGGGCCTCCACGCCGGGGAACACGGCGGTGAACGGCGTGGCGCGCAGATCCTGGAGGCCTGCGGCCGAGGTGCCGATAAACGCGATCTTCCCGTTCAGCATCTCCGGCGCGACCGTGCCTTCAATGATGTTCACAGCGCTGATGTGCGGGAAGGCGCCGGGGAGGCCACGGTAGTTCACCAGCAGCTGTCCGGCGCGGTCAACGGGGATGATGCTGCCGCCGTAGCGCAGGGAGTCTGCGCCCTGGGTGTCGAGCTTGAGCAGGATGCCGTGCTCGCCAGTGGCCTCCATGAGCGTGGACAAGGCCAGGCTGGGGTAAATTCGCCCTTTGTAGTTGATGAGCAGGGCCACGCGGCGCAGGATGCCGTCCTGGTCCGGGGTGGCGTTGAAGAAGCCTGTGCTCGTGGCCGCCTGCGCCAGCACCGGCAGCGGACACACGGTGCTGAAGGCCGAGTGCAGGGCGCCCTCGGCCTTCATGGCGCCCGGAGCTTCGAGCAGGGCCACCTGGGCGGGCCTGAGGTGACAGTCCCAGCCCTGGACCTGCCGGTCGGCCTCGTCCTTGGAAAAGGAGAAGTAGAAGCCCAGGACGTAGGGCTTGCCGGTGAGGACGCCCGCCAGCAGGGCGTCGTTGTCCTCCAGCGCCTTGGGCAGCCCCTGGAATTCCACATCGACCAGGAGCTCTTTCTTGATCTGCTGGCGGAGCAAAATCGGGGAGGTGCGGTCCGGCTCGGCCAGCAGGATGTCCAGGCCCACGGACAGGGCTCCGGCCGCGTGGATTTTCTCCAGCAGCAGGGCCAAGCGGTAGCGCGGCCAGGGCCACTGGCCGAGGCTGGCCAGGCTCTTCTCGTCAATGTCGACGATGACCGGAATCCCGGAGGTCTTGGTGGTGTGCTGCCTGCGCAGCAGCTGGTCGTAAATCTTGTAGTCAAGAAAGCGCAGCACCGTGGGCTGGACGATGTACAGACTGGCCATGACCAGGGAGGCCAGGATGCCTGCGGAGAGCAAAATGGCCCTGTCATTATTCAGGATTTTCTTGAGAAATCCGACCATGGTGGGCCTCCGCGTTCGGCGGGTAGGGTGGGCCTGGGGTGCTTGATTGAATTTCTGGCGTTGCTGCGTGGAGCTGTTCGCCATTCTCTGGGCATTGGCTAGCAAAATTATTCGTGCGGGTCAAAATGCGTGGCGATTCTGCGTTGCAGTTCTGCGAAAATTCTGCGGATATTCAGGGAGCAGAGCTCGTTGGGCCGAGTGCGCCAGCGCAAGGCTTCCTGAAATGTTCCCGCAGCAAGCGCCAGTGTCCTGGCGCAACGCAAAAAGCCCCCGTGCGGGGGCTCTTGCAGGCTCTTGGGCTGGGCCGTGGTCAGGTCGACTGGCTCAGGTCGACTGGTTCAGGAAGACGCCGGTCATCGTCTTGATGGACGCGGAGAGCTTGATCAGCTCATCCTGCGGAATCTTGCGCAGGACCTTGTTGTTCGCCTTGTTCACGATCTCAACCTGGACGTCGGACTGGGAGTTGTCCAGCAGTCGGATCTTGAGGGCCGTGTCGTTGGCCTCAAGATGCTTGGAGATTTTCGCAGCCGTTTCTTTGGCAATCTGCCTGTCGGCGGCGGCGACGGCGGCTTGAGATTTCGGGTCCTGCTCCGGCTGGTTCTCAGAGTCACGTGTCGGGGCCTTCTGTGGCGCCGCCACAGTCTGCAATGTTGCCGCAGCGATTTCAGCAGGGGCATATCCCGGCCTGACTTCCACTTCTGAGGGGTTGATGTTCATGGCTGCAACCTCATTCGTTAGGTAACGAGCAACACAATGATTCTGTCCTTACGTTCTGGTTATCGGCAGTACTGAGCCCGAAGTTTAGGGTGTTCTGCGGGAATCATCCGATTTTTTGTGCATTCACTGACCGGCCCGAGCCACCAGCATTTTTGTGCGCCACGTTTTGAGGCGCAGCTTGATATTTCTTCAGCGCTGTGCGAACAATGAGAGCCTTGTGCTGCTATCTGTTCAAAAAACGACGTGAACGTGGAGGTCTTGTAATGAAAACGTGGACTCTTGGTGCTCTTGTCATGATGCTGGGCCTGAGCGCCTCGGCCTTCGCCTCCTCTGCTGGCCCGAGCATGCAGGCGGACGAGGCCCTGAAGCTCCTGAAGGATGGCAATGCCCGCTATGTGGCCGCGCAGTCCACGCACTCCCACCAGGGCGCCGACCGCCGGGCCGAGACGGTCACGGGCGGCCAGCACCCCTTTGCCACCATCATCGGCTGTTCTGACTCCCGCGCCCCGCTGGAGGTCATCTTCGACCAGGGCGTGGGCGACATCTTTGTGGTCCGCGTGGCCGGAAATGTCGCCGGGTCCGATGAGCTGGGCACGGTGGAGTATGGCGTGGGCCACCTGGGCACCCCGGTGGTGCTGGTTCTGGGCCACACGGCCTGCGGCGCCGTCACGGCCGCCGCGCAGAACGCCAAGGTCCACGGCAACATCCCGTTTTTGATCAACCAGATCAAGCCCGCCGTGGCCAAGGCCAAGGCCGCAAGCCCCACGGCCAGTGGCGATGAACTGGTGAGCAGGGCCATTACGGCCAATGTCTGGCTGACCATCGAGAACATCCTCCGCAAGAGCGAAGAGGTGCGCGAGTTTGTGACCAAGGGCAAGCTCCTGGTTGTGGGCGGCGTCTACGACCTGCATTCCGGTCAGGTCAGCTGGCTGGGCGCGCATCCGGACCAGGGCAAGTTTCTGGCGGCCGCGCCCAAGGGGCACGCCGTGATGAAGGCCAAGCACGCCCCGGCTCCCGCTCCGGCCAAGCAGGACGCCGCCAGCCAGGGCTCCATGGTCGACCCGGCCCCGGCCCAGCCCGCCAAGGCCGCCCCGGCGCATCCGTAGCCACTGGCTCTTTCCGCCACTCCGAGGACGAAGTGGGGTACGAACGTGATTCGTGCCCCACTTCTTTTGTGGCGGGCGGTCCAGCGCAGGGCAAGAGCAGCACGGAACAAACGCCGCGTCGCTGACCTTTTTTCTTGAGACATCGTGCGTTGACGCGTAGAGTCTCCCGTAATCGCCGCCGCAACCCCAGCCGAACCCGCGAGGAGAGCCCATGCACACCAAGATCGTCGCCACCCTTGGCCCAGCCTCGAACAACTACGAGACCATGCGCGCCATGGTGCAATACGGGGTCCGCATCTTCCGCCTGAACTTCTCCCACTCTGACGCCGCGACCTTTCTGCCCACGGTGCAGCTCATCCGGCAGGTGGAGAGCGACCTGGGCCAGCCGGTCACGGTCATGGGCGATCTGTGCGGGCCCAAGGTGCGCATCGGCGAGATCGAGGGCTCCCCCGTGCAGGTGCGCAAGGGCGACCTGCTGGCGCTGGGGCTGCCGGATATGCGGGGCGCGGTCAAGGACATGACCTTTGTCAGCCTGGACATGCCGGAGCTGCTCAAGGGGCTTGCGGCGAACATGCCGGTGTCGCTCTCCGACGGGATGCTCCAGTTCACCGTGACCGAGGTGCGCAAGGTTGATGCCCTGTACGTCATGGAGGCCAAAAACAGCGGGGTGCTCACCTCCAAGAAGGGCATCGCCTTTCCCGGCAAGTTCCACCCCATGCCTGCGCTCACGGCCAAGGACCGCAAGGACCTGCACGAGGGGCTCGACATCGGGCTGGACGCCGTGGCCCTGTCCTTTGTCCAGACCCTGGACGACATCCGCGACATCCGCTCGGAGATTGAAAAGCACGGGGTCTGGATTCCTGTGGTGGCCAAGATCGAGCGGCAGAACGCCGTGGACAACCTGGAGTCCATCTTAAGCCTGACCGATGCGGTGATGGTGGCCAGGGGCGACCTGGGGCTGGAGTGCCCGCTCTCGGCCGTGCCGGTGATCCAGAAGCGTATTATTAGAGCCTGCCGTCACGCCCAGAAGGCCGTCATCGTGGCCACGCAGATGCTTTTGTCCATGGTCAACAACCCGCTGCCCACCAGGGCCGAGGCTGCGGACGTGGCCAACGCCATGCTCGACGGCGCGGA
>CAYMIP010000074.1:0-10353 GCA_964390575.1 uncultured Desulfocurvus sp. | reverse complement strand
TCCCTGGACGACCTGGAGGTCGAGGCCCGCCTGGAGCGCCTGTCCAAACTGCCGCCCTCCCTGGGCCTGGACATCGTGCGCACCGGCCTGACCCAGAAGGGCCGCCGCTACCGCTGGGGCGGCTCCATCCCGAGCACCGGTTTCGACTGCTCCGGCTTCACCCAGTGGACCTTCCAGCAGCACGACATCAAGCTCCCGCGCACCGCCAAGGAGCAGTTCGGGGTGGGCGAGCGCGTCAGCCGCCACGAGCTGCGCGCCGGGGACCTCGTGTTCTACAAGATCAACCGCCGTGGCCGCTGGCACGTGGGCGTCTACATGGACGACGGGGTCTTTGTGCACAGCCCCAGGCGCGGCCGGACCATCTCCGAAGCCAACATGGACGATGGATACTGGGTCAAGCGCTACATGGGCGCCCGCCGCTATGTGCGCTGAGCCGGGCCAAAGCGCGCCCGCCGTCTCCCTCTACATCCACGTCCCCTTCTGCCGGGCCAAGTGCCGCTACTGCGCCTTCTTCTCCGAGCCCCTGCGCGAAGGAGCGCTCCCGGCCTTTGTGCCCCTGCTGCTCACGGAGCTGGCCCTCTGGGCGGAACGCCTGGGACGCCTGAGCGTGCCCAGCGTGTTCTTCGGCGGCGGCACCCCGAGTCTGCTGCCGCCGGAAAGCCTGGCCCAGATCATGGGCGTCCTGCGCACGCATTTCGACCTGGCGCCCGAAGCCGAGATCACCCTGGAGGCCAACCCCGAGTCCGCCAGCCTCGACTTCCTGCGCGCCGCGCGCGGCCTCGGCATAAACCGCCTGAGCCTGGGCGTGCAGAGCTTCCGCGATGCAGAGCTCCAGTACCTTGGCCGCCCCCACACCGCCCGCCAGGCCTGGGAGGCGGTCAGCCATGCCCGCAGCGCCGGGTTCGCCAACGTGAGCCTGGACCTCATCTGGGGCCTGCCCGGGCAGCGCGAAAGCCAGTGGCTCGAAAGCCTGCGCCGGGCCGTGGAGCTTTCCCCCGAGCACCTGTCCTGCTACGGCCTGTCGCTCGAGCCCGGGACGCCGCTCACAGAGGGCCTGGCCGAGGCCCCCGAAGCAGAGCGCCAGCTGCCCCCGGAGCGCGAACTGGCGCACATGTACCTCCACACCGGCGAGCTCCTCGAAAGCGCGGGCTACATGCAGTACGAGATCTCCAACTACGCGCGCCTGGGCCAGGGCTGCCGCCACAACCAGGCCTGCTGGGAGGGACTGGACTACCTGGGCCTGGGCCCCGCCGCCAGCTCCACCCTGGGTCCTTTGCGCTGGACCAACCCCGAGGACCTGCGCGCCTGGGCCGAACTCCTGCACACCCGCCAGCTCGGCCTGGGCGACCAGGGGGGGCGCGAAACCCTGAGCCCGGAAACCCGCGCCCAGGAACGGCTCATGCTGGCCCTGCGCACCACGAAAGGCCTGGACCTGGCCGAATACCGCGCCCTCAGCGGCCAGAACCTGCTCACCCGCCATGCCGCAATCATCCAGGCCCTGCGCCAAAAAGAACTGGTGCGCCTGAACCGGGGCCGCCTGCGCCTCACCCGCACCGGCATGCTCGTGTCCAGCAGCATCATCCGCGCGCTGGGGTTCGAGTAGCCTCCGGCGGCCCAGGGGCCTGAGGCCCCTGGGAACCCCCATTGGGCTGGGCCTGGGCGGCAGGGGCAGAGGCCTGGGCTTGGCTGGCCGCAAGCAATGCGCGCGGGTGGCCCCCCCACGCTCCACCTGACCACCCAAAGTGAACGGGGCGTCCCGGCGGCTTTGCGCCGGGACGCCCCGTTCACGTAATGGGGGGGTCTGGGGGGCCTCAGGCCCCACAGCCGCCGGAGGCATCTTTACCCCAGCAGGCTGCCGGAGCCTAGCTTTGCCAGCCCCAGGGCCTGGTACACGCGCTTCATGTCCAGGTGCTGGCGCAAGGCGGCAGCCAGGCGTTCCAGGGCCGGTTCCAGGCCAAAGCGCGTCTGTGGTTCGTTCAGGGGCTCAAGGCCCTTGACGCGCCGCAGGTCGTCCAGGAAGGCGCGGCGGAAGCCGTCCTCGTCAAAGATTCCGTGCAGGTAGGTTCCCCAGACGCGTGGCAGGGCGCCGGGCGAAGCAGCCGTGGCTTCCAGGCCAAAGCTGAGCGCCCGGCCCGAGGCGTCCTGGGCCAGGGGCACGGCGCGCGGGCCGGGGGCGTCGTCGGTCCCGGTGCTGATTTCAGTCTGGCCGTGGTGGATCTCGTAGCCTGTGAGGGTCTGGCCGGTGCGCAGGCACACGGCGCTGACCCGGGTCAGGGTCTTGTGGCTTTCGAGCACGGTGCTGAGCGGCAGCAGGCCGAAGCCGTCGGCGCTGCGCTGCTCCAGGCCAGAGCCGAGGCCAGAGCCGAGGCCGAGTCCGGACTCCAGGCCGAGGGGGTCGTTCACGCGCAGGCCGAGCATCTGCAGGCCCGCGCAGATGCCGATGACGCGCGTGGCCTCGGGCAGGCCGCGCAGGGCGGCGGCAAAGCCCGCGCCGCGCAAGGTCCGCATGTCCTCGATGGTGTTCTTGCTGCCGGGCAGGATCACCGCGTCGGGGGCTCGCCCATCAACAAGGAGTTCGCGCGCGTCGCGCACCAGGCGCAGGCGCACGTCGGGCTCGGCCGAGAGCGGGTCCAGGTCGTTGAAGTTGCTGATGCGCTGCGGCACGATGACGGCGATGTCCAGGCTGTCGGCGCGCTTGGCCGTGCTGACGGTGTTGGCCAGGCCCAGGGAATCCTCTTCGGGCAGGCCCCCCTGTGAAGAGAGCTCCGGCAGCCAGGGCACCACGCCGAGCACGGGCCGTCCGGTGCGGCGGTACAAAAAGTCCAGGGCAGGCGCGAGGAGCGAGGCATCGCCCCGGAACTTGTTGAGCACATGCCCGGCCACCAGGGCGCGCTCCTCGGGGTCCAGGATCTCGAAGGTGCCGGACAGCGCTGCGAACACGCCGCCCCGGTCGATGTCGCCCACGAGCAGCACCTTGGCGCGTGCGTGGCGGGCCATGGCCATGTTCACGATGTCCTGGTGCTTCAGGTTGACCTCGGCCGGGGAGCCTGCGCCCTCCAGCACCATGAGGCCGTGTTCGGCGGAGAGCGAGTCGTAGGCTTGCGTCACCGCGCGCCAGGCCTCGGGCTTGTAGGCGTGGTACTCTTGCACGTTCATCTGGCCCACGGCGCGGCCCAGGACGACCACCTGGGAGCCGGTGTCGCCGGTGGGCTTCAAAAGCACGGGGTTCATGCGCGCGTCCGGGGTCAGGCGGCAGGCCTGGGCCTGGGTGGCCTGGGCGCGGCTGATCTCTCTCCCGTCCGGGGTGACGGCGGAGTTGTTGGACATGTTCTGGGCCTTGAAGGGCGCAACGTCAAAGCCGTCCTCCAGGAAGATGCGGCACAGGCCAGCGGCCAGCACGCTTTTTCCGGCGTTGGAGCAGGTGCCCTGGACCATCACCGCCAAGGTCTTTCGGACCTTGGTTGGGGTTGGGGTTTTCACAATGCCGGAGAAGCGCGCTAGCGCGTCCACCAGCCGGGCGTTTTCGTCCCTGGTGCGCACGGCGATGCGGAAAAAGCTGTCGTCCAGGCCCTCGAAATTGGTGCACAGGCGGATGGCCAGGCCCTCGGCCAGCAGGCGCTCGAACAGGGGCTGGGCGGTCATGCCCACGCGGTCCAGGCGGCAGAGCAGGAAGTTGGCCGCGCCCGGAAACACCCGCAGGCCGGGTATCTCGCGCAGCTCTGTGGTCAGGGCCTCGCGTAAGGAGGCCACCTCGCGCACGGTGCGGGCCTGGTACTCCAGGTCGCGCAGGCCGCGCGCGCCCACCCGCTGGCCCAGCACGCCCACGTTCCAGGCCGGGAGCCGCCCCTTGAGCCGGGCGATGGTCTCGGCCGTGGCAAAGCAGAGGCCCAGGCGCAGGCCGGGCAGGGCGTAGAATTTCGTGAGCGAGGCCAGAACAATGACGTTGTCCGGCCGCAGGCGCACCAGCCGCCCGGAACCGCTGGGCCCGCCCCCCGCACCGGATACGCCGGTTTCCCGGCCTGTGCCCTCGTCCTCGATGCCAGGCACGAAGTCGGCGAAGCTCTCGTCCACCACGAACAGGCATTTGGGGAAGGCGCGGGCCAGGTCGCGCACGTGGCGGGCCGGGAGGCACACGCCGGTGGGGTTGTTCGGGCTGGTGAGCATGACCAGGGCAGGCGTGGCGAGCATCCCGGCCAGGCGCTCCAGGTCCGGGGCGAAGCCCTCCGCCGCGCGGCAGGTCAGGGTTTCCACGGCCAGCCCGGCCAGGCGGCAGCAGCGGTCCACGTCCACGTACGCCGGCACCGGGATCACGGCCCGGGTGAAGCCCATGCGCGCGGCCAGGGCGCAGATGGCGGGCAAAAGCTCGGACGCGCCGTTTCCCGCCAGGGCCTGGTTGGGCCAGACCTTGTAGCGTTCGCAGGCGGCCAGGGTCAGGTCGCTGGCCTCGGGGTCCGGGTAGTGGGCCACCTGGGCCAGGGCGTCGGCCACCTCCTCGGCCAGCCAGGACGGCGGGCCAAGGGGGTTGATGCTGGCGGAAAAGTCCACCAGATCGCCAGGCCGCACGCCAGCGCGTTCGGCGAGTTTCTGCACATTGCCGCCGTGGGCGTAGCGGTCGGCCCCAGTCTGCTGGCCTTGCTGGCCCTGCTGGCCTGAAGAGGGGCCGAGGCCCGAGGTCAGGCCGCCCAGGATGTTCTGGCGCATTGGCGCTCCTTGGCGAAGGTGAGGGTACTGCCTGCCAGATGTAGCGTGGATGGGCCGTGGCGGCAAGCGGGTGCGCGGGCTGTGTCTCTGGGTACCTGTCCAGGGACCTACCCGAAGGCGGCCACGGGCTCCGGCGCGCGCCCCAGCCGTCCATCGCCGGTCCAGGCCGGGGGCGGGTCGCCCGCCAGGGCGTCCAGCATGTCCTGGCGCAGGGCCTTGAGCGCGCGCACCACGGCGGCGGCATCGCCGTTGCTCTGGATGTCCGGCAACTGCGAGGGGTCCAGCTCCAGGGACACCGTGCCCTGGAAAGACGCTCCGCCAAAGCCCGTGCGGCCAAGCTCGGCCAGAAACGGCCCCAGGGGCAGCCCGCCCTGGCCCGGAGGCAGGTGCTCGGTAAAGCCCGAGGCGTCTGAAAAGTGCACGTGGCGCAGGAGACCCAACGGAACGCGGCCCAGGTCGGCCAGAATGTCGCGGCCGGACACGCCCAGGTGGCAGACGTCCAGGGTCAGGCCGAGGCCCTTGTCCTGGCACTCGGTGATGAGCGCGGCGAAGTTGTCCTTGGCGAAGATGCCCCCGGCGCTGCCAGCCCAGGGCAGGTTCTCCAGGGAGAAGCTGACGCCCGGCGGCGCGGCCAGCAGGCGCGGCAGGTTCTCAGCGCGGGCGAACCAGCGGGTCTGGATGGCGTCGCGCAAGGTGCCAGCGGGCGGGTGCAGGGTCACGTGCACGCCGTGGCCGTTCTCCGGTCCGCGCCCAGAGTCCACCAGTCCCCTTGCCAGGTCCGCAGCGGCGCGCCAGGCGTTCAGGTGCCCGCCCCAGGCGCTCCAGTTGCGGAACGGGGCGTGGACCACGCGCACCGGGCACAGGGCGTGGGCGGCGTCCAGCTCCGGGCCGGGCGCGATCTTCGTGCTGCCCATGACCAGGTCCAGCCCGGCGAAGCCCGCAGCCCTGGCAATGGCCGCGATCTGCGGCAGGGGCAGGTGGAACAGGCAGCCCGTGGACATGACGACCACGGGGGTCTGTCTGTCTTGTCCGGACAAAGGGCCGGGTGCGGAGGCTCTCGCTGACGCGTCCATGCTTCCCTCTAGGCGGCTCAGGGGTCAATTCTCAACGCAAATCAGGGGAACGGGCGCAGCGCGTTGGTGAACGGCGGACTTTGCCCTGCGGGTGTTTCAGGGCTGCCTGCGGTTCCGCCCGGTGCTTCCCGTGAGCGCGGCGCGGCAGCGGGCCAGACCAACGCCTGAAGGTTGACAAAACCCGCGCGCGCGCGAATATCCCCAGAAGCGGCCACACGGCCGGGGAGGATTTTCTATGGCCGGAAAATGGCGGCTCACCGTGGACGAGGCCTTCTGCGCCTCGCATCAGTTGCGTAACTACAACGGCAAGTGCGAGCATCTGCATGGGCACAATTTCGGGGTGCAGGTGGAGGTGGAGGGCAACCGCCTGGATGCGGCGGTGGAGATCCTGGTGGACTTCGGCGAACTCAAGCGCCTGACGCGCGAGGCCGTGGCCGCCCTGGACCACACCCACTTGAACGACCTGCCCGCCTTTGCCGAGCACAATCCCTCCAGCGAGAACCTGGCCCGGCACCTGTTTCTGGACATCAGGGAGCGGCTGGTCGTGGCGGCCCCGCACGCGCGCCTGCTGAGCGTCTCCGTGTCCGAGAAAGGCACCTCGCGCGCAACCTACCTGGAAGACGGCCTGGAGGACTGATGCGCCTGCTTCTCCAGCGCGTCAGCCGGGCGCGGGCGGAGCAGGCCTGGCTCACGGCAGGCGTGGTGGGTTCGCCTCGCGTCGATCCCAAGGGCGGCGCAAAGAGAAATCCTTCTTCATTTCTGCGCCAACTGACAAGCCAAGTGGATCCACTGAGGCTGAATGTCAGTATCAACAACACAAATATCTTGCACAGTTATGATCTTTTCGTGTAAGGCTTTCCACTCTCCTCCCGTTTTGGGGGGAATGTGCCGGGGTACAACGAAAAACAAACTGGAGCCAAGAATGAAATGCCCGAAGTGTACCGTCACGCTGCTGCTCGCCGAAAGGCAGGGCGTTGAGATCGACTACTGCCCGGAATGCCGGGGCATCTGGCTGGACCGGGGTGAGCTGGACAAGATCATCGAAAAGACGAGCGCGCAGGAACAGCCCGCAGCGCAGCACAGGCCCCAGGCGGAGCCCACGCCGCACGCCCCATACCAGCAGCCCATGCCAGCCGGATTCGGCGCGTCCCATCATGACGGACATGGCAGCAAGCACGGGCAGGGGCACGGATACGGACACAAGAAGAAGTCCATGCTGGGCGAGCTGTTCGACTTCTAGCCGCTGGTCCGGCACGCACGGACCGGTCCCAGGCTGCTGACCATTTGTGGGCCGTCCCTTGAGGCCCACTTGTCACGAGAGGGGATTTCCCTCCCGATTCTGGTCGTGCGTCACGCTGCGGGCCTGCCCAGTGCGGTGCGGCTGGAGAATGTGGGCTGCGCTGACCCAACGGGCTCGGGTTGGCACCTCTCAAGCGGCACAACGTCACCGAACACCATGAGATGGGGATGACATGGCCGAATATTACATGCCCGAACCAGGCGACGACTACTTCAAAAAAATGTCCACCTGGCTGACCACGGGCAAGCGCTTCAGGCCGCGCTTTCCGCGCACCGTTCAGGTGCAGACGCTCTCGCTCTGCAACGCCAAATGCATCTTCTGCCCGCACAAGCACAGTCCGGATGAACTTCCCCACGGCAGGATGGACGACGCGCTCTTCAAGAAGATCATCGACGAATGCCGTGGCCACCTCGTGGGGCGGGTCAGCCCGTACCTGACCAATGAGCCGCTCATGGACAAGCGCATGCCCAAGATGCTGCGCTACATCCACGACACCATGCCCTTCTTCACCAAAAGCAAGATCAACACCAACGGCTTGCTGTTGTCCGAGGAAATGGGCGAAGCACTCATACAGGCGGGGCTGACGCACCTCTGGGTCAGCGTCAACGGCTACTCCGAAGAGACCTACCGCACCAGCATGGGCCTTGATCTCAACCGCGTGCTGACCAACATCGACACCTTCCTCGCCACCAAGAGCAGGCTGAAGCGGAAGACCCCCAAGGTGATCGTCACCACCATCGAGACGAGCGTGGTCAAGGACGAGATCGAGTACGCCCGCAAGTACTGGAGAACCCGCGACATCGTGTTCAAGCTGCACGTCATGGACAACCGCGCCGGCGCGGAGTCCCTCGTCTTCCGCGACAAGGGCCACAAGCCCCGGCTCAAGCGTGACTGCGACCTCTTTCTCCAGCAGGCCTACATCGTCGAGAACGGCGACATGATCATCTGCTGCCACGACTGGAGGCAGAGCGTGAAGGTGGGAAATGTTGCGGAAAGCTCCATCCAGGACGTGTGGAACTCGCCCCGCTTCATCGATCGCGTCCGGGAGTACACGCGCGGCGATTTCGCCAACCTTGAGATCTGCTCGAAGTGCGCCTCCTAGCCGTCGGGGGGCTGCCCGCTCTTTCTGCACAGTTACGAACACGCAATGAATCCGGAGGATAGGCATCATGAAACAGAGCATATGGATAGCTCTCATCTGCGGAGTTGTGACACTCTGCGGCTGTTCGGCCGAGAAGGCGCCGGAACAACAGCAAGAGATCCCTGCGTTCACGCTCTCCCCGAGTGAAAAAGAAGAACTGACGGCCTTCTACAAGGAACTTCTGAGTTTCGAGGGCATTGCGGACAAGGCTGTGAAACTGGCGGGAGATGAGGTCAAGAATGTCATCAAGGGGGGCGGGGGTTCCATCACCCTGGCGTCCATCATTGACAAGGCGAAGAACGAATGCCTGCTGGCTGGAGAAGCACTGGTCAAGAAGTCTGTTCCCGAGGCCTTGCCGCCTGAAATGAAACGCCTGCTGAACGAGGGGAAAACGGGCCTGGCTGCCGCCTATGCGGCGCATGCGGAATCGTTTGAGGCCATCAAGAGCTTTGTCGCGGACAAGAGCCCCATGGCCCTCCTCGAGTACCGGAAAAAAAGTGCGCAAGCCCAGGAGCTCTACAGCGGAGCCACGGACAAATTCAAAAAGATCATGACCGCCGCCGGGCTGTCCCAATGATCCAGTGACCTGAAGGCCAGGAGGCAAAACGAGAGCCGGGCCCTGTCTGCGGTTTCGGGCGCCACACGGGGTGTGCGGCCAGCGCGCGGGGGGGCGGGGCGGGCAGCTAGCCCTCGCGGATGTTCTTCTCGTGGAGGACGTCCTTCACGCGGCGGAGGTCCAGGTTCCACTTGAAGATGAACTTGCCCAGGCTGCTCACCTCGTCCAGTTTGAGCGGCAACCAGACAAGCCGCCTGCCCTCGTCCAGGAGGCCCTCGGAGATGAACTCGAAGCCCAGGCCGGTCTCGTTTTTTTGCGTGTCAATGTAGATGCTGCGCAGGATGGCTTTGACCCAGAAGGACATGGCTGGGATGGTGGGTTCGGCCACGGCCTTGAAGAAGAAGGAGAAGCGCTCGCCCTTGTTCGGCTTGGGCAGGGCCTTGTGCATCAGGGCGTTCTGCACCACCAGGCGCAAGCCCTTGGCCGAGACGTTGCCCACCTTAAGCCCGTTCGTCGCGTCGGTCTCGCTGTTCAGGAGCGGGGGCGTGTCGGCAATGATGACGCCCGAGGGCAGCTCAGGCCAGAGGATGAGCACTGGCACCTTGCGCTGGTCCACATCGACGCGCACGTTGCGCCGCCGCTGGACGATGGTGATGGCCCTTGGCAGTGCCAGAACGAGCTGCACCATGCCGTTTGACTGCAACAGCATGGAGTTGATGCGGCTGGCGAAGGAGAGCAGCTGCTCGCCCCCCCGGACATCCCGGTCGCGGAGGCGGAAGAGGCAGGAGAGCTCGGTCCCGACCCAGGTGCGGGGCACGCCCTTGCGGGCCGAGATTTCCACGGTGACGCCCGTGGCGTCGAAGGTGATGAGGGTGGCCGTGATGTCCTTGATGCCCCCGTCGGGTTGGGACTCAAGGGTGAGCTTGGCGCGCTGGTTCTGGATGTCGGCCAGGATGTCCTGCACCAGCTTGCGCGCGCAGGCAGCGTCTTCCATCTCATCTATGAGCCAGAGAGCGCACACCGCAGGGCACCTCACAGCGTTGCAGGGACCGCGAACCATCCTCCGCATCAACTCTACGTTGAGACCATAGCAAATGCGTGGGGCCAGGGCAAGTGCGGGGTTGCATTGGCCTGGACGTCCACAGCGCAAAGAAGCTATGCCCTTCGGCTCTTGCCGCCCCTGGCCTCAAAAAAAGCCCCTGCGACGTTCATCGCAAGGGCTTGATTCTTCTGGCGCCGGGGGAGGGGAGGGCATTGAATTCCCCACATGGGGATTTTCAGTCCCGGCCGCCTGTCGTGGTGCGCGCCGCCGTTCCGCTCGCCTTAGGGTTTCTTTGCTCCTGGCGTTGAGCTCGTGCCGCCCTGGGCCGCCTTGAGCGTGGACTGCGGCGCGGCAGTTGTCCCCGTGGTTGTGTCCGTGGGGGTGGTGGGGGTGGCAGCCACGCCGGAGCCCGCTGCACCGCTGGAGATGGGCACCTTGCTGACGTTCATGTTCGTACCGGCGGCGCCGGAGTCGGTGTTGGCGTTGAGCACGCTCACGTCCTTCTCGGTCTTGCGCTCCACCCCGCCTGCGGCGTCGATG
>CAYMIP010000073.1:0-10374 GCA_964390575.1 uncultured Desulfocurvus sp. | reverse complement strand
GCATCCTGCGCCAGCGGGCCAAGGCCGAGGGCGTGCCGGTGAACTTCGAGACCTTTGGCCTGGACGCCGTGAGCCGGGGTTGCCTGGGCGGGGTGGGCTTCTGCTTCATCTCGCACTCCGGCATTGTGCAGCCCTGCGGCTACCTGGACCTCAACTGCGGCGACGTGCGCACAACGCCGTTTCCGGAGATCTGGAAGGGTTCGCAAGAGTTCCTGAACCTGCGCAATCCCAAGGTCTATGAGGGCAAGTGTGGGGTCTGCGAGTACGAGAAGGTCTGCGGCGGCTGCCGGGCGCGCGCGGCCACCATGCGCGGGGGCTATCTGCGCGAGGAGCCGCTGTGCTCGCACACGCCCGCAAAGCTGGCCAAAATGGATGGGGGGTAGCATGCCAGACGAGAAAGTCGTCAACGTTTTTGGCCAAATGTATACTTTGGAACAAATTAGATTGGTGCTAGAGCAAGCGTATAAGAAGAAGGATTTTGAATCTGATTTGTACTGGAAGAGAATGGGTACATTGCTCGTCGTAAATGTCATTGGTTTCGTTGGATACTTTTCGAAAGACCTACCACCTGTAGGACAGATGGTTATTTCGTTAGTCGGTATTTTTTGGTCGTTAGTGATAGTCCAGATCAATAGAGGTGCACGGTACTGGCAAAAAACGTGGGAAAACAGAATCGCATATTATGAAAATTTTTATCTTCCACTTTACACTTTGAATGCTATAAATAGCGTTACAAATAGTAATAAACAGACCAAGCTGAATAAATTTGTGTACGGTCCAGATAACCTATCAATCGGAAATCTCTTTCAACTTGTTATGTGGTTTGTTTTTAGCGTTTGGTCGATTTTGCTGATAAAATCAATCAACGATGTACTTTGGGAGAGATATAGTTGCTGGAGGTTGGTTGACTGCCTACGATCGGATTATTTTTCAGTCTTTGTCATATTTGTGCTTGGGTGTTGGGTTATCTGTAGGAGCACCAAAGTATACAATGATAATAATAAAAAATGGAATTTGGTTGTGAAACGTAATCCAGTTAAGGTTGCTACTCCACATGTATCGAACGGTGATAGATAGCGGTATGGACTCTTACGACAAGCAGATCCTGGACATCATCCAGTCGAGCTTTCCGCTCTCGTCCCGGCCGTACGAGGCCGTGGGCGAACAGGTGGGCCTCACGGAATCCGAGGTGCTGGCCCGGGTGCGCCGCTTGAAGGCCGAGGGCGTCATCCGCCGCATGGGCGCCAATTTCGGCTCACGGCAGCTGGGCTGGCGCTCCACCCTGTGCGGGGCCGAGGTGCCTGAAGACAAGCTGGAGCTCTTCGTGGCTGAGGTCAACAGGCACGCAGGCGTGACCCACAACTACCTGCGCGCCCACACGTTCAACGTCTGGTTCGCGCTCATCGCGCCCAGCACCGAGGCCGTGGAGGCCACCCTGGCCGAGATCACCGCCAAGACGGGCGTCCCGATCATGAACCTGCCCGCCAGCACCCTGTTCAAGATCAAGGTGGATTTCCAGATGGGCGGCGAGTAGCCGCGCCCCAGACTGCGCCCGAGACCGCGCCCGAGACAATAGATCCTTGCATGACCGCCAAGGAGCCGCGCATGATCCTTTCGCCCTCGCTTCTCTCGTGTGACTTCGCCCGCCTGGCCGAGGAGCTGGCCGCCCTGGAGGCCGCTGGCATCAAGTGGGCGCACCTGGACGTCATGGACGGCTCCTTCGTGCCGAACATCACCTTTGGCCCGCCGGTCATCGCAGCCATGCGCAAGAGCTCGAAGCTCTTCTTCGACTGCCACCTCATGATCGACGAGCCGGGCCGGTACATCGACGAGTACGCCAAGGCTGGCGCAGACCTCATCTGCGTGCATGCCGAGGCCACACACCACCTGGAGCGTACCTGCGCGGCCATCGCTCAGGCCGGGGCCAGACCCGCCGTGGCGCTCAATCCCGCCACCCCGCTCGACGCCGTGCGCTACCTGCTGCCGCAGCTCTCCATGGTGCTCATCATGAGCGTGAACCCCGGCTTTGGCGGGCAGGGGTTCATCCCCTTCTGCCTGGACAAGGTGCGCGAGCTCAAAGCCATGATAAGCAAGGCCGGGGCCAGCACGCTGATCCAGGTGGACGGCGGAGTGACGCTCGACAACTGCGCCGAGCTGGTGGCAGCCGGGGCCGACGTGCTGGTGTCCGGCTCGGCCTTCTTCGGGTTCCCGCCCTATGCCGAGCGCCACCGCCAGTTCCTAGAGCGCTGCGGGGGCTGAGCTCCCGCGGCTTCCGCCACAGGTTGCCAAGGCTGGCCCGCCTCGGTATAGCTGGAGAAGGATGGGGCGCGCCCTCGTCCGAGTCCTGCTGGAGGCTGTTCATGCTGCGCGCGTTTCACCCCACTTGCGGCCTCGCCCTTGGCCTCGCCCTGCTGCTTGTCTGCTGCCTGGTCCCGGTTCCTGTCCGCGCTGCGGAGCAGCTCGGCGTGGTGGTCTTGCACGACAAGGGCGGCTCCCCGGACAGGTATGTTATGGAGACGGTGCGTCTGCTGCGCAACGTGGGGTTTCTTGTGGACGCTCCGGAAATGCCCTGGTCGCGTAAGCGCAGCTTTGACGCCTCCTACCAGCAGGCCCTGGTGGAGATCGGCCTGGCCGTGGGCGAACTGCGCGCCAAGGGCGCGACACGGGTGGCCATCGCCGGGCATGGAATGGGGGCCAACGCCGCACTGGGCTACGCCGCCACCCGCCCTGGCGTTTCCGCCCTCATCGCCCTGGCCCCGTCCCACGACCCGGAGCGCCACCGCGAGGTGTTCGTGGCTGACCTGCGCAAGGCGCGCGAGATGCTGACCAGCGGAAGGGGGGCCGAGCGTTCGGCCTTCATCGACATGCACCAGGGCAAGGACTACGACCTGTCCACCACGGCGGAGATCTACCTAAGCTACAGCGACCCGGACGGCGCAGCGGTGATGCCGCGCTCTGCTGCGGCCATCAACCCGCCCCTGCCCCTGCTGTGGGTGGTGGGCTCGAACGACCCGCTCTCGCGCCTGGGCCGCTCCTATGTTTACGCCAAGGCCCCTGCACACCCTGAGAGCCGCTACGAGGAGGTCCGGGCCGACCATCTGGGCGTGCCTGCCGAGGCCGCGCGCCTCGTGGTCGACTGGCTCAAGGGGCTGGTGGAGAAATCCGCAGGCAAGTAGCCCGCAGGCAACATCTGGGAGCCGTCGCATGCGCCGATCTCTTGGCCTTCTCTTCCTCCTGTTTTGGGCCGCAATCCTGTGCCCGGCCTCCCCGACCCTGGCCGCCGAGGCCGCAGCCACAGGTGTCGTGGTCCTGCACGGCAAGCAGGGCTCGCCGGACAAGTACGTCACGGAGCTGGCCTCGGCCCTGCGTGCCGCAGGCTTTCTGGTGGCCGCGCCGGAGATGGCCTGGTCCAGGCGCCGCGCCTATGACGCGAGCTACCAGGAAGCCATGCAGGAGATCGACGCGGCGGTGCGGGAATTGCGCTCCCAGGGCGCGGCGGCGGTGGCCGTGGCCGGGCACAGCCTGGGCGCCAACGCGGCCCTGGCCTATGCCTCGCAGCATCCCGGCCTGGCCGGGGTGGTGTGTCTGGCTCCGGGGCATAATCCGGAACGGCCGAGGGTGCGCGATCTGAACACGCAAGAGGTCCAAACGGCCAGGGAGCTGGTGGCTGCGGGCCGCGGCGGGGAGAGCGTCCGCTTCACGGATACGAACATGGGCAACACTTTCGGCATGGTGCTCCCGGCCGCGGTCTTCCTGAGCTACTTCGATCCCGAGGGCCTGGCGAACATGCCGCAGAACGCGGCGAGCCTCGGCCCCCAGGTGCCGCTTCTGTGGGTGGTGGGGAAGCGCGATCCGCTGGCCAAGCTCGGCCCGGACTACGCCTTTGCGCGCGCACCGGCCAATCCCTTGAGCCGCTCTGTGGAGGTGGACGCCGACCACCTGCACGTGCCTGCGGCGGCAGCGGAGCTGGTCATCGAGTGGCTGCGCGGGCTCGACGCTCCGCGCTGATCTCCGCGCCGGTTTATGAGACGATGCGCCCGGGATCGTTGTAGACCCAGAAGCTGTCGGTCTTGATGTTGCCGATGAGGGTGAGCCCGATCTTGCGCGCCAGCTCCACCGAGAAGCTGGTGGCCACGGCGGTGGAGGCCAGGAGCGAGACCCCGATGCGCACGGTCTTGAGCAGGATCTCCGAGGCCACCCGGCCCGTGGACACGATCATCTTGTCCTCCGTGGGCAGCCCTTCCAGGAAGCATTCCCCCACAATCATGTCGATGGCGTTGTGCCGGCCGATGTCCTCGCGGAAGAGGAGCATCTCCGTCGGCGTGCACAGGGACGAATTGTGGCAGCCGCGCGTGCGGTTGTAGAGGGTGCTGCGGCGCTTCAGCTCCGCCGCCAGGGCCAGGATCTGCTGTGGTGTGACCTTGAGATCCGAGGCCACGCGGCGCTTCGAGATGGTCGCCACGTTGCGGTCGAAGTTCGTGCCCTTGCCGCAGCCCGAGGTGATGGAGCGCTGGATCTCCCGGCCCCCGGCAAAGGGGTCGTGGCTCACGTGCACGCGCGCGGTGATCCGGCCGTCCTCGTCCCTGATGTCCACGTTTTTAAGCTGCGCCGGGTCAGAGATCAGCGCATCGGACTTGAGGAAGCCCACGGCCAGGTGCTTGGGGTATTTCCCGGTGCAGAGCAGGGTCACCACCTCGCGGTCATTGAGAAAGATGGTCAGCGGCACCTCGCGGATGGCCTCGATGTGCTTCTGCACCGGGCCGTTGGGCCCGAACTCGGTGATTTCGAAGGGGGTGGATTCGGACATGGGGCCTCTCTTCTCCTCCTGAAAAGGTATGCTCTTGGCCAGGGAAAATCAACCGCCGCCGAGGGTGTCCCAGAGCAGCAGCATGTTCAGCCCCACCACCACCACGGAGATGCAGCCCAGGATGAGGTTGTGCCAGGCGCTGTTGGTGAATTCGCCCATGACCGCGCGCGAGGCCGTGAGCCGGAATTGCAGGTAGATGGTGAGCGGGAGCTGGATGCTTAAGCAGATCTGCGAGACCACCAGCCCCTGGAAGGGCGAGGTGATGAGCAGAATGCCCAGGGCCGCTGGCACGAGGGTCAGGGCCACGCCCAGGCGGCTGTGCGGGTCCTTGATGTCAAAGGGCTCGGAGAACAGGCCTGCGAAGATGCTGCCCCCGGCCATGCCCGCCGTGACGCTGGAGGCCAGGCCGGCCATGAGCAGGGCCAGGGCGAAGACCACGGCTGCCCCGTCGCCCAGGATGGGCCGCAGCATGGCCTGGGCCTGCTCCAGCTGGTCCACGGAGGTGCCCTGGGCGAAGAAGGTCGCTGCGGCCACCAGGATCATGGCGCTGTTGATGCCCCAGCCGATGAGCATGGAGAACAGGGTGTCGGCGAACTCGTAGTGCAGCTGGTGCCGGATGACGTCCTTGTCCTTCAGGTTCCACTGGCGGCTCTGGATGACCTCGGAGTGCAGGAACAGGTTGTGCGGCATGACCACCGCGCCGAGCACGCTCATGACAATGGGGATGGAGCCAGCGGGCAGGCTGGGCGTGACCCAGCTGACGGCGGCCTGGCCCCAGGGGATGTTGACCAGGGTCAGCTCGTAGATGAAGGAGAGGCCGATGAGCGACACAAAGGCGATGATGACCTTCTCGATGCGCCTGTAGGCGTTGGAGTAGAGCATCCAGCCCACGAAACAGGCGGTGAGCAGGGCGCCCAGCCAGATGGGCAGGCCGAAGAGCATGTTCAGGGCGATGGCCGCGCCCAGCAGTTCGGCCAGGGCCGTGGCCACGGCGGCCAGCATGGCCGAGCCCAGCAGCGTGCGGGATGTGGCGGGCCGCATGTGCTTTACCGCCGCCTCGGACAGGCACAGGCCCGTGGCGATGCCCAGGTGCGCGGCGTTGTGCTGGAGCACGATGAGCATGATGGTGGCCAGCGTCACCATCCACAGCAGGGAGTAGCCGTACCCGGCCCCGGCGGCCACGTTGGCGGCCCAGTTGCCGGGGTCGATGAAGCCCACGGTGACGAGCAGGCCCGGCCCGATGTACTTCAGTATCTCCAGGCCCGTGAAGCGCGGTGCGTGCTTGTGCCGGAACCATTCCCGGATGCGCGCTGCGATCACGCGGCTGGCCCCATTATTGCTGACAGAGAGTGGCTCACCATATCCTCTGATGTATCCGCCCGACCAGAGGATGTCCAGGCCGTAGGATATTTCCAGGCTGCTGTCGTTGCCAGCAGGGGCTTTGTTGGATACTTACGAATGGTAAATTGCCGCGATCAGGAGCCACCCCATGCGTCATCGCCACGGACCCACTCGACTCACCCGGCTCAGCCGACTCATTCTTGCGCTCGCTGCGCTGTTTTTGCTCACCTCCCCGGCCCTGGCCGATGGCGGCCGCTATGCCCTGGTCATCGGCAACTCGGCCTACAAGGACAAGCCCCTCAAGAATCCCGCCAACGACGCCAAGGACATGGGGCGCACCCTGCAACGCCTGGGGTTCGAAGTGCAGCTCAAGACCGACGTGGGGCTGCGCGACATGGAGGAGGCCATCCGCGAGTTCGGCCTGCGCCTCAAGCGCGGCGGCGTGGGCCTGTTCTACTTTGCCGGGCACGGGGTGCAGGTGCAGGGCGTCAACTATCTGGTGCCCGTCGGGTCCAAGGTTTCCAGCGAGTCCGACGCCAAGTTCGAGTGCGTGGACGCCGGGCGGGTGCTGGGCAAGATGGAGGACGCGGGCAACGAGCTGAACATTGTCATCCTCGACGCCTGCCGCAACAACCCCTTTACCCGCAGCTTCCGTTCTGTCGAGCAGGGCCTGGCGCGCATGGACGCGCCCACGGGCTCCATCGTGGCCTACGCCACGGCCCCCAACGCCGTGGCCTCGGACGGCAAGGGCCAGAACGGCATGTACACCAAGCACCTGCTGGAGAACATGACCACCCCGGGCATCCCCATCGAGGAAGTCTTCAAGCGCGTGCGCATCGGCGTCATCGACGAGTCGGCCAAGAAGCAGGTGCCCTGGGAGTCCTCGTCCATCGCCGGGTATTTCTACATGGCTGGAGCTCCCCAGCAGGCGCCTGGGGCCAGGGTCCAGCAGACCACGGCCGAGCAGCGCCAGCAGGAGCAACGGATCAAGGACTACATCGCCGGGCTGGAGGCCGAGAAGCGCCAGGTGGAGCAGCAGCGCGCCGAGCTGGAGCGCCGCAGGCAGCAGCTGGACCAGGAGGCCGCCGGGAAGTTGCAGGAGGCCCAGGCCCCGCAGGAGAAGCGCCTGCGCGAGCAGCTGGCCGTGCTGGAGGCCGAGCGCCGCAAGCTGGAACAGGAGCGGATCGCACTGGAGGCCGCGCGCCGCGAGACCGAGCGCCTTCAGATCGAACACGCCGCCCAGGTCAAGCAGCTGCAGCAGCAGGGCAAGCAGCAGCAGACCGTGGCCCCGGCCACAGTCGGCCCGCAGGCCTCGGTGATCGTGCCGCAGGCCCGCCCGCGCCAGCGCGTGGATGACCGCGCCACGATCCTGGACCGTCTGGCCGGGGTCTGGCGGCTGGAGACCAACGGCAACGGGAATTTCCCCATGCTCTCGCTCAAGCCCGGCGGCGACACCCTCTACGGCACCCTGGTGGGCGACGAGCGCCTTGTCAGCCGCGCGGAGCTCACGGGTCTGGCCGTGGAGGACGGCAATCTGCACGTGCGCATGGACATCCAGCGGCCTGCCCCGCAGCGGCCCAACTCCCGCAACCTTCTGCGGGACATCCTGCGCATCCAGCAGGGTTCGGTCCGGACCGTGGAGTGCGTGGGCAACCTGCGCGAATTTCAGGACGGGGAGATTCCCCTGGTCTGCGAGCGGCTGGACGGCGGGGCTGGGTCCAGGGCCGCCAAGCGGGAAACGGGCCGCATGGTCCGCGCAAGCGGGAACCGGGACTTCTAGCCAGGGCCGGGGAGAGCAGCCCCGCTCTCTGGAGCGGACCAGCGCGGCGCTCTTGCACGCATCTGCCGTTGCATGGGCCGCTGCATAGGCCGCTGCACCTGTTGCTGTATGGGCCTTGGCTTTTTGGCAAAACAGTTCCGGAGATTCCGGCCCAAGCCGCCGCTGACGCACAATGAAAAAGGCCCGGAGCGCTGCTGCTCCGGGCCTTTTTTGTGCCGTCGGCCGGGCCTTAGCTGGCGATCATCCCGGCATAGCCCACCACGCGCCGCATCTCGCCGTTGATCTCGCCGGAGGTGGCGTAGGCCGTGATCTCGGTCTGGCTCGCGCCCAGCTCGCACGCGGCGGCCAGGGCCAGGGTCATGGGCAGCACCCCGCACATGCTGATGGCCTCGCCGCGCACGGTCTCGTAAAACAGGGTGGGATTCAGGGCCAGGGCCGGGTCCAGCGCCTTGGCGTCCAGCTCCTGGGCCAGCTCGTGGGTCACGAAGTGGCTCATGTCCGAGCTGACCACCATGCTGACCGGCCGCGCAAAGGCGCGCAGGGCGCGGCCAATGGCCTTGCCCACCGCCAGCAGGGTGGCCAGGTCCGGCTGGGACACGGCCAGGGCCACGATGCGCGTGGCCGGATTGAGCTCGGCCAGGAAGGGAATCAGGACCTCCAGGGAGTGCTCGCGCTGGTGGGCCAGGGTGTCGAGTTGCAGGCGCGGCTCAGCGGCGCAGAGGTGCTCCACGAGTTCGCTGTCCACGGACAGGGTTCCGCCCGGATACTGCCAGCGGCCCCCGGGCCACACGGCAAAGGGCTTGCCCAGGCCGGTGTGGTTGGGGCCGAGCAGCAGGACGGTCTCGGCTAGGTTGGCGCGGCCCAGGGTGGCCCCGGCCACGGCGCCGGAGAAATAGTAGCCTGCGTGCGGGGCCATGGTCAGGATGGAGGGCAGGCTGGACTTCTGCTCGGCCTGGGCGAGGTAGCCGCGCACCTCCAGGCGCAGGGCGTCGGGGTCACCCGTGTAGAACTGCCCGGCAACGGCGGTCGGCCGGTCCTGGCTGGGGGCGTGGGGCAGGGGCATGGCGGTTCTCCTGGTCGCTTGGGGGGCTAACGCCCGGGTTTGTTCTGCATGTACTTCTGGAGGCGCTGGTCCAGGGCGCTGCTCTCCAGGGCCTGGGAGGCCATGCGCGAGTAAACCGTGTTCGGCTTCTTCTTGACGATGTCCTGGAGCAGGGCCTTCCACTCGTCGAGCTGTCCGCCCTGGCGGTAGATGTCGGCCAGGCGCAGGCGCACCGGCGCCCAGTCCGGGTCACTGTCCGGGATGATGCGGTCAAATTCCGCAGCCCATTTGAGGGTCTCGGTGTAGCGGCCGGAGCGCTCCGTGGCGGTGATGGACATGAGCAGGCAGTCCTTGATCTTGTCCTTGTCGCCGCCCGCCTGCAAGAGCAGGGTCAGCGCATCCTGCGACAGGGCGAAGAGGCGGTGCATGTCCTGCTTGCGGGCCGCAGCCTTGGCCAGGGTGTAGGTGGCGAAGGCGCGCGTGGGCAGGTCGGTACTCGGGTCCGAGGCGATGCGCGTCCACAGCGGCTGGCTCTTCTCGGAGTCGCCCTGGTTCTCCAGGGCCATGGCCCGGGCGTGCTCGAACTGGGTCTTCTGCCGGGGCGAAAGCTTCCAGGCGGCCGAGGCCTTGGTTGCCAGGTCGGAGATGCGGCTCCACTCCTTGCGCTCCAGGAAAATGTTCATGGCCAGGTCCAGCGCCATCTCTGAATACTTGGGCACCTGCTCCTTGCCCAGGAACTTCCCCGCGAGCTTAAGCGCGCGTTCCGGGTCGCCGCGCTTCCAGGCGCTCACGGCGATGGCCAGGCGCACCTCGTCGCTGATCTTGTCCTGGTTCTCCCTGACGAAACTGGCGGAGTCAAAGAGCTGCATCACCCTTTGGTAATTGCCCTCCTGCACGAGGAGCGGCAGGGCCTGGAGAAAGGCCTGGAAGCCCAGCTCCTTGGCTTTACCGATGAGCGGACTCTTGGGATACTTCTCCAAAAACGAGCTGGCCGTGTTGATGGCCTCCAGATAGGCCTTGGTGTAGAATTGCCACATGCCGAGCTTGATCAGGGCCAGGGGCGCGAGCGGGCTCTGCGGGTGCTTGGAGATGATGAGCTCATAGGTCTCATTGGGCTTGAGCGCCTCGGGTCGGCCGAACACGGAGACCATCTCGGCCATGGTCGGATCGTCGTAGGCGCCTTCCTCGGCGATGCGCATGCGCGCCACGAGCCCGCCCTCGCGTTCCGGGAAGTCGCGCACGGCCTTCTGGTAGACCTCCTTGGCCGCAGGCCGCCGGTTCTGGCGCAGGTAGATGTCGCCGATGCGCACCAGGGTCACGTCCGCGAACTCGGCCGCCGGGTTCAGGTTGTAGTAGGTCCAGTAGTGGTCCTTGGCCTGGGTCAGCTTGCCGACCTTCTCCTCG
>CAYMIP010000072.1:0-10443 GCA_964390575.1 uncultured Desulfocurvus sp. | reverse complement strand
GACCCGGCCAACCGGCGCTTCCACGCCCAGCCCAACGCCTGCCCGGTCTGCGGCCCCAAGGTCTGGCTCTCGGACCGCTCCGGGCTGGTGGTGGCCCGGCGCGACGAGGCCATGCGCAAGCTGGCGGCCATCCTGCTCCAGGGCGGCATCGCCGCCGTGAAGGGCCTGGGCGGGTTCCACCTGGTCTGCGACGCCACCAGCCAGGAGGCCGTGCGTGAGCTGCGGCGGCGCAAGAAGCGCCCGCACAAGCCGCTGGCCGTCATGGTGCCGGACATCGAAACCGCCCGGCAACTGGCCCACGTCGGCCCGGCCGAGGAGGCCTGGCTGACCGGGCACGTGCGGCCCATCGTGCTCTGCCCCAAGCGGCGCGGCGCGCCCCTGGCCGGGTCCGTGGCCCCGGACGCCGACCAGGTGGGATTGATGCTGCCGTACACGCCCCTGCACCACGTGCTGTTCCGGCGCTTCGGGCGGCTGCTCACGCAGGAGCGCCAGCACATGCCCGCAGCCCTGGTCATGACCTCGGGCAACGTCAGCGACGAACCCATCTGCCTGGGCAACCGCGAGGCCTTAAGCCGCCTGGCGGAAATCGCGGACATCTTCCTGTGCCACAACCGCGACATTCTCATCCGCACCGACGACTCGGTGCTGCGCATCCTGCCCGGAACCGAGGAGCCGCTCTTCCTGCGCCGGGCCAGGGGCTTTGCGCCCCAGCCGGTGTTCCTGCCGCAGTCCGGGCCGAGCGTGCTGGGCCTGGGGCCGGAGCTCAAGTGCACCCTCTGCCTGACCAAGGGCGACAAGGCCTTTGTGAGCCAGCACCTGGGCGACATGCAGAACATCGAGACCCTGGGCTTCCACCACGAGATCACCGAGCATTTCCAGGACATCCTGCAAGTCGAGCCGGTGCTCGTGGTGCGCGACCAGCACCCCAACTACCTGACCACCAGCGTGGCCCAGGAGATGATCCGCAAGACCGGCATCGAATCCATCTTCCTCCAGCACCACTTCGCCCACGCCCACGCCGTGCTGGCCGAAAACGCGCACCAGGGCCCGGCCATCTGCCTGGCCCTGGACGGCACAGGCTTCGGCCCCAGCCAGCCCAACCTGGGCCTCAGCGCCGGCTGGACCATCTGGGGCGGCGAGTGTCTGCTGGTGGACAGCAGGGACTTGCGCCACAGCCGCCTGGGGCACCTGGCCGAGTTCAGCCTGCCCGGCGGCGAGGCCGCAGTGCAGGAGCCCTGGCGCCTGGCCCAGGCCCTGCTCTGGGAACTGGACATCGAGGCCAGCGGCCAGGGCAACACCCCCCCCTGGCCCTGGCTGCCGGAATTCGAGCCGGCCAGCCGCTTTTTGCCGCAGCTCCTGCACAAGAACCTGAACTGCCCGCTGACCTCCAGCTGCGGGCGGCTCTTCGACGCGGTGTCGGCCATGCTCGGCCTGTGCCTGCGCACGACCTACGAGGGCCAGGCCGCCATCATGCTGGAGCAGGCCCAGGACCTCGGCATCCCCCTGGCCCAGGCCGCCGTGTACCCCTGCCCGGTGCTGAAGCAGGAAGGCTCCGGACGCCTGGGCGGCGGCGACGAGCCCCGGCAGCTGGACACCTACACCATGTTCCGGGCGCTTTTGACCGACATGCAGCAGGGCACGCCGCTGCCGGTCATCGCCCGGCGCTTCCACGCCAGCCTCATCAGCGGCCTGGCCGACATGGCCGCGCGCTTCGCCAAGCGCTTCGAGACCAGCCACGTGGCCCTGTCCGGCGGGGTCATGCAGAACCTGACCTTTGCCGTGGAGCTGCCCCGGGCCATCGCCGAGCGCGGGCTGACGCCCCTGACGCACAAGAACCTGCCGCCCAACGACGCCTGCGTGTCCCTGGGCCAGGCCGCCTACGGCCAGCGCCTGCTGAACCTGCGCCGGGAGCGTGGCGAATGAACACCCCGGCCAGTCAGTCCGGCCTGCCTGTGCTGACCCTGCGCAAGGGTGAGGAGCGCCGCCTCCTGGCCGGGCACCTGTGGATCTTCAGCAACGAGGTGGACGTGGCCAGGAGCCCGCTCACGTCCTTTGCCCCGGGCGACTGCGTGCGCGTGGAGTCGGCCCAGGGCAGGCCCCTGGGCAGCGCCTACGTGAACCCGGGCGCGCTCATCGCCGGGCGCGTATACTGCCAGGACGCCACCCGGCCGCTGGACGCGGAGCTGCTGCACAGCCGGATGCGCGCGGCGCTCAGCCTGCGCCAGGCCCTCTTCGCCGCGCCGTACTACCGGCTGGTCTTCGGCGAGGGCGACCAGCTGCCCGGCCTGGTGGTGGACCGCTTTGGCGACATCCTGGCCGTGCAGATCGGCACCGCAGGCATGGAGCGCCTGCGCGCGGAGATCATCACTGTGCTGACGGAGCTGGTCGCGCCCGCTGGCATCCTGTTCAAGAACGACCTGCCAGGGCGCGAGCTGGAGGGCCTGGCGCGCGCGGTGGAGGTGGCCGCAGGCCAGGTGCCGGACGAGGTGGTCATCGAGGAGAACGGCTGCCGCTTCGTGGTGCCCCTGGCCGGGGGCCAGAAGACCGGCTGGTTCTACGACATGCGCGGCACCCGCGCCCTGGCGGCGAGTCTGGCTGGCGGCCGGCGCGTGCTGGACGTGTTCTCCTATGCCGGGGGTCTGGGCGTGGCCTGCGCCCGGGCCGGGGCGGCCTCGGCCCGGTGCCTGGACTCCTCCCAGACGGCGCTTCACTGCGCGGCCAGGAGCGCAGAGCTTTCCGGCGTGGCGGACCGCGTCCTGACCCTCTGCGTCGACGCCCTGGCGGGCTTGAAGGACCTGCGCGCGAATGGCCAGCGTTTCGGGCTGGTGAGCGTGGACCCGCCCGCCTTCGTGAAACGCCGCAAGGACATGGAAAAGGGCCTGGCCGCCTACCGCACCGTGAACCGCCTGGCCCTGGAACTGACGGAGGACGGCGGATTCTTCGTGTCCTGCTCCTGCTCGCAGCACGTGGCCGCGGCCGACCTGCGCAAGGTGCTCTGCGGGGCCGCGCGCGACGCTGGGGTGCGCCTGCAGATCCTCACAAGCTGCCACCAGGCGCCGGACCACCCCATCCACCCGTCCATGCCGGAGACGGAATACCTGAAAGGCTTCCTGTGCCGGGTCACCCGTCCAGGCCGGGGACTGTGAAAGAGTGCGCGCAGAGTGCGCAGGATTTTCACAGTCGAGCCGCAGCCCTTTCGAAACATTAAAAAAATACTGTGTTATTCCGGCATGATGACATTGGCACACCCCTTGCTTAAGCCTGCGGCACTGGGGTATGAGTGGATCAGGATTCCACCACCGATGTTTTACATGAGGGGGGAGACCATGAAGAAGTTTGCACTGGGCCTGGTCATCGTTCTTGCATCCACCGCCTTCGCCTTCGCCGCCGCCAAAACCGGCGACAGCAGCGTTGACAGCCAGGGCGACAAGGTCACCAACGCCGCCGCTGGCCAGAACGTCAAGGCCAAAACCAAGGCCCACGCCGCAAATGCCAAGGGCGGCGACATCATCATCAAGGGCAAGGCCGGTACCGTGCCCAACGTCGATGTTGGCCAAAACGTGAAGACCGAGACCAGCGTCGGCAGCGTGAAGGTCGGCGGCAAGTAAGCTTTCTCCAAACGCCGAAAGCGCGGGCAGGGGGATGGGGTTTCCGTCCCATCTTTTGCATGTCCCGGCTGTGCCGCGCGCTCGGCGCTTTCGCCCCGCCCAGCTTGGCCCGCCCCTTTTGTTCTGCTAATGTTCTGCAAACAAGAGGAACCCGTGCCCACCCCTGAACCCAACCGGATCGACGCAGACAGCGCCCTGAAGGACCGCGCCCTGCCCCAGGGCGGCTTCGCCGCCTTCCCCGGCGGGGACTTCTGCCCGGCCAGCTCGGCCTGGGCCATCCTGGCCCTGCCGCAGGAACACGCCCTCGCGCGCAGCGCACGCACCCGCCTGGCGCGGGCCATGACGCCCAGCGGCAGCCTGCCCATCCACCCGGACCACCCGCAGGCGCCCTGGCCCACGGCCCCGGCCCTCATGGCCCTGCTCGGCCCAGAGGCCCTGGCCCGCGACGCCGAACGGCTGGCCGCGTTTTTGCTGGGCTCCTCCGGCGCGCACTGGCCCCAGAACCCCGAGCACCCCACGGGCCACGACACGAGCCTGCGCGGCTGGTCCTGGACAGAGGGGGCGCATTCCTGGGCCGAGCCCACGGCGCTGGTCATGCTGGCCCTTTCTGCGGCCGGACACAGCGACCACCCGCGCCTGCACGAGGCCCGGAAGATGCTCATGGACCGGCAGATGCCCTCCGGCGGCTGGAACTACGGGAACGTGCACGTGTTCGGGGCGCGGCTGGTGCCGGACCTGGTCAACACCAGCGCAACCCTCTGCGCCCTGGTCGGGCGCGCAGCGCCCGGAACCGTGGCCAGGAGCCTCGAGTATCTGGAGGCCGGGGCAAAGGCCACCCGCGCGCCCCTGTCCCTGGCCTGGGCCGTGCTGGCCCTGGGCTCCTGGGGCCTCGAGACGAAAGATGCCACAAGAGACGCCACGAGAGACGCGCGGCAGCGCCTGCCCAGGCTCATGGCCGAGCACCCGCTGACCGGCCCGCTCGACACCGCCACCCTGACCCTGGCGGCCATTGCGCTCGCAAGTCCGGATGGACTGGCCGCGCACCTGGCGCGAAGGACGGCCCCCCATGCCGCATAGGCAACGCTTTAATGCACCGCCGCCCTGGCTGGGCCGACGCGAGTTCCTGCACCGCCTCCTGGCCGCTGGCGCGGCCCTGGCCGCCACGCCGCTGCTGCGCCCCCTGGAGCTCTGGGCCGCCCCGCCCCCGGCCGCGCCACAGGTCTTCGTGGCCCGCGCCGCCTCCTATGCCGTGGACCTGCGCCAGCCCGTCCTCGCGGCCCTCACGGAACTGGGCATCGCGCAGCACCTGCGCGGCAAGAAGGTGGTGCTCAAGCCGAATCTCGTGGAGCCCCATGCCGGGGCCGAGCACATCAACACGCACCCGGAGATGATCCGCGCCGTGGCCCAGGTCTTTCTGTCCCTGGGCGCGGGCAGCGTCGTCGTGGCCGAAGGCTCGGGCCACATCCGCGACCCCCACGAGGTGCTGGAGGCCTCTGGCCTGGGCGATGTGCTGCGCCAGGAGCGCCTGCGCTTCGTGGACCTGAACACCGCGCCCTTTGCCACCCTGGCCAATCCCACGCGGGTCTCAAGCCTCAGCACCATCACCCTGCCCCGGCTGCTCCTGGAGGCCGACCTGGTGGTCTCCCTGGCCAAGATGAAGACCCACCACTGGGCGGGCGTCACCCTGTCCATGAAGAACCTCTTCGGCGCGCTGCCCGGCAGCGTGTACGGCTGGCCCAAGAACGCCCTGCACATGGCCGGCATCCCGGCCTGCTGCGTGGACATCACCGCCACCCTGGCCCCGAACCTGGCCATCATCGACGGGGTGGTGGGCATGGAGGGCGACGGCCCGATCATGGGCACGCCGGTCCAGGCCGGGCTCATCGTGGCCGGAACGAACCTGCCCGCCGTGGACGCCACCTGCTGCCGCCTCATGGGCATCGAGCCGGAGCGCGTGGAGTACCTGCGCCGCGCGGCCGAGCTGGGCCTCGGGGCCATCGGCAGGGAGGCCATCACCGTGCGCGGCGTGCCCCTGGAGACAGCAGGCGTACGCTTCGCCCTGCAGCCAGACATCCCGGCCCAGGCCGTGCTCATGCCATAAGGGGAATGCTTGACGGGACCGGACCGGATGGGCCAGGAGAGGGGCGACACCGACACGCAGCGCCGACCGCCGCTGCCGACCGACAATGCCGACTGCCAATGCAGACAGATGGAGAAGCCCATGCCGCCCAGCCCAGCCCAGGCCGACACCCGCCCCACCGTGGACCTGCGTGAGGTCTGCTGCGGGCTGGTGCCCGCCATTTTGGCTGCGCTGGAGCGCCAGGACTCCACACCGGGTGGAGCCGACGAGGTGGACGTGCTGGTGCGCGCGGGCATGGAGCCGGAGATCATCAGCGGGTTCGGGTCCGGCGGAGCCTGGCACCTGAGCTTTCAGGTGAGCTTCGGGTACGGGCTGGCGCGTTTCACCCGGCGCAAGGACGAGGCTGGCCCCAAGGTCCGCCTGGACACCCTGGACTATTAAGGCCCTAGCCCCAGCTGCGGACCTCGGCCACATAGCGCTCCAGGTCATTGGGGGCGCCCTGTTTGTAGTCATCCGGATAGAGCAGCGCGGACATGTAGAAGGGGCTGCCCACGCTGAGTGAGTTGGCCGCGCTCTGGGAAAACCGCTCCAGGCGCTCCCCTGCGGCCGTGGAAAGAAGCGGCTCCAGGGCCAGCACCAGCCCCTGGCAATCCCCGGCCAGATCGGCCAGCAGCAAGGCTTTTTCGCGCATCTTGGCTACATATCCAGCCTGATCGCCCTGGCCGTGGAGGATGGCCTCGGCCTCGGCCTCGATGGCCCGGACGGCCCTGGCCCGCTGCTCCAGAAAATCGGCCAGCACTGCTGCGGCGCTCTTGCTGCTTATGCTCATGGGTGGGCTCCCTTTGGTGTCTCTACGGTTCAGGACAGGGTAAACGCCTGGGACCGCCTTGGCAAGACCAGCCCCCCAAGGCCCGCCCCCCTAAGCCGCCTCAGCGTCTGGACAGCGGACCTGTTTCCCGGTACCCCCATGCCCTTGACCCGCACCGAACCCCTAGGAGGCCCCCAGTGGCGATACTCTCCGCAAGCCTCGGCCTGACCCGCTACCGGGTGGTCGACGCCATCCCCGACTCCCTCTGGCGGGAGGCCCCGAAACGCCTCAAGGACAACCCCTTCCGCGACATCGACGCCACCACGGACGAGCGTTCGTGGGGCTGGTGCAACATCGACAACATGCTCGACCCGGACTGGCGCGACTCCCCGCCCGAGAAGGGCCACTACCTCTGCTTCTCCCTGCGCCTGGACACCCGGCGCATCCCGCCCGCAGTGTTCAAGAAGCACTGCCTGATCGCCCTGGCTGCGGAGCTGGAGACGGCCAAGGCCGAGGGCCGGTCCTTTCTGTCCAAGGAGCGCCGCCGCGAGATCCGCGAACTGGTCATGCTGCGCCTGCGCGCGCGCAGCCTGCCCGTGCCCGCCGTGTTCGACGCGGTGTGGAACATGCAGACCGGGCGCATCCTCTTCGCCAGCACCAACGCCAAGGCCAAGACCCTGTTCGAGGACCACTTCTCCCTGACCTTCGGGCTCAATCTGGAGCCGCTGACGCCCTTCTTCCTGGCTGCGAGCCTGCTCGGCGGAGAAGCCGCTGTGCCGCGCCTGGAAGCCCTCGAACCCTCGAACTTCGTCTAGACCGGGAGCATACGCATGGACCTTGCACTGGCAGAACGCGAAAACACCATCCTGGGCCAGGACTTCCTGACCTGGCTGTGGCACGCCACCGAGGCCCGGCGCGGCGTGTTCAAGGACAGGGACGGCCGGGAGTTCCACCTGCGCATGGAGGAGCGCCTGAGCGTCCAGGGCGGCGACGGCGAGGGCCTGGAGTCCGCCGTGGTCAAGAGCCCCAGCGGGGAGCTCACCGAGGCGCGCAGCGGCCTGCGCACGGGCAAGAAGGTCTCCCGCGCGCAGCTGCGCTTCGAACGGGACCCCGAGGCCTGGCAGGTGACGGTGAAGGACAACGACTTCTCCCTGTCCGGGCTCAAGACCCCGAAGATCGAGACCGCTGACCGCGAGGACGTGGACCCCGACGCCCGCGTGCTGGAGAAGCTCTTCCTCATCGAGCAGTGCCTGGAGCTGTTCGACAGCGTGTACGCGGAGTTCCTGGCCGTGCGCGTAGGCCCCAAGTGGGCCGAGGAGACGCGCACCGTGCGCGACTGGGTGGCCAAGGGCTAGGCCATGAGTCCCGCGCGCCTGACCATTGCCGCCTATGGCGACAGCCTGGTGGAGGGCTGGGGGCTGGAGCCCCGCGACGCCCTGCCGGCGCAGCTGGAGGCCGAGCTCATCCGGGCCGGGCTGAACGCGCGCGTGCTGAACTTCGGCGCCTCCGGCGAGACAGCCCCGGAGGGCCTGCTGCGCCTGCCTGAGGTGCTGGCGGCCAAGCCCAGCGCGGCGCTGCTGGAATTCGGCGCCAACGACTGCTACCAGGGCGTGAGCGTGGAGGAGACCGAACAGGCCTTGACCGCCATGGTCCACGGCCTGCTCGGGGCTGGCGTGGCCGTGCTCATCGCGGGCTGGCGCACCCGTGACGACCTCTTCTCGCGCTATGCCGACGACCCGATGCTGGCCGGGATGATCCCCCTGGCCCCGCCGCGCTTCAATGCGGACTACGTGCGCCGCTTCAACGAGGTCCACCCGGCCCTGGCCCGCCGCTTCGGCCTGCCGCTCATTCCCCACATCCTCGATCCGCTCACGCCCCAGCAGGACGGCCAGCCCTACTTCTTCCAGGCCGACGGCGTGCACCCCAGCGCGAGCGGAACGCGCGTCCTGGCTGCGGCCCTGGCCCAGGCCCTGCTGCCGCTGCTGCCCTCTCCCTAGCGAGAGCCGCCTCCAGCAGCCCAGCTGCGCCCTTGCTTTTTGCTGGCGCATTGCCTACCTAGCGCAGATGGACTGGCGCGAAGGCATCCTCATCCTCTACAGTTCGACCCTGTCCATCAAGGTCCTGGCCTACCTGTTCACCCTGGCCTGCATCACCATCTTCTCCGGCGGCCTGCACGGCTTTCTGTACCTGCTCCTGCCCCTGGGGCTCGACGCCTACGGGGCCTGGCTCATCAAGCTGAACCACCAGGCCTTCCAGGAGGACGTGCTGGAGAACCTGGAGGCCGACTGCCTGCGCGCCTGCGGCATCGACAAGACCAAGCCCTTCTACCCGTTCTACGAGATCACCGGCGCCCTGGACCACTGGATGCTGAAAGAGCTCAAGACGGATGTGGCCTACAGCATGATGGCCCCCAAGGAGGAGTTCGTGGTCATCGCCGCGCGCCGTGGCCGCATCTTCCCGCTCAAGAACTATTTCAAGGTCGCCTACCAGATCGAGGACGCCGGAACCCGCGACGTCTACTACAGCGACATCAGCGCCGTGGAAATCGTCGGCAAGGTGCTGACCATGACTACCGCCGCAGGCGAATCCGTGGCCTACACCGCCCAGGGCGACCACGCCGAGGAGGCCGCCGGGCACCTGCGCCAGCGCCTGCGCGAATTCAAGTCGCGGCGCAGCGAGGCCGTGGACGTTTAAGCCTGCCCTTTTCCCTCCAGAGGCCTTGCGCGCGCCAGCGCTTGGGGATACAAAGAAGACTCTTACCGTCGGCATTGACCCTTGGCCCGAGGAGCATCCCGTGGCGCAACGCAGTCCCCTCTCCCGCCGCCACCCCAGGGGCCTGGGCCTGCTCACCCTCTTGCGCCTCTACAGCCTGCTGGTGCTGCTCCTGCCCGCCATCCCCGCCGGGCTGTTCCTCTTCACCACCAACGCGGACATCTTCAACAACCGTATGGACCTCCTGCTCCTGGCCAGCCTGGGCCTGCCCGTCATCGCCTCCGCAGCCCTGAGCCATGCCATCGCGCGCGCGCTGCTGGGGCCGCTCAAGCTGCTGCTGGAGGGCGCGGAAAAGGTGCAGAGCGGCAAGTACGGCCACGCCATCGACCTCTCAGGCCATCCGGGCGCGCCGGAGGAGATGGTGCAGCTCGTGGGGGCCTTCAACCGCATGTCCGACACGGTGCACCGGCACGTGGACACCATCCAGGCCACCTCGCGCACGGACCAGCTCACGGGAATCTCCAACCGCCGGCACCTGCTGGCCGAGGGCTACCGCATCATCAACGTGGCCATCCGCGCACGCAAGCCCTGCTCCTGCCTGATGATCGACATCGACCACTTCAAGCTGGTCAACGACAACCACGGCCACCCCGTAGGCGACCAGTACCTCATCCACATCGCCCGCTGCATCGCCTCGGCCACCCGCGGGTCGGACCTGGCGGCGCGCTACGGCGGCGAGGAGTTCGTGGTCCTGGCACCCAACGCCGACCTCAAGGAGGCCTGCACCCTGGCCGAGCGCATCCGCGCCACCGTGGCCGAGTCCCCGCTCAAGGTGCCCACCGCCGTCTTGAACAACACCGTGAGCATCGGCGTGTCCGAGTACAGCATGGAGCCCGAATTCGGGGCGAACATCCTTGAGGACATGATCGAGAAGGCCGACAAGGCCCTCTACCGGGCCAAGCTCTTCGGCCGCAACCGAGTGGAATTCTGGCCCTTTCCACAGGACCCCAGCTACGCGCCCTGACCCCCCCCCCCCCCCCCCTCCCCCGCCCCCCCCCCCCGGCTTGAAGCCCGCGCCCTGTGCGTTTGCGCCGCCCTGGCCGAGGGTGTAGGGAAAACCCGGCTGCCCGGGGGGCGAAACTGGTAGACGCAAGGGACTGAAAAAACCTCCACCTTCGGGTTATGTCGGTTTGACTCCCGCCCCCGGGCCCCAGGAAAGAAAAGGCGTATTGTGC
>CAYMIP010000071.1:0-10652 GCA_964390575.1 uncultured Desulfocurvus sp. | reverse complement strand
ACGTGGGCACCGGCCCGGAAACCGCAGCCTTCCTGAAAGCCCTGGAGGAGATTCTCAATGCCTAGCGCCGCCGCCGTCCCCTTCATTGTGACCCTGGACGGCCCGGCCGGCGTGGGCAAGAGCAGCGTGGCCGCGCGCCTGGCCGGAGAGCTGGGCCTCGCCTTTCTGGACACCGGGGCCATGTTCCGCGCCGCCGCCTACACCCTGGGCGAGGGCGCCTGGGACTGGACCCAGGGCATCCTGCAACAGAAGCTGGGCGACTTTGAGTTCACCCTGCGCGGCAGCGGCAAGGAAACCGAGCTGCTCTTAAACGGCCAGCCCCTGCCCGAGGGGATCCGCTCCGAGCAGACGGGCCAGTGGGCCTCGCAGCTGGCCGTGGTGCCCTCGGTGCGCGCCTACATGAAGATGGCGCAGATTTTTCTGGGCCAGACCACCTCGCTGGTGGCCGAGGGCCGCGACATGGGCAGCGTGGTCTTTCCGGCCGCGCAGTTCAAGTTCTTCCTCGACGCCGAGCCTGAGGAGCGTGCGCGCAGGCGCTGCCGCCAGCTGGAGGGCCTGGGCAAGCCCGCCGACCTTGAGGCCATCCTGGCGGGCATCCTCCAGCGCGACGCCCAGGACAGGGGCCGCAGCATCGCGCCGCTCAAGCCCGCCGAGGGCGCGGTGGTGGTGGACACCACGCAGATCAGCGAGGACGAGGTGCTGGCCCGGGTGCTTGGCGTGGTGCGCGGGGCGGCCTAGCCCAGAGGCTCCCATCTCAAACGAAAACGCCCGCCCCGGTCTGCTGCCGGAGCGGGCGCTTTTGCGTTTTCGGGCCGGAACGGGCTTTCGCCTGGCCGCGCCTAGTGTGCCGTGCTGACCCCGGCCGAGGCGAAGGAGGCCATCTCGTTGTAGATGGCTGCGGCCGAGCGCAACAGGTACATGGCCACGGCCGCTCCCGTGCCCTCGCCCAGGCGCAGGCCCAGGTGCAGCAGGGGGGCCTTGCCCATCTTCTCCACGGCGAACTTGTGGCCGGGCTCGGCCGAGGCGTGGGCCAGCAGGGTGTAGTCCGCCGTGGCCGGACACAGCTTCCAGGCCGCCACGCAGGCCGCCGTGGAGATGAAGCCGTCCACGCAGACCAGCTGGCGGTTTTTGGCCCCGCCCAGGATCAGGCCCGCCAGACAGGCTATCTCATAGCCGCCCAGGGCCGCCAGGATGTCCAGCGCGTCGCCTGTGGCCACGACCGCCGCGTTGACGGAAAGCGCCCTGCGGATGACCTCGGTCTTGCGGCCCACGCCCTGCTTGTCCAGGCCCGCGCCTGGGCCGGTCATGTCGGCCGGGTCCAGGCCCAGGTAGGCGCAGTACAGGGCCGTGGAGGGCGTGGTGTTGCCGATGCCCATGTCGCCGGTGCCCAGCACGCACACCCCGTCGGCCAGGGCGCGGTCAGCCAGGTCCACACCGAGCAGGAGCGCCTGGACGCACTGCTCGCGCGTCATGGCCGGGCCCTTGGTGAAATTCGCCGTGCCGGGCGCCACCTTGCCCTGGATGAGCTGCGGGTGCTCGTCAAAGCCGCCACCCAGGCAGCCTGCGTCGACCACGAAGAGCTCGGCCCCGGCCGTGCGCGCCAGCACGTTGATGCCTGCGCCGCCGTTCACGAAATTCGCCACCATCTGGCGCGTGACCTCCTGCGGGAACAGGCTCACGCCCTCTTCCACCACGCCGTGGTCGCCGGCCACGGTGTACACCCGGCAGGGGTCGGCCTGGGGCGGCTTCCCGCCCTGGACCAGGTAGAGTTGCAGGGCCAGCTCCTCCAGGCGGCCGAGGCTGCCCTGGGGCTTGGTCAGGTTGTCCAGGTGGGCCTGGCCGGAGGCGGCCAGGGAGCGGTCCACCGGCCTGATTGTGTCGATGGCGGCGGCCAGGACGGCGTCGAGCTTTGCGTGCATAAAGGGCTCCTTTGCAGGGTCGTGCTGTCGGATCGAGGTGTTTTTCACTGGGGCAATACAAAAAGGGCTCCAGCGGGCGCAGCTGTGCCCACCGGAACCCTTTGCCATCGAGCTCCTTGCCATGACCAGCGCGGACAGGTCTTCCGGCTTCCGGATCAGCCGGGGGAGACGGCCTTCCCGCCGGGGTGAACCCCGACAGTGGCCGGGCGTATCAGCCCGAAGTCTCTCCCCGTCCCCGGTTACGGCGGCGGGACCGCCACGGAATCGCACCGTGTTCCGAGATGTCCGCTCGGTGTGGCTGCACAGGTAGCCGAATCAGGCGCGCATTTCAAGGGGCCGATCCCCCCCGACGATGGGTGGCCTGGCGATGGGCGGCCTGGGCGATGGCAGCCCCGGCACGGGCATTGCAACGCTTCCGGCGTGGACAAGCGTCTCGCCATTCTGCACGCCAACTGCCAGGGCCCGCCCCTGGCCGAGATCCTCCTGGCCAGCCCGGAGTTCGCCCGGAGCCATGCCCCGCGCGTGTTCCTGAACTACGCCCGGCAGGACATTCCCGAGGCCGACCTGGCCGCCTGCGGCCTGTTTTTGTACCAGCAGCTGGGGCCGGAGTGGGGCGAGCTGTCCTCGGCCGCGCTGCTGTCAAAGCTGCCTGCGGGCTGCGAGCGCCTGTGCATCCCGAACATGTTCTTCCGGGGTCCGTGGCCGCTCTGGTCCGGCGCGCCCGGCTTCGACTACCGCGACGTGTACCTGGACCATTTGCTGGAGCTGGGCCTGCCCCGGCGCGACATCCTGCACCTGTACCTGTCCACCCCGCTGGAGCGGAAATACGACCTGGACGCGCTGCTGGCCGAGACCGTGGCGCGGGAAACCCAGCGCCAGGCCCATACACCGGTCAAATATCTGGAGCATGTGCTGGAGCACTGGCGCGAGCGGCCGCTGTTCTTGAGCGTGAACCACCCCGGCCCGGAGCTGCTGGCCCTGGCCGCAGCGGGCATCCTGCGCCATCTGGGCCTGGCCGGGCCTGATCCCGCGCGCCTGGCTCATGCCACGGCCCTGGGCGCGGGCTACGCGGACTTCGAGCTGCCCGTCCACCCGCAGGCTGCGGCCTTCTACTGTTTGGGTTCTGGCGGCCTGGGTTCTGGCGGTCTGGGTTATGGCGGTGAGGGCCAGGTGTACAACGTCTACGGCCGGGGCAAGACCTTTGCCCAGTATGCCGCGGCCTATGTGGACTGCCGCCTGGCTGGCATCGACGACTTCATCGGCTACCTGCACCTGAGATGAGGGCAAACATGGGCGCGGACACGAAACTCGTGGCCTGGGTGGGCGGCCAGTTCTTCATGCAGCACATGGAGGCCCAGGGCTTCCGCGTGGTGCGCATCCCGCTCAGCGCCCCGGCGGCTTTGAGCTGGGACGAGATCACAGCGCGCTGCGGCGCGGCCCCGGACGTGGTGGTCTACACCGACCGCAGCCTGCCCCCGCCGCTCTTGGGCGTGGAGCGCTTTCCCTGCCTGACAGCCTTCTACTGCATCGACTCCCACATCCACAGCTGGTACCCGCTCTACGCCAGCACCTTTGACCTCTGCGCCGTGAGCCTGAAGGGCGACGTGGAGCGCTTCGCGCGCGAACTTTCGGGCGCGCGCGTGCTCTGGCTGCCGCCCTTTGCCGAGGACCGCTACCAGCCCCTTGGGGCCGGAAAGCAGTGGGATCTGCTCTTTGTGGGCACGGTGAACCCGGAGACCACCCCATTGCGCCAGGACTTCTTGCAGCGGCTGGCGGGCGAGTTCCCAAACCTGGCCGTGCGCCAGGGCGACTTTGCGCAGCTTTTCCCGCAGGCGCGCGTGGTGCTGAACATCGCCGAGCGCGGCGACCTGAATTTCCGCGTCTTCGAGGCTCTGGCCTGCGGGGCCTGCCTGCTCACCCCACGGATCGACAACGGCCAGGACGAGCTGTTTCAGGACGGGGTGCATTTGGCCACCTACCAAGCCGATGATGCCTGTGACGCTGCGGCCCAGGCCCGCGCCCTGCTGGCTGACGACGCCCGGCGTGAGTCTCTGGCCTTGGCCGGGGTTGCGCTGATCGACGCGGCCCACCGGCCCTGGCACCGCGCCAGCGCCCTGGCAACATTTTTGCGCCAAGGATTTGACGAGGATCTGCCTGGAAAGCGCCTGGCGCGTCCGGACCAGGCAAGGAAACATGACCTGCGCCTGCTCTGGCTGCACTGGGCCGAGCATTGTGGTGACGCGGCCCTGGCCGCCAGCTACCTGGCCGAGGCCCGCAGGCACTCGCTTCCGGTGACGTAAGCCGGTTGGGCGCAACGGGGCCTGGCCGGGCCTGGGCCTTTGGCACGGGACATGCTTAGGACACAGTACCCTGGACGACAGGTGCGAGCCAGAACGGCATCGGGAACCAACACAAAATGAAGTGAAGGGCAGTGCCCATTACAACAGGGTTCCGATCCACTGCCCACGGTCAACTGGGGTTTTTTCACGCCCGGCGTCTGGCAAGAACCGGGACACGAGGCCGACCATGACCCGACTGCGCCCAGCCCTGCTTGTCCTGGCCATTCTCTCCCTGGCCCTTTCCGTCGCCTCCTGTTCGGCCTCCGACGCCGTGGGCATTGCCCGGGTGGCCACGGGCGACACCAGCGCGGCCGTGGGCATGGCCCGCAGCAAGGCCATCCGCTACGCCACCAATCCCCGGGCCATCGAGGCTGACTACAAGCAGTTCAAGAGCATCCTCAGCGCCTTCCGCCGCGCCGTGGGCGGCACCTGGGGCGCGGGCGACGTGCGCGAGCCGCAGCCCAAGCAGTACGTCAAGTACACTCAGAACTACCTTTCCCGCGCCAGCGTGGACTTTGAAAACGGCCGCATCCTGGTGGAGACCCTGGACCAGGACACCCCGCACAGGAGCCTGCGCGAGGCCCTGGTGACCACGCTTTTGACACCCTATGACCCGCGCGCAGTGGACCTCTATTCCGCCGGGCCGGTGCGCCTGGGCGGCACGCCGTTTCTGCTGGGCGAGGTCAAGGACGCAGGCGGCCGCGACATCCGCACCGAGGAGCAGGCCGAGGCCTTTGCCCGGCAGCTGGTGGAGTCGAGCGCGCAGGAGCGGCCCTCGGACCCGTCCTTAGGTCAGACGGGGGGGCAGACGGGGGGGCAGGCGGGCAAGACGGTCCATTTCGTGGTCCTGGCCATGACCAATGACCACCTGCACGTGCGCGCGGCCAAGTTCCGCCCGCTGGTGGAGGAGGCGGCGCGGCGCTTCGGCGTCAGCCGCAACCTCGTCTACGCCATCATCCGCGTGGAGAGCGACTTCAACCCCTACGCCATCAACGCCGTGCCCGCCGTGGGCCTGATGCAGGTGGTGCCGCAGAGCGCCGGGGCCGAGGTCCAGGCGCACCTCACGGGCAAGGCGGGCGAGCCCACCAAGGCCTTTCTCTTCGAGCCGGAGCACAACATCACCTATGGCACGGCCTACCTGCACCTGCTCGGCACGCGGCATCTGGCGGGCATCGGCGACGCGCTCTCGCGCGAGTACTGCGCCATCGCCGCCTACAACGGCGGGCCGGGCGCGCTCTTGAAGACCTTCCAGCGCGAGCGCAGCCAGGCCCTTGCAACCATCAACGCCCGCCCGCCCATGCAGGTCTATGAAACCATCGTGGAGCGCCACGCGGCCGTGGAGACGCGCAATTACCTGCGCAAGGTGCTGGCCGCCAAGAAGGAATTTGTGGGCATGTAGGCCCGGACATCTGTCCGTCCCGTCAGTTCCGCCAGTCCCGCCCGCTCATGAGCTTCCAGGCGTTCTTGTAGGCGATGGCTTCTGCGGCGGGTCTGTCGATGCGTTGCAGGATGAGCTGCCTGAAGGTTTGCACAACGCGGGAATACTCGTCGAAGCGGCCGGTGTTCACGTCCGTGCCGATGAGGAAGCGCTCCGGAAACTCCTCCAAAAGTGCGCGCCAGGCGTTGTTCAGCCGGGCGTCCGGTTGGTTGTCGCCGCCCTTGCTGGGGTCGATGTCGTAGAGCACGGAATCGACCTGGTTCGTGCCCCTGTGCCTGCCGCCGGGCCTGGCCTGGTTCAGGTCAAAGGACAGGTTGGGGTAGCGCTTCAGGAAGTCCCGCACGCCGTCCGGGGTGGACAGCCTGGTCCAGGTGTTGCGGTCGCGGTTGCGGCCCACATGGCACCAGATGACCCTGGCCTTGGGATGCTTGGCCAGCATGCGCTCCAGCTCCGGCAAGAGCGCGTCCTCGGCCTCGTGGTGCAGCAGCAGGGGCAGGCCGGTCTGCTCCGCGAGGCGGAACACGGCCGCGAAATGCTCGGAATCCACGGGCAGGTGCACATCCCGGTTGTTGGTGCTGGAGACGTAGTGCCGGGCCTCGAACTCGCCCAGGGCGAAGTAGCGCCCGGTGCGGGCGTCTGCGGCCAGCTCCTCCAGGAGCTGCGGGTCGCGGCCATGCCAGCGCGGCCCGTCGCCGTGGATGGTGGCGGGCACAATGCGCGTGGGCTGCTTCTGCGCGGCGGCCAGGGCCAGGGGGCTGCCGTTCTTCTCGTTCTGGCCCAGCCAGGTCAGGGCCACGCCGTTTCTGTCCATCTTGGCGATGAGGTCTTCGAGGGCAAGCTTCCCGCCCCAGTGGTGCTCCACGTCGATGATGGGCAGCTCGCCCGAGGCCAGGACACGGCGGATCTCGGCCGCGTAGCCCTCGAGCAGGGCCGAGCGGTCGGCCGGGGGCTCTTGCTCTGCGCGGAGTGGCTCTGCGAGAGCAAAGGCTGGCCAAAGGAGCGGACAGGCGACTGGACAGACGAGCGGAAGCAGCAATGACAGGAGACAGGCGGCCCATGCGCGCCGCAGTCGGGAAAGACCTCGCATCACGCCACCTCCTGCCCCGTATAGGGGGGGGCACCACAGGTTCACGCGGGCCTGGCCGAAGTACTCTGAAACGTTATGCCGTCTCGGCCTCGTCGTCCGCGTCCACGAAGCGGCAGCTCAGGCCGCCGTGCTCGTCCACGTCCACCAGGGCCAGGGAGCCCTCGGCCAGGCTGCCGGGGTTCAGCAGATGCGCGCCGCCGTGCCTGGACCAGTTGCGCCGGTGGGTGTGCCCATAGCAGATCAGATCATGGCCGGGGAAGAGCTCGGCCACGCGCTGCCAGACTGTGGAGCGCTCGCCCCAGCCGTGGGCCATGCCGATGCGCAGGACACGCCCGGAGGCGCCCAGCGGCAGCTCCACGCGCAGGGTGGCGGGCAGAGCAACGTCCAGCAGGAAGTGGTCGCAGTTGCCGCGCACGCCGATGAAGCGCGGGTGGCGGCACAGGGAGTGGTAGAGCGCCGCGCTGACCATGTCGCCGCAGTGCAGGAGCACGTCGGCGTCGGCCAGATGCGCGGCGTAGATGCGCTCGAAGCGGGCATCCGGTACGGAGAGGTGTGTGTCGGAGATGACGGCCAGTCGCATGACAAAACGCTTCTGGCCGGACCCGTCCTAGTCGTTCATCCTCTTGAAGCGGTTGCGCAGGTAGGCGTCGCGCACGGCCAGGTAGGGATCAAGGGAGGCGTCCTTCAAGGTCTCGTAGTCGCCGATGCGCAGGGAGACCTCGTTGACCTTGTCGTAGCCCTTGGCCCCCGCGGACCAGTACCAGGGATGGAGGTAGCTGGTCGGGGTCAGGAAGTAGTCGCCTGCGTAGCCCAGGGTGTCCCGGCCGCTGGAGGGGCCGAGGAAGGGCCACACGAGGTAGAAGCCGTTGCCCGCGCCCCAGTAGCCGAAGGTCAGGCCAAGGTCCTGCTCGGTGGAGCCGATGGGCTTGTAGGGCTTGCTGTCCGCAGTGATGTCGGCGAAGCCGCCCAGGCCAAAAGCCGTGTTGCCGATGAAGCGCGAGGTCTCCACAGCGGCGGCGTCGGGCTTGCCCTGGAGCATGAGGCTGACGAAGCGCACGGGAAACATGAGGTTGTGGAAGAAATTGTGGACCCAGAGGCGGGGCCGCTCGGGGATGACATAGCTGTAGCCCTGGGCCACGGGCTTGAGCGCCCAGAAGTAGAGCTTGTCGTTGAAGCCGAACCACATGCGGTTCCAGTCCTCAAGGGGGTCCGGGGTCAGGGCAGCGGCGTCGGACATGCTCATCTTGGCGCCGCTGGCGGGCTTCCTGATGTTCTGCCCGGTCTCGTCCCAGATGTCCTCGTCGCCATAGGCGAGCAGCAACCGTGTTGTTTCGGGCTTCTGGGCCACGCTGGCGGGCCTGTCGTCTGCCACGGGGGTCGCCAGGGGGGCGGCCAGGGCAGCGGCGGAGCAGAGCAGGGTCAGGGCCAGGGCCGCAATGAGGCTGCGGGAGAGGGTGTGCATGCGCGCCGCCTTCGCTTGAACATTCATCGGTGGGCTAGCCTTCCTTGCCGACAACGTCGTCGACGTTCTTGCCCTCGTCCAGGGACTTGACCTTGTCCTTGATGCGCTGGATGAGATTTTCGGGCGACTCTTTGCTCAGTATCTTGGTGAACTGGGTGCGGTAGTTCTTGACCAGGCTCACGCCCTCCACCACCACGTCATAGACCAGCCACTGGTCGCGCTTGAGCATGACGTAGTTGATGGGGATGGTCTTGTCCTTCATGGTCACCTGGGTCTTGAGGAAGGCCTGGTTGCCCTCGATCTGCTCACCCTGGTAGATCACCTTCTCGTTGTTGTACTTCTCGAGCTTGCGGATGTAAGTCTTCTGCAAAAGTTCGGAGAAGCTCACCACGAAATCGTCCTGCTGCTTGGGCGAGAACTTGTTCCAGCCTTCGGCTGCGGCGCGGCGGGAAAGTTCGCGCCAGTCGAAGAAGCTGTCGGCCACGGTGCGCAGCTTGTTTTGCCGTTCGGTCTTTTTGGCCGCAGTCTTTAGGGAGGCGTCGGAGAGGATGGCGATGACCTTGTCGATGCCGACCTTGAGCCGATCCTGGGGCTCCCCCGCAAGGGCGGTGGAGCAGAGACCCGCAGTCAGAAGCAACACACTGAAAAGCAAGGCAATTTTTTTCATCTTCACGCGTCCCGCCAAAGAAGTATAGGCCGCATTGTTACACGCCGCCAAAGACATACTTACCGATTAATTCTTCAAGGTCAATAGAGGATTCCGTGTCGCGCAGCACCGCGCCTGGCTGTATGGGATCGCCGCCGCCGCGCGAGAGCTTTACGTACTTGTCGCCGATGAGCCCGCTGGTCTTCACCGAGGCGATGGTGTCGTCGGTGAGCTGGATGTCCTTGCGGATGCGCAGGGTCACCGCCGACATGCCCGAGCCCTGGTCGATGCCGATATTCTCCACAAAGCCCATCTCCACGCCGTACATCTGCACCGGCGCGTTCATCTTGAGCCCGGTGACGTCGTTGAACTTGGCGGTGATGACGTAGTGGTTGTCGGAGAACAGGTGCACATTCCCGAGCTTCACGCTCATGTAGGCAATGGCCGCAAAGCCCAGCAGCACAAACACGCCGACCTGGGTTTCCTTGGAATACTTCTTCATCATGCACCTCCCATGGTCCGGACTTTGGACCTTCGCCTTCGCCCAGAGACCGCGCTATCCCTCGCCCAGATATTTGGAGCAGTCGCGTTTCATGGCCTTGAAATCAAGGGCCGGCATGGTCAGCCGGGGACTGCTGCGCGGCTCTGCCTGGCGGTCCAGGAAGCGGCGCAGGTACTCGTCCGTGGTGGCCTCCAACTCGGCCAGGGCGCCGTTGTAGAGCACCTTGCCCTCGCCCAGCACCACCACGTGGTCGGCGATGGTGCGCATGCTGTCCAGGTCGTGGCTGACCACCACCAGGGTCATCTCGAAGCTGCCCTTGAGCTCCAGCAAGAGCAGGTCCAGCTCGGCCGCAGTCACCGGGTCCAGGCCGCTTGTGGGCTCGTCGCAGAACAAGAGCGGCGGGTCCATGACCATGGCCCGGGCCAGGCCCGCGCGCTTGCGCATGCCGCCGGAAAGCTCGTTGGGGTAGTAGTCGTGGAATTCCTCCAGGCCCACCAGCTCCAGCTTGGCCAGCACGCGCTCACGGATGGCGGCCTCGTCCAGGCGGGTGTGCTCGCGCAGGGGCAGGGCCACGTTGTCGCCCAGGCTGAGGGAGCCGAGCAGGGCGCCGTCCTGGAAGAGCACGCCCATGCGCTGGCGCAGGCAGTGCATGCCCCGGCGGTCAAGCCCGGCCAGGTCGTGGCTGCCGATCAGGATGCGCCCGGCCAGGGCCGGCTGGAGCATCAGGATGTGCTTGAGCAGGGTGGACTTGCCGCAGCCCGAGCCGCCCAGGATCACCGAGATCTTGCCGCCGGGCAGGGTCAGGTCGATGCCGCTGACCACGGCGGTCTTGCCGTAGCCCACGGTGAGGCCTTCGAGGCGGATATCCGGTGTTGTTCCCTGCAGCATGCCGTGCACCTAGAATAAGAGCGAGGTCAGAACGTAGTCGGACAAAAGGATCAGGATGCAGGAGCTCACCACCCCGGCGGTGGTGGCCTGGCTCACGGCCTCCGGGCCCACGGCGTCGCGGCGCGTGTGGGTGTAGTAGCCCATGAAGCAGGAGACGGTGCAGACCACCACGGCGAAGACCAGGGACTTGATGAAGCCGCCGGTCACGTCGCTCATCTTCATGTAGGCCTGGATGCGGTAGAAGTAGATGCCCTGGTTGCCGCCCAGGAGCAGCACCCCCGTGAGGTAGCCCCCGGCCATGCCCACCAGATCGAAGAAGGCCGTGAGGATGGGGAAGCAGATGATGCTGGCCGCCAGCTTGGGGCTGACCA
>CAYMIP010000070.1:0-10660 GCA_964390575.1 uncultured Desulfocurvus sp. | reverse complement strand
ACGTAGAGCACGTCGGCCTTGCCCTGGGCCCAGCCGCAGCTGGCGTCCAGGTTGACGGCCCGGCGCTCGGTGATGAACCGCCAGCCCACCACATGTGGCTCCTCGCCGTGGCAGCAGGTGGCCAGCCCCTTGGCGTGGCGCGGGGTGGAGCCGGTCTGGCCGACCTGGTGCATGTGCGTGAGAAAGGGCAGGGCCCCGCCGTCGCCGCTCTGGTCCACCAGGGACTTGGAGCTGCCAAGCGAGCACTGGGTGGCGTTCAAAAGGCCCAGGATGAGGCTGCTGGCCTCGTCCAGGTGCTTCTGGCCGTCGCCCTGGGACTTGCCCCAGCCCGCGCCCGCCACCAGCAGCAGCTTGGCCTCGGGCCGGATGGTCTGGGCGTCCGCCGCCGGGGACTTGATGCCCGTGACCGTGGTGCGCGTGGTGGGCGTTGCGGAAAGCATTTCAACTGTGGCCGTGCCCGCAGCGGCACAGGGCGCGAAGCAGCCGGAGTCCACGGTGACCAGCCAGGGCCGGGCGTCGCGCTCGATTTTGCCGACCATGCGCTGGCGGTAGAACCAGCGTGTGGCCACGATCGTGCCGCCTGCTCCCTCCAGGCCGGTCAGGCGCGTGTCCACCGCCGCGCCCAGGCGCAGGGCAACGCCAGCGGCCACGCGGCTGGCGCGCGCCGTGGAGGGCATGACGATGAGCTCCGCGCTTGCGGCCTTGGCGATGGCCTCGCAGGCCGCCGCGTCCGAGCCGTAGCGCGCGGTGGCGAAGTCCGCGCCCGCCACGCCGTAAAATTTAACCGCGCCGCAACCGGCAATGGCATTGGCCCCGGCCTGGACCTCGGCCCCGTAGAGGCCGACCACAAGCTCGCCGCCCAAACCCTTGGCGGCTCCCAAAGCCTCAAGCGCGGCCTTGCCCAGGCTGCCGCCTTCTTCCGTATGCGCAAGAAAAAGAATTTTCATGTCTGTCGCTCCTTCAATGAGGGATGCGCCCAGGCCGAGGCCCGAGGCTTAGGCCCGGATCCAGTCCGCGATCTCGCGGGCGATCTCGTCCACCGGCGTGTTCTTGACGATGCGCGTCTCGCGGCGCTGGCTGGGCACCTCCACGCTCTGGTAGCGCAGGCCTTCGCCTTTGAGCAGGGTCGGCGCGGCTTTCTGGAGCGCGGGCATGATGAAGCGCATGTTGGCCATGCCCACCTGGGGGTTGTTCGGCGGCTCGGGCAGGTTGCCCGTGGCCCAGCCGAGCACCGCAGGCGCGCCCTGGCAGGAGGACTGCTGGTAGGAGCCGCCCTCGATGCGCTCCAGCACGCTGAAGCTGCCGTCGTCCGCCACCTTGATCTCGTCCACGCCCTGGAACTGGTCGGTGATGCCCAAAAGCTCGCCCACCATCTGGAGCACCGCGCCGGTCCCGCGCGAGGCCGACTGCCAGCCGCCGAAAATCAGCAGCTTGCCCTTGTCCAGGCCCGGGATCTTCTCCACCGCAGCGGCCAGGGCCTTGGCCGTCTCGGCCGCGTCCGTGAAGCCGCCCGCCGGGCCGTCGAGCACCACGATCTCAAAGGGCACCTTCTGGGCCACGTTCATCATGACCTGCTGGAGCTTGGCCTTGGGGCCGAGCGCCACGAGATAGACCTTGCCCTCGACCTTCTTGGCCAGGTTGGCGGCCTCGTACAGCGCATGGCCTGCCCAGGGGTCCAGCACCGCAGGCAGCATCATCTCGTTCTTGAGGGCCGGGCCCGTGGGGCCGGTGATGGGCTCCAGGGTCTGGAGCGGGTCGGGCACGATGGACCCGAGCACCACGATCTGCAATCCTTTCATGCGAACTCCTTGAAGAGTGGTTTGCTAATTCTCCGCCGAGTGCAGGCCGCCGGCGCCGGGGCCGAAGTCCACGTTGGCGCTCTCCCCGCCCTGGGGCGCGGGCTTGCTGCAATTCCAGAGGCAGGCTCCGCAGTGCACGCATTTTTCCCGGTCAAAGAGCGGGGTGCCGCCGTCCGGGTTGGTGCTGATGGCCTGGCCGGAGCAGGCCTCGATGCAGACCTTTTCGTCGCAGGCCTTGCAGACATTCGTGCTTTTGAAGGTCACGTGGTCGCGGTAGCCCGGGGGGGCCTGGACCTTGCCGCCCATGAGCAGCGCGTCCTGGTGCGAGACCAGCAGCTGCCCGTCGTACTGGACTGCGGGCCAGCCTGCGCGGTCCATGAGCGCGCCGGAGAGCGGCAGGCCCTTGGCCGTGCATTCGGCGCGGATGCGCGCGATCTCGCCGGTGGGGATGCGGCCCCGGAAATATTCCTCGATGCTCGGGATGCGCTCGTGCGGCTTCTTGGTCGCGCCGGGCCAGAAGGCCTTGCCGTCGGTGAAGCCGGTGAGCGCCATGCCGAGGAGCCCCTGGATGACGCCGACCTGGAAGCCGTCCCGGGCCTTTTCCGCGATCTTGGCCTCGCGCTCCAGCCAGGACGCGCGGCGGCGGCGCACGTAGGAGCGCTCCAGGTTCTCGCTGCTGAAGGGCTTGTCGGCCTTCAAGAGCTCCAGCACGCTGACGCCCAGAAGCACGCCGCTGGTCCAGGCCTCGTCAAAGCCGGAGCCGGTGAGCACGTTGGTGGTGCCGGAGCCTTCGCCGATGCGCGCAAAGCCGTCGCCCACCAGCTGCGGCTCGCCCCTGCGGCCGGACTCCTGCAAGCTTTTCGCGCCCCAGGAGCGCATGCGCCCGCCCTGCAGGTGCTGCCACAAATAGGGGTGCTGCATCCAGTGCTGGAGGTAGCGGTACGCCGTGCGCACGGGTGAGTCGAACCAGGACGGCACGAAGATGCCGAGGGAGGCGATGTTGCCGGGGTAGACGTAGAGGAAGCCGAAGATCTCCGGCTCAGGAAAGCCCAGGGTGTGCAGGACCGTGCCTTCCTTGAGGCCGCAGCCCTCGGGCAGGTCCACCACCATCTTCATGCCCACGGCCCACTCGCGCATGTGGTTGCCCGCAGGCCGGCCGAGCTTGTCGTCCAGCGCGCGGCCCACTGCGCCCACGGGTCCGTCGGCCACCACGGTGAGCTGGCTTCCGATGTCCATGCCCGGCATGAACCCGGCCTCAGGGTTGCCGCGCCTGTCCACGCCCTGGTCCTGCAGGCGCACGCCCACCACGGCGCGGCCCTCCATGAGCGGCGCGGCCACCGGCGTTCCGGGCCAGATCTGGGCGCTCCCCTGGCCCATGATCTGCCCGCCCGCCCACTGGTTGAACTGGCCCATGGACAGAAGAAGGCCCGGCTCCTTGCGCAGGAAATTCGGCACGTAGGGCAGCTCATAGGCGTGGTCCTTGGCCAGGCCCAGGCCCCGCAGAACCTTGTCCGCCAGGCGCATGGCCAGGGGGCGGCGCGATGCCCCGACGGGATCGAGGAGGTACGCGACCTCCTCGCGGGTCACCTTGGTGGCCAGGGGAATCTGCGAAAGGTCCAGGTCCGGGAAGCTGGCGCGGATGCCCCGGCCCTTGGTGACGATGCCGGACACGCCAAAGCCGATGTCGTCGGCGCGCTCGTAGCAGATGACCTGGGGCGGCATGCCGGGCATGGCCTTGCTCTCGGCAAGGGGCGTGCCGTCCTCGTTCAGCAGGCCCTGGGACAGGGTGTGCAGGAATCCGCCCATGGCCGGGCCAAAACCCACGCAGGCGATGTCCACGTCCATGCGCTGGCGCTCGACACCTTCAGGCAGGGCGCCTTCCGGCAATGTGGCGGCGCTTGCTTCGGTCATGCTCGATCCCCCCTACGTGCCGTCGCTGGAGCGCGTGGCGCTTGGCGTCGCAAAGAAATACCTTGTGGCGCGGGAACTCTCCCGCGACCCTGGCACCACGGCTTGCACCTCTTTATGCGAAGGGGCAGGCGCGCGTCAACCAGAGGGGGTATGCGGCTGCGGGAGGGGCCAGGCCAGGACCGGAAGCGGCCTATTCGGCGGCGCAGGCCCGGGCGTCGACACCGGCCTGCCGGCGCGTGGGGGCCAGGAGCCCGGCCAGGGCGTAGAGCGCCAGCGAGGCCAGAAAGACCCAGGAATAGCCGTAGCTCACGGCCAGGATGTTGGCCAGGGGCGTGGCCACCACGGACAGCGCGCCGTTGACGCTCCAGGCCCAGGGGATGAAGGGGCTCCGCGCGCCCCGGTAGGTGGACAGGGCCAGGGGGAAGGGCATGCCCATGAAGAAGCCCAGGGGTGCTGCGATGGCGACGGCCAGGGCCACCTTGGCCGGGTCGGGCCAGGAGAGCGCCAGGTCCAGCAGGCGCGGCAGCAAGAGCCCGGAGAAGGCGGCCAGGGTCGCCGCCACGCCGCAGGCCAGGCGGATGCCCGCGCGCGGCCGGGGCACGAAACGGCTGGAAAAGGCGCTGCCCAGCCCCGAGGCGATGAGCATGGCCGAAAGCACCAGGGCAAAGGCCAGGGCCGGGTCGTTCAGGAAAAAGGTGAAGCGCTCGATGAGCACGATCTCCACGAACAGAAAGCCCAGGCCCAGGCACAGGAAATAGCCGAACCCGGCCAGGATCTCCCCGCCGCCCAGGTCGCCCAGGCCGCGCCGCCGGGCCAGCGGCAGCAGGAACACGACCAGGGCGAACACCGCGGCCTGGGCCAGCACGGCCACGTTCACCAGGTAGCCGATCTCCTGGCGCGGCAAGAGCTCGATGCGCGAGAGCACCTCCGGGATGCGCGCCAGGCGGATGATCTCGTGGAAAAAGGGCCGGTCCTGGGTGCTGGGCGCGAGGTTGAAGAAGCGGAAGCTGGAGGTGTCGGTTGTGCCGTCGCGTAAGAAGGCCACCAGGTCGTCCATGAGGGCGTCGCGCGCGGCGGGTCCGCCGTCCGAGCTCTCGGCCACGTTCTGGCCTGCGGCCTCGGTGCTGATGTTCTCGAAGGACACGGGCGGCAGGTCGTTGAAGACCTCCACCTGGGCCGGGATGATGCCGGGGAAGTACGGCGTGTCAAAGCTGCGCTCCGTGGCGAAGGCGCGGGTGGCCTCGATGTCGCGGGCGTCGAAGGCCCGGCGCGAGGCCAGGATGCGGCAGGTGAAGGCGCTGCGCACCAGCAGGATGTGCGCGGCGGGCTCCTTGACCCCGGCCAGCAGGAGCCCCGCGCGCACCGTGGCCACGGCCTTCAGGGCGTACACCGGCAGTTCGCCGATGCCCATGGGCAGGGACAGCAGGCCGTCGGCCGAGAGGGCGGCAAAGAGCCGGGCGATGCCTTCGGCGGTGAGCACGTACTTGTTGGCCTGGCCCTGGTCCAGGAACTCCGGAGAGATGTCGATGAGGCTGTAGGGGGCCTCGGCCTGCTGCGCCAGCACCAGGGGCGAGCCGAGCTGCGGGGGTGTGGCAGTGCCTGCGGGGGCGCCGACTCCCGCGACTCCCGCAGCGGCAAGCGGCAGGCGCAGGGCAAAGCCCGTGGGCGGCCTGGAGGGGCCGTGGCCTTCGAGGATGCTGAGCAGCACCGGGTCGCTCTCCACGGTGTCGACCCGGGCCGCGCCGAGCTCCAGCGCCTCGCGCGGGCGGAAGCCGCCGCGCCCCCCGGCCAGGAGCACGCGGGACTGCGGCCGCAGCAGGTAGGGCAGGGAGTCCAGGGCGGCGCGCAGATACCCGGTATCAAAGGCCCCCTCGCGCGGGAGGGAGGCCAGGCGTTCGCCGTCGCGGTAGAGGCCCAGGGCCGGGGGCGGGCCGCCAGCGCCGAGCAGCTCATAGTTGTTGGACAGGTCCGGGTCGTGCCGCTCCAGGTAGCTCGACAGGAGCATGTAGTAGCCGCGCGGGGAGCGCACCTCCTTGAGCGTGCGGTTGTCCTCCACGTTCAGGGCCACGGACACGGGCTTGTACTGGCTGAAGGCGGCGTTGTTGTGGCCCAGCACCACAGAGCCCGCCCCGGCCATGACCAGGAGCACCAGCCCGGCCAGCCCGGCGCGCGCCACGGCCCGCACCGGCGGCAGGCTGGTCAGGGCCGCCAGGGCCAGCGGCGGCAGCAGAAACAGGGGCACATGGAAGGGGTGCGTCAGGGACATGCAGAGCAGAAGCGCCGCAGCGCCCAGGCCCGCGCCCACCAGGTCGGCCATATAGACCTTGGGGATGTCCTCCTGGTTGGCCAGAAACGACAGGCCCACGTAGAGCCCGGAGGCGAAGAAGAAGGGGAACAGGGCCAGGTAGTATTTGCCGATGTTCACCAGCTGCCCGGCCCAGAGGACCTCGTTCTGGAGCTCCAGCGGGTTGAAGGGGATGAGGCCCAGGGCCGCGTAGCCGCCGGACACCAGGAGCAGCATGAGCACGGGCAGGCCGAAAAAAAAGGCCCTGGCCCGGCGTTGGAAGAACTCGCCGAACAGGCAGAGCACCACGCCGCTGACGGAGTACCCGGCCATGGCCATGGAGATGACCCAGTACCCGTACTCCGACCAGTTGGTGATGGCGAAGTGGCGCACCAGGAAGATCTCAAAGGCGATGGACGCGAGACAGACGAGGAAGATGCCGACGTAGCGCATGGACCCCCAGGCCGCAGACGGACCAGCGGGGCCCGGCGCGGCAGCGCAGGAAATATGGGCGTTCCTATCCCATCCAGGCGGCGCTCGCAAGCGCCCGCTTGCGCCGGGAGGGCTACGCCGCTGTCTGGAGCGGCTGGGTCTGGAAGCTCAGGCACAGGGTGAAGGTGCTGCCCGTTCCGGGCGCGCTCTGGGCCTCCACGCTGCCGCCCATCTTGGTGGCCAGCTCGCGCACGATGGCCAGGCCCAGGCCCGTGCCCTGGTAGCGCTTGGTCAGCGGGGCCTCGGCCTGGACAAAGGGCTCGAAGATGCGCTGCATCTGCTCCGGCTCGATGCCGATGCCCGTGTCGGCCACCTGGATGCGCAGGGTGCAGTCGCCCTTTTCCCGGCACAAGACCTCTGCGTCCAGGGTCACGCCGCCCTGGTGGGTGAATTTGAGGGCGTTCTCCAGCAGGTGGCGCAGGGCCAGGCCCAGGCGCTGGGGGTCGCCCTGGAGGGGCTGGTCCAGCACGCCGGGCTGCCCCTTGACCGTGAGCCACAGCCCTTTGTCCTCGGCCACGGAGCGCAGCTCCAGCTCCAGGGGGCTGAGCACCTCGGTCAGGGTGAAGGCCTTGTGCGTGAACGCCATGCGGCCCGCGCCCAGGGCGGCGTAGTCCAGGATGTCATTGATGAGGTCCGTGAGCGCCCGGGCGGTCTGCTGGGCGTAGCCCAGAAACTCGCCCTGCTCGGCCGACAGCTCGCCCTCGTGCATGAGCTGGAGCATGCCCGAGAGGCCGTTGAGGGGCGTGCGCAACTCGTGGCTCATGTTGGTCACAAAGGCGTCCTTGGCCTGGCTGGCGGCCTCGGCGGCCTCCTTGGCGGCCAGCAGCTCCCGCTCGGAGAGCCTGCGCTCGGTGATGTCGCGGGAGAAGCTGGCGATCTGGCGCACCTGCCCGTCCTCACCAAAGAGGGGACAGAGGTGGATGGCGTAGGTGCGGCCCTCGCGCTCCTCCTCGAAACGCAGGGGCGCGCTGGTGTGCACAACCTCCTCGTAGCGTTCCCGGCGGCCGTTGCGCACGTATTCGGGGATCAGGTCCAGGATGTTTTTGCCCACCAGCTCCGACGGGGCCATGTTGCGGCGCTGGGCCGCGCTCTCGTTCATGGACAGGATGCGGCCATCGGGCACCAGGAGCAAGAGCCCGTCGGAGGAGGCGTTGAACACGGCGCGCAGGCGCTCCTCGCTCTCGAACAGGGCCTTGCGGGCGGCCTCCTGCTCGGCCTGGGCGCGCTCCATGTTTCCGGCCATGTGGTCGAAGGTTTGGGCCAGCTCGCCCAGCTCGCCTGCGCCGCCTGGGTCCTTTGGTCCCATGCCGCTGCGCGCGGCGAAGTTTCCCGCGCCCAGGGCGCGCGCGGCGGCCATGAGCCGCTGCACCGGCGTGAGGATGTAGCGCCCGCCCCACAGCCGCGTGAGCAGCAGGGCCAGCACGGTGATGACCAGCAGGCCGGAGAGGTGCCGCGCAAGCTTGGCGCTGCTTTCGGCATACACGGCGGACTTCGGGATGCCCACCCGCACGTAGCAGATCTCCTCGTTGCAGATGTCCAGCCGCCGCATGACGTAGAAACGCTCCACCCCGTCCAGGCCCACCGCCCAGCCCGAGGCCTCGGCCACGTTCTGACGGATGAGCCGGGCGTGCTCCTCGGGCAGGCTGGCCCCGCTGTAGCCCGGCCGGTCGGGCATGCGGAACAGGACGCGGCCGTTCAGGCCGGCCAGGACCACGCTGGTGCCCTCGGGCAGCCCGGCCTTCTGGATGGTCTTGGAGGCCTGGGTCAGCGCCATCTGCGCGGCCAGCACCAGGACTGTGCCGCCCTGAACATCGCGCACGGGCGCGGCATAGGTCACCACGGCCTCGCCGCCCTCGGCCCGGCCCACGCCCATGGCAAAGGCTTGCCCTTGCAGGGCCTCCATGACGGCCTGGTCGTCCACCAGGCTGGCCTCTGGGCCCAGGGGCCGGGCCGAGGCCAGGACGCTTCCGCCGGGCCGCACCAGGTGCAGGTTCAGGTATTCCGGGGCCAACTGGGCGAAACTCGCCAGGATTCCGGCGCAGTCGTCGGCGCGGCAGGAGCGCACCAGGGGATTGGCGGCCATGAGCTCCAGGAACAGGCGGGTGTTGCGCGTCTCCTGGGCCAGGTCGGCGGCGATCATGCCCGCCGCATGGGCTGTGCGCTCCACGGCGATGCGCCGCTCGTGGTCGCGCTCGGCCAAATGCCCCCAGATGGACAGGCCGAGCACCGGCACCAGGGCCACGGCCACCAGGGCCATGAGCATGGCGTGCAGGCTGTGCAGGGGGCCGCCCTTCAGGTCGGGGTGCTGTGACGTTGGCTCGGGCGGTGCGGGCGTGTCGGCGTCGGGGCGCACGTCAGTCGTCCCTGGTCTGGCCCTGTTTCGGGCAGCACACGCTGAGCAGCTCCAGCGCGCGGTCCTCGGGCAGGGGTCTGGAGAACAGGTAGCCCTGCCCGCACTCGCAGGAAATCTCGGCCAGGAAGTCGCGCTGGCCCTCGGTTTCGATGCCCTCGGCGACCACGTCGAGGCCGAGGTTGTGGGCCAGGCTGACGATGGTGCGCACGATGACCAGGTTCTCGAAGGCGTCCAGGTCCGAGACAAAGCTGCGGTCGACCTTGAGGGTGTTGATGGGGAAGCGCTGGAGATAGGCCAAAGACGAGTAGCCGGTGCCGAAGTCGTCGATGCTGACCTTGGCGCCGATCTCGCGCAGGCTGCGCAGCTTGTGGACCATGCTCTCGGGGTTCTGCATGACCATGGTCTCGGTGATTTCGATCTTGAGGCGCTCAGGCGCCAGGCCCGTCTCGTCGAGCACGCGGTGCAGCTGGCGCACCAGGTCCGGCTGGGCGAACTGCTTGGCTGAGAGGTTCACGGCGATGCTGAAGCTTTTCGGCAGGGCGAAGTCGCGCTCCCAGTGGGCGGCCTGGCGGCAGGCCTGCATGAGCGCCCAGGCGCCGATGGGCACGATGAGCCCGGTCTGCTCGGCATGGGGGATGAAGTCGCCCGGGGGCACCAGGCGGTCCTCCACCTGCCAGCGGATGAGAGCCTCGAATCCGGCCAGGGTGTTGTCCGCCAGGTTGAAAATGGGCTGGTAGTGCAGGCGGAACTCCTCGCGCTCGAGCGCGTGGTGCAGGCTCTGGTTCACGTTGAGGGCGTACTGGGCGCGCTTGCGCATGGCCCACTTGAAGACCTTGACCTTGCCGCCGCCCAGGGCTCGCGCATGCTCCATGGCCAGGGCGGCGTCCTGCAAGAGCTCCTCGGGGTGCTCATAGTCCGCCGGGCCGAGGACCACGCCCACGCTGGCCGTGAAATGCAGCTGGTGGCCGTCCAGCTCCAGGGGCCGGGCCAGCTCCTGGCTGATGCGCCGGGCCACGCGCAGGGCCTCGCCAGGGGTCTTCAGCTCCTCCAGGATCAGGCCGAACTCGTCCGGGCCGCATCTGGCCACGGTGTCCAGCCCCCGGGCCACGCCCATGATCCTCTCGGCCACGGCGCGCAGCACCCGGTCGCCTGCGGCGTAGCCCAGGCTGCTGTTGATGGGCTTGAAGCGGTCCAGGTCGAGGAAGAGCACGGCGTAGAGGTAGTTGAGCCTGCGGCGCGAGCGCTCCATGGCCTGGTCCAGGCGGTTCAGGAACAGGGCGCGGTTGGCCAGGCCGGTCAGGGCGTCCTGGAAGGTGCGCTCGTGCAGGGTCTCCTCGGCCTTGCGCCCGGCGGTGATGTCCTCGGTGACCAGGGCCACCAGGTTCGGTCCGGGCACGTAGGCCGAGACGCGCAGCCAGCGCTTCAGCTCGGCCAGGTAGCCCTCGAACTGGGCGGGCTGGCCGGAGCGCGCCACCTGGGTAACGAAATCAACCCAGTAGGCCTCGAGGTCCGGCAGCACCTCGGCCAAGAGCCTGTTCAGCAGGACCTCGCGCGGGCGCTCGAAAATCTGCTCCATGGCCGCATTCAGCTCCACCAGGCGCGCCTGGCCCAGGCCCGGGGTCAGCCCGCCCTCGTAGGAGAGCAGGGCGAAGCCGTTGAACATGGAGGTGAACAGGCTCTGGAAGCGGGCGCGGCTGTCCGTCAGGGCCAGGGCCGAGGTCTTGAGGTCGGCCACGGTGCGCTCCAGGGCCTCGCCCGCGCGCTGGAGGGCCTGGCGCTGGCGGTGCATGTCCACGAAGACCTGGACCTTGCTCTTCAGGA
>CAYMIP010000069.1:0-10661 GCA_964390575.1 uncultured Desulfocurvus sp. | reverse complement strand
GACTCTTAATCCGGAGGTTCAAGGTTCGATTCCTTGGTGACCCACCACGTAAGACCCGCAGAGCCGTTTCCGCAAGGGAGCGGCTTTTTTCTTTGCCACGGCACGGGATGCAGGCTGCCGGGACCAGGCGCCGCCCCGCATCATGACCACGCCCACCTTTGCATTCCATCATCTCGTCAATGTGCGCAATTCGGTCAGGGCTGTCAAGAAATGCGCGCCTTGGCGGCCCCTGCCCCCAGGTTTGGGCTTGGCAGAATTCCTGCCACGGGGTAGATTGCGGGAACGGGCCTAAGGGAGCGGGCAATACGCCCCGCAGGGCCGAAATACCGTCCGCGCCTGCCAAAGGAGAGCCCATGGGCTTCAGCTTCTTCCCCAAGGAAATCCAGTTCTTCGACCTGTTCATGGAGCAGTACGCCAAGCTTTTCGAGGCAGTGACCGTTCTGAACAGCATCTTCCAGGAATTCACGGACTGCGAGAACAAGTGCAAGTCCATCAATATCCTTGAGGAGGCGGGCAACGGCGTTGCGCGCAACATCGCCAAGCAGCTCTCCCTGACCTTCATCACGCCCATCGACCGCGAGGACATCCACGACATCAACATCGCCCAGGAGGACCTGCTCAACCTCATCAAGGCCATTTCCACGCGCATCGGGCTGTACGACTTCACCGTGATGAAGTTCCCGTCCAAGAGGCTTGCCAAGAACCTCACGCTGATGGTGGAGGAGGTGGGCCGCATGCTTGACCGTTTGCGCGAGCGCAAGTCGGTTGAGGAGAACTCCAAGAAGGTCAAGTCACTCAAGTACGAGTGCGAGATGATCCTCCTGGTGGCCTTGGGTGAGGTCTACGATCTGAAGGTCCAGGGGTTTGAAACGGTGATGGAGATCGTCAAGTGGACGCATATCTATGACCGCATCGAGCAGGCCGTGAACCAGGCCGAGCGGCTGGCGGACATCATCGAAGGCGTGGTGCTGAAAAATGCCTGATGTCCCCCTGCTGCTTGTGGCCATCGTGGCCGTGGCCCTGTTCTTCGACTACACCAACGGGGCCCACGACAGCGCCAACGCCATCGCCACCATCGTCTCCACCAAGGTGCTCTCGCCCAAGGTGGCCGTGGTCATGGCCGCGGTGCTCAACTTCGCGGGCGCGTTCATGGGCGACCAGGTGGCCAAGACCATCAGCGGCGGCATTGTCAACGCCGAAATGGTCGCGGGCAGTCAGGCCCTGGTGCTCGCTGCCCTTTGCGGGGCCATATTCTGGAACCTGCTGACCTGGTACCTGGGCCTGCCCTCGTCCTCGTCCCACGCCCTCATCGGCGGGCTCATGGGCGCGGCCGTGAGCTACGCCGGATTTGATGCTCTCAACTACGCGTCCATCCTCAAGAAGGTCGTCCTGCCCCTGGTGCTCTCGCCCATGGGTGGCTTTCTGGGCGGCTATCTGTTCATGATCCTGCTCACCTGGGGCTTCCGGCGGTACAAGCCGCGCAAGGTGAACAGCATCTTCCGCAAGCTGCAGATCCTGTCCTCAGCCTTCATGGCCACCAGCCACGGCCAGAACGATGCCCAAAAGACCATGGGCATCATCACCTTGGCCCTGTATATCTTTCATGTGATTCCGGGCACCGAGATTCCCCTCTGGGTCAAGATCAGCTGCGCTTTGGCCATGGGCCTGGGCACGGCCACGGGGGGCTGGAAGATCGTCAAAACCATGGGCCACAAGATCTTCAAGCTCGAGCCCATCCACGGCTGTGCGGCGGAGTCCGCAGCGGCCATTGTCATCACCGCAGCCAGCCACTTCGGCGCGCCCATCAGCACCACCCATGTCATCTCCACTTCTGTGCTGGGCGTGGGTTCAAGCAAGCGCTTTTCCGCAGTGCGCTGGGGCGTGGCCGGAAACATGGTCGTGGCCTGGATCATCACCATCCCCGCCTCGGCCCTGGTGGCGTCCCTGTCCTTTTACGTCCTCAAGTTCATCGGCGTGATCCGGTAGCCGCACCTCTGTCCGGACCAATCTTCAGGCTGATACTGTGCATCAGCATCCCTGATTCATTAAATATTTGTGCCGAACCGTGGGCTCTGGTATGGTCGTCAGGCCGTACTCACTCAAAGGGGGTGGCTCACGATGGCGCTTTTTCAGGAAAGCATGCGTTCCGGCATTGAGGACCAGTTGCGCGAGCGCTTCCGCAAGGCTGCGGAGAGTCCGCGCGGGCTCTTTTCCTATCCCACGGGACGTGCAGGGCTCTGCGGTCTGGGCTACCCGGAGGAGGCGCTGAACCAATTACCCGAGTCCGTGCAGGAGTATTATTGCGGCGTGGGCAACCCCTTTGCCGCTGGTTTGCCCGCAGCGGGCGCCCATGTGCTCGACGTGGGCTGCGGGGCCGGGGTCGACGCCCTGGTGGCGGCCTCCTACGTCCGCCCCGAGGGGAGCGTGGTTGGGCTGGAGTTCTCTCCGGAGATGCGGGAGCGCGCCCAGGCCAATGCCGCTGCGGCAGGGGTCAGCATTGTCTCCTTCCAGCAGGGCGGGGCAGAGCAGCTGCCTTTCGCGGACGCCAGCTTTGATCTGCTCCTGTCCAACGGGGTGTACAACCTCGTGTTGCGCAAGCGCCAGGCCTTGGCCGAGGCTTTTCGGGTGCTGCGGCCTGGCGGACGGCTTCAGGTGGCGGACCAGATCCTGGAGGACGACGCCCCGCCCCAGGTGAATCCGCCTGAACCGGGCGCCTGGGCCAGGTGACGGGACGGTGCTGTTCCGGGAAAGGTTTTCCTGGAGATGCTTGAGTCCGCCGGCTTTGCCGAGGTCCGCCTGGTGCACCGCACCGGGTACAAGAGTTCAGCTGTGACGGGGGGGGCTGTCTTCAGCGCGCGCAAGCCAGGCTGAACGGTCCAGTTCTTTCTGTTTCCTGCCTCCCTTGACATGAACCAGGCCTCAGTTCAGGGTGTTTCGGATCGAGAAGCCTGATTTTTTGTCCGGCTTCTTTTGCTGTGGCCTGATGGTCTGAGCGCGTGGAAGGGACATGGAGCAGAATCTCGGCAGGATACTCGTGGTGGATGACGAGCAGGTGAACGTCACCGTGCTCTGGGGCATCCTGCGTCATGCCGGGTACGAGGTCTTGACCGCCAACAGCGGTGCCGAGGCTGTGGCCCTGGCGAGCGCGGAGCGTCCGGACATGATCCTGCTGGACGTGATGATGCCGGGCGAGTCCGGATTTGAGAGCTGCAAGAAACTCAAGGACGAGCCGGGCACCGTCCATATCCCCATCATCTTCGTCACCAGTCTGTCCGAGGTCTCGCACAAGCTCACCGGCCTGGACCTGGGCGCGGTGGACTACATCACCAAGCCGTTCTTCGCACCGGAAGTTGTGGCTCGCGTGCGCTCGCACATGAATTTCCAGCGCCGTCAGGGCGACATCATCCAGGAGCAGGCCAGCCGCCTGGGGCAGGTGCAGGCGGCCCAGCGGGCGCTGCTTGTCCGGCCGGAGCATTTGCCGGGCGCGCAGTTCGCTGTGCATTATGTGCCCGTGCTGGAGGCCGGCGGCGATTTCTACGAGGTGGCGGATTTCGGGCAGGGCCGTGCGGCCTATTTCGTGGCCGATGTGAGCGGCCACGACCTGGGCGCGTCCTTCATCACCTCTTCGCTCAAGGCCCTGTTCTACCAGCACAGCGCTCCGGATCGCCCGCCCGCCGAAACCCTGGCGGCCATGAACCGCATCCTTTGCGCCATCACGCCCGAGGAGGTCTACCTCACTGCGGTCCACCTCTACGTTGACAGAGCGCGCGGCACCTTTGCCCTGAGCGCTGCCGGGCATCCGCCTGTGCTGGCCTGCCTGGGCGCAGACCCGCCACGCTTTCTTGATCTCCCCGGCTCGCCGCTCGGGCTTTTCGACGCTGTGGAATTCTCCAGCGTCGAGGGCCGGCTGACCCCAGGCGACCGCTTCTACCTGTACACGGACGGGCTTGCAGACGGGGTCAAGGGCGGCCTGGTGACGTCCGGAGCATTCCGCGATCTTCTGGCCGGAGTGTGCAGGCAGACACGGCGTGCCCCGCTTGCCGACGCCGTGCGCGGGATCGTCACGGAACTCGTGGGAGGGGCCGCCCTGGGCGATGACGTCGTGCTCCTGGGGGTGCGGGTGTGAGGCCCGGGGCGGCCCAGGCTGCCGGGAACGTGCTGGAGATGGCCTTGCCCGCCAGGCTCAAGGACGCGGAGGCCTTCATCGCGGCCCTGCGCGGGTTCCTGTCCACGCGCAGCCTGGAGGCCCTCAGCTTTGCTCTGGAGCTTCTTGCGCGGGAGGCCCTGGTGAACGCCGTCCGTCATGGCTGCCAGGGCGACCCTGCGCGGACAATCACTGTTCAGCTGTCAATCCTGCGGGACCGGGTGCGACTCTGCGTCTCTGACCAAGGTCCTGGCTTTGACTGGCGCAACACGCCCTGCACCCTGCCCAGCCCGTCCTGCGAGACGGGGCGGGGTCTTGGCATCATGAAGAAGTATGCGGACACGATGGAATTCAACGCTGCCGGCAACACGATCTGCGTCACGAAAATGTTGCCTGTCAAGGAGGGCCGGAGAGATGAGTAGCGGCATTGCTGACCTGGTGCGGGTCTCCCTGGAGAACAGCGTCACCGCGCAAAACGCCCAGACGCTGCGCGAGATGTTCAAGGAGCGCCTGCACGGGGGCGCGCGGCTCTTGGAGCTTGATTTCACACGGGTGGAGAGCATCGACTCTGTGGGCATCGGGCTTTTGGTGGCCACCCACAACTCTCTGGCCAAGGTTGGTGGGAGCCTGTCCCTGGTCAATGTGGGGCATGACATCTACCAGTTGCTGACGCTGATGCGTCTGGAAAAACATTTCAGCATCTCTCAGGCCAGCGCGGGGTGATCTCATGACACTGGAAATCAATGACCTGGTGCAGGGGTTTGTGGAAGACTGCCACGAGCACCTGGACCACATCGAGGCCGCGCTCATGGATGTCGAGGCCGCCGGGGACAACCAGGACCCGGAACTGGTCAACAGCGTGTTCCGCGCCGCGCACTCCATCAAGGGCGGGGCGGGCATGCTCGGCCTGGACGCCATCAAGACCCTGTCGCACAAGCTGGAGAACGTGCTGCACCTGGTGCGCAGCCAGGAAATGACGCCCACCAAGGAAGTGGTCAACGTGCTGCTGGAGGGCTTCGACAAGCTGACCGAGCTGGTGGACAATATCGCCCAGAGTGAGGACATCCCCATTGCCGCCCACGTTGCGAAGCTGGTCGCCCTGGCGGAAAAACAGGAGAGCGCAAGCGCCGTTGCCCCAAGGGAGCCCGCGCAGATCGATGTCGGGCCGTCGCGTATCTTCAGCGTCGATCCCGTGAGCCTGGAGCAGGCCAAGGCGGGCGGCCATGATATCTACCTGCTGGAATACGACCTCATCCACGACATCCACGGCAAGGGCAAGATGCCCCTGGAGGTCTTGAGGCCGCTCATGGACACCGGGCGCATCGTGGACTGCAAGCTGGACTTTGCGGCTGTGGGCGACCTGGACGCCTTTGGGAACAGCATCCCGTTCTATGTGCTGTTCGCCACGATTCTGGAGCCCAAGTACATCTGCGGGCTGGCCAAGCTGCCGCAGGAGCGCGTCCGGCACATCGACGACGCCGCAGACGCGGTGCATCTCGCGCCGCTGACCTCATTTCGTGAGGAGTTCGGGGCGGTGTTCCTGGCCGTGAAGGAAGGGGCAGGACGCGTTACAGCGCCCAGGCACGTCGACGCGCAGGCCCTGGCCAACCTGCGCCTGGCGCTGCTCGGCGCCATGCACCGCTGCTCCAGCCTGGTGGTGGATTGGAGCCTGGTCACCCAGTGCGACGTGTTCTTCTTCCAGCTGCTGTGCACGGCGCAGCATGCCTACCACGCCCAGGGCATCGGCCTTGAGGTCGAGGGGGCGCTGGACGAGAGTCTGCGCCAGGCGGCCCAGGCCATGGGCTTCGGCTGCCGCAGCACCCCGTGTGCTGCGACACATAGACTTACCCAGGGGAGTGCCGGGACAAACCGGGATATAGCGGGACAGGAAGGGACGCGGAAGGCTACAGCGGCATAGCAATTGTGGCGAGCGCCGTGGCGAAAAGTCGGACGCGGAAGTTTTGCGGGAAAAGAAGCTTATTTTTGAACAAGACCGCGCGCGCGACGGTTATTTTTGTGCGACAGGAATCCCCAAACTGGTTTTGAGGTCATAAAGCGTGGTTAATGCGGCCGCATGATATTGTTTAACTATTTGCATGTGTTTGTTTGATTCTTCCAACAATCTGCCATACTCTTTCATATTTTTGTTTAGCAATTGCTCAAAAGCTTCTTCAGAAAGCCCATATGAATTTGTTGTCTCCATGTACTTTAACGACATCGCGCAAACTATATCAATCAACTTTGTTTTAACTGCTCGCGACACATTTGTATTGTGCAGTTTTTGATTGAGTGCATAGCATTTATTGTCAGCAGCAACGCTTACATCCTGCGCCTTTTCAAATGCTGACACCATTGTTTTTCTATATAATGTGTAGCACTTCTGAGAAGAACCTTCGGGGCATGTTTTTTCTAATAGGCTGCTAATTCTCTTGTTCGTTTTCTGAACGGGATGATCAATTGCCTTCAGTTCTGCCTCAATTGCAAGCACTTGTGCTTTGTCATCGGCCAAGCATTCGGAGACAAAGAAGCTAAGCATCAAGGCAAAAGCAATTGTCGTTGCGCGTACCAGCTGCATCTTCACCGCAGTTCCCTCCCGAGCCACACAGCCTTACCCACTATTCTTATCCCGTCCGCAAGGTCGCCGCGTGCGTCAATCTCCAGCGGCTCGTAGGCCTCATTGTAGCTCTTTAATATGATTTTGCCCGGCAGTGAGTCCACCAATTTTATATAAACCAGGTCTTCGACGCCGACAGCGAACATGGCCCCGGCTCTAGGCTGGATTTGGCTCTGGTCAATGAGCACCACATCTCCATGGTGGATCTCCGGCTCCATGCTGTTGCCATCAACCCTCATCAAAACCATCTGGCTCGGCTGGCCCTTGCGGCTCAAGAAATCGCGGCGGAAGCCGTAGCGCTTCTCTTCCTCACCGCTCGTCTCAAATGAGCCCGTGCCAGCTGATAGGCGGGCCTCCACCAGCGGCACATAGACCATCTCCACGTCACAGGGCGAAAGCTGGGCAGTCACGACCACGCGAGAAAGCGGTTCGTCACAGGGTGACTCACAGGTGGCCTCCACTAGCTTTGTGCGCGAGGGATCGAAGGCTGGCAGTTGCCCTCTCAGTAAATAGTCTAAGCTTAACCCGTGCAGTAGCGCAATCCTGAAAGCCCAATCCAAAGGAAAGGCCCCACGTAGCTTAGCGCCGCTTATGCTCGGGGACTTGATTTCGAGCGCAGCGGCGAGGTCCGCCTGACTGCGAAGCGGTGTTGCCTGACGGATACGCTCCCACACCTCGTCGAACAAAGGGTGGAGGGTTGCATCTACTCGGACGGAACTCGCAACCAAACCTGCAACCTCTCTGACTGCGGATAGCTTTTTATTACCGCGTGTTAGCCTTTCGTGAAAAATATTAAGATGCAACCCCAAAAATTATCTTGACGCTAAGATAGCCCCAGGTTAATTGTGGCTCGTGCCTGTCACGAAAAGAAGGCCACGGCATGACATTATCCCAGGCAAAAGCCGGGGTCAACGTCCGGCGAATTTGCAAGATTGGACGGTGGCCCCCAACCCGAGCGGACGGAAAGACGATGCTGAAGCAACACTCACTCTTCAAGGATGACCTCGGAGCCCTGGCCGGTCTGGTGCCTGCCCTGCGTGCGAGCATGAACCGCGCAGCTGGTGCGGACGCCGCAGGGCGCAAGCTCCTGGTGGATCGCATCAACGACATTGCTCATCAAGCTGGCCTGCGGCTCACCACGGGCAACGCACAATCCATCAGCAAAGACACCCTGGACAAGTGGCTGGCCCCTTCGGACCGCGACCACACCCCATCGCTCCTGGCCGTGGTGGTGTTCTGCGCGGCCACCGGAGACCACGCCCCGCTCCAGATGATGCTCCGCGCTATTGGCTTGGACGTGATGACCGCCGAAGACCGCAGGCACTGCGACTACGGCAAGGCCTGCCTCGCCGAACGCACAGCCCGCAGGAACAAGAAAATGCTGGAGGATGGCATATGAGTTACCGCATGGGCAGCGGCAAGGAGCGCCGGTCGTGGCGCATTGTCGAATGGATGAAGGGGCGCGGGCTGGCCAACGACAAAATAGCTCAGGACTTGGGCGTCGACCCCTCTCTTGTCTCCCACACTATCCACGGCAGACGGAATAGCCGCGTGGTGCTCGCCAAACTTCGGGATCTCGGCTGCCCTCTGGGCATATTGAGCCTGCCGGAAGACATGGTGAGGGCCGCGTGATGACCGTCGCAAAGGACGCCTATAGCTCGCTCGAAGCCTCTTCATTGTTGGGAATATCCCGGCAGGCTATTGACAAGCGCGCCAATCGCGAAAGCTGGCAGTCTCGCCCTCGCCAAGGACGAGGCGGTGGGAGCGAGTGGCTGGTAACATCCATGCCCGAAGCTACTCGCCTGGCCCTGGCCAGCGCCGCCAGCACCGCCGCCGACCACGAGGCCGCCACGCGGAAGCTGCGCGAGGAGCTGGCCGCGCGCGCCGCCGAGGCCTGCCGCCAGACCGGCATGACCGCCTTTGCCGCCCTGCCCGAGCAGCGCAGGAACAGGGCCGAAGCGAGAGCCCTCATCGCCCGCCTGTGCAACGATTTTTTGGCCACCTCCGGCTTGTCGCGCCGCCGTGGCACGGCCCTTTTTGCGGCCGACTACAACGCCGGACGCGCCGCCGTGCCAGACTGGACGCGCGAAGAGGTCTCCAGCCTCTGCGCGGGCAGCATCCGCAACTGGCAGCTGGCCATGGAGCGCGACGGCATGGCCAGCCTGGCCGGAAAGCACGGCCGCCACCGCATCGGCACCGGCAAGATCGACGGCAACCCGGCGCTGGCCGAATTCTGCCTGGGCTTCATCAATGACCATCCGCACAGCACCGCCGCAGGCCTCTTTGAGGCCATGCTCACCCGGTTTGGCGTATCCTCCCTGCCCACCCTGCGGGCCGTGCAGCGCTGGTTCTCTGGCTGGAAGCTGCGCAACCCGCAATTGTTCTTGGCCATCAGCAACCCCGACGCCTGGCGCAACCGCTACATGTCCGCCGCTGGCGACGCCTCGGCTGGCATCCTGCGCCTGAACCAGCACTGGGAAATGGACTCCACCCCCGGCGACCTGCTGCTGGCCGACGGCACGCGCCACACCATCGTGGGTTGCATCGACGTGTTTAGCAGGCGTTTAACGCTACATGTTTCGCGCTCCAGCTCTTCCGCCGCCGTGGCCGCCACCCTGCGCAAGGCCCTGCTCAAGTGGGGCGTGCCGGAAATGGTGAAGACCGACAACGGCTCGGACTACGTGAGCCGCCACATCACGAGCCTTTTGCTCGGCCTGGACATCCGCCGCGAGACTTGCGCCCCATTCAGCCCCTGGCAAAAGCCCTTCATTGAGCGCGCCCTGGGCACCTTTTCTCACGATCTGCTGGAGTTTCTGTCCGGGTTCATCGGCCACAGCGTGGCCGACCGCAAGGACATCGAGGCCCGGCGCAGCTTTGCCCAGCGCCTGATGAAAAAGGGCGAGGAGCCAGCGGAGCTGCGCATGGGGCCGGAGGAGTTGCAGGAGTTCTGCGACCGCTGGGCCGAGGACGTGTATGGCCGCAAGGCGCACTCCGAGCTGAACGGCAAGAGCCCCTGGCAGATGGCCGTGGACTGGACCGGACCGCTGCGCAGCATCATGGACGAGCGCGCCCTGGACGTGCTGCTGCTGCCCGCGCCAGGCGAGGGCACGCGCCGCGTGACCAAGAAGGGCCTGCGCGTGGACGGCAACCTGTTCGCCCATGCCAACCTGGGCGGCCTGGAAGGCCAGGACGTGCAGGTGCGGCTCGACGACGCCGACATCGGCCACGTCTATGTGTTCGACCTGGACGGGGCCTTTGTGTGCAAGGCCGTGTGCCCGGAGATCCTGGGCATCTCCAGGCAGGAGGTGGCCGTGGCGCAGAAGCGGCACCAAAGCACCTGGCTGGCCGGGCAAAAGAAGATCGCCCGCGCGGCCTCGCGCAAGATGGGCACCAAGGACATCGCCGCCGAGATCATGGCCGCCCGCGCGGCCGAGGCCGCCAGCCTGGTGGCCCTGCCCAGATCCGGCGCGGCCTACGAGACCCCGGCGCTGCTGGAGGCCGGGCTGGCCGCCCGCTCCTTGAGCGGCCCCGCGCCCCTGTCTCGGCAGCAGGAAGACCGCCTGGACGAGCAGACCGCCGCCCTGGCCGTGGAAATGGCAGTAATCAAGCCCGTGCCGGAGACCATGGAGGTGCGCTACGCCCGCGCGCTGCGCCTGGAAAAGGCCCTGACCCTCGGGCTGGCCGTGGACCCCGCAGCCCTGGGCTGGCTGCGCAGCTATCAGAGCACGTCGGAGTACCTGGGCTGCCGCAATGTGTACGAGGAATTTGGAGACCAGTGGCTGCCGCAAGCGGCGGCGGGCGCTGGTCTGTAAAAGGCGCGGCCCCGCCGGGCGTTGACGCGCCAGGCAGGGCCTGTGGGAGGGAATGATGAACCAAACGGAGGAGAGGATGACGAAACACGGC
>CAYMIP010000068.1:0-10952 GCA_964390575.1 uncultured Desulfocurvus sp. | reverse complement strand
GCGGCCGTCGTGGTTCTCGTCAAGGGAGCGCAGGTAGCGCTTGCCGTCGTTCTTCACCGCCGGGCCGCGTGCCACGGGCCGGGCCGGGGCGGATTTCCCAGCCTGCGCCGGGGCGGCGCTGGGCCTTGGCGCGGCCTGAGCCTTGGCGTCGATCGGTTTGATTGGGAGTGGCTTGCCTGGGGCGGGCTGGCCTGGAAGGGGCTTGGACACGACAGGCCGGGCCTGGGGCCGGGCCGGGTATGGGCCTTCGGCCTCCAGGGGCGGGGCGTCCTGGGCCATGGCAGAGGGGACCAGGGCAGAGGGGACCAGGGCCGGAAAACAAACCAGAACATACGCCAGGAGGCCAGGGCCGACCCAGGCGCAGGCACGCTTCAACAGCTGGTTCCCTTGCACTTGAGCAGGGCCTGGGTCCACTCGATGGACTCGGCGTAGTTGCTGGCCGAGATCTCCTGGTCCAGGCTCCGGCTCTCCAAAAAATCCTCCACATCCTCCCAGTTGCCGATCTCGATGTCCTCCGCCAGGGACAGCCAGGACCAGTAGGGCGAGGGCTTGGACAACAGCGCAGCCTCCACGTCCTTGTCCAGGTGGATGCTCTCCAGGAGCCTGTTCATGGGCTGGGCCAGGAGCACGTCGAGCTTGGAGAACAGACCCAGCAGGAACAGGGTCTCGGGCGGGAAGGCGTGGTCCTTGTGGAGCTTGCCCATGCTCTCCAGATAGCGGGCGCGTTGCAGGGAAGTGTAGGCGGCCTCCTGCACCTTGGAGGAGCTGTCGAAGTCGGAGATGATCACGGCCAGGAACCACTGCCTGATCTGCTGCTTGCCCAGGAGGGTCAAAGCCTGCGCGATGGAATGGATCTTGGCTTGCAGCGAGAAGGCCGCAGAGTTGATGAAATTGAGCAGGCGGTAGCTCACGCTGGGGTCCGAGGAGATAATCTGCGAGAGCTCGCGCACGTCGAAGTCTTCCCCGGCCAGGACGCGCAACAGGCGCATCTTGGCCAGCACCGGGGTGGGAATCTTGCTCCCGGTCACGGTTTCCGGACGGCTGAAGAAATAGCCCTGGAACAGCGTGAACCCATAGCCCTTGGTCAACTCATAGGTGGCCCGGTCCTCCACCTTTTCGGCCAGGAGGCGGCAGCCGTACTGCTGCAGGTCCGCGCTGATGGCCCGCAAGCGCTGCGGGGCCATGCCCAGCACCTCCACCTTGACGATGTCCGCCAGGGGGATGATCTCCTCGAAGCCGGGCTGGCCCACGTAGTCGTCCAGGGCCAGGGTATAGCCCCGCGCCTTGATGCGCCTGAGCGCCGCGATCATTTCCAGGGTCGGGGTGATGGTCTCCAGCACCTCCACCACGCAGATCTCCTTGGGCAGGGCGTAGACCGAGTCGTCCAGGAGCAGGCGCTGCGGGAAGTTGATGAAGGCCTTGCGGGACTTGTCCATGCCGGAGAAGGCCAGGGAGAAGCCGTCGGCGATGACCGAGGCCGTGGCCAGGTCGTCCTCGACCACATCGGCGGTGCGGGCCTGGGCGCTGGCCCGGAAGAGCAGCTCATAGGCCCAGACTGTCTCACGCACGTCAAAGATGGGCTGTCGCGCCACGTAAATGGCCTTGCGGTCCTTCTGGCCCTCGGGTTCCAGCGTAGGGGTTCTCATGGTTTGAGTATCGCCTTTTTCTCAAGGCCGCGCAAGACGAAAAACAAATGCTCCCGGCTACTTCTCCGGCCCGGCCGGAGCGGGCGGTGTGGCCGTCGTTGCGTTCTGCTGGCCCTGGGCGCTCATGGCCTTGTACTCCTCCTCCAGGATCTTGGGGATGGGCCGGACCCAGAAGGTCTCCTTGACCTGCTCCTTGGCGTCCTGGGGGGTCTTGGCCGGGCAGGCCTTGATGGGCGTCTTCTGCGGGCACTCGGAGGAGGAATAGGCGGCCGAAAGGCACTTGCCGTCGGAGTCCGTGGTGAAAGGAATGACCCGGCGCATGGCGCGCCAGGTGCGGTCCTGCACGATGATCTGACCGTCGGGCATCACGGCGCACAGGTACTCCGAATTCTTGGAGGCGTAGAACACGGAGAGGATGTACACCCCGTCCTCGACCTTGCCCATGTAGCCGAACTCGCCGGTTTTCTTGCACAGCAGACGCGAGAGCACCTGCTTGCACAGGGAGAGCTTCACGTCGTCCCCGGCGGCCTGGGCCTGCGGCGCCATGGTCAGCAGGGACAGAACGAGAACCAGGGCCAGGGCCAGGGAGCGGGTGAGAAAGCGCAGGGTGTCAGGCATTGCGTTGGTCCGTCATGAGGAAGATTTGGAAGCCGTCGGGGCTGTCGGTTTCGCATTGCTGGGCGCAGCCCGCGCACTGGAAGCTGCCGGGCCGGTGGAACCAGCGGGCCTTGGCCGGGTGTTCGCAGCGGAAATAGGCATAGACCAGGGCCGACACCGTTCCGTGGTACGGCCTGTAGCCCTCTTGCCGTACAAAATCGAGAAAGCGCATGCACTGCTCCCATGCCTGGCGCGGCCTGGCGCGGAACACCCGCGCTGCCGCCTGGGCAATTTGTAGCCTGTCCGCCAGAAATTGCAACGTCCGCGCGCTGCCGGGCGCTGGCTGGGACTCCAGAAATGGGCGGATCGCAGGCCCGGGCCGGAGTGACGATTTGCTTTTGCCTGAAAAGGGCATACAAAAATCAGAGGGGAAGCCCAAACATCCCCCGCCCAACGAGCCAGGAGGCCCCATGCCGAGCCCCAGACTCTCCCTGTGCACATACACCTACAACGACGCGGAGTTCATCCACAACCTGCTGCGCCAGGTGCCGTCCTGGCAGGTGCAGCCCGACGAGATCGTGGTGGTGGATGACGGCTCCAAGCAGCCTTTTGCGCCGCTCAGCCCCCTGCCGCAGTTGCGCGTCATCCGCCTGGACCAGAACCAGGGCATCACCAGGGCCAAGGGCGCAGGCCTGTCCGCCGCGCGCGGCGAGCGCATCTTCTCCCTGGACTGCGACACCCGCGTGGCCCCGGACTGGCTGAGCGTGAACCTGCCGAACCTGGAGCGCCCCGGCGTGGGGCTGGTGGGCGGGGCGCTGGCGCACGCCGCAGGCTCGGACCTCGTCTCGCGCTACCTGCGCGCCTATGGCGACAACCACAACATGCAGCACACCGGCGCGGTGGAGTTCCTCCCCGGCAACGCCTTCCTGCTGCGCCGCAGCACCTGGGAGCAGGTGGGCGGCTTCTCGGCCCACGCCGAAAGCTGCTGCGAGGACCACTACCTCTCCCACCTCTTGCGCAGCCGGGGCTACAGCCTCTACACCGACGCCGACGCCAAGGCCTTGCAGCTGCGCAGGATCCGCCGCAGCACCCTGTGCAAACGCGTCTGGGCCTGGTGCCACAAGACCGTGAAGGGCCAGATGCTCGGGCACGAACGCGCCGTGCCCTACCTCTTCGAGGTCGCCGTGAAGCCCATGCTGGAGCGCTTCGACACCTCCACCCGACAGGGCGAGCCGCTGTTCCTCTACGTGGACCTCCTGTACCTGGCCCACACCGTGCTCGACTGCCTGGACTTTGGGGTGGCCGAGGGCCTGACCACGGCCCCGGTGCGGGCCGGGTTCCTGCGCCGCCTGGCCGGGCTTTTCGAGGGCTATCCGCGCCTCTGGGCCTGCTTCCGCACAGACCTGGCGGACACCGGGCACCAGGTGCTCATGCCCGCAGCGGGCGACGAGGACGCCTGGGCCGACTTCTTCCTGTTCAGCGACATGCTGCGCCACAGCGGCCTGTTCGACTGGCTGGAGCGCGAAGGCGTGGCCCTGCTCCGGCGGGAGGAGCGCGACGAGCACTACCATTTCTCGGCCTACGCCCAGGCCAGCTTCGCCATGGAGCCCAGGAATTCCCGGGCCTGATCGGCCGGAAAATCAGCCTGCCCCCTTGATTTTTTGGACAAACAGGCCGAAGGAACGCAGAATCAGGTCAATGGCGGGTCCACAGCACCCACGGCCGGGAAGGGGCATTGGAACAGCACGCAAACGCACAGCACAGCTCCGCGCTGCAAAGCACCGGGACCAGACCCGAGTGGCCCGCGCGCCTGGAGGCCTATTTCGCCGCCCTGCGCCCGCTCAAGGAAAAGAGCGCCGTGCGCGAGGTGCTGGAGCGCGAACTCCTGCTGGCCTTCATCGACATCAACAGCGGGGGCATCAGCGAATACCCCATGCAGGAGACCCAGCAGCAGAGCATCATCAACACCCTCTGCCGCCGCACAAACCACCCGGCCGACGCCTTCCTGCGCAAGCTGGCCGGAAACTTTCCGCTGCTCCTGAACCGCCTGGACAAGGAGAGCGCCGCCGGGGACGAGACCGCCCAGACCCAGACCACGGCGCTGTTGCGCAACACCGAATCCCTGCTGCTCAAGAGCGTGCAGGGCATGGTCTTCGCCATGGGCCTGACCACGGACAATTATGAAGAGCTCATCATGCGCCACTTCGGCGCGCCAGGGCTTGCCCAGTTCGCCAACCTCATCAAGACCCACGAGATGAACCAGAGCTTCTGGCGCGAGTTCGTGGAGCGCTTCATCGCCCAGCACATCGCCGAGGGCTATGAGCACCTCACCGGCGAAGGGAAATTCCTGCTTTCCAAGGACGGCCAGCAGGTCGTCATCCGCTTCCTCTTCGACGACGTGCTGGCCACCCTGCACGACACGCCAGGGCAGATCGCCAAGACCCGCGTGCAGACCGCCTTTGAGGCGGCCAGCGCCGAGGACGCCGAGACCGTGGCCGGGCGCAAGCTGGTTCAGGCCTGCCTGCTCAAGGGCTTGCACTTCCTGCCCGGCGACCTGCTGCTGGAATACCTGGAGAGCGCCGCCCTCATCGTCTGCATGGACCCCGTGGCCGGGAGCCTGTACCGCGCCATGCAGGCCCGCGCCGCAGGCCAGCCCCCGCAGGAGAAGCACCCCCTGCCCTTCCTCATGGAACAGGCCGTGGCCCTGGCCCTGGGCGCGGTGCTGGTCTTGAGCCAGGCCCGCGAGCACTTCCTGACGGCCCTGGCTTCCCTGCGCACAGACGAGCTGGAGGCCGTGCGCTCCCTGGCCCAGGGCCTGTCCATCGAGTCCCTGGAGCGCGTGCTGTTCTTTCTGCTGGAGAGCGCCTTTGTGGGGCTTTTGCGGGACAAGGCCCGCGACGAGGGGGCCAAGGTGACGGTGCGCAACGTGTCCGCGCGCCGCAGCCCGGCTCCGGCCGTGGATGCCCTGGCCGGGCGCGGGCTCTCTCGCATCCGCAAGACCCAGATCTGGACCCAGGACCCCACGCGCGGGGACATGCTGCTGTTCAAGACCAAGAACAGCCAGCAGCTGGCCGCCCTCATGCAGGTGCTGCAGATGGAGGAGCCCGTCCAGGCCGCCGTGCGCGCCCTGTGGGACAAGGCGCCCCTGCGCCGTGACTTCCTGGTGGTCATCGACCTGACCCAGGTGGCCCGCACCACACCGAACATCAAGGCCAAGCTCACCGAACTGCTGTCCAAGTACGGCGTGCTCCAGCAGCAGACCGCCGCGCCCCTGCCTCCGGGCGCCGTCGCGGCGGAGCCCCAGCAAGGCTGATGGGGCTGGGCAAAGACTCGCTCAGGGGCTCCGCCCCTGGACCCCGTCAGGGGCCAAAAGCCTCCGGCGGCCGGGGGAAATGATTTCCCCCGAACCCCCTCAATGCAAACCGAAAGGGCTGGCTCAGGTTCCTCCTGGGCCAGCCCTTTCGGCGCAATGGGGGTTCCAAGGGGCCTCAGGCCCCTTGGCCGCCGGAGGCAGCTCTCCCCGCCCCTAGGCAAACACGATGGTCTTGTTGCCGTCCACCAGCACCCGGTCCTCCAGGTGCCAGCGCACGGCCCGGGAGAGCACCTGGCGCTCGATGTCGCGGCCCAGGATCTTCAGCTCGTCCAGCCGGTGCCGGTGCGACACGCGGATCACGTCCTGCTCGATGATCGGCCCCTTGTCGAGCTTGCCCGTGACGTAGTGGGCCGTGGCCCCGATGAGCTTGACCCCGCGCTCGGCTGCGCGGCGGTACGGGTCCGCGCCCTCGAAGGCGGGCAGGAAGGAATGGTGGATGTTGATGATGCGCTGGGGGAAGCGCTTGACAAAGGCCGGAGAAAGAATGCGCATGTAGCGGGCCAGCACCACCGTGTCCACCGGGCCGCCCGGCTGACCTTCCAGCAGCTCCAGCAGCTGCTCCTCCGGCACGGTGAGCGAACGGCCACGCAGGCCGCCATGTGCAGCGCCCTGTGCAGCATCAGAGGCCTCGGGCACATGCACGTGCTCAAAGCGCACGCCAAAGGCCTCCACAGCGGTCCTGAGGTCCGGGTGGTTGCTGATGACGAGGGGCACCTCCGCATGCAGCTCGCCGCGCCCCACGCGCCAGAGCAGGTCCATCAGGGCGTGGTCCTGGCGCGAGACGAGCACGGCCATGCGCTTCTTCCGGCCCGACAGCACCACCCGCCAGGACATCTGGTAGCGCGCGGCCACCTCGCGTCCGAAATCCCTCGCCAGCTCCTCGATGCTGTCCTCCAGGCCGGGCAGGTAGAACTCCTGGCGCATGAAGAAACGCCCGCCCTCGGGGTCGGTGGAGTGCTGGTCGGAGTGGATGATGTTCACACCGCGCTGGTGCAGAAAGCCGCTCACCGCAGCCACGATGCCGGAGCGGTCCGGGCAGGTGGCCAGCAGGCGCGCGCACCCGGCCTGGGCTTTGGCCTGGGTCTTGGCCTGGGCTTGACCCGCCTGAAGCCCTGCCTGGGGCCCCGCCTGGAGCCTGGCTGCGGCAGGAGAGCGCATCCGGCCTACGCGTCCTCGCTGAACAGCGTCGGCTTGGGCGCGGTCTCGTCGCCGCCGTTGAGCGCGGCCAGCAGAACCACCGGCCCGCCCGCCCCGCAGTAGCCCAGGTCGTCCGGGCCGGTCTTGTCGGCCTCGGCGCGCCGCCAGAGCATGCACATGCCGCCCAGGCAGAATTTCAACTTGTCGTCGCGCGTCTTGAGCAGCGGGCAGTACTTGAACTTGGCGTCGGATTCCGGCAGCAGCATGCCCGCCCTCCCCTAGCCGGCCCTGGGCCGCGCGCCAGGCGCAGCCGGGAAGTCAACCAGCGGTGTCTTGCCCAGGCGGCTCTTCAGGTACTCCACCAAGAGGGCGCTCACGCGCTCCTCACGGCTCAGGATCTTGGCGTATTTGCCGCCCTCCACCACCTTCTGGAACTCGCTCTTGTCCATGGACGGGGACTTCTTGGCGATGTTCTCGATGGCCAGGGCGTAGTCCGCGATCTTGTGGTCCAGCTCGGTGTCGCTCATGGTCGACAGTTCGCGCACGCGCAGGGCGAACTCGTCGGGGTCGGGCAGCTTGTCCGACTCCATGATGCGCTTGAAGGCGTTGGCATAGCGGGTGGAGCCGTCGTTGATGTGGTCCTTCTGGACCATGTTCATGCCGGACCAGCCTGCGCGCAGCCACTTGAACAGCATGAAGGAGGTCTGGTTCGGGCCATCCTCGATGAACACCTGCACCGAGGCCGAGTCGTACATGTAGGTGTCGGCCCAGCTGATAAGGCTCTTGTTGATGCCATTGATGCCGGAGTAGAAGTAGCTCCACTCGCCCTCGTCCAGGATGACGGCCTTCTTGCCCACGCTGGACTTGTCCTTCTGCTTGCTGACTGAGATGAGCACGTTCTTGCCGCCGATCTTGGTCAGGACGATCAGGCGGTTCAAGTCATAGCGGTAGTAGCCGCCGCCAAAGGAGTCCGGGGCGTTGACCTCGTTCTCCGTGCCCCACAGGGCCACGGGCTTGTCCAGCTTGCCCAGGTTCAGCCAGGGCTTGGGGTCCTTGTCCACAATGTCGCTGCCGGGATGCCAGCTGGCCAGACGCAGCACGCTGGGGAAGAGCAGGTAGTTCGGGATGGCCGGGTTGTAGCAGTAGCGCATGAGCCGGGAAAGCGAGGTCTTCATGCTCACGCGCAGCACCGAACCGTTGCTGTCATAGCGGCGCGCGGGCACCACGTCGCGGGCGTCGCCCTTGGCCTGGGCCACATACTCCAGCAGGCTCTGGAAGTCCTGCGGGTTCACGCTGGCATTGCGCTTCAGGCTCAGGTCTAAGAGCGCGCCGAGGCTCTGCTCCACGGGCTGGGGCAGGGGCGCGGACAGGACGTCTCCGGGCGCGAGCAGCGCGACAAGAACAAGCAAACTCAAGACCAACCCGCTCAGGCGGCGGGGACCGCTCAATGACGACATGCACTTCCCTCTGCAATGTTGGGCGGATGGGGCAAAATACCCCCCGCTGGTCTTCGTAATATATGCCCTCCAAGCGCGCTTGACAAGATGAGCGGCGCACGATGTTCCGACGGTTCCCTTCCAGGGCAAAAGAGGCTAGACAGGACCCAGGCCGCACCGGGGCGCAAACCTGGCGCAGCCAAGCCACCAAGCGGAGTGCCCCATGCCCTTTCCCCTGGCCGTGCTCGTCTCCGGCAGCGGTTCCAACCTGCAGTCCATCCTGGACAAGATCAGCTCGGGCCTCCTCAAGGCCGAGGTCCGCATTGTGCTGTCCAACAAGCCGGACGCCTATGGCCTGAAGCGCGCCGCCAAGCTCGGCATTCCGACCGCGTCCCTGTCCCATACGGACTTTCCCTCACGCCTGGCCTTTGACCGGGAGCTGCTGCGCGTCATCAACCAATACGGCATCACAGCAGGCCAGGGCGCGGTGCTCCTGGCCGGGTTCATGCGCCTGCTCAGCCCGGAGTTTCTGCACGCCTTCCCGCAGGCCGTGCTGAACATCCACCCCGCGCTTCTGCCCAGCTTTCCCGGCACCCACGGCGCGACCGACGCGGCCGACTACGGCGTGCGCCTGGCCGGGTGCAGCGTGCACTTCGTGGACGAGATCATGGACCACGGCCCGGTCATCATCCAGGCCGCCGTGCCCGCCTTTCCCGGCGAAGGCGGCGAAGCCCTGGCCAAGCGCATCCTGAGGCTGGAGCACTGCATCTACCCCCAGGCCGTCGCCTGGCTGGCCCAAGGACGGCTCTCCATCCAGGGCCGCCACGTGCGCGTCCGGGACGCCAGCCCCGCCACCTGCGGCGACCAGCAGCACCCCTACATGGTCAGCCCTGGCCTGGAGCCGGACTTTCTGCCCGCGCCGGGCTGACGCCAACCGAGGTCCCCCATGCCAGCCTTCCGCCTGACCGTAAGCCCTGAGGAGCAGCAGTACCTGAAGGAGCTGGTGCGCCTGGCCATCGCCAGCCACCTCACGGGCCGGGGGCCGGCAACTCCGCCCGAGCCCCCCGCCGAGCTGACCACCGGCCTGCTCCGCCGTCCCCTGGGGGCCTTCGTGACCCTCAAACGCGGCGGGCATTTGCGGGGCTGCATCGGCAACCTGGTGGGCGCCGGGCCGCTCTCTCAGACCGTCTGGGACATGGCCCAGGCCGCAGCCTTCCAGGACCCGCGCTTCAATCCCCTGACCGCGCCGGAGCTGGACGGCCTCTCCATCGAGATCTCCATCATGGGGCCGCTCACGCCCTGCCCGGACCCGCAGCAGGTGGAGATCGGCCGGCACGGGCTGATCATGCGCCGGGGCGCCAGCCAGGGCCTGCTGCTGCCCCAGGTGCCCGTGGAATGGGGCTGGGACCGCGAGCAGTTCCTGGCCCAGACCTGCCGCAAGGCCGGGCTTCCGGCACAGGCCTGGCGCGAGCCGGACACGGAGATTCTCTGGTTCGAGGCCGTGGTCTTTTAGAAAACATCCCCCAAAACGACACTGCGGACCTGGGTTGTTTTGACAATAACTCATTTCCTGTAGTACGCTTTGCGCCCATCATGCGCAGTGTCGTTGGCACAGTAAGAGAAAGTCACGGCGCCTGCGCAGAAGCACCCTGGAGGTTGCCCGTGAAGCGACTCAGCATCAAAATGCTCCTGGCCGTGCTGGCCGTTGCGGCCCTGGCCGGCTTTCTCTCCACCGTCTCCCTGTTCACCTACAATTCCAAACGCGTCTCCACCACCTTCGAGGCCATCCTCAATGTGGACGAGGCCCTGCTGGGCCACTTGCAGGAGATGTACGCCCAGGGCCTGCAAACCGAGCAGGCCACGCGCAACGTGGTGCTCAACCCGGCGGACAAGAAGGCCCGCGAGAACTACGAGGCCGCCCACGGCAAGTTCAAGAAGGCCCTGGAGGCCGCCGCCGCCCTGGCCAAGGGCGGCCTGCAGGAGGAGCTGCGCAAGCTCGCGCCCCTGTGGGAGGAGGGCCACGCCCTCAAGACCGAGGTCATGACCCTGGCCGTGGACGGCAAGGTCCAGCCCGCCATCGAGCTCCTGAACACCAGGGAAACCAAGAAGTGGCGCGAGATCAAGGACGTCATCCAGAAGCAGACGGAGGAGCAGGCCAAGAAGTCCAAGGCCGCCTACGCCGCCTATCAGACTGACGAGAGGCAGATGTTCTGGACCGTGATGGTCGCGGGCTCCGTGATGCTGGTGCTCATGGCCGTGGCGCTCCTCTTCGGCGCGCGGCTCATCCTGCGGCCCTTGCAGTCCATCCGCACCTTTGCCCAGTGCCAGGCCGGGGGCAGCTTCAACACCTGCCTCGAGGGCGATTTCCACGGCGAAATGCGCGACGTTGGCGATGCGCTCCAAGCCATGAGCAACAAGGTGCAGGAGTCCCTGGGCTTCACCCAGGGCGTGCTGCGCGGCATCGCCACCCCCTACGTGGTGGTGGATGCAACAGGCGCGCTGCTCATGACCAACCAGAGCCTCATCGACATCCTCCAGCACGAGGGCAAGCCCGAGGACTTCTTCGGCCAGAACGTGGCCCACTTCTTCTACGGCGACGCCAGCCGCAAGACCGTGCTCAGCCAGGCCATGCAGGAGGACGCAACCATCCTGCGCGAGGTCGACCTCACGGGCCGCAAGGGGGCCGTCCGGCGCATCCACATCTCGGCCTCGCCCCTGCACAACGCCCTCACCGGAAAGCTCATGGGCGCGCTGTGCCTGTAC
>CAYMIP010000067.1:0-11197 GCA_964390575.1 uncultured Desulfocurvus sp. | reverse complement strand
TGCTGTTCGGCGTCATCGCGGCCTCGGGCATCCGCATGCTGGTGGAGGCCAAGGTGGACTACTCCAAGCCCATCAACCTGATCCTGACGGCCATCGTGCTCATCGTGGGCATCAGCGGCGCGGCGGTGAAGCTGGGCAACGTGCAGCTCAAGGGCATGGCCCTGGCCACGGTGGTGGGCATGGTTTTGTCCCTGACCTTCCACCTGCTGGAGCGCCTGGGCCTCTTGAACACGCAGTCCGACCTGTAGCGCGCCTGGGCGCGACGGAAAACGAAAGGCCCCTGCGAGATGATCGTGGGGGCCTTTTTGTTTTGTAGGGGAGGGGAGTTGGGTCTATCTGCCGGGATGCTCCGTGGCGACCTTGCTCAGGGCCTCGGCCACCCAGGCGTTCAGGCTCTTGCCGTCCTGCGCTGCGCGGCTGGCGATGCGCTGGTGCAGCTCGGGCTTGATGCGCACGTTGAAGCGCCCGGAATAGGGCTTCTGCGGCTGTTTGCCCAGCTCGGCGCAGAACTCCAGGTAGTCCTCGACAGAGTCGGCCAGGGCCTGCTTGAGTTCGTCGATGGAGCTGCCGGTGAAGTGCACCACGTCCGTGATGCCCGCCACCTGCCCGTGGAAGGCGGTGTCGTCGGGGTAGTACTCGAACACTCCGGTGTAGCCCTTGTAGGTCAGGACATTCATGGCTTTACTCCTGCGTTGCGTAGAAATTCTCGCACAGCGTCCACCACACCCTTCTTGGCGTCCGGGCTGGGGTGCGGGCGGTGGAAGGTGGCGCTGACGCTGTTCAGCGTGACCCGCACGCGCGACCCGCGCCCTTCCACGATCTCGCCGCCCAGGGCCACAAACAGGGCCTCAATGTCGGCCCAGGGGATGTCTGAGCGCGTGGGCTCGCTGAACACAGCGGCCAGGGTTTTGCGGTGCTTGCTGTTCACAGGTGGATGGTACTACCTTGTGGTGACAAGTCAAGGGGGCGAGTCAGGCCCCTGCTATGCGTTCGCAAGGGCCTGATTTTGTTTTGGGGGCTGCGGTGATAATATCCTGGATTTAATTCAGGTGCGCTGGTGCTGCCTATTGCTCTGAGTTTGTATCCGGGGCCTGGCAAAATGCCGTAGGGGTCGTATTGAGGACTACTTTTGTATCTCCAATGCGCAGTAGCGGCCCTTCATTCCATATCGGAGTTAAGGATGTGTCGGCGAGGGCCAATGAGATTTGAGCGTGCAATAACTCGCAGGTTAGGCCTTGCGCAGATACGATGCCAAAGTATGCGCCGGAAAGAAAACGGACTCTTTTTTCAAGTATCGGTTTTTTCCTTTCTTCCCTGAGGAGCGCTTGTTCTCTTTCATAGCGATATGTATAGCCGTAAACTTTCTCCTTTTCAGGGTCATTGAGTTCCTGTGTAATTGTTTCTATGGTCTTTGGAAGTTCTGCAAGTTCTTCTTCCGCATGTCTTTTTATTTCCTTAAGTCTGTGTACAAGTACAGGGATGTCGTCTTGGCATGTCTGCATATCTTTATCGTTGTCTACCTTTGCGAGAAATAAAAAACCAGAATTTGAGATGAATGTCATAAATTGTGTGTCCCGAGTTGTCTCTGTGACTGGGCTATCGCTATCATAATGCTTGTATCCAGATAGCTCTAGGTGGCGGAGAATCCTTTGTGTTGTTATAAGGTCAATAGAATCTTCGTGTTTTTTCCCTGGCTCAGTTATGGCAATCGCATCTCGGATTGCTCGTTCTAGCTCCTCTGCCATATTCTTCGGTGTGTACTTTACAGTGTCTTGGCTTTGAATGTTGAATGCGAGAGGATATCCTTCCCTTTGTAGCGGTATGATATGCTTGCGCAGTGCAGTCATGAGCCCATACTCGTAGTAAACATTCGGATTCGCAACGCTCACCCCACTACGGTCGGTTTCATCTAAGATTGCGACACAAAATCGTGATTCGATGATGCGACCACAAATTTTTGTGCATACAATGTCCTGACCGTAGGCACGTTCCTTAACTGCTATCACAGCCTCAATGCCATGTGCTGCAAGTTTTGCTTCTAGCAAGGCTAATAGTGGCTCAAGCGAATCATCTGTTGGGCAGGCGACAAAGCAAGACTTTGATGCGGAGAAAACTTTTCCACAGCGATGTTGTCGGCGTAAAAAACATACGTCGTTTGTGCGAAGTCGTGCAGTTTGTTCAGGCTCTAGGCCGCGATGGACACCATATGAACGAGTGTCAAATTCTCTCCAGGCCATCTGTTGCCTCCAAATTGATGCTAATTGAGATTGGCTACGGAATTTATGGATATCTGTCGTTGATTCAGATCGTGCAGGGCTTGGCTTGGGCTGTCAAGGGAAGGCTATTCCCCCTTCTACCCCCTCTCCACCACCGTCTTCCCGATGGGCGCAAGGCTGGCCGCAACCATTTTCAGGTGCTGCAGCCCGAAGGGGATGCCGATGATGGTCAGGAAGCAGAGCAGGGCTGCGGCGAGGTGGCCGATCGCCAGCAGAAAGCCGCCGCACAGGAACCAGATGATGTTGCCCAGCAGCCCCAGAGGCCCAGTGCCGATGTCGTCCTGGCCCGTGACCGACTTGCGGCTCACGATCTCCCGCCCAAAGGGCCACAGGCAGAAACTTCCAAACATGAAACAGGCCCGGCCCCAGGGAATGCCGATGATCGAGACGAACATGAGCAGCCCGGCCAGATACCAGCCGATGCCCATGAGAAAACCGCCGCAGACGATCCAGATGAGGTTGCCGATCAGCGCCATGTGCCTACCTCGCCCCTTCCATCACATTGTCCAGCATCACGTCCACAACCCGGTACGAGCCCTTCTTGATGACGTAGCGCCGCAGCGCATATTCGAGCTGGTCGATGAAATCGAGCTTGCCCCAGCCGTCCTCGTCCAGCAGCCGCGCGATGTCGTTCAAGAACGGCTCCACGTCGATGTAATGGCCCTCATAGCCCACCGACAGCTTGCGGTCCTGGTACACCACCTGGTCAAAGGGCATGGACTGCCGGAGCTCCGCAAAGGCCTCGGGCGAGAGCCCCTGGATGTCCGCATACACGCGCACAGCGTCCATTGCCGCCTCCGCTCAGCGCGGGCCAGCATCCAGGCTGGCCAGGTCGTTCAGGATGATGCCCGCCGCCCGGTTTGCAGCGCCCGGCCCGCCCACGCGCTCCCGCAGGCCCGCCAGATCGGCCCGGACGGCCGCCAGGGCCGCCTCGTCCCCCAGCCAAGTGCGCAGCCGCGCGGCAAAGAACGCGGCCTTGGCCTGGTCCTGGATCAGCTCCGGAAACACCTCCCGGTCCAGGATGAGGTTCGGCAGGCTGCCGTATTTCACCTGCACCACCAGCCTGCCGATGGCGTACGTCAAGGCCGAGAGCCGGTAGGCCATGACCAAAGGCGTGCCGATGAGCGCCGCCTCCAGCGTCACCGTGCCGCTGGCCGCCAGCAGCACGCGGCTCATGCGCATCATGCGGTAGCGCTCTTCAGGCTCGAAGATCTGCACGGGCAATTCGGGCGGCAGGAACGAGCGCAAAAACGCCTCGTCCAGCCCCGGCGCGCGGGCCAGCCCAATGCGCAGGCCCGGGAACTCTCGCTTGAGCAGCAGCGCGGCGCTCGCGAACTCCGGCAGGAGCGCGGAAATCTCCTTGCGGCGGCTGCCCGGAAGCAGGCCCAGCAGGTTCGGGTCCGGCTTCAGCGCGTCCAGTTCGGAGAGCGGCAGCTGGTCCATGAGCGGGTGGCCCACGTAGTCCACGTCCATGCCGCGCGCGGCATAAAAGTCCTTCTCAAACGGCAGGATGCACAGCACCCGGCGTGTGAAGCGGCGCAGAAACTCCACCCGGCCGGAGCGCCAGGCCCAGACCTGCGGGCTCACGTAGTAGTACACCGGGATGCCGAGCTTTTTGGCCATGCGCGCCACGCGGAAGTGGAAGTCCGGGCAGTCGATGAGGATGAGCGCGCGCGGCTTGGTATCGACCAGGGCGCGTTTGACCTCGCCTAAAAGTTTGAGGATGCGCGGCAGGCCGGACAGCACCTCGGTCAGGCCCACGAGCGAGATCAGGCGCATGGGGAAGCGCACGTCGCAGCCAGCGGCCGATAACGCCGGGCCGCCCATGCCCACGGCCTTGAGGCCGGGCTCATGCAGCCGCAGGGCGGACAAGAGCGAGGCCGCGTGGATGTCGCCGGAGGCCTCGCCCGCGCTGATCCAGAGGGGGCCGTGGGGGGGGGCCTGCTTGCCGCCCTGTTCGATTGTGGAGGGTTTCATGCGCCAGGAATAGCGTCAATTGGCGCGTGCGGCAAGCGGCCGCCCAGCAAGCTGGCCCGGCAGGTGGTCTTGGCGCGGGTTGCATTGCCGGGTCGGAGCATGTACGAATCCCGCAGCCCGCAGCAGCGGGTGGATTCAGACACGCAACCGGAGTTGGAGCATGCAGAAAGTCGGCGTCATTGGCCTGGGCTGGATGGGCAAGGTGCACCTGCGCAATTACAGCGAGATGCATGGGGTGGAGGTCATGGGCGTGGTGGACACGGACCAGGCCGCCCTGGATGAGGTGTCTGCGCGCTTTGGCGTGCCCACCTTCACCCGGCTGGAGGACCTGCTGGCCAAGGGCCTGGACGCGGTGAGCGTCTGCGTGCCCACGAGCCTGCACCATTCCGTGGGCCTCAAGGTCATTGCCAGCGGCGCGGCCCTGCTCGTCGAAAAGCCGCTTGCAGCCACCTCGGCCGAGGGCGCGGAGCTGGTGGCCGCCGCCAAGCTGAAGGGCGTGCCGCTCATGGTCGGGCACATCGAGCGCTTCAACCCGGCGGTGCAGCGCGTCAAGGAGCTGGTGGGCGAGACGGGCGACGTCATCTCCATCCAGATCGAGCGCGTGGGGCCGTACCCGCCGCGCATCCAGGACGTGGGCGTGATCCGCGACCTGGGCTCGCACGACATCGACCTGATCCGCTTCCTGACCGGCTCGGAGTTCCGCCACGTCTACGCCGTGACCTCAACCAGCGTGGGCCCGCACGAGGACAACGCGCTCATCACCGCGCAGATGGAGAACGGCGTGCTGGCGAACATCAACACCAACTGGGTGACGCCGTACAAGTCGCGCAAGATCCGCGTGGCGGCCAAGACCAAGTTCATCGCCGCCGACCTGGTGACGCAGGAAGTGAAGGAATTCAGCCAGTTTTCCACCTACGACAAGAGCTACTCGGTGCGCGAGTGGCCCATGGTCTACCGCGAGCCGGTGAAGGAGGAGCTGACGCAGTTCCTGGCCGCCGTGCGCGACAAGACCCCGGTGCCCATCACGGGCGAGGACGGCCTTGAGGTTTTGCGCGTCATCGAACGGATTTTCGCCTGCGGCGAGGAGACGTGCAGGCCGTAGGGGCGGGAGATTTCAGACGCTGGAGCGGCTCGCCGGGAGACTGGCGGGCCGTTTTCTTTGGCCTTTAGTTCGCGACCGTGAGCCGCACATGGTTCTGCACGCTGGTGGCCCCGGCATAGCGGGCGGACTCGGCCAGGTGCTCGCGCTCGGCGCTGGAGCGCACGTTGCCCAGGAGCACGGCATTGCCCTCCACCACCAGCACGCGCACCTCGCGGGTGCGCACCCCGGTCATGCGCAGGATGTTGTCGCGCATCTCGCCGTCCGTGGCGCCCAGTTGCCGGACACTGCCCGAGCCAGCCGGGAACAGGCACAGCGTCATCTCGCGCACGCCCTTGACGTTGCGCGTGACGGCCCGGGCGCGTTCCAACTCTCTGGCGTTGTCGTACGTGCCGACCACATAGGCGCGGCCCTGGGTCACGTGCGGGGTGGCGCGGGCCAGGGAGCCGCCCTGGGCATAGAGCACGGCGCGCAGCCGGGCTTCGGCCTGGGCGTCGGGGCTCACGTCCTGCTCCAGGGTCTGGCGCGAGTTGAGCCCTGCGACCATGTCGAAGCCCGTCTTCCCGGCCTCGGCCATGGAGAGCACGTCGCTCACCGCGAGCAGTGGCAGGGCCGCGCAGCCCCAGGCGGCAAGCGCCAGCAGGCAGAGCAGGGCAGCAAGGCGGAGCGTTCGCACCAGGGCCTCCAGCGGCGGACTCGCAAGCGCGGAGCGTCTCACATGAGACGCCCCCGGCGCTGCGGAGTTTCCCCGCATATATACCAATCGGCCAGGCTGGGCAAAGGGTTTAGGGCTGGGGCTGGGGAAGCGGTTCCGGGGCCGCGCCGTCCCTGCGGCTTACGGCAACGTAGTAGGGCTGCCCGGCCAGCCACTGCTCGAGCACGATGACCATGTGCCCGGGCCGCGTGGTCCAGGTGTCCCACTTCTTCTTCTTGATGGCCAGCACCACGTCCTGCTCCGCCACCAGCTGGTCCAGGATGTTGAAGCCAGCGGTCTCGCGCACCACGCCCCCGAGGTAGTAGGAGTAGATGCCCTGGTAAATGTCGTGGGCCACGGGCAGGTAGCCCCTGGCGGCGTAGGCTTTCAAAACGTCGGCTTGGGCCTTGGGGCTCATGATGGCGTCCAGGGCCGGGGCCAGGGTCTGGCAGGCGGGCTGCACCCAGAGCACGGTGAGCAGGGCCAGGGCCGGGAGCACGCGCCGGGCGTTCTGGCGGCGCAGGGCCAGCAGGCCCAGGCCGCAGGCGGCAAAGCCCCCGGCCACGGCCCAGGTTCCGGGCAGGGGCCCCTCACCCGCAAGGGGAACGGGCAGGAAGCGCTCGGCCTGGGTGGTCACTGCGGCCAGGGCCAGGAACAGCAGGCCCGAGGCGGTCCAGAGCCGTTGCCAGGGCCGCGCCGCGTCGTCGTCCAGAAGCGCCAGGGCCAAAAGCAGGGCCAGGGGCGCCAGCTGCGGCAGGATGTAGACCACCACCTTGCCGCTTAAGAGCGAAAGCAGGACCAGCCCGCTGGCAAAGGAGATCCACAGCCAGGCCCGGGCCTCGCCCCCTTCGGGGGCGTTTTGTTTGCGTTCTGTCCAGAGCCGGCGCCAGAACGCGCCGCCAAACAGCCGCTGCACCGGCAGGGCCAGCAGGGCCAAGGTCCAGGGCAGCCAGCAGGGCGGAAAGGCCAGGAGGTAGAAATAGAACGGCTCGGCGTGGTGGAAGGTCTTGGTGGCGCGCTGGAAGATCTGTTCGTAGAAGATCTTGTGCAGAAAGCCCGGCCCCTCCACGAAGTAGGCGGCCAGGACCCAGGAAAAGACCAGGATGATGAGCGCGCCCAGGCCCGGCAGCATCTGAGCGCGGAAGAACTCCCGCGCGCGGCCGCGCCAGGCTAGGTAGACGAGGGTGGTGAGCAGCGGAAAGAGCAGGCCCAGCGGGCCTTTGGTCAGGGTGGCCAGCCCGGCCAGGAAGAGCGCCAGGGCGGCTAGGCGTGCCCGGCGGGCTTCCTCGCCCCCATTTTTGGAAAGGGGCCGGAACGCCAGGCAGAAGGCCGCCTGGGCGGCGATGATGAGCGCCGCGAAGAGCAGGTCCATGCGCGAGTAGTGCAAGAGCCCGGCAAAGAACAGGGTGCACAACAGCAGCAGCCCGGCCAGAGGCCCGGCCTCGGCCTTGAGTCCCAGCGCCCGCGCCCAGAAGAGCGTGGCGTAGAGCACCAAGAGGCCGCTCACGGCCGCGCCCAGGAAGAACACCGCCGGGTCGCTTATGCCTGGCAGGAAATCGAGCAGGCGCAGGAACCAGAAATACAGGGGCGGCTTGTCCGGATAGGCCACGCCGTTCAGGGACAGCACCAGCCAGCGGCCGCGCAAGAGCCCTGCATAGGCGTCGGCGTAGCGCACCTCGTCGGAAAACCATACGGCGCGGCTGGACAGTGTGCCGATGGTTTGAACGGCCGTGAGCACGGCCAGGGAGAGCCAGGGGTGGCGGCGGATCAGGTCCCAGATGCGGTCGAGCATCAGCGGCTCCAGTGCTTGGGCAGGCGCGCGGCGATGCGCGGGGCCAGCCGTTGGATGAGCAGCCCGCCCAGGCTGCCCACCAGCCAGCCCGCCAGCAGGTCCGTGGGGTGGTGCCAACCGAGCAGGATGCGGCTTAAGCCCATGGCGCCCACCACCAGGCCTAAACAGAGCGGCGCGAGCCACGCCCCTGTGAGCCATTGCCCGGCGAAATACGGCCCGGCGCGCAGAGCCAAAGGCAGGACCTGCAAGGTGATCTCCTCGGTGTGGCCCGAGGGCATGGCATGGTGCCCGGGGTCCAGGGACCAGGGCAGGAAGGGGCCGCCCACATCGGGCCGGGGCCGGCCGATGGCGATCTTGAGCAGGCGCTCCAGAACCACGGACACCACAAGCTGCGCGGCCAGATAACCCAGGGCCAGGGCCGTCAGGTCGCGGCGGCGCAGCATCAGCCCGCGCGCCAGGATGCCCGCGTAGACAAGGTACAAGGCCGGGTTGCCCCAGTTGGTGTAGAATTTAAGGGCGGTGACAGCAATCGGGTGCTCCGGCCGCCAGGCCGAGAAATAGGCGGCCACGGCCTGCTCCCCGCCGATGAAGACAAAGCATGCCCCCACCACAAGGAAGAGCGGCAGGGACAGGACGGCCCAGGCGGTCAGGGGCGAAGGGGCCACGGGCGTGGAGCCCATGGTTGTGGGGGGCGTTCGCGGCATGCGGCCTTATAGGGCGAATCCGGGGCGCATGCAACCCGGCCCCCAGGAACGGAAAAGAACGGTAAACGCCCGCTGGAATCGCTTCCAACGGGCGCCTGCGGTCAGGGCTCTTCGTCCGGGCTGGGCGGTCTCAGGCGGCGCGGTGGCGGCCCAGGCCGGCCACACAGCGGTCCACCTCGCGCACCTTGGACAGGATGCTCTTGGCGATGCGCTTGAACTCCAGCAGATCCTTGTGCTCGTAGCTGCGCCGGGTCTTGGCCAGCCCGGCCAGGTCCAGGGTCTCGTTGAACAGGTAGGGCAGGTACAGCGGGTCCTGGCGCACGAAATACAGGGCCTGCTCCAGCAGGGTGTGAACGTCCACCTGGTTCGCGCTGGTGTGCTTGAACAGTTTCTGGAGGCGCTTCTCCACGCTGCGCATGGAGTTGGTCCAGATGTGGCTGCGCGGCTCGAAGCAGATGTCCTGGCCAGGGGTGCGGGCCTGGGCCAGCCTCTCCAGAAAGTATTCCTTGCTGCCCGGCGCCGAGGACAGGCAGCCCTTGGTCTGGGCCTCGCCTAGGGTCAGGGCGGGCGCGCCCTCGATGATGGCGCCGCCGCCGTAGAGGTTGTAAATGCGGAAGGGCGAGGTGCGGATGTCGTTCTCCAGGTCGCGCTTGCTGGTCAGGTACTGGATGCTCGAATGGATGTCCTCGCCCCAGAGGTTTTTCAAGATCTGGTGCCGCTGGGGATCGAACTGCATGGGGTGGTCCACGGCATGGTGTCCGCTGGCGTGGGTGATGCTGCCCTTCCAGGCGAAGTCCTGGCCCGCCAGGAGGATGCTCTCGATGCCCATCCAGCGCAGCAGGCGCACCAGGGTGACGGAGACATTGCCGCCCGCGTCGAGCACGAACTCGCGGTCCTGGAGCACAAAGGTGGCCAGGCCGCCCAGGGTCCACAGGGGCAGGGTGGGGCCGGGGTAGCGCCGCACCACCTCGGGGTTGACCTTGGTGGAGTAGATGAGCGGAATGTCCGCGGCCCAGTCCAGGTCCAGGCGGTCGTAGAGCGAGAGCATGCTGTCGTCGTAGTCCAGGGCCAGGCAGAAGTCGGGCTTGAGGTCAAAGGGCCGGAGCACGGGCAGGGTTTGCAGGGCCGTGACGTACAGGGCATAGCCGCGATTCTTGGCCAGTTCCGGGGCGAACTGGGTCAGCGACGGGCCAGCGCCCAGGATCACCGCGCCCACGCCAGCCGCGCTGTTCTTCAGGCACTTGAGGTTGCCGTCGGTGAGCGCGCGGCGGTAGTTCTTGAGTTCATTGCCGACCATGACGTCCTGGCGCAGCCGGAGCGTGACCATCTCCACGCTGAAGTTCTCCAGGCGGTTCTTGACGGTGTTCATCCACTGGGCGTACTCCGAGCCGATCTGGCGGCTGGGAACGTCTGCGCGCAGGTAAATCTTGCCGTAGACGTACTGCAGGTCGAGGTTCTTCACGACCTCGGAGAGGTAGTCTTCTGTGGGCACCACGAAGTGCAGCTTCTTGTTGGCGAAAAACGGGCGGTAGTCGGTCTGGCCCAGGCAGGCCAGGAGCACGGCGGGATTGGGCTCCAGCACGAGCACCTTGTGCGTGTCCGGCGTGTTGACGAGGACGTGGTTCAGGCCGTAGCCAAGGTTGGTGCCCACGATGACCGTGGCCGAGAGGTCGGGCTTCTCGATGTCGGTCCATTCGCGGTACAGTCCGGCGGGCGGCAGGGCCTCGAAGATGCCCGCGCCGCAGGGCATGCGCCAGTCGATGAGCCCCCATTGGTTGACAAAGACGCCCGTTTTCAGGGATTCTTCGTCCAGGGCGGCGCCGGAGAGCCAGGCGTGCAGGGCCGGGTTGGCGCTCTCCAGGGCAGTGATGTTTTCTCTCAGATGCGGATATGCAGTCATCAGGCCGACCCCTTGTGTTTGGGGATGGAAATGCAATTCGCGGGCCAGCGCTTTTTACCAGGCCGGACGCCCGCAACCCAAGGATTCGTCATGCAGCGCACGGACATACTGAGGCTTGTGGGCAACACGCCCCTGGTGGAGATCCGCCGCCTGAACCCGCATCCCGGCGTCAAAATCATGGCGAAGATCGAGTCCATGAACCCCGGCGGGTCCATCAAGGACCGCGTGGCCGTGGCCATGATCGAGGCGGCGGAGGCTTCCGGCGAGCTGAACCCCGGCAAGACCATCATCGAGGCCACCAGCGGCAACACCGGCGTGGGCCTGGCCATGGTGGCCGCAGTCAAGGGCTACAAGATGCTCCTGCTCATGCCCGACTCGGCCAGCGAGGAAAGAAAGCGCATCATGCTCGGCTTTGGCGCGGAGATACGCCTGACCCCCGGCCGCATGGGCACCGACGGGGCCATCGAGGAGGCCTACCGCCTGGCCCGCACCGAGCCGGACACATACGTGCTCATGGACCAGTTCAACAACCCGGCCAGCATCGAGGCCCATTACAACGGCACCGGGCGCGAGATCTGGGAGCAGACTGCGGGGGCGGTCACCCACGCCGTGGCCACCCTGGGCACCTCGGGCACGGCCATGGGCCTGGCCAAGCGCCTGCACGAGCATCCGGGCGTGGAGGTGGTGGCGGTGGAGCCCTTTGCCGGGCACAAGATCCAGGGCCTCAAGAACATGCACGAGTCCTATCCGCCGGG
>CAYMIP010000066.1:0-11272 GCA_964390575.1 uncultured Desulfocurvus sp. | reverse complement strand
GCCATCATCTCCAAGGACAAGATCCGCGCCAACCTGGGCGCCATGCAGAACCGCCTGCAGAACACCATCACCAACCTGAGCATCCAGGCCGAGAACACCCAGGCTGCCGAGTCGCAGATCTCGGACGTGGACGTGGCGACGGAGATGACCGAGTTCACCCGCAACCAGATCCTGACCCAGGCTTCGGTGGCCATGCTGTCCCAGGCCAACGGCCTCGGCAAGCTCGCCCTGCAGCTCATCGGCGGCTAAAGCTAGCCGGGGGCGGACGGAATCGCCAGAACATAAGAACCACGGGCCGCCGCAAGGCGGCCCGTGTCATTCTGGCACTAGGCTTGCACAGGAGGCATGGGGAACCAGGACCAGGAAAGAATTGCCTCCCCAGGGGACTCGACCATGGCAAGCAGCATCACCGCCTCCTATACCTCCGGGCAGACCAACATCACCGGCCTGGGCAACGGCACGGACTTCAACGCCCTCATCGACGGGCTGGTGAAGGCCGAGAGCGTCCACATCACCCGGCTTGAGAGCTGGAAAGCGGACTGGACCAGCAAGGTCACCCAGTTCCAGAGCCTGAACACCAAGATGCTCTCCCTCAAGACCACCCTGGAGGGCATGGACACCCTGGACTCCTTCATGGTCAAGTCGGTGTCCAGCACGGACACCTCGGCCCTGTCGGCCACGGCGGACTCGACCGCGCAGGTCTCCACGCACACCGTCGTCGTCGGTCAGCTGGCCCAGAACGACATCCTGACCACGGCCTCGGGCGTGAGCGCCCTGACCAGCGTGGTGGCGCCCTCCAACACGAACATCACCTTCTCCTACGCCGGCACGAGCTACACCTTAAGCAACATTTCCGCCGGCACCACCCTCACGGGCCTGGTCAACTACATCAACAACAACGCCCTGTGCAGCGGCAAGGTCAAGGCCACAACCATCTTCGACGGCACGGTGTACCACCTGCAGGTCTATGGCCTGGGCCAGGGCGACGCCAATCAGGTGGTGCTTTCCAACACCGGCTCCCTGGTCTTCCAGCCTGCGGGCTTTGCGAACACCCAGCAGGCCCAGAGTTCGCACATCAAGGTGGACGGCTATCCAACGGGCGCGGCCAGCTGGCTCTCGCGCAGCTCCAACACCGTGACGGACGTGCTTCCAGGCATCACCATGAACCTCAAGCAGGCCAACTCCAACGCCACCCTGCAGCTTGGCATCGCCACGGACACTGCGGCCATCAAGCAGAACGTCAAGACCTTCGTGGCCCAGGTCAACGAGGTGCGCAGCCTCATCAAGGCCGCCACCAAGGTCGACGATTCCTCGGGCACGGCCAAGGGCGCCATCCTCACCGGCAACTATGGCGTGCAGATGATCTCCACCCAGCTCAAGGACGTCATCGCCGACAAGGGCCTGGGCTTCGACTATTACAACATTTCCGGCAGCACCATTTCCGGCGACTATTACTCCTCGCTCTCCCAGCTGGGGATAACGACGGACGCGGACCAGGGCTCGGCCACCAACGGCCTGCTTTTGCTGGACGAGACGGTCCTGGACAGCGCGTTGTCCAGCAATCCCGACGCCGTGGCCAAGCTCTTCGCCGCAGACTACTTGGGCGAGAGCGGCTCCCAGGATTTTTCGTACCTCTCGCACATTGGCGGCACCACCAAGGCCGGAAATTATGCGGTGAGCTTCACCACCAGCGGGGCGGGCATCTCCAGCGCCACCATCAACGGCCACCCCGCAGCCATCGACGGCTGGAAGATCACCGGCGCCGCAGGCTATGACGAGGCCGGTCTCGTTGTCCAGCTGGACAACCACACCCCGAACACGACCATGACCGGCACAGTGCACCTGAAGCAGGGCAAGGCCGGGGAGATGGTGGGCAGGCTCAAGTCCCTCACCAGCAGCACCGACGGCCCTCTGCACATCCTGGAAGAGAACTACGGCGAGATCACCAAGAATATCGACACCAAGATCGACTACGAGACCACGCGCATCGCCAAGCTCAAGCAGACGCTGCAGGCAAAGTTCGCGCGGCTGGACACCCTGCTGGGCAAGCTCACCCAGCAGCAGACCCAGCTGACGAGCGCCATCACCCAGATGAGCAAGTAGCGCAGCGCATAGAAAAGGGGAGGCTAAGCCCATGCTCAAGGCCGCCAAGGCATATCTCTCGACGCAGGTCAGCACCGCCACCCAGGGCGATGTGCTGCTCATGCTCTACGATACGGCCATCAAGCATCTCAAGCTGGCCAAGGAGAAGATGGCCGCGCGCGACTTTGCGGGAAAGGGCATGCTCATCACCAAGGCCATCGAGATTGTGAGCGAACTGCACGAGTGCCTGAACAAGGAGCGGGGCGGGGAGGTGGCCAAGAACCTGAGCCAGGTCTATTTCTTCTGCAACACCAAGCTGCTTCAGGCGAACATGGAAATGAATCCGGACAAGCTGGACGATGTGGTGGGGATTCTTTCCGGCCTGCGCCAGGCCTTCTCCCAGATCATTCCCGGTCAGGAAGGCATGGCCCCGGCCTCGCAGTCGGCCATCCTGCGCCCGGCTGGGGAGCCCCAGGCCGAGCCCGCGCCGGCCCCCCAGGTTGACGCTGCGCAGGCAACAGCCCCGCCGGTTGCCGCCCCGGCTGCGGAGGCCGAGCCTTCCGTGGCGGAGGCTTCAGAACCGCTCCAGGCTCCTGACCGCGCGCCGGTCAACACGGCTCGCTTCCGGGCCGCCAACGCCTACGCCAACTCCCGCTAGCCCCGCGCCCTAGACGGCGATCACCAGCGGCACCACCACGGGGTCGCGGTCCAGCACGGTGCGGAAGAAGCGCCGCAGCGCCATGCGCACGCGCTCCTTGAGCTTCTTGAGATTGCCCCGGGGCGCGTTCTCCACCTCCTCCAGGACCACGCACTTGGCGTCCTCCAGCAGATGGGCGTACTGCTGCTCGAACACGAAGCCCTTGGACACGATGTCCGGGCCGAGCCTGATCGCGCCGGTGTCCTTGTCGATCACCAGAAGCACCACCACCATGCCCTCCCCGGCCAGAAGCTGGCGCTCCTTGAGCACGCTCTGGCCCACGTCGCCCACGCCCTTGCCGTCCACCAGGATGCGCTCGGCGGGCACGGCCTCCTCCAGGCGGATGCCCAGGGGCAGGAAGGTCAGGGGCTGGCCGTCCTCCAGCACGATGGCGCGCTCCGGCGCGACCCCGCACTCCACGGCCAGGCGCGTGTGCTTCACCAGGTGGCGGTATTCGCCGTGGATGGGCACGAAATACTTGGGGCGTACCGCCTCCAGCATGATGCGCAGCTCCTCGCGGTGGGCGTGGCCCGAGGCGTGGATGGCCTGGACCTTCTCGTAGAGCACCTCGGCCCCCAGCTTGTAGAGCCGGTTGATGACCTTGGTGATGGCCAGCACGTTGCCGGGAATGAAGCGCGAGGACAAGAGCACCAGGTCGCCCTTCTTGATGCGCATCTGGCGGTGTTCATCGAGGGACATGCGGCTTAAGGCCGCCAGGGGCTCGCCCTGGCTGCCGGTGACCACGAGCACCACCTGCTCGTCGGGCAGGCTCGAACTCTCGTCCACCTCCACCAGGGTGCCTCCGGGGATGCGCAGGTAGCCCAGCTCGCGGGCCAGATCGATGTTGCGGGCCAGGCTTTTGCCGCTGATGGCCACCTTGCGCCCGCAGGCTGCCGCGAGGTCGAAAATCTCTTGCAGGCGCTGGATATGGCTGGAGAAAAGCGTGACGATGATGCGCCCGCGGGCGCGGTCGAAGATCTCGCGCAGGGAGGCCATGATTTCGCGCTCGGTGAGGGCGAAGCCGTCGCGCTCCACGTTGGTGGAGTCGCTCATGAGGAGCTTCACGCCGGGCTCGGCAAAGCGGCGGATGGCGTCCATGTCCGTGGCGTGGCCGTCCAGCGGGTTGCGGTCGATCTTGAAGTCCCCGGTGTGCAGCATGCGGCCCTGGGGGGTCTCGATGCCCAAGGCAAAGCCCTTGATGATGGAGTGGCAGACCGGGATGAAGTTGAAGGCAAAGGGGCCCATCTCCACGCGGTCGCCGGCCTTCACGGGGCGCAGGTCGGCCTCGATGCCGCGCTCCTTGAGCTTGGCGCCCACCAGGGCCAGGGTGAAGTCCGAGCCGTACACCGGCACGTCCACATGGGGCAGCAGCCAGGGCAGGGCGCCGATGTGGTCCTCGTGCCCGTGGGTCAGCACCACGGCCCGGAGCTGGTCCTTTTTGGCCAGGATGTGCTCGAAGCGCGGAATGACCACATCCACGCCAAAGAGGTAGTCCTCGGGGAACATCAGCCCGCAGTCCACGAGCACGGTTGAGCCCTGGGCCTTGAAGGCCATGCAGTTGAGGCCGATCTCCCCCAGGCCGCCCAGGGGATGGATGGTCAGTTCGTCTTGGCGTTGCGCCATGTCAGCTCCTTGCCAGCTTTTGATAGGCTTCGTTCATGAGGTCGTACATGTCGTCCTTGAAGCGCTCGCGCTCTTTCATGGTGTAGGCGGAGGGGTCCACGGGGGGCAGCGCCTTGAGCCGGACCAGTTGATCGGGATTGAAGAACCAGGACTTCTTGGGCAGGAGCTTGCCCGTGCCGGACATCACAATGGGGGCCACGGGCAGGCCGCACTTGAGCGCCAGCACCATGCCGCCCACCTTGAAGTCCAGGAGTTTCGAGATGTCCGGGTTGCGCGTGCCCTCGGGAAAGATCAGGGGCGAGATGCCGCTGTGCGCCGCGGCCACGGCCTCATCCACGCTCTTCATGGCCGCGCGGCGGTTCCCGCGGTTGATGGAGATGTGGCCCGCGTCGCCCAGGGCCTTGCCGTACACCGGGATGCGGAACAGGCTCTCCTTGGCCACGAAGCGCATGTGGTAGTTCCACAGGGCGTCGAAGAGAATGGGGATGTCGAACAGGCTCTGGTGGTTGCACATGAAGACATAGTGGCCCTTGGGGTCCAGGGCCGAGAGGTCGGCCTCGACCTTGATGCCCGCCATGCGCAGCATGAAGCGGCCATAGACCTTGCCCGGCAGGTCGCGCTCGTCGGGTGTGGCCTTTTCCTGGTCCAGCAGGAGCTGCTTGATGCTGTAGTACAGCGTGGTGGGCACGAGCATGAGGAAAAAGCGCACAACTCTCAGCATAACCATCCCTGTGTGTGTCTTATCTCCGCTTCCCTACGTGAAAAGCCCGCCCGGCACAAGCAAGGCTGCGGCCAGCGCAGGCCAGCGCGGGCCACGAAAAAGGGCGGCGGAGGTCTGCCCCCGCCGCCCGTGCGCTTGCGTGTCGTCCTGCGGGGCTATTCCTCTTCGGCGGCCTCGCGCTTGTTCTCCTCGATGACCTTGGCCGCGATGGCTGGCGGGCATTCCTCGTAGTTCGAGAACTCCATGGTGAAGGTGCCCTGGCCGCCGGTCATGGAGCGCAGGTCCGGGGCGTATTTCAGCACCTCGCTCATGGGCACGTGGGCCTTGATCTCGGTCACGCCGCCCTGGGACTCCGAGCCCAGCACCTTGCCGCGCCGGCTGGAGAGGTCGCCGATGACGTCGCCCATGTGGGCGTCGGGCACGGCCACGGTGATGGTCATGATGGGCTCGAGCAGGATCATCTTGGCCTTCTCGCAGGCCTTTTTGAAGGCCACAGAGCCCGCGATCTTGAAGGCCATTTCCGAGGAGTCCACGTTGTGGTACGAGCCGTCGTAGAGCGTGACCTTGAAGTCGATGATGGGGAAGCCTGCCAGCACGCCGCGCGCGGCGGATTCCTGCACGCCCTTGTCCACGGCCGGGATGTACTGGCGCGGGATGGACCCGCCCACGATGGCGTCCACGTACAGGTAGCCCGCGCCCTTGGGCTGGGGCTCCAGGTGGATCCAGCAGTCGCCGAACTGGCCGCGGCCGCCGGTCTGCTTCTTGTGGCGGCCCTGGATTTCGCGTGCTGCGGTCTTGACGGTCTCGCGGTAGGGCACCTTGGGCGTCTTCAGGATGATGTCCACCTTGTAGCGCCGCTTGGCCTTCTCCACGCTGATTTCGATGTGGTTCTGGCCCATGCCGGAGAGCAGGGTGTCGGCGTTCTCCTCGTCGCGCCCCAGCTTCAGGGTCACGTCCTCATCCAGCAGCTTGGCCATGGCCTGATAGACCTTGTCCTCGTCGCCCTTTTCCTTGGGCGCCAGGGCAAAGGTGATGAGTGTGGGGGCCAGGGCGGGCTTCACCAGCACAAAGGGGGCCTTGTCCGAGGACAGGCTGTCGCCGGTGTTGGTATCCTTGAGCTTGGCCAGGGTGACGATGCTGCCCGGCCCCAGCGGGGTCTTGCAGACCGCCTGCTCCTTGCCGTTGGTCAGGAGCAGCTGGCCCATGCGCTCATGGTTGCCGGTGCGGGAGTTGACCAGGGACATGTCGCCGGTGAGGGTGCCGGAGAGCACGCGCATGACGGTGAGCTGCCCGGCAAAGGGGTCGGCCAGGGTCTTGAACACGAAGCCGGCCAGGGGCGCGGCCTCCATGCTCTCGCGGGTGGAGCCGTCCTCGCCCTCCCAGTAGGGGTGGTCCAGCGGGCTGGGCAGCAGGGCCTGGATGGCGTCGAGCAGCAGGCCGCCGCCCATGTTGTTCAGGCCGCTGCCGATGCACACGGGCACCAGCTCGCCGCTTTTCACGCCCGCCACCAGCGCGCTCTTCATCTCGTCCGGGGTGAGCTCGCCGCTCTCCAGGTACTTCTCCATGAGCTCTTCATCGCTCTCGGCGATGTTCTCGATCATGGCCTCGCGCAGGGGGGTGGACAGGGCCTCGACCTCGGGGGGGATGGTCCCCGGCGTGGCGCCGCCCTTGCCGTCGAACAGGATGGCCTTGTTTTGCAGCAGGTCCACCACGCCCTTGAACTCCTCGCGCTCGCCGATGGGGTAGTGCAGGAGCACGGGCTTGATGCCCAGGCCGTCCTTGAGGCTGCTGAAGGCCATCTGGAAGTCGGCGCGGTCGCGGTCCATCTTGTTGATGAACACGATAGCCGGCAGCCCGGCCTTCTTGACCTCGGCCCAGGCCTTGCGGGTAAGGGGCTTGACGCCGTCCACGGCGTCGATGACGAAGACCACGGCGTCGGCGGCGGTGAGCGTGTAGGGCAGGTCGCCGTTGAAGTTGTTGTCGCCGGGGGTGTCGATGAGGAAATGCTGGTTCTTGTTCCACTTGAAGTTGGCAAAGCTGGGCTGGATGGAGCCTCGGCGCTTGATCTCCTCGGGCTCGAAATCCAGGATGGTGGTGCCGTCTTCGCTCTTTCCCAGTCTGTTGGTCACACCGGCATTGAACAGAAGCATTTCGGCGACAGAGGTTTTCCCGCTGCCGCCATGTCCGACCAGAACGTATGTCCTCTGAGATTTGAGCGCTTCCGACATCCCTCACTCCATGTGTATCGAGTTTACCGCCGGGAACTGCCTTCCTGGCGGGTTGTGGACCGCCTGCCTAGAATCTTCAAGGTCTCGTCGTATAGAGAGAGGGACGCGAGATTGTCAAGGGAGGGGGGCGGGATGGGGGCGGGCGCTCGGCCAGAGAGTTTGCCTTTCATGCGTCTGGCGGCGGTGTGTGTTTTTCCGAGACGGGTCCGCTTAGCCTTCCGGCGCGGCAGCAGGCCCGCTCTCCGGGACGCTTGCTTGCCAGAGCACAGTGGGTCTTGTCAGAGCTGGGCGCGCCCTGCCGGATACGCCTGCCGTGACTTCCAGGCCCGCTGCTCCTCCTCCACGCCCCCGAACAGCGAGAGCTGCTTGGGCGCGCGGCGTTCCTCCTCCAAGAGCTCGGCCTCGGAGATGAGCGTGCCATTGGCCAGGATGTGCGCCACGGCCACGCCCTGCTCGCGCAGCACCCGGGCGATGAGCAGCCTGCGGTGGCAGGCGCGCGGGTTGTCCTCGCCGCAGCACAGGGCCAGGCAGAAGCCCTTGCCCAGGCCGTCCAGCAGGCGGCGGATGGCCTCCTGAAAGCTTGGCTGCGCCGCGATGCGGTCGTAGAGCACGTATCCCTCGTCGTCGTAGAAGCCGGGGTTGTCCGGCTGGCCGCCCAGCTCGCGCCCCAGATACAGGTAGCGCAGGCCTGCCGTCGTGGCCGAGGCCTCGATCTGGTCCTTGTTGAAGTGCGGGGTGTAGCTGGCATAGGGCCGGGAGCGCACGTCCACCAGCACCTGCACCCCATGCGCGCGTAGGTTGTCCAGAAAGCGCGCCAGCGGCAGGTTGGAGAACCCGGCGGTGAAGATGGTGGCCGGGCCGTTGTCCAGCGCATTGGGCGACGACTCTGGCATACCGGCTTCTGTCATGCTGCACATCTAGGCAGAACGTGCGTCTCCGTCAAGCTGCGGCTGGCCGGGCCGGGGCGTGCGGCGTCGGGCTTGCAGCGCCCGGCCGGGCCATGTATCGTGCCCTGTAGAGTCAAATACACACCCTGTGCGCAAAGGAGGCCGCCCATGCCGCTCAAGGACTACCAGGACGCCCTGACCCGCCTGCAAAAAGGCTTGGCCCAGGCCTACCGCGAGTCGCCCCAGGTGCTCAACGTGCCCGGCCAGTCCGTGGCCTGCAAGGTGGACCCGGAGTACTACCTGGCGCTGGAGCCCGTGTTCACGGAAGTCATGGCGCGCTGGGCCGTGTCCTTTCCGGAGAGCGTGCTGGAGACCCTGACCCGCACCGGCAACGTGGTGGTCTGCAAGCCGCTGTCCACCCACGTCATTCCCCTGTCCGTGAGCTGGGGGGGCCGGGACTTCGAGGTCCAGGCCATGTTCCTTTTGGCGGACTTCGTGGAGCGCGCCCTCAAGCTCTATGCCGGGGCCGCCGCGCCCCTGCCCGTGTCCGACCTGCGCATCCGCCTGGATGACCGCAAGGCCGTGGAGGCCTTTTTCGGCACGTCGACCCCGCCCAATTCCGTGGCCTATCTCTAAGTCTCTGCGCGCCATGCAAGACAGCATCAAGGCCCTGGGCCACACCAAATACAAGGCCCTGGACCTCGTGCGCAGGCATGCGCGGGCGGGCGGGAGCGTGCTGGAGCTCTCCTGCGGTGCGGGCATTCTGGCGGGCGCCCTGGTGCGGGCGGGCTATCAGGTGTGCGGCACCAACTACTCCGTCTACTCCGGCGTGGACCCGGACCTTTGCGTGGATACCGGCGTGGACCTGCTCAAGCCCTTGCCCTACGCCGACGCCAGCTACGACTGCGTGGTGCTCTCCGAGGTGCTGCAGAACGTGCCGGACCATCTGGCCGTGCTGCGCGAGGTGGCCCGCGTGCTGCGGCCCGGCGGCGTGTTCGTGCTGACCACCCCGAACATGATGAACATCAAGTCGCGCCTGCATTTTTTCTTTACCGGCTATTTCAAGGTCAAGTGGATGTTCATCGGGCATGATGTGCCGCTGTCCCAGGCCTTCGCCTTCCACAACCACCCGGTGCACTTGCCGGTGCTGCTCTACTACCTGCACGCCCTGGGGTTCGCGGAGCCGCTGGTGGATGGCATCTACGTCAAGCCCAAGTCCGTGGCCATGTTCTGGGCCTTGGCCGGGCTCATCAAGCCCCTGACCTGGCTCAACGTCACGCGCGGTGAGAAGAACCTCAAGCATTCCGGCGCCTCGCGTCAGCATTACCAAGCCCTCACCGGGCGGATGGCCCTCTCGGCGGACCGCCTGGCGGTGGTGGCCCGCAAGGCCGAGGCCAAGGGGACTCTGCACGCCGTCTCCGACGTGCCGGAATGGGCGCAGACGTTCGAGGACTAGCTGCGCTGCCGCACCGCCCCCACAATGGGACAAGGCGGCCCTCCGGGAGCACCGGGGAGCCGCCTTGATTCGTTCTGGGGCGGGGCTAGTCGTCCTGGGCGTTGGGGCACTTGGGCCGCAGGATGCAGACCGAGCAGCCGTCGCTGTAGGGCGCGCGCGTGAACACCGCGAACTGGCGGTTCACCGTGCCCTCCTTGTTCCAGACAAGCCCCAGCTTTTCGAAGGCTTTCAGAACGCCCGTGGTGGGTTTGGGCAGGGGCGCGCAGCCCTTGTCGGCCAGCTCGGGCACCAGGGCCTGGGCGGCGCTCATGACCATGTGGATGGCCAGGTTGTGGAAGGACATGCCAGCGCTGGGCGAATCCTGCCAGATGCCCTCGATCATGTCCTCCACGGGCTGCTCCAGCCAGAGGATGACGTGGCCGCCGCCCTTGGGGGCCGCAGGGTCGGTGATGCGGTAGGCGCGCAGGTACTTGGCCGCCCACTCGTCGAAGCGCGGCTCCAGCTCCTCCAGCAGGTCGTGCTCGATGCGCGTCTCGCCCGCCAGCTCGCAGTAGGTGAACAGGTCGAACTCCGGGCGGGCCTCCAGGGCTTCCACCTGGATGGGGCCGACAACTTTTTTGGCAGCGGGCTTTTTGGCAGCGGGCGGCTTCGCCGTCGGCTTCGCCGCGTTTTTCGGGGCGGCGGGCTTGGGCGCGGCAGGCTTTTTCAATGCGGGCTTCTTGGTGGCGGTCATGGGATATCCTTCCTTGTCTTGGCCTACACGGCCTCTTTGTCGGCCAAAAGCGCGGCCTTGAGCGTTTCGTCCAGGGTCGGGTGGGGGAACAGGAAGGCCTCGGCGTCTTTGCGGGTCCAGCCCTGCTGGATGATGAGCGTGGCGAAGCAGGCCAGGCGCGACACGCCCGCGCCCACCGCCGTGATGCCCACGACCCGGCCCTCCCGCCAGACGCATTTCACAAAGCCCTGGGTGGCCGCGTGGGCCTGGGCCATGGGGTTGGCCACGAGTTGCGCGCGGCTCACCAGCACGGCCTCGCCCCTGGCCTTGGCCTCCCCGGCCAGAAGGCCCGCGCGGAAGACCTCGGGCGCGCCGTAAAGGATGCTCGGCACCGGGCCGGATTCGTACGGGCCGGTTGCCTTGCCCAGCAGGCGCTCGACCACATAATGGGCCTGGTGGCTGGCGGCGTGGGCCAGGAGCATGCGGCCGTTGACATCGCCCACGGCAAAGACGTTGGGCGCGGCCAGCAGGTGCTCGTTGGTGGTGATGAAACCCGGCCCGGTGAGGCTCACGCCCAGGGCCTCGAGCCCCAGGTCAACGCTGTTGGGCCTGCGGCCCACGGCCACCAGCGCGGCCTTGGCGCTGATCTCTTCGCTGCCCGCTGTCTCGGAATGCAGGGTGAGCACCGCCTCTGCGCCGCGCGTGGCCACAGAGGCCACTTTGACGCCCAGGCGCAGGTCCCAGCCCTGGCGCTTGAACACGGATTCAAGGGTCTTGCTGACCTCGGGGTCCTCGGCCCCGGCCAGGCGCGGCAGGGCGTCCACCAGGGTGATCTTCGCGCCCATGCGGTGCGCGGCCTGGGCCAT
>CAYMIP010000065.1:0-11777 GCA_964390575.1 uncultured Desulfocurvus sp. | reverse complement strand
TGGTGAAGGGCTTGTCCCAGGTGATGAGCTGGCGGGCGCGCTCGGCCCAGAAGCCTTCGGGGTCTTCGTCGGCGTGCTTGTACAGGGCCTCGTAGTCGGCCATGCTCTTGACATAGGCAACCGCCTGGGCGGCCTTGGGCGGGTCAAAGGTCAGTCCTGCCTGCTGCAAACTTTCGATCTTGGTCGATTCGTCGCTCATGCCTCACTCCTGCCTTGTCGTTTTGTGTGCCTGTTCCGGTACAATGCCCATGGCGGGCTGCCGGTGGCGCGGTGTGTTTCCGTGCCCCGGTCCTATATGGGGAAGCAAGCCCCTGGCCCGCATTTTTAGGTAAACGGCGAAAATCGCGGAGTGAACGGCGGAAGGGGGAGGTTTGCGTCATGGGAGGGGCCGGGGGGCGATGGACCCCCCGAAGGGGCCCCCCGGCCAGCGGAGCATGCTCTCTGTTCTTCACCTTGGCTCAACCCTGCCCTGGCTCCCGGAACAAATCCCGCAGCCCGTGCGGCTGGCAGCGCAGGTACTGCGGCGGGGCAGCCACCTGCGCGCCCAGCTCCGCCGCAGCGTGCCAGGGCCAGCGCGGGTTGTAGAGCATGGCCCGGCCCAGGGCCACCAGGTCGGCCTGGCCGCTGGCCACAATGTCCTCGGCCTGGCGGGCCAGGGTGACGAGCCCCACGGCGATGACCGGCAGCCCGGTCTCGGCCTTGATGCGCCTGGCCAGCGGCACCTGGTAGCCCGGCCCCACGGGGATCTTCTGCTCCGGCGAGAGGCCGCCGCTGGATACATGGATGTACGCCGCGCCCAGCCTGCCCAGCTCGCGCGAGAAGGCCACGCTCTGGTCCTCGTCCCAGCCGTTCATCTCCTTGGGCACCCAATCCGTGGCCGAGATGCGCACGCCGAGCGGGATGTGTGCGGGCAGCACCGCGCGCATGGCGCGGAAGACCTCCAGCGGCAGGCGCATGCGGTTCTCCAGGCTGCCCCCGTAGGCGTCCGCGCGCTGGTTCGCAAGGGGCGAGAGGAACTCGTGCAGCAGGTAGCCGTGGGCGCTGTGCAGCTCCACGCAGTCTACGCCCAGGCGCGCGGCCCGGACAGCGGCGGCAACAAAGGCCTCGCGGATGCGCAGGAGGCCCGCCTCGTCCAGGGCCAGGGGCGGCTCGTCGGCCGGGTCATAGGGAACGGGCGAGGGCGCCACGGTCTGCCAGCCGCCGGGTTCCGAGGCCGGGATGGCCGCCCCGCCCTTCCAGGGCAGGCCGCAGGAGCCCTTGCGCCCCGCGTGGGCCAGCTGCACGGCCACGCGGATGTTTGAGTGCTGGCGGACGAAGCCGAGCACGCGCCCCAGCGCGGCCTCGCAGCCGTCCGACCACAGGCCCAGGTCCGCCGGGGAGATGCGGCCGCAGGGCTCCACGGCCGTGGCCTCGATGATGAGCAGGCCCGCGCCGGAGAGGGCCAGGTTGCCCAGGTGCATGAGGTGCCAGTCGCCCGCCAGGCCGTCCTGGGCGGAGTATTGGCACATGGGCGGGATGACGATGCGGTTTGGAAGCGTCAGGGGACCTATGGTGCAGGGCGAGAACAGCGTGCTCATGGGCGGCTCCTAGGGTGTGGCCCCAGCATACGCGCACGTGGGTGGTGTTGCAACGCGGCGCGCGCCGCAATCCGCGCCAAAGGGCCGCAACGGTGTTGCCACCCGCGCCCTGTTCGGGCTATCAGGGAGCAAGAGCCGCAGACGCAGCTTTTTTCCACAGCCCAGAGCGCGACACGCGGGGGGCCGCATGAGCCTGACCAACCTCGAATTCCTGTTCAGCCCCAAGTCCGTGGCGGTCATCGGCGCGGCCAACGACCCGGCCAACATCGGGCACCTGGTCATGAAGAACCTCATGGGCGGGGGCTTTGCCGGGCCGGTGATGCCTGTGAGCTGCGAGGCCGAGGCCATTGCCGGGGTGCTCACCTACGCCAAGGTGGCGGACCTGCCCAAGACCCCGGACCTGGCCCTGGTCTGCCGCCCGCTCATCGAGGCCCCAACGATCATCACCGCCCTGCGGATGCGCGGCACGCGCTCCGTGGTGCTCATGGGGCCGGGCTATTCCCGCCTGGACGAGAAGAGCCGCGCGCGGCTGCGCGACGAGATCCTCACGGCCGCGGGCACGCCGGACGTGCGCATCCTGGGGCCCAAGTCCATGGGCTTCATCGTGCCCTCCCTGAACCTGAACGCCAGCCTGGCGCACACCACGAGCCTGCCCGGCAAGACGGCCTTTCTGTCCCAGTCCGACAGCCTGTTCACCACGGTTCTGGACTGGGCCAAGAGCCACGGCATCGGCTTCTCGCACATGATCTCGCTTGGCGCGCAGATCGACGTGTCCTTCGCCGACATCATGGACTATCTGGGCTCTGATCCGCAGGTGCGCTCCATCCTGCTCTACGTGGAGTCCATCCACGACGCGCGCGGGTTCGTGTCCGCCGCCCGGGCCGCCTCGCGCAACAAGCCCGTGCTGGCGCTCCGGCCCGGGCAGGCGTTGCAGAGCGCCCTGGCTGAGTTGACCGCCCTGGAGCGCGCCAGCGGGCCTGTTGGGGGGGCTGGCGCGGCCGCCCTGCCGCCCGAGCTGGATGCCAGCACCGACGAGGTCTACGACGTGGCCTTCCGCCGCGCGGGCATGCTCCGCGTGAAGAGCATCGACGGCCTGTTCGACGCCGCCCAGACCCTGGCCGGGGCCAAGCCCCTGCGCGGCGACCGCCTGGCCGTGCTGTCCAACGGGGCCTCGGCGGGCATCATGGCCACCGAGGCGCTCTTGTCCGGTGGCGGGCGGCTGGCCCACTTCAGCGAGGACACCCTGCTGGCCCTGGACAAGCTCCTGAGCGAGGCCTGGTCCAAGGCCAACCCCTTGAGCCTGCGCTTCGACGCCAGCGCCGCGGACTGGGTGGAGGTGCTCAAGATCCTGCTCACGGACCCTGGCGTGGACGCGGTGCTGGTGCTGCACGTGCCCTTTGCCGGGCTGTCCGAGGTGGAGGTGGCCCAGGCCGTGGCCCTGGCGGGCAAGAAGGCCAAGCGCATGGTGCTCACCTCCTGGCTGGGCTCCGAGGCCGCCCAGAAGGCGCGCGCCGTATTCGCCGAGGCCGGGGTGCCCACCTACGAGACCCCGGAGCAGGCCATCCGCGCCTTCCTGTATATGGTGGAGTTCCAGAAGAACCAGGAAATGCTCATCCAGACCCCGGACTCCCTGCCCACGGACTTCTTTCCGGACACCACCAGCGCGCGCGAGGTCTGCGCCCGGGCCCTGGCCGAGGGCCGCGCCAATCTGACCCCGGCCGAGGCCAAGGACGTGCTCACGGCCTACGGCATCCCCGTGGTGGAGACCCAGAGCGCCACCTCCGCGCGCGAGGCGGTCATCGCCGCCGACGCCCTGGGCTATCCCGTGGCGCTCAAGCTCAAAAGCCCGCAGATCAGCCAGCCCCAGGAGGTGGGCGGGGTGTACCTGGACCTGGAAGGCCCGGACAAGGTCTGGGAGGCCGCGGCCAGCATATTGGCGCGGGTCTCGCGCCAGCGGCCCGACGCCTACGTGGAGGGCTTCGTGGTGCAGAAGATGGGGCGGCGCACCGGCGCGCACGAGCTCTTCATCTCCGCCCACCTGGACCCGGTGTTCGGCCCGGTCATCGCCTTTGGCCACGGCGGCGTGGCGCGCGAGATGATCCGCGACCGCGCCGTGACCCTGCCGCCGCTGAACATGGGCCTGGCCCTGGAGCTCATCTCGCGCACGCGCATCTTCAACCTGCTGCACGGCACGCCCCAGCACCCGGCGGCGGACATCGACGACATCTGCCTGACCATCATCCAGATTTCCCAGCTCATCATCGACGTGCCGCAGATCACCCAGCTCGACATCAACCCGCTCTACGCCGACGACGCGGGCGTGCTGGCCCTGGGGGCCAAGGTGCGCGTGGCCCCGGAGACGCGCCCCGGACCCGAGCGCCTGGCCATCCGCCCCTATCCGCGCGAGCTGGAGGAGTGCGTGGTGCTGAAGAACGGCCGCAAGATCACCCTGCGGCCCATCCGGCCCGAGGACGAGCCCGCGCACCGCGAGTTCATAGCCAAGCTCTCGGACGAGGACCTGCGCATGCGCTTCTTTGGCGTGGTCCGGCGCGACTTTGACCACAAGGACATGGCCCGCTTCACCCAGATCGACTACGACCGCGAGATGGCCTTCATCGCCACGGGGGTCAGCGAGGGCGGCCTGCCCGAGACGCTCGGCGTGGTGCGCACGGCCACCAAGCCCGACAACAGCGAGGCCGAGTTCGCCATCGTGGTGCGCTCGGACCAGAAGGGCACGGGCCTGGGCAGCGTGCTGTTCCAGAAGATGATCAGCTACACCAAGGGCCGCGGCACCCGGCACATCAAGGGCCAGACCCTGGTGGAGAACAAGGCCATGCAGGGCCTGTCCAGAAAGTTCGGCTTCGCCATCCGCGTGAACCCGGACGAGGAGCTGGTGGACATGGTGCTGGACCTCACGGCCCAGAGCGCCTAAAAAGTTTACAATCGGGGCCGTACTGGCCCCCTCACCCAGAATCCCGACTCTTTGGAGGCACCCCCCTGATGAAGACCTTCTTCGCGGCGCGCATGGAGCGCTGCATCGGCTGCCAGAGCTGCTCCCTGGCCTGCGCCCGGCTGGTGCACAAGCGCCTGTCCTGGCACACCGCAGGCATCCGCATCGGCTCCTCCGGCGGCATCAGCACCGGGTTCGAGGCGCGGGTCTGCCTGGCCTGCGATCCGCCGCCCTGCGCGGCGGCCTGCCCCACGGGCTCGCTGACCCCGCGCAAGGCCGACGGCGGGGTACGCCAGGACCGCAAGCTCTGCATCCGCTGCGGCAAGTGCGTGGCGGCCTGCCCCATCGCGGCCATCGTGCAGGACGAGACCGGCAGCCCGTACATGTGCATCCACTGCGGCCGCTGCGTGTCCTTCTGCCCCCACAACTGCCTGGAGCTGGCCGAAAAGGGCCAGGCGGGCTTCGTGCAGGAGGTGGCCGAATGATCCGCAACGACTTCCGCATCCTCCTGGTGGACCTGAGCGTGCGCAAGGCGCACATCGTGGACCTGCCCGGACGCGAGACCTACATCGGCGGCTCGGGCCTGGCGGCCATGCTGTTTGAGAAGTACGGCGACGTGGCGGCGCCCTGGAGCGACCCCAAGCAGCCGCTGATCTTCGCCATCGGTCCGCTCACGGGCTACTACCCGCTCATGAGCAAGACCGTGTGCGGGTTCCTCTCGCCCTACCACGGCCAGTACGCGGAATCCCACGCGGGCGGGCGCAGCGCCCTGGCCCTGCGCTTCGCGGACATGGACGCCCTGGTCATCATCGGCAAGGCCGCGCGGCCCTGCGTGCTCTCCGTGGGCTCCCGGCACATGGAGATCAAGGACGCGCCCTTCCTCTGGGGCAAGGACGTGTTCACCACGGGCAAGATGCTCCGGCACATGCTGCCCGGCTCCGGCCACCGCAGCATCCTGCGCATCGGCCCGGCCGGCGAGAACGGCTGCGCCTACGCCTGCATCAACGTGGACACCTACCGGCACTTCGGGCGCCTCGGCGCGGGTTCGGTCATGGGCGGCAAGAACCTGAAGGCCATCGCCATCGTGGGCGACGGCTCCTTCCCCCTGCCCGAGGGCAAGGTCTATGCCGACGACTTCCACGCGGTGTACGACCAGCTCACCGAGACCACCATGATGAGCAAGTACCACGACCTGGGCACCGCCGGGAACGTGGCCGCCCTGGACGGGCTGAAGTCCCTGCCCTGGCGCAACCTGCAGGCCACCTCAGACCCCTCGCGCATCGACGGCATCAGCGGCGAGAAGTTCGCCAAGGATATGCTGCTCAGAAACACGGCCTGCTCCGGCTGCCCCGTGGGCTGCATCCACATCGGGTATCTGCGCGAGAAGTTCATGGCCGACAACCGCTACCTGTACCGCCAGGTGGCCTACGACTACGAGCCCATCTTCGCCCTGGGCTCCATGCTGGGCATGGGCGACGGGTTCGGGGTGCTGGGCCTCATGGACTGCGTGGAGCGCGAGGGCCTGGACTGCATGAGCGGGGGCGTGGCCCTGGCCTGGGCCACGGAGGCCCTGGAAAAGGGGCTCATCACCGAGGCCGAGACCTTGGTGCCGCTCAAGTTCGGCGAGGCCGAGGGCTACAAGGCGGCCATCCACCACCTGGGCGCGGCCACCAACGAGTTCTACCGGCTGCTGGCCCAGGGCACCCTGGTGGCGGCCAGGCACTACAAGGGCGAGGACTTCGCCTGCGTGCTGGGCCAGGAGATGGCCGGGTACGCCACGGGCGAGACCTTCTTCGTGTCCGAGACCTTGAGCTTCCGGCACTCGCACCTGGACTCCAGCGCCTATTCGGCGGACCAGAAGAAGCAGGACAAGGACGCGGGCAAGGTCATCGACGGGTTCGTCAAGGACGAGGCCAGCCGCTGCGTGCTGACAAGCATGGTCGGCTGCCTGTTCGCGCGCGCGGTGTACACCGAGGAGCGCATGAAGACCGCGCTGATCAGCCTGGGCTACCAGGGCGTGGCCGACAACCTGGCTGCGGCCGGGGAGGCCATCCAACGCTTGCGCTGGCGCCTCCGGCTGCGCACGGGCTACGCCCCCATGGCCGCCAAGATCCCCAAGCGCTATACCGAGGTCGTGACCTGGAAAGGCCCCATCGATGTGGCCTACATGGAGGAGCTGCGCCTGGCCTACGCCACGCGGCTCTTGGAGCTGGGCCGGGAGGAGGAGCAGGGGGGAGATGTGAAGGCCGGCCAGTAGCCGCCGCCGCAGGCCACACGACTGTCACGTCCAGGGGGCGGTCCGCAGGGGCCGCCCCTTTGTCGTGCGCATGTCCGCCGCCGGGTCTAGTCCTTGTAGGTCGTGCGGATGGCCAGGAACTCGTCCAGGTTGTCCAGCAGGATGTCCGTCATGCGCGGGTCGAAGTGCAGGCCGCGCTCCTTCTGGAAATGCGCCACCACCTGGGCCACGGGCCAGGCCGGGCGGTAGATGCGGTCGCTCATGAGGGCGTCGAAGACATCGGCCACGGCGCCTAGCCGACCGTAGACGTGGATGCCTTCCCCGGCGAGGCCGGAGGGATAGCCGGTGCCGTCAAAGCGCTCGTGGTGGTGCAGGGAAATCATGGCCGCGGCCTTGAGCATGGGCCGGGTGGAGGACTTGAGGATCTCGTAGCCGATGGCCGGGTGGGTCTGGATGAGCCGCAACTCCTCCGGGTCCAGGAGGCCCGGCTTGTTCAGCACGTTGTCCGGAATGCCCAGCTTGCCCACGTCGTGCATGGGCGCGGCCAGGCGCAGCAGGTTGGCCTCGGCCTCGGGCAGGTTGAACTTGCGGGCCAGGATGTGGATGTACTCGGCCACGCGGCGCACGTGGTTGCCGGTCTCGTGGGAGCGCCATTCGATGGTCTCGCCCAAGGTGTGGATGATCTCCCGCTGGGTGTCCTCGACCTCCTTGGCCAGGTGCAGGTTGTCGAAGGCGATGGACACGTTGGCAAAGAAGATCTCCACCAGCTGGTGGTCCAGGTCGGAGAGCTGCACGCAGCCCTCCAGGTAGATGACGCTCTCCGAGCCGTTGCGGCTGCAGAAATAGCCCATGTAGTGCTTGCCGTTGAAGGTCAGGCTGTTGCGCTCCCGCACGGTCTGCTCGAACAGGGCGTGGATGTCCGAGGGCAGAACCTCCTCGACGTTCCTGCGGATATGCTGCTGGAATTCGCCCGTGGCGGCCAGGATGTTGAACTGGCCCTCGTGGTTCACGGCGGCGAAGCCCGAGGCCTGGCAGACGATGGCGTTGCGGTTCAGGGCCAGGATGGCGGTGAGCTGGGTGAGCACGCCGGTGGCGAACTTTTCCAGGGATTGCAGCTCGAAGATGTTCTCCGAGGCCTCGATGATCTTCCTCAGCCCCCGGCGGTTGGCCTCGATGGTGGCGATGTCGCAGCTGGTGCGCAGGGCCGAGACAATGGTCGTGATGAGCTTTTGGGCAGTGAGCTCGGTCTTTTCCTTGTAGTCGTTGATGTCGTACTCGATGATGACGCGCTCTTCCGGGGCCTGGCCGGGCTGGCCGGTGCGCAGGATGATGCGCACGAAACTGTTCTTGAGCTCTTCGCGGATGTACTGGACCAGCTTCAGTCCCGTGTCGTTCTCCTCCATGACCACGTCGAGCAGGATCACCACAATGTCCGGGTGCGTGCGCAAGAGTTCCCGCGCCTCGCCCCCGGTGTAGGCGGACAGGAACAAGAGCCCCCGGCCCTTGTAGGTGAAGCCGGAGAGGACCAGCCGTGTGACGTCGTGGACCTCCGTCTCGTCGTCCACGATGAGGATTTTCCAGGCCTCGCCCTGCACGGCGGAGCACGCGTCCGGGGCCGCCGGTGTGGGCGGCTCGTCCAGGAAGGTCAGTTCGTCGCCCGTGTGCGTGGTCATTGCGTCCTCGCTCCGCCAAGCGGCATGTCCAAGATGAAGGTGGTCCCCTGGCCCGGGGCGCTCTCGCAGCGGACCGTGCCGGAGAGCCGTTGCGTCACGATGTTGTAGAGGATGTGCAGGCCCAGGCCTGTTCCTCCACGTCCACGCCGGGTAGTGTAGAATGGCTCGAAAATCTTGTCCAGATGTTCCGGGGCGATGCCCTTGCCGTCATCGCCGAAGACAAAATGCAGGCGCTCCTGCGCCACGGCGCCTGAGATGGTGATGCGTCCGGCCTGGCCCGGGTCGTAGGCGTGCATCAGGGAGTTCATCACCAGGTTGGTCAGGATCTGCGAGAAGGCGCCGGGATAGGAGTCGATCTCGATCTCCGGGGCGCAGACGACCTCCACCGTGATGGCGGACTTCTTGAGGTGGGGCCGGAGCGACAGCAGCACCTCCTCCAGGTAGTCCCGCAGGCGGAACACCCTGCGCTCCTCGGTGGAGCGGTCCACGGCCACCTGCTTGAAGCTGCGGATCAGGTCCGAGGCGCGGCGCAGGTTCACGAGGATCATGCGCGTGGACTCGTCGCACACGCTCAGGAACTCCTCCAGGCTCGTGCGCTTGAGCCCCCCGGCCCAGTACTCTCCCAGCATGGCCTTGGTCCTGGACTCCAGGTGCGAGGCCGCTGTGACGCCGATGCCCACGGGGGTGTTGATCTCGTGGGCCACGCCCGCCACCAGCCCGCCCAGGGAGGCCATCTTCTCCGACTCCACCAGCTGCTTGTGGGCGTGGGTGAGCTGCTCCAGGGTCTCCTTGAGCTCCTGGTTGGCCTCCTCCAGCTGCAGGGTGCGCTCGCGCACGCGCTGCTCCAGGCCCTCGTTCAGGCGCCGGATGGTCTCCTCGGACTCCTTGCGCGCCGTGATGTCGCGGGAGAAGCTGGCCAGCTGCCGGGCCGTGCCGTCGGTGTCCAGAATGGGGGAGATGGTGACGGAGTAGAAGAATCCTTCACGCTCCTCCTCAAAGGTGCGCGGGCTCTTGGTGCGCACGGCCTCCTGGGTTTGCAGCCGGCGGATCTCGGCGGCGTTGGACGGGAGGTGGTCGTAGATGTAGTGGCCGGTCATGTCCTCCGGGGTCAGGCCGCGCCGCTTCGCCCCGTGCTCGTTGATGGCCAGAATGACGCCTTCGGTATCCATGAGGATAGCCGAATCCGAGGTGGCGTTGAACAGGGCGCGGATGCGCTCCTCGCTCTCGCGCAGCTCCTCCACGGCGCGCTTCTTTTCGGTGATGTCGGCGATGATGCCTTCGATGCGCACCAGGTTGCCGTCCGCGTCGCGCACGCCCCGGGCGATGATGGAGCACCAGATGAGGGCGCCGTCCTTCTTGCGCATGGTCATTTCCATGCCGTCCACCGAGCCGGTCTCGGAGAGGACCTTGAGCAGCCTGGCCCGGCCCAGGGGATAGGCGTAGACCTGCCGGGCCAGGTTCGTGACCTGGCTTGTCAGCTCCTCGGCCGTGTCGTAGCCCAGGATGCGGGCCATGGCCGGGTTGGCGGAGAGGAAGCGGCCGTCCAGCGAGGTCTGGAAGATGCCCTCGGGCGCGTTCTGGAAGATGCCGCGATACTTCTCCTCCGCCGTGCGCAGGGCCTCCTCCGCGCGCCTGCGCTCGATGATCTCCTGCTCGCGCAGGCGGATGGTCTCCTTCAACTCCTCGGCGTGGCGGGTCAGCAGGCGTTCGCGCTCGATGTGGTAGTCGATGCGGCGCACCATCTCGTCCGGGGTGATGCGCATCTCGGCCAGCAGGCTGCCATACACGTCGCGCAGCACCCTGGTCTCCTCATGGCTGAAGACCCCGGCCTTGCCCAGGGCCTTGTGGGCCGCGGCCGCGCCCACCACGCCGGAGAAGGCCTTCTCCACCTCGGCATAGAGCGCGGCCAGCATGGTCACGGAGATGCGGGGCTGGTCGAAGAGACCCAGCGTGTGCATGCTGCCGAGGATGATCTCCTGCACCTCGGCCTGGGGCAGGTACTCCTTGAGCGTCCGTTCCATGAGCTGGCGCTTCTCCGCCAGGTCGATGTCCGCCTCCACCTGCGGCCCGGTCTCGTGTTCGCGCACGGCGGGCAGGCCCGAGAACTCGGCCAGCACCGCCAGCTCCTCGCTGGTCTGGCGGGTGAGCAGGGAGACCAGGGTGTACAGGCCCACGTTGAAGGTCAGGCTCCAGAACACCGAGTGCGAGACCGGATCCAGGCCGCTTAAGCCGAAGAGGGCCTCGGGGCGCAGGAAGGACAGCCCGAACAGGCCCTCGCGCACCGGCCCGGCCCAGACGTGGCCGTTTTTCGACAGGGCGGGCAGGAGCATGGTGTGCATCCAGAGCAGGAACCCGGCGCTCAGGCCGGCCATGGCCCCGGCCCTGGTGGCGCCGCGCCAGAAAATGCCGCCCAGGATGGCCGGGGCGAACTGGAGCACCGCCCCGAAGGCGATGACGCCGATGTTCACCAGGATGTGGGATTCGCCCACGGCCAGCTCGAACCAGTAGGCCGCCAGGATGAGGAAGGCCACGGAGCCCCAGCGGCATTGCAGCAGGCGGCGCTTGAACAGGCTTAAGGAGGGCACCCGTTCGATGATCGGCAGGAGCACGTGGTTGGTGAGCATCACCGCGTTGGTCATGGACGAGACCATGACCATGCCCATGGCTGCGGAAAAGCCGCCCAGGAAGACCAGCAGCGCCAGGGCGTGCTGGCCGTGGGCCAGGGGCAGGCCCAGCACGTAGGTGTCGGCCCGGGCCGGGTCCAGCCCGGCCGAGAGCCCGGCCACGGCGATGGGCACCACGAAGATGTTGATCAGGAGCAGATACAGCGGGAAGGCCCAGGAGGCGGTGAGGATGTGCCGCTCGTCGGCGTTTTCCACCACGGCCAGGTGGAACTGGTGCGGCAGGAAGAGGCTGGCCGACATGGCCAGGAGCAGGTAGCTGGCCCAGACCACGTAGGGCGAGCCCGCAGGCCCGTTCAGGGACATGATGCGCGCCAGCCGCTCCGGCGGCAGCTTGGCCAGGAGGTCGGCCAGGCCGTGGTTCAGCGCGAACACGGCGAACAGGCCGACGCTCACCAGGGCCACCAGCTTGATCACGGCCCCGGCGGTGACCGTGGCGATCATGCCGGGGTGGCGGTCGGTGGGGTCCATGCGCCGCACGCCGAGCAGGATGGTGTAGACGATCATGAGCACCACCACCAAGGGGCCGATGAAGTCCCGCAGGGGCGAGCTGTCCCCGGCCACCAGGGAGAAGGTGGAGATGACGCTCTTGAGCTGCAGGGCCACGTACGGCACGCTGCCGATGAAGGCCACGGCCGTGGCCAGGGCCGCGATGCGGTG
>CAYMIP010000064.1:0-12112 GCA_964390575.1 uncultured Desulfocurvus sp. | reverse complement strand
CGATGAAGTCGCCGCCGTCCATGTGCGGGGCGAAACCGGGCTTGTGCTTGCCACGCAGGCGGTGGGCAAGGGCAGTGGCCATGCGGCCAAGCACCATGTCCGTGGCATCAACCACGAACCATTCGTGCTTCAGGTCCGCAGGGACCGGGCTGTACGTATTCATTTGGTCAACTCCTTCACTCCAAACTGGAAACAGGGCTCTTACGAGCTTTGCGCGCGGCTGTCAATTGAAATCCGCGTCCTTTTTTGTCGGGTGCGCCTCAGGGAACGTCCCTAAGCCCCGGCCACCAGCTCTTTCAGCTTGGCGATGGCCTTGTCCATGCCGGAGGCGTCCGTGCCGCCAGCCTGGGCCATATCCGGCCTGCCGCCGCCGCTGCCACCCACCAGGGCCGCCACGTCCTTGATGAGCGCAGGCGCGGTGAACTTTCCGAGCAGGTCCTTGCTCACGCTGATGAGCACCGTCACCTTGCCGTCCTCGGTGGGGGCCACGATGCAGGCCACGCCCGAGGGCAGCTTGCTCTTGAGGGCGTCCATCTGCTCGCGCAGACTCTTGATGGACGCGGCCTCGGCCTTGACGGCCAGCACCTTGACCCCGCCGATGGTCTCCACCTCGGCCAGGCGCGCGCCGCCCTCGCCCGAGGCCAGCTTGGTCTGGAGGCGCTCCAGGTCCTTCTGCAAGGTCTTGACCTGGGCGGTCATAGCCTTGGCGCGGCTGGCCACCTCTTCCGGACGCGCCTTGAGCGCGCCCTGCACTTCGCTCATCTCCTGGCGCAGGGTCTGCAGGTAATTCAGGGCGTTCCAGCCCGTGGCCGCCTCGATGCGCCGCACTCCCGCCGCCACGCCCGTCTCGGACAGGATGACGAAGCTGCCGGTCTGGCCGGTGTTGGTCAGGTGCGTGCCGCCGCAGAGCTCCATGCTCACGCCCGGCACTTCCACCAGGCACACCGTGTCGCCGTACTTCTCGCCGAACAGGGCCATGGCCCCGCGCGCCACGGCCTCCTTCTGGGACACGTACTCGCGGCCCACCGGGACGTCGTTCAGGATGGCGCGGTTGACGATCTGCTCGACCCGGGTGATTTCGCTGGGCGTCATGGGCGCGATGTGCGTGAAGTCGAAGCGCAGGCGCTCCGGCCCGACGAGCGAGCCGGACTGCTTCACGTGGTCGCCCAGAATCTGGCGCAGGGCCGAATGCAAAAGGTGCGTGGCGGTGTGGTTGCGCGAGGACGCCAGGCGCGCGCGCGCGTTCACTGTAAGGGTCGCCGTCTGGCCGGGCGAGAACTCGCCCTCGTTGACGAAGATCTTGTGCACCGTGAGGTCCGGGGCGGGCTTCAGGGTCTCCAGCACGTCGGCCCCGCCGGTGGTGGTGGAGACCTCGCCCAGGTCCCCCTCCTGGCCGCCGGACTCGCCGTAGAAGGGCGTAGAAGCCGTGACCAGCCAGCCGCCCTGGCCCTGGGCCAGGCTCTCGGCGCTTTCGCCCTCGCCGTCCAGCAGGGCCACGATGCGGCCGTCGTCCTCCAGCTGGGCGTTGCCGGTGAAGCGGGTCTTGACCCCGGCCTCCAGCAGGCCCTGGAACATGCTGGCCACGTCCTTCTCGCCGGAGCCCTTCCAGGCGCTCTTGGCGCGGATCTTCTGCTCCTTCATGCAGGCCATGAAGCCGGGCTCGTCCACTGTGATGCCCTGCTTCTCGGCCACGTCATTGACGATGTCCAGCGGGAAGCCGAAGGTGTCGTACAGCTTGAAGGCGAACTCGCCGCTGATGCGGCTCTCGGCCTGCTCTTTCAGCCGCGCGATCTCGTCCTCCAGAATGACCAGGCCCTTGTCCAGGGTCTGGGAGAAGCGCTCCTCCTCCTCGCGGATGACCCGGGCCATGAACTCCTGGCTGGCCAGGAGGTCCGGGTAGGCGTGGTGCATCTGGGCCACCACCTGGCGCGCGGTCTCGTGCAGGAAGGGGTCGGTCAGGCCGATGTGCCGCCCGAAGCGGAAGGCCCGGCGGATCAGGCGGCGCAGCACGTAGCCCCGGCCCTCGTTGGACGGCAGGATCTGGTCGGTGATGAGAAAGGCGATGGAGCGGCTGTGGTCGGCGATGACCTGCAGCGCGGTGTCCACGTCCTTGTCCGCGCGGTAGGTGACCTTGGCCTTGTCGGCCACAAAGGCGATGAGCGGGCGGAAGAGGTCTGTCTCGAAGTTGGAGCGCTTGCCCTGGGCCACGGCCGCGATGCGCTCCAGGCCCATGCCCGTGTCGATGCTGGGCCGGGGCAGGTCGGTGCGGGTGCCGTCTGCGGCCTGGTCGAACTGCATGAACACGAGGTTCCAGATCTCGAGAAAGCGGTCGCAGTCGCATTTGCCGATGCCGCAATCCGGGCCGCAGGCCATGTCCGCGCCCTGGTCCACGTAGATTTCCGAGCAGGGGCCGCAGGGGCCGGTGTCGCCCATGGACCAGAAATTGTCCTTGTCGCCCAGGCGGTAGATGCGCTCCGCAGGCACCCCGGCCACCTTCTGCCAGAGCTCCCCGGCCTCGTCGTCGTCCTTGTAGATGCTGACGTAGAGGTTGTCCTTGGGCAGCTTCAGCTCTTTGGTGATGAAGTCCCAGGCCAGGCGGATGGCGTCGGCCTTGAAGTAGTCGCCAAAGGAGAAGTTGCCGAGCATTTCGAAGAAGGTGTGGTGGCGCGCGGTGCGGCCCACGTTCTCCAGGTCGTTGTGCTTGCCGCCCACGCGCAGGCACTTCTGGGAGGTGCAGGCGCGGGTGTAGGGGCGCTTCTCCTGGCCCAGGAAGGCCTTCTTGAACTGGACCATGCCCGCGTTGGTGAACAAGAGCGAGGGGTCGTCCTTGGGCACCAGGGTGGAGCTGCCCACCACGGTGTGGCCGTTTTGCTCAAAGTACTTGAGGAAGCGCGAGCGGATTTCTGCGGCGTTCATGCGCGTTTCGTTCTCCAAAGAAAAGTGGGGATGGCGGGTCCGTTCTGTACGACGTTCTGTACGACGTTCCGTACGCTGGGGAGGCCCGCAGCTACTCGTCCATGTCCGCAGGCTCGGCCGCAGCGGGGATGCTGGCGGGCGGAACCATGCCCAGGTGCGCGAGCAGCTTGTCCTCGATCTTCTGGCGCAGCTCGGCGTTTTCGGTCAACAGCGCGCGCACGTTCTCCTTGCCCTGGCCCAGGCGCTCGTCGCCAAAGGCGAACCAGGAGCCGGACTGCTCAATGACCTTGTGCTCCACGCCGAGGTCGATGATCTCGCCCTCGCGGCTCATGCCCGTGCCGTAGAGGATGTCCACCAGGGCCTCGCGGAAGGGCGGAGCGACCTTGTTCTTCACGACCTTGATGCGCGTGCGGTTGCCGTAGGCCTCTTCCTTGTCCTTCAGGCTCTGGATGCGGCGGATGTCGATGCGGATGGAGGCGTAGAACTTCAGCGCATTGCCGCCGGTGGTGGTCTCCGGGCTGCCGTAGCCGGTCATGCCGATCTTCATGCGGATCTGGTTGATGAACACGACCACGGCGCGGGACTTGTGGATGGTGCCGGTGAGCTTGCGCAGGGCGTGGGACATGAGCCGGGCCATGCCGCCCACCTGGGTCTCGCCCATCTGGCCTTCCAGCTCGGCCTGGGGGATGAGCGCGGCCACTGAGTCGATGACCACGAGGTCCACCGCGCCGGAGCGCACGAGCAGGTCGGCGATTTCCAGGGCCTGCTCGCCGAAGTCGGGCTGGGAGATGAGCAGCTCGTCGGTCTTGACGCCCAGGCGCCGGGCGTAGGCCACGTCCAGGGCGTGTTCGGCGTCGATGAAGGCTGCGGTGCCGCCGCGCTTCTGGCATTCGGCCACCAGGTGCAGGGTCAGCGTGGTCTTGCCCGAGGATTCCGGGCCGTAGATCTCGGTGACGCGGCCCTTGGGGATGCCGCCCACGCCCAGGGCCAGGTCCAGGCCGATGGAGCCGGTGGGGATGACCGGGATGGCGGTCAGGGTCGTCCCGTCGTCCATGCGCATGATGGAGCCCTTGCCGAACTTGCGCTCGATGGTGGTCAGCGCTGTGGCCAGGGCTTCCTGGCGCAGGTCTTCGGGGCTGTTGCTGGGCTTCTTGGCCATGGGTGGACACCTCCGGGGGTCGCTCGATGCTTGCGATGAGGTTGGATATCAGATCGGATGGCGGGCGGCAACAGGCGATGCGGGGGGCTGCCCGGCCGGGGCCGGGCCACGGCGGTCCTTGCATCCGCGCCCGCTTGAGGATAGGTGGGGGGATGCAGCATGCGCGCACACGCCGCAATCCCCCCCGCCGGAGCCGCCCGTGAGGCAGCGCCGGCGGATGCAGCACCCCGGCCGGGAGTCGCGCCACCGCCGCCTGTTCGGCGACACGCTGCTGCGCTCCCTCACGCGCTACGACAAGAAAGGCGGCCTGGGCCTGGTGCGCCTGTGGCTGGAGTGGGAGGCCGTGGTGGGGGCGCAGGTGGCGGAGCTGGCCCGGCCCCTGGGCCACAAGGAACACACGCTCATCCTGCATACCCAGGACTCCATCGCCGCACAGGAACTCACTTATTTCGCCCCGGAGATCCTTGCGCGGGTGAATGACTTTTTGGGACAGGAAGTCTTTGACAAGGTGCGGTTCGAACTGCTAGGTGGCAGAGTTCCTTTGGGCGGACGCCCCAGGGAGGAGCCTCAGGCTCCGCCGCAACGGCTCCAGAGGCCGTCCAGTCTCGGTGGCCTGGTGGGCGCGCTGGACCCGGATTCCCCTGTGGGCCGCTGCTATCTGGCCTATGTTAAGCGTTTCACTCAGAGTGCCGAGCCGGGCGTGGAGCCCAGTGCCGGACCGAGTGCTGATCAGGATGCCAATATTTGCCCTAACCGGGCGTCAAGGAGAAGAAAATGAGTCAGGAAGTCACTGAGATCACTTTTGAGAGCCTGGGCCTCACCAAGTCCCTGGACAAGATGACGGCCAAGGAACTGCGCGCGCTGATCGTGGCCAAGATTCCCTCCATCGTGGGCGCCACCGGCATGCAGAAGGACGACCTGGTCAAGGCCGTGAAGGGCGTGTTCGGCATCGTGGACGGGGATGGCGCGGTGTCGCCCTACAAGGACCAGATCTTCACCATCAAGAAGACCATCCGCGAGATGCGCGTGCAGAAGGGCACGGTGGAGGCCCGCCAGGAGCGCACCAAGCTGCGCCGCAAGATCAACAAGCTCAAGAAGCGCTCCCGCCGCCTGGCGCGCGCGCTGTAGATTTCAGCGCGGAGCCGGTTTTTCGGGGTTGACAAGGGCCCCTGGAAATCAGTATCAGGGCTCCTCGCAACGTGCTGGGGGATCGTATAAAGGCAATACTGCGGGTTCTGGCTCCGCCAATCGAGGTTCGATTCCTCGTCCCCCAGCCACTTAAAAAAGTCCCCATCGTCTAGCCTGGTCCAGGACGACGGCCTTTCACGCCGTTAACAGGGGTTCAAATCCCCTTGGGGACGCCAGAACAAAATCAAGCGGTTAGGTGCCAGACCTAGCCGCTTTTTTCTTTTGGGCAAAATCGCTCCCCGCGCTATTCCCCACGAGTGACCAGCCCCCACGAGTTGTACCACTCATTGTGTTCGTCTGGACTCCCTCCTTACGTCCACTGGTTGCCCCCGGGGGAGCAACCGGCCCCGAGGGGCAGAGGTGGATTTTCACCTCGTACGAATCTTCCGATGCAGGGAAGCCAGAATGGCTGTAAAATCGGCGTACCACGCGTTGGCGACCGGACCCAGGCGACCGGCCTTCAGCGCCTCGTGAAAACGCTGAAGAACATGGTCGTCCTCCTCCCCGGGTTGCTTCCAGATGGTGGCCGCCTCACAGTCGTTCTCACCCGCACCCTGAAAATAGTCGGGGTTCTCTCTGGTGATGGCCTCTGGGGAGGCGATATAGCTTATGGTGACCCGCCGGTTGCCCACAAAAAACGCGGCATTCATGGTGAATTCCAGCGCGCAGTATTCAAACGGGCTGTACCAGGGATACATGACGGCGTAGCCGCCGGTGGGCAGGGGCACGGCCTCGGACAGCCCGTCCTCCTCCCAGTCTGCGGCCACCTCGGCCTCGCCCTTGGCCAGGGCGGCCCGCTGGGCCAGGACGTCGGGAATGCCGACTATGCCGTTATCGCGGAAGGACTCGATGGTTTCTACCGCCACCGAAAGACTCGTGCCGTCGGAGCTGGCCGGTTTTGCAGGCCAGACAGCGACTCCCCGAGGCACGCGAAGGGCCAGGCCGGTGCCTGGAATGGAAACGTCCCGTGTCTTTCCGCCATCCGCCCCTTGGGCAGGGACAGTCGCCAGCAGGCAGAACACCATCACCACGAGCAGCCAGCAGGATCTGCGACGAGACATGAGAGTTCCCTCCTGACCAGATTGATTGACCCATGATCGAAACCGCCCGTCAGCGTGCCGCAAGAACTTCTGGACCACAGAGAGGCGCTCGCCAGCCGATGCAAGATGCGAGGCGTGGACGCGCCTTCATGCGAAAGGTACTCCTCCCGATGCCCGATAAAGGTGATGTCGAGTGTGTAGCAGAAACCTTGCCTAAAGGCGCCTAAAGATGCTCACAAAGTGGCTGACAGAGCCCTGAAATCATTGAAAGCGGTGGGTGTTGGAACAGCCGGTCACGTCGTTAACAGGGGTTCACATCCCCTTGGGGACGCCCGTTGAAAATCAAGCGGTTAGGCGCCAGACCGAGCCGCTTTTTCTTTTGGGCAAAATCGCTCCCCGCGCTATTCCCCACGTACCCCCTGCATCCACTGCCTTGGGGAGCCCCCCCCAGCGACGTGGGCATCTTCAGATGCCCTTCATCCATTCCGTGATGGCCATCTTCTTCCGCTCCGGAAAGTCGCGGCAGACCTGGTCATGCAGCCAGCGCAGAGACCTGGCGCGCAGGCTGCCCCGCAACAACTCCTCAGCCTCCAGCATCACCACCTTGATCAGGCAGGGGCATTTGTCCGTGAATGCGGAGGGATCATCAACAAAGATGTTCTTCTTGCGGATTTCCGCGCACTGGAAAAAATATGAAGGGCCTTCCACGGCCTCGATGATGTCCCAAAAGGACATGTCCTCGGCAGGCCGAGCCAGCTCGTAGCCGCCCTTGACCCCTGGAATGGACCGGACGAGGCCAGCCTTGCGCAGCCTGGCGAAAATCTTGGAAAGGTAGCTCTCCGTGATCCCGTGCAGCTCGGCTATCTGCCGTATGCCGACGGGTTTGTGCTCCGGTATGTCCACCAGATAAAACAGGGAATGAAACGCGTACTCAATGCCGACACTGAACTGCATGTGACTCCTCCGCCCGCTGCCTGAATAAATAATCTAACCCGCCGTTCCGGTCTTGACCAGACCCAAACCGAATATTATGGATATCACAGATGTTCGTTATCCGCAATATTCCAACATCAAGGAGATTCGTATGTTCACAGACACATTCCGTGAGGTGGTCAGCAAAGAGGGTGTTGCTTCCATCGTCACCTGCGCCGAGAACGAGGCGCACGTGGTCAACACCTGGAACTCATACCTTGGGCTGCCGGACAGCAAGAGGCTGCTCATCCCCGCGTGGAAAATGCGCAAGACGGAGCAGAATACCCTTATAAACAACAAGGTCTTGCTTACCCTCGGAAGCAAGGAGGTGCAGGGTCGCATGGGGCCGGGCACTGGTTTTCTTCTGGAAGGAACCGCGCGGTTCGTCAAATCGGGGGAGGAGTTTGACGCGATGAAGGCGAAATTCCCGTTCCTCACGCGGGTTCTGGAGGTCACGGTCACGTCCCTCAAGCAGACGATATAGAGGGAGGGAGCCCCGAGGCGCAACAAAAAGGGCCATCCGTTACGGATGGCCCTTTTTCAAGGAGGGGCCTTACATCACGCCGTATCCCCGCCTGGTTCGGGACCGTGCCCTGAACATTGCGGGACAAGACGAAGAGATTCTATTTCGGGAAGGCCGACTAGTTCCAGCCGCCGCCGCGCTTTGAGCTGTAGATGACCCGCTGCGGCGTCTGGGCCACGGGCTCGAAGCTGCCCCTGCGGCAGGCCTCGGCAGTCTGGCCCACGCTCTCCAGGATGAGCTCCTTGTAGACCATGACACCGACAAAATAATAGGGGTCGTGCTTGGCCCGGCTCACCTGGAAGGCCACCTGGCCCATGTCGATGGCCTTGTAGCTGGCGCGGTACAGGCCGTCGGAGCCCTTGTGGACGCGCATGCTGCTTTTGCCGCCGAGGATGTTGGCGTTCATGCGCTGCACCTGCTCCTGGGCAAAGCTGGCGAAGCGTTCGTGCTCACGGGCCAGTTCGTTGTCCAGGTGCATGGGCGCAGCGTCCGTGGAAGCCAGGAGCTGGCCTTCAGGAACGGATTCCGCCGCCTGGGCGGGCAGGGCCAGGAGCAGCAGCAAGGCAACGATCAGCAGGCGGGCGGAGGAACGCATGGAGCAGACTCCTGTGGAGCATCAAGACTGAGAAGCGTGTAGCCCCGCAGTCTCGTCCCTGTCAATGCGCTCGTTGGCGCGGCTCAGGCCTTGGAGTATGGCCTACGCGCTGGGCCATGACAACCCGCTGGCGGGCCGCCGACGCATGGCCTTGGAGAGCGCTTTTGCAGAAGCCAAAAAAGGCCGCCCCCCATCAGGGAGCGGCCTTGCGCTGTCGGGTCTCGGCTAGAAGCGGCGTTCGAGCACGTCCACCAGGGTCTGCTCCAGGGCCGTGCGGCAGGTGCCCAGCGGGCACTCGGGCACGGCCGCGCAGTCGCCCGTGGCGCCACGGTCCAGGAAGACCTCGCGCTGCGGGCCGGGGCCAGAGGGAGTCAGGGTGACGAGCACGCGGCCCTGGCAATGCGCGAGGTCCTGGCCGCCCAGGGGCGTTCCGCCATAGGCGGCCTCGTTGGGCCGGTCAAAGCCGCCGCTGGAGCGGCGGCGCATGGTGGAGTCGCGGCGGTCCATGGCGTCCCTGTTGGGCTGGCCCAGGCCCACGCCCGACTCGGGCAGCCAGTAGTGGATTTTCTCGCTGTAGCCCGCGCCCACGGTTTCCGCCGGGAGGCGCAGTTCCTCGGCCAGAAGGCCGAGGCTGGCCTTGCGCGTGTCGGCGCAGAGCAGGTGGGCCTCCACGGCGTAGCGCGCCGGGCCGGAGGCCTTGAGCGTGTAGCCCTTGGCCGCCAGGGTGCGGGTGACGAAGCCGCGCAGGGAGGCTTCCTCGGCCCCGACCAGCTTGGCCTGGCCCTGGGCATCCAGCTCATAGGTCTTGAGGGTCAGGGTGTAGTCGCCCGCCGTGCGGCCAAATTCGTTCAAGCCCCGCACCAGGAGATTGGGATCGCGCTGGGCGCAGCCGCCCAGGGCCACCAGCGCAACCAGCGCCGCCAGGAGTACCTTCCGCTGCATGTCTCGCTCCTTCACTTGCCTCTCCTGCGGCGGGAGTGCCGCCTGATCCAAATAGCCCATCGCTCGCCACGGGGCAAGCCCCAAGAGACCAGGCCCTTGCAGCTCGTGCCGCCTGTGCCGCCCGTGCCACTCTTGCCAGGGGCCCGCCCGGAGGATACTACACCGCCACGGAGGACGCATGGCCATTTTTTCCGTGCGCTCAAGCGGCCCGCTGGAGCACCTGCTGCGCCTGGCCGGGCTCCTGCTGCTGCTGGGCCTGGTGCTCCTGGCCTTCTGGAAGAACAGCGCGCGCAACATGGAGCGCATCAACGCCCGGTTCGGGCTCTCCGACGAGACCGGAACCCTGTCCAAGGCCGAGCAGGAGCACGTCCAGGCCTTTATCACGGCCCTGCGCGCCAGCTACGGCATCGAGGCCAGGGTGCAGGTGCGCCAGGGCGAGGTGGACCCGCCCAAACCGGACGGCAAGACCCTGTTCGTGGGCCTGGGCCTGCGCGGCAAGACCGCCGTGGTGCTGCTGCCGCCCCTGGTGGAGCGCGCCCTGGGCCCGGACTTCGCCCGCCAGCTCAAGGCCGAGCATTTCCCGTTTCATTTCGGGCCGGGCAAAAGCTGGCCCAAGGGCCTCATCCTGGCCCTGGACCTTGTGGAGGCCCGCCTGGCGGCCCTGAACGCCCCGGCCCAGAATGAAACGCGCCAGAAGAACACACCACCCGACGCTGCGCCCCCCAAGGACACAAAGAAGGACACCCCGTGAGCGAACATCCCCCCGTGACCCTCTACACCGACGGCTCCTGCCTGGGCAATCCCGGCCCCGGCGGGTACGCCGCCGTGCTCATCAGCGGCCCGCACCGCAAGGAGATCGCGGCGGGCTTCTCGGGCACCACCAACAACCGCATGGAGCTCATGGCCGTCATAGCCGGCCTGGAGACCCTCAAGACAATGAGCGCCGTGGAGATCGTCACGGACTCGCAGTATGTGCAGAAGGCCTTCACCGCCCGCTGGCTCGCGGGCTGGCAGAAGAACGGCTGGAAGACCGCAGCCAAGCAGCCCGTGAAGAACCAGGACCTCTGGAAACGGCTGGTGCCGCTCATCGACGCCCACAAGGTCACCTGGCGCTGGGTGCGCGGCCACAGCGGGCACCCGGAGAACGAGCGCTGCGACACCCTGGCGCGGGCCGCGGCCTCGGGCCGCAACCTGCCGCCGGACACTCAGACCGGCGTGTAGGGCGTTTCCCCCCCCACGCCCTCGCCCCAGTCCCAGGTCTTGTTGCGCAGGAGCCTAAACGAGCGCCTGCCGTGGACCATCGCCGCCAGCCCAGCCGGGGCGCTGACCACAAAGCCCCGCACCGGCCCGGCCCCGAAGCGCGTCATGGCCGCGAAGAGCAGCCAGCGCAGGCGGTTGGACCAGACCAGCTCCGGCCGCACCGTGCGCTTAAGCAGCCGCTCGTATTCCCTGGCAGCCGCGGCCTCCCCGTGCCTCAGCCCGCGCAGCGCGGCCGAGGCCGCATGGGCGCCCGTGGCCAGGGCGTAGAAGATGCCCTCGCCAAAGAGCGGCTCCACAAAGCCCCCGGCGTCTCCGGCCAGCAGCAGCCGCCCGGACGCAGGATTGGCCAGGGCGTTGCCGTACGGCAGCGGGTGCCCGTGCAGGGCCACGCCCTCAGGCTCCGGCACGCCGAGCAGGCGCAGGAAATCCACAAAGATGGCCCCGAAGTCGCGCCCGTCGCGCTCATAACGCCTGAGCCCGCAGATGCCCACCTTGGGCCCACGCGGGCCGGGAAAGACCCAGCCGTAGCCCGCCCCCGGCACCTTCGGCGCGCCCACGTGCAGCTCCGGCGTCTTCACCTCACGCGGAAACCGGCCCGGCCCCTGGCCGTTAGTCAGCTCCACCTCGATGGCCGCAGCCAGGTTGCGCTGCCAGGCCGCGCGGTCAATGCAGAGCGCCCGGCGCGTCACCGAATTGGCCCCGTCCGCGCCGATGACAAAGCGCCCGGCATAGGCCTCGCCGCCGCGCACGCGCACCAGCCCGGCCAGCGGGTCGCAGGACTCCACGGCCCGGCCCGGCAGGTACTCGGCCCCGCGCGCCACAGCAACGCTGACCAGGAGCGCGTCAAACAGCGGGCGGTCCACGAAGCGAAAGGCGTCCGCCGCCGCGCCGCGCAAGAGCTCGCGGCCCTGGTGCAAAAACAGGTACTCCGGGGTGCTGTGGAACAGGCCGCCGCGCTCCGCCAGGTCCCTCTCGGTCAAACCGAAGACGCGCGCAAGCGCCTCCACGGTCTTGGCCGTCAAGAGCCCGCCGCAGAGCTTGGGGCGCGGGTGCGCCGCGCGGTCCAGCAGGGCCACGGAAGCCCCTTGCCCGGCCAGCACGGCCGCAGCGGCGGCTCCCGCCGGGCCTGCGCCCGCCACAACCACATCATAGCTCTTGACCACAACCCCTCCGTCATACAGATTGACCCAGCCCGTGTACCGCGCTCCAGCCCTGCGGGCAAGACGCACCTGAGGAACCATGCCGCACAAAGCCCCCACCCTGGACGCCATGCTTTTTGATTTCGACGGCACCCTGGCCACCCTGACCATCGACTTCGCCCGGCTGCGCCGCAAGATCACGGCCCTGGCCGAGCCCTTTCTGGGCGAGGAGCCGGAGCCCTCGGACCTGCCCGTGCTGGAGTGGCTGGACGAGCTGGCCACGGAGATCCGCGAGTTCGACCAGGCCCTGGGCCTGGAGTTCCACTGCCGGGGGCGGCTGGTCATCCAGGCCACGGAGCTGGACGCCGCGCGCGAGGC
>CAYMIP010000063.1:0-12538 GCA_964390575.1 uncultured Desulfocurvus sp. | reverse complement strand
TGCCCACCAGGGCCGAGGCTGCGGACGTGGCCAACGCCATGCTCGACGGCGCGGATTGCGTCATGCTCTCCGAGGAGACGGCCATGGGCAACTATCCGCTGGAGGCCGTGAAGTTCATGAGCGAGATCGCCGCCAACGCGGAGCCCTACTACATCGAGCGCTCCAAGGGGCCGCTGCCGCCCAAGCAGGAGAAGAATCCCGCCAAGTACCTGGCCTATGCCGCCTGCCTGCTGGCCCAGAACTCCGAGTCCGAGGCCTTGGTGGCGCACTCCACCAGCGGCGCCACAGCGCGTTTCTTGTCCAGCCGCCGCCCGGAGCACCCCGTCTATGCCCTGACCCCGGAGCCGCGCGTGGTCAAGCACCTGAACTTCTTCTGGGGCGTGGAGCCGCGCCTGGTGGACACCACCCTGGCCAGCCATGTCCAGCGGGCCGAGAAGTTCGTGCACGACTCCCCGCAGTTCACCCCGGGGCAGAGCGTGGTCATCACCGCTGGCCAGCCCACGCCCGGCCAGGCCACCACGCACACCAACGAGCTGAAGATTTACTACAAGTAGCTGAAGATTTGCGACAGGCAGAGAGGACAGAGGCGGGGCTTGGCCCCGCCTTTTGTTTTGATCTTATCGTTGCATCCCTTCGGCCCGGCAGCGGCCAGGGCTGAACAGGCCCCGGCCCTTGGGCCCTAGATCTGCCTCCACTCCGCAGGCAGGGGCGCGGGCTTGCCGCCAGCCGTGAACATGCTGGCAACGTACTCGAACGCGGCCTCCAGGCTCTTCTGGGTGCAGAGCTGGGTCGTCACGCCCTTGTCCGTCAGGGTGACCCGCACGTGGCCGCGCATCTCCACGATGTCGATCTCGAACTTCTTGGCCTTGTCCTCGTAGGTGTAGGTGCTCATGACCCGGCTCCCTTCGCGGCAGCCCGGGCAGCGGGCCGTGCGGTGCTGGCGGCAGCGGCCTGTGGTGCGGTCAGGGTGGCAACGAAAGTGAAGGGCGGGAGCTGGCGCATGGGGTACCTCATGGCGAGGCCATACCAGAGGTGCGCGGGCGAGGACAAGAGGGGGCGAGGGTCTGCTTCAGCGGACAGGCGGGCATTCTCTGCCCTGCGCTGACCCTGTTTAGAATCCGGCACAGATCGAGGACCGATCGAGCAGGGCAAAGAAAAAGGGCCTACAGATTATCTCTGTAAGCCCTTGGGATTTCTGGTCGGGATGAGAGGAGTTGAACCTCCGGCCCCCTGAACCCCATTCAGGTGCGCTACCAGGCTGCGCTACATCCCGCTGTGCGAAGAGGGCTTGTACCCCCGCGGGTTTTCGTTGTCAACACAGACCTGGCGAAAACCGGCGGGCAAAAGGCCCTAAATGGGATTGTTGCGCAAATGCTCGATGTACAGCTTGACCCCGCGCTCCAGGCTGTACTCCGGCGTATAGCCCAGAAGCGTCTTGGCCTTGGTCACGTCCAGGGTTCCGCGCCTCGGCATGTAGGCCGGAACCGGGCCGTACTTCACCTTGAGTTCCGGAATCTCCTTCTGGATGGTGTCCAGCACGTCCTTGAGGGAGCGGGCCTCGCCACGGGTGACGTTGAACGTCTCGCCCTTGGCCGCAGGGTGCGTGCCCACCAGGAAGATGGCCTGGGCCGCGTCGTCCACGTAGGTGAAGTCCAGGCGCATGGAGCCGTCGCCGTCCACCGTGATGGACTCGCCGCTGAGCGCGCGCGCGACGAACTTCTGGATCACGCGCTGGTTGGCGTCAAAGGGGCCATACACGGCGGAGGGCCGGACAATGGCCAGGTCGAGTTGGTAGCAGCGCATGTAGCCCCGGCAGACGATCTCGCCCGCGAGCTTGAAGGAGCCGTAGATCTCCTTGGGGCTCTGGGGGGATTCCTCGGTGACCGGGTCGGTGAGGAAGTCGCCGTAGGTCATGCTGGAGGAGGTGTACACAAAGCGGCAGGGGTGCTCGAAGTCGCGGATGATCTCCAGGAAATTCACGGTGCTGCCCAGGATGGACTGGAAGGCGTCCTCGGTGTGCTCAATGGCCATGAAGGCCAGGGGCAGGGCGGCCATGTGGATGATGATGTCGGGCTTGATGCGGTTCAGCACCCGGCGCAGGTGGTCCTTGTTCAGGGTGTCGCCCTGGACCAGCTCGATCTTGTCCATGAAGTCGCGCAAGCGCAGCAGCAGGTTGGGCGGAGTGGCCTCGGCATTGGGGATGAGGTACTGCTTGAAGGTGTCGAAGATGTAGACTTCGTCGCCGCGGTCCACGAACAGCTTGGCCACGCGCGAGCCGACAAATCCCGCGCCGCCGGTGATGAAAACCTTGGCCATGTCTCTCCCCTATGCGTTCAGGCAGTGTTCCAGGTCCGCGAAGGTCTTCTGCATCTCGAAATGAGCGAGGACCCGGGCGCGGCCGTTTTCTCCAAGTTTCTTGCGCAGGGCCTCGTCCTGCATGAGGGCCAGCAGGCGGGCCGCAAAGGCCTCCGTATCTTGAGCCGGGCAGAGATATCCGGTTTCTCCGTCGATGACAACCTCTGGAATGCTGCTGACATTCCAGGCAACAACAGGGCGCTTCAGGGTCATGGCCTCCACCTGAACGTAGCAGAAACCCTCCCACAAGGAGGTGAGGGCAAAGATGTCGATGGTCTGGTGGAAGCTTTTCATGTCTGCGACAAAGCCCAAAAAGTGCACCACGTCCTCAACATCTCGTTCCCGCGCGTAGGCCTTGAGTTCCTCTTCAATTTCCCCGACGCCGGCGATGAGGATGCGGAAGGCAATGGGCTGTTGCTTCAGGTGTACGGCGACGTCGATGAGCAGCTGGTGGCCCTTTTGCGACGTCAGGCGGGCGGCATTGCCGATGAGGATCTCACCGGGTTTGCGTTTCAGCAGGGCGTTGACGGGCAGGGCGTCAAAGGCCGCCACGTTGAAGCCGCAGTGGACCAGGTGGATGCGTTCCGGCGCCATGAGCCGCTTGTTCTCCGCCAGGACGCAGTCGCGGGTGTTCAGGGAGTTGACGATGAGCTTGGTGAGGATGTGCTTGAACAGGAACCGGTTGAAGGGCCGGTTGCGCACGGCTACGGCGATGCCCCGGCGGTAGATGATGTCGCGTACCCCGGCGAGCCTGGCGGCGATGCCCCCGGCCTTCATGTCCGAGGGCAGGGCCATGACCACGGCCTCCACGCCCTGCATGCGGTAGAAGCGGACAAGCTGGAGCAGCGTGCGCGGGTTCAGAAAACTCAGGTTGTTGATCTTGATGCGCAAGAGCGTGATGCCGGGCTGGTTTTCAAGCCGGTCAGCCAATGCGCTTTCGCGGTTGGCCACCACGCAGACGCGGTAGCCCTTGTCCCGGGCGAGCAGGGCATTCTCGAAATGCCACTTCTCGCCCCCGCCCCAGGCCTTGTTGGAATTGAAAAAACAGATGCACTTGGGCTGCATGTTGTGTCCTTTTGTGAATGTAATCAACAGGCTGAATGGCGGCTTGGGGAATGCGTCAGAGCGTGAAGCGGCCAGCAGCAATGCTCTTTACTCCTTTGCCGTCCAGCGGGCAAGGCGGATTCTTGGCCAAGCTTGGCCAGGCCTGGCCTGCGCTGCCTGCCGCGCATTGCCTCGCTGTCCGCAATGGCGTACGTGTCGTGTAAAGAACCACGCGAGGCTCGGCATGGACAGGTACAAGACCTTTGCGGACGCCCTGGAATCCGAGGTGCTCACCGAGATGGCGGGCACCTTTTTCGGCGCGCGCAAGACCCTGGAGGACCTGCTGGAGGATTTCCAGCTCCATGTGGAGGACATGCGGGCTCGGGAGGCCCTGGTGTTCTCGCGCGTTTTCTTTTTGCGTTCGCTGCTGCTGGGTCCGGAGGGCGAGGCCGCCCTGTTCGCCGAAATCGGCCTGGTCCCGCCGTTTCCCGCTTCGCGCAGCCACTCCGGCTCGCGCACCTGGCAGCCCGACAGTCTGCCCTTTGCCCTGCTGCCCAGCACGCGCTTCGCCAAGGCAGTGCTCCTGGCCTACGCCGAAGTGCGCCACGCCTGCGAGGTGTACATGGCGGGCGAATACGAGGACGACCCGGGGCGCAGCGGCCGCAAGCGTCTGAGCCTGCACTACCGCCAGATGGAGCGGCTCTGCGCGCGGCTCAACGAGCGCATCGAGAAGATCAACACCGAGATGACGCCGTCCTCGGTGCTGCAGTTCGCCCGGAACATCCGCTCCGTAGACCAGCCCGGCCATGGGACGCTCTCCAATTCCCTGGGCGCGGAGAGCCTGGACAAGAGCCTCATGTTCCAACCCGTGGACTTCGCGGCCCTGGGGCTGTGGAAGGCCCCGTCCCTGCCGCCTGTGGAGGCCTGCGAGGAGGCCATCCTGCGGTTCTGCACAAAATACTACCAGCAGCATGGCCCGCAATTGAAAAGGGTGCTGGCCGACCTGAACTAGCCGACAGCACCCTTGGGTTCAAAAGGGAGGGGCGGTCTTAGCCAGTGGCGGTGATCTCTTTGATCAGAGCCTGGATGGCCAACTCCGCGCTGTCCGTGGCCACCTGGCAGGTGCCCACCTTGTCGTGCCCGCCGCCGCCGTACTCCAGCATGAGCTTGCCGACATTGGTCTTGCAGTTGCGCTTGAGGATGCTGTGGCCGACATTGATGACCACGTTCTGCTTGCGCACGCCCCACATGACCAGCATGCTGATGTTGCAGTTCAGGAACAGGGTGTAGATGAGGAAGCGGTTGCCGGCGAAGATGGTGTCCTCGCCGCGCAGGTCCGTGAGCACGAGGTTGCCGTGCTGGGTGGAGGTGCGGCGCAGCATGTCCACGAACAGGCGCGACTGTTCCCGGTACATCTCCACCCGCTCCTGCACGTCGGGCAGCCTGAGGATGTCCTCGGCCTTGTGCACGCGGCAGTAGTCGATCATGTCCAGCATGAGCTGGTAGTTGCTGACGTGGAAGTCCTTGAAGCGGCCCAGGCCGGTGCGCGGGTCCATGATGAATCCGAGCATGATCCAGCCCTTGGGGTCGGCGATCTCCTGCGCGGTGAGGGTGGCGCTGTCCACCTTGTCTGCGGCCTCAAGCATGGGATGCAGATGCTTGGGGAACTTCTGGTCGCCGCCGTAATACTCCCAGATGACCCGGGCGCAGCTCTTGAGGGGCTTGCTCAGGCCCTCGAAGCGAAAGTCCTTGCCGAGGCGGGTCTGCTCGCTGGTGTGGTGGTCGAACCACATGCCGCAACCGGGCAGGTAGGGCACGTTGGCCAGTATGTCGTTCTTGGTGACGGTGATGAGGCCGTCCTGGATGTCCTTGGGGTGGGCGAAGAGGTAGTCGTCGATGAGCCCCAGTTCTTTGAGCAGCACCGAACAGGCGAGGCCGTCAAAGTCGGACCGAGTCACGAGTCGCATCGGGAGTCCTTTGGTTGCGTTTGGTCGAAAAGCCTCGACCCTTCACGCTATTATCCACATGCCGAAGGAACTGTCAACTCGTGTGGAGTCTCTCCGGCGGCTCCGCACACCGGACAGCCCTGCATGCGCAGCGGGGGCTCCAGGGCGCAGGCGGTCAGCAGCGCACAATCGGCGAAGATCTGCGCCGTGGGGCCGTCGGCCATGACGCGGCCCTTGTGCAGGACCACGGTGCGCTCGCAGAGGTCCAGCACCAGGTCCAGGTCGTGGCTGGCCAGGATCTTGGTGTGCGTAAACCCGCGCAGGAGCTCGATGAGCAGGCGGCGCGAGCGCGGGTCCAGGTTGGCCGAGGGTTCGTCCATGAGCAGGATGTCCGGGGAGCAGGCCAGCACCGTGGCGATGGCCACGGCGCGCTTTTCGCCGCCAGAGAGGCGGTGCGGCGGCCGCTGTTTCAGGTGCAGGCAGTCCACCTGGGCCAGGGCCTGGTCCACGCGCGCGGCCGCCTCCTCGGGCGGCAGGCCGATGTTCAGCGGGCCGAAGGCCACGTCCTCGGCCACGGTGGGCATGAACAGCTGGTCGTCCGGGTCCTGAAAAACGAGTCCAACAGTGCGGCGCACCTCGCGCAGGGTGCCCGCCAGCACCGGCACATCGCCCACGCGCACGCGGCCCGTCTGGGGCACGTGGATGCCGCAAAGGTGCTGGAGCAGGGTGGACTTGCCCGCGCCGTTGGCCCCCACCAGCCCCACGGACTCGCCGTGGTGGATGGTCAGGTCGATGCCGCAGAGGGCCGGGGTGCCGTCCGGGTAGCAAAAGCCCAGCTCCTTCAACTCCACGATGTGATGGCTCACGGCAGGACTCCAGGCACGAGGCCTCCGGCTTTGGCACCCAGGTACAGGGGCAGGTCGCCCAGAAACTGGGGAAGGTTGAGGACGCGCACGGCCACCAGGAACAGCCCCCAGACCAGGCAAAAGCGCCATTCCGGCGGGCCAAAGGGCGTGCCTGCCCGCAGGTCGGGCATCTGGCCGTTGAAGCCGCGACAGAGCATGGCCTGGTGCACGCGCCCGGCGCGGTCCAGGGTGCGCAGCAGCAGGCTGCCCAGCAGCGAGCGGTACTCGCGCAGGCTGGGCCGGGTGTGCCGGGCGCAGCGCTGGGCGCGGGCGTGGAGCATACGCACGGCCTCGTCGGCCAGAACGAACAGGTAACGGTACAGGAACTGGAGCTGCACCAAAAGGGCCGTGGGCATGCCCAGCCTGCCCAAGGCGCGGCAGATCTGGTCGAACCCGGTGACAGCCACCAGGACCAGGCCCGTGGTGACGGCCAAAAGCGAGCGCAGCACAATGGACGTGAAGGAGAGCATGCCGCCGGTTATGGCCAGCGGGCCGAGGGTCAGGTGCACCGCGCGGTCGAGCAGGGGGTTGAAGATGCCCACAAAGATCACAAAGGGCAGGGCCAGGGCGGCGCGCCGGAGAAGCAGCCCCGGCGGCACCCCGCCCTGCACCGCCAGGAGCAGGGGGAAGGCGGCGAAGGGCAGCAGGCGCGAGACTTCAAAGCGGCCCAGGGAGAGCATGGCGACGAGGAACAAGAGCGTCACCACGACCTTGGCCCGGGCGTCCAGCCGGTGCAGGGGCGTGTCCTGCGCGGCCAGGTCGTCCAGGCGGCGGATTTCATGCAGTGCGGTGTCGAGGCCCATGTTTCCCCTTGAAAAAAGGCGGGCAGGGAGAGCCCTGCCCGCGCGTGCTGCTTTCAGTTCGCAGGATGGGGCATCAGGCCTTGGCAGGCGCGCGGCGGCGCAGGAACAGGGCCACGACCCCAGCCAGGCACAGGGTCATGAACCCGCCGAGCAGGCCGGAAAGGCTCTTGCCTGCCTCCACATTGGGCCAGGGCTCGGCTTCCTTGTTCCCGGCCTGAGCCTCGGCTGCTGCGGCCTGGGGCTTGGCCTCCTCAGCCTTTTTGAAACCGTAGTCCGGCAGGAAGGCGACGCGCTTCTGCAAGGCGTTCAGGGCGCCGTGGATGCCGTGTTCTGGGGCTTCCAGCTCCTCCTTGCCGCTGACCTTGGCCATGGACCATTCCAGGCCGTCCGGGTCGGCGGAGGCGAACCAGCTCAGAACGCCGCCTGCGACAACCGTCGCCAAAAGCAGCCCCACCACCACGGGGCGCAGGGAGCGGGCCTCGGCGGCGGGCCGGGCTGCGCCGAAGAGTTCGGGCCGGGCCTTGTGCAGGAACACCAGGAGCATGGCCGTGACCACGCCCTCCACGAGCCCGATGGCCAGGTGGATGGGCTGCATGAGCAGCACGAAGGAGCTGAAGGGCAGCTCGCTGATGCCTGAGGCCACGGTCTCCAGCACCACGCCGAAGGCCCCGAGCTGCAGGCCGATGGTGGCCGCGATGACGGAGGCGGCCATGAGTCTGGCCCTGCTCGGATTCGCGCCCGCCAGGGGCTTGTAGACAAGGGGATAGGCCAGGAAGCAGGGGAAGAAGCCGAGGTTGAAGATGTTGCAGCCCAGGGCCAGCAGGCCGCCATCGGCGAAAAACAGGGCCTGCACGGCCAGCACCGAGGCGATGGACAGGAAGGCCGCGTGGGGGCCGAGCAGCACGGCCAGGATGAGGCCGCCGCCCAGATGCCCGCTGGAGCCCGTGCCGGGGATGCTGAAGTTGATCATCTGCGCCGCGAAAACGAAAGCCGCCAACACGCCCATGAGCGGCACGCGGCGGTCGTCCAGGCTGGTTTTCAGACGGCTTGAAGAGTAGGCCAGCAGGCCGGCGGATGCGGCCCACATGGCGCCGCCCACAGCGGGGGAGAGAAGAGCATCGGCCATGTGCATGCGGTGGTCCTCCTGAAGAAACGGACGGTTGCTTGTGCAGTCCCGTTCCTTATGCACACGGCTTTGATTCCCGTCAACGAGGAAATCGTACGAACATGAAATTTGTGTTACGGGAGGGGCAAGGCGGCGTGAATATGGTGTGTTATCGGCCAGGCCTCAGCGGCCAGATATCAGCGATTCGTCCGGCTGGCGCGCAGGACCTGGATGCGCAAGGAGCGCAGCAGTTCACCGGAGGCTGCGCCCTGGTCGCGGGCCTGGGCGGGCAGGGTGGCGGTGAGGGCGGCGGCCAGGTCGGCCTGGGCCTCGGGCAGGTGGTCCTGGCCCGTGTCGGCCTTGGCCAGGCGGAACATCTCGCGCAGCACGCCCCGGCTCTTGAGCCGGAACAGCAGGTCCACGCGGGTGGCATCGCGCAGCTCCGGGTAGCGCCCGGCCAGCATGTGCCAGCGCGCGGCGTCCGCCCCGGCGTTGATGAGGCGCGTGGGCAGGCGCAGGCGTTCTCCCAGGGTCATGGCAGCGGCCTCGCCACGCTCCTCGTGCCCGATGTGCCGGGGCAGCTCCTGGGCTGGCGTGAGCACTTTGCCCAGGTCGTGGCACAGGCCCATCCACACGCGCATGGCGTCGCCCGTGAGCAGGTCCATGACCTGTGCCGTGTGCTCCAGCACGCTGGCGTCGTGGTGCTCCTTGGGTCCGGCCGGGATGGCCGAGGCCCCGCTCAGCTCCGCGAACCACGGCGCCAGGCAGCGGCCCTGGTCCAGCAGGCGCAGGAACTGGCCCGGCCGTTCTGCCGCGCAGGCTTTCTGGGCCTCCTGGCCCACGCGCTCGGCAAAGGGCTCCTTGAGCGCGCCGCTGGCGGCGGTCTGGCGCATGGCCTCGATCAATTCCGGGTGCGGCGTGAAGCCGGGCAACTCGGCCAAAAAGCGCGCGGCGCGGAAGGTGCGCACCGGGTCGTCGGACAGGGAGTGGTTTGAGGCCGGGCGCAGGACGCGCGCGTTCAGATCCTCCAGGGCCTGGGGGTGGCTGAAGCGCTCGCCGTGTTCGTCCTGGGCCAGGGCGTTGATGGTGAAGTCGCGCCAGGCCAGGTCCTGCTCCAGACTCTGTTCCAGACTCTCTCCCAGAATTGGGCCGCGCGGAAAGCTGTACTCCTCGCCGTTCAGGATGAACACCGGGAAGGTCTTGCCCACGGCCTTGGCCGCCGGGTGCGCGCGCAGGAAGTCCTCGACAGTGGCGTCAAGGACGAGATAATCCCTGTCCCGGACGGGGCGTCCGAGGAGCATGTTCCGCACGGCGCCGCCGACCAGGAGTATGCGCATGGTTCAACCTAGCAGCATGCGGCCCGGATGGAAAGCAGCCGCAGCATCCGGAGACCGGCATGGCGTCTGATGTGCACGTTGGCCTGAGCAGTGGCCTGCGCATTCTGGCCAGCGGCCTGACCGGTCTGGCCATGCCCCTGGCCCCGCCAGCTTTGGCCGCTGTCCATCCCCTATGGGCTGCGGATGTCCAAACCCTTGGCCCGTGGCGGCTGGAGCAGGGGCCGGACGGGGCTCAGCCGGTCTGGCTTCCGGGCGGTCTGTCGAGTGGGCCGCAGGGCGCGGCCCAGTCCGCACATGTCGTCGTTTGCGGCGCCTGCGCCTCGACCATGGACGTGGCCCGCGAGCTCGTCGGGCGCGGCGGACTGGGGCCCTGGGGCAGCGTCATCGCGCCAACCCAGGCCAGCGGGCGCGGGCAGTTGCGCCGGGCCTGGCTTTCAGCCCCGGGCAACGTTCTGGCCACGCTGGTCTGTCCGCCCGCAGAGGGGCTCTGGAATGACCTGCGGCCCCTGGTCCTGGGGCACCTGCTGGCCGAGGCCCTGGAGGACGTGTGCACTGGCGTGCGCGTGAAGTGGCCGAACGATATTCTTCTCAACGACCACAAGATCGGCGGCATCCTCGTGGAGGAGCGCTCGGGCTGCATTCTCGCGGGGCTTGGCCTGAACCTGGTCTGGGCTCCCAGGGAGGAGGACCTGCGCGACGGGCACGGTGTTGCCGCCAGCGTGTTTCCGGTCGGGTCCGGCGGCCCTGGCCCTCTGGGGTTGTGGCTCAGGCTTGTAAATCGCCTGGAAACGGGTTACAAAACACTTCTTGAGACCTTTTCTCCCAGTGATTTTGTGCTGATCTTCCAGTCCAGGCTCGCCTGGATGGGGCGACGTGTCCTCGTTCAAGAGGGCGCGAGCGTTCGGTACGAGGCGAGAGTCAAGGGGATTTCCGGAAAGGGCGAGCTGGTTCTGGATCAGGACGGCCGGGAGATTCTGCTCCTGGCAGGAGATGTGACGGCTCTCTAAAGTCCGGGCGTTACGGACTTGGTCAGGGCGATGTACTACAAGGGGGAACGTTTTCGCATGAAGCCGATGTCGTTCGAACAGGTTCTGGAAGTCGTCAAGGGCAAGCCGATTCTGGTGGCCAACCGGGGCATCCCGGCCCGGCGCATCTGCCGCTCCATCACCGAGATGTTCGAGGCCGTGGCCGTGATGACCGCGACCGACGTGGACAAGACCTCTCCCGCCACCACCGGTGCCCATGAACTCCTTTTGCTGGGCGAAGACCCGAGAGCCTATCTGGACCTCGACCGCATCATCAAGATGGCCAAGGACCGGGGCATCGTGGCCATCCACCCCGGTTGGGGCTTCGGCTCCGAGGACGACTCCTTCCCCAAGAAATGCGAGGATGCGGGCATCATCTTCATCGGCCCCAACCAGGGTCCGATGCGCCTGCTGGGCAACAAGGTGGCCGTGCGCAAGCTGGCCGAGGAGATCGGCGTGCCCGTGGTGCCCGGCTCGCCTGAGGCCGTCAGCATCCCCGAGGCCAGAAAGATCGCTAAAGAGATCGGCTTCCCGATCATGCTCAAGGCCGAAGGCGGCGGCGGCGGCCGCGGCATTTACGAGGTCTACGAGGAATCCCAGCTGGAGATCTCCTTCGCCAAGGCCTCGGCCCTGGCCAAGGCCAGCTTCGGCAACCCGCGCCTGTACGTGGAGAAGCTGCTCACTTCGGTGCGCCACATCGAGTTCCAGACCGTGGCCGACATGTACGGCAACGTCTTCGTGTTCGACGAGCGCGACTGCTCCGTGCAGCGCAACCACCAGAAGCTCATCGAGATCACCCCTTCGCCCTGGCCCACGTTCACAGAGGCCCTGCGCAAGGAGCTCAAGGGCTACTCCGAGAAGCTCATCAAGGCTTGCGGCTACCACTCCCTGGCCACGGTGGAGTTCCTGGTGGACAAGGACGGCCGTCCGTACCTCATCGAGGTCAACACCCGCCTCCAGGTGGAGCACGGCATCACCGAATGCCGCTACGGCATCGACCTGGTGGAGGAGCAGATCGCCATCTCCTTCGGCTCCCGCCTGCGCTTCACCGAGAAGAATACCAAGCCCTACCTGCACGCCATGCAGGTGCGCGTGAACTGCGAGGACCCGCAGGACAATTTTTCGCCCAACGCCGGGACCATCACCCGCTACGTCTCGCCCGGCGGCCAGGGCGTGCGCATCGACTCCTGCATTTGCGCGGGCTACCGCTTCCCCTCGCGCTACGACTCCGCCGCCGCCCTGCTCATCACCTACGGCAGCACCTGGGACAAGACCGTCATGCTCATGCGCCGCGCCCTGCGCGAGTACATGATCAGCGGGGTCAAAACGACCATCAACTTCCACCGCCAGGTCATCAAGCACCCGGACTTCGTCTCCGGCGACTACGACACCAACTTCGTGCGCCTGAAGAAGGACGAGCTCATGGCCTACTCGGACCAGGAGCGGGAGTGCGTGCGCCTGCCGCGCCTGGTGGCCGAGATCTCGGCCAAGGGCTACAACCCCTACGTCTCCCTGGGCGAGTATCGCGGGCGCTGTGACAAGCGCCTGGGCCGCTTCCAGCTGGTGAAGGCCCCGGAAACCTCCGACGCCGCCTTTGAGCCGCGCTTCAGCCGCTCCATGAGCCGCGACGCCATCCTGGGCGCCCTGCGCGAGGACCGCAGCAAGGGCATCGTGCACTTCAGCGACACAACCACGCGCGACATCACGCAAAGCAACAGCGGCAACCGCTTCCGTCTGGCTGAGGACCGCATCATCGGCCCGTACCTGGACCGCTGCGGCTTCTTCTCGCTGGAGAACGGCGGCGGCGCGCACTTCCACGTGGCCATGCTGGCCAACATGACCTACCCCTTCACCGAGGCGCGCGAGTGGAACGTGTTCGCCCCGAACACGCTCAAGCAGATCCTCATCCGCTCCACCAACGTGCTGGGCTACAAGCCGCAGCCCAAGAACCTCATGCGCTTGACCGGCGAGATGATCTGCGAGCACTACGACGTCATCCGCTGCTTCGACTTCCTGAA
>CAYMIP010000062.1:0-12636 GCA_964390575.1 uncultured Desulfocurvus sp. | reverse complement strand
AAGGGCTTGAACTCGATGGCCACGGTGCCCAGGGCCTGGGGGATGGGGATGGGGATCTCACCGCCGGCCAGGAAGCTGGCGCTCTTGCCCGAGAGGCAGATGAGGTTCGGCTCGGCCAGAACCTTCACCAGCCCGTTGTCCTTGAGGGCGTCGATGAAGGCCGTGAGCGAGGTGGCCCCGCCCAGGTTGGGGGTGACCACCGCGCCCACGTTGGCCGTGGGGGAGAGCGCGCCATTGGCCAGGGTGGTCAGGCCGCCGAGCATGGAGTGGATGATGGTGCCGCTGTTGATCATGCTGAAATTGATGCCAAAGCGCTGCAGCACGCTCCGGCTCATCTCGGCCACGCGCACCTCGAGCATGACCTGCTGCACCCCGCCCACGCTGAGCAGGTTCTGGACCTTGCCCGGGGCCACGGTCTCGGCCAGGGACAGGGCCGTGGCCAGGCTGGGGGCGCTGGATACGCTGCCCGTGAGCAGGATGGACTTGCCGCTGGTGACTACGCGGATGCCGCGCTCACCCGGCAGCACAGACGAGAGCATGCGCTTGAGCTGGGTCTGGTCCGGCGACACGTCCAGGTCGAACACGGCCATGACGGCCTCGCCCTTGCCCCACAGGGTCAGGTTGGTGGCGCCCGGCGCCTTGCCCGTCAGGTAGACCTGGCGCGGGGAGAGCAGCAGCACGTCGGCGGTGTCGGGCGAGGCCAGGGAGATGCGGCGGATGTCCTGGTCGCTGTTCACGATGAGCGAGCGGCCCACGGCCAGCTCCAAGGCCTGTGGGGCCTGGGACACGGTGACGCTGGGGGCGGCCAGGGTCTGCGGGCGGGCCTGGGCCTGGCGGGGCTGCTGGCGGGCCTGCGGGGCCTGGGCCTGCGGGAGCTGGGCCAGAGCCGGGGCCGCTGCCAGGGCCAGAATGGCCAGAAGCGCCAGGGCGGCTGAGGCGGTGCGGAGAGGTGTCGTGACGCGCATGGCGGGCCTGCTTTGGTTAGAACGTCACCTGGCTGCGCTGGGAGCCGGTAATAATCTCGATGGTGCTGGCCGCGCCGCGCGAGCCGCGCCCGGCCCGCTGCACCCGGTAGGAAGCCAGGGCCACGCGCGCGTCCGCGCCCTCGGTGAGCACGGTCTCGGTGTCCGAGGCGTTGCGCAGGGCGAAGTGCAGGCTGCCCTGGGTGGAGGCCAGGGCGATCTTCTCGCTCTCGTGCGGGGTCAGCTCCAGGGTGTAGATGTCCGCCTGCTGCGCGGCCTCGTCCTTGTCCGCGGCCAGCTGGCTGCCAGCGGCCAGCACGGGCACGTTCTCCAGCACCACCTTGGTCATCTGGCGCTGCTTCTCCCCATCCATGGGCAGGGTCACCAGCACGTCGACCATGCTGCCGGGGCGGATCAAGCCCGCTAGGCCCATGACCTTGTTGCCCTTCACGGCCATGGCCCGCTTGCCGTGGGTGATGATGGCGCTGATGCCGCCGGCCGCCGCCTCGCCCGCCAGGCGCGAAGGCGTGAGCGGCTCGTTGGCCGACATGGCCGAGGCCAGGATGCGGCCCTCGACTTCCTTGGCCGTGGCGTAATGCTGGGCCGGGACGATGGCCTCCGGGTAGTTCTGCGTGCGCAGCATGTCCGGGGCCAGCCGCGAGCCAGCGGGCAGGTCGCGCGCCGCCACCACCAGGGACGCCGTCCTGACCGCCTGGCTGCGGCCGGCGTTGGTCTTGGCCTGCATCCATTGATAGACGAGAATGCCCGCGCTGAGCGCGAGCAGCAGGGCCAGACCCAGTTGGGCGAAGGACTTGAGCGAGCCGTTCATGGCGCCCCCCTACCCGGCCAGCCAGCCGGCCATGAGCACCGAGCGCGTCATGGCGGCCACGCTGCCCAGGGCGATGGCCAGGCCGTAGCAGAGCTTCGGCAGTGCAAAACCCTGGGAAGCGGGCTGGTAGTGGAATTCACCTGTGGCGCTGGCAGCGTACAGAGCCGCGCGCAGACGCGTGAACACGCCGCGCAGCAGGCCGGAGCGCCGGGCCAGCAGCACCAGGGCATACCCGCCGCCAGCCAGACTGGTCAGCAGGAAGGCCACCAGCACGGTCTGCGGCCCGACCCAGGCGCCCACGGCGGCCAGGAGCTTGACATCGCCGCCGCCCATGACCCCAAACAGGAAGGGTGCGAGCATGAGGCTGAGGCCCAGGCCCAACCCGGCGAGGCTGAACCAGGCGCCCTGCGGCCCCTGGCTCAGGAGGTGGTAGGCCACGGCAGCAAGCGCGGCGGGGATGGTCAGGAGATTGGGGATGCGCTGGCTGCGCAGGTCGATGACAGTGGCCACGGCCAGGGAAAGGGTGACGGCTGCGAAGATGATGGGGTCCATGCTGCTCTCCCGCGTGTCCTGCTGTGGTGGGGCGGCCCGGGCGGGGCCGTGGTTCTCTTGGCCACGTCCCCCGCCCGGTCCCTGCGGTCCGCCCGCCTGTCCTGCCGCTCTCGCGCCATGGCCTGGGTTCTGTGCGCGGCTCTTCGCCGGACAGCTTTAGCCACCGGCTCCAGGCATGGCGTTGGTGATGGTCTGGAAGGTTCCCTGCACACGGGTGCCCAGCGCGGTGACCGCGCCCACGATGACGGCGGCGATGAGGGCGGCGATGAGGCCATACTCAAGGGCGGTAGCGCCTTCTTCGTCACGGATCAGGTGCATCAGTCTGGTCAACATGGCATCCTCCTGGGTTGTTGTTGCGATTGTTGCTTCGGGTCTTGCGACCGTTTCCTGGTCCTCCTTGAGCAACCCCTGTGCCAGTTTTGCGCGCAGCACGGATAATCCGCCGCTGCATTAATACAAATAGAATAAAATCAGAATATTGACGGACTAATTACCTAGAAGTCAGGCGAATCTGCGCACAACGCGGCAGGACGATATATCAATTATTTATGTATATATTGCGGACACCCAGGGGCCGCAACACGAGGAAAAAGCAACACAGTGAAACCTGTGTGCGATTTAACATGCTGTTTTTAAACGATAATCGATGATATCCACAATTCGTGGACTCATGCCGCGCCACGCGCCAGAAGTCCACAAGAAATGGACGCTTTGTAGACTAGGGGAGAGTGATTTCTGCGGGGCTGAGGCGGTGCTTCTGGATCTTGTTCCAGAGGTTGGTGGGGGTGATGCCCAGGGCCTTGGCCGCGCGGGCCTGGACCCCGCGAGCCTGGCGCAGGGCCGCCAGGATGAGGCTCCGCTCCACCTCGTCCAGTGTCTGGCGCAGGGCCAGCGGGCGGCCGTCCGCGCCTGCGCTTGGCGCCTGCGCGCCCTCGGACAGGGCCAGCTCCACGTCGGCGGCGGTGATGATGCCGGAGCGGCTGAAGATGGCCGCGCGCTCCACCACGTTGGCGAACTGGCGCACGTTGCCCGGCCAGTTGTGGGCCATGAGCCGGTCCAGGGCAGCCTGGCCGGGCGGCGGAATGTCCGCGCCGCTGCGCTCGTTGAAGGCGCGCACAAAATGCGCGGCCAGAAGTGGGATGTCCTCCTTGCGCTCACGCAGGGGCGGCAGGTGGATGGCGGCCACGTTCAGGCGGTAGTACAGATCCTCGCGGAAGCTCTTGTCCGCCACGCGTTTGCCCAGGTCAGCGTTGGTGGCGGCGATGATGCGCACGTCGAAGTGCAGGGGCTTGGCGCCGCCCACGCGCTCGGACTGCTTCTGCTCCACGGCGCGCAGGAGCTTGGGCTGCAGGTGCAGGGGCATGTCGCCCACCTCGTCCAGGAGCAGGCTGCCGCCCTTGGCCTGCTCGAACTTGCCCGCCCGGGCCATGAAGGCCCCGGTGAACGCGCCCTTCTCGTGGCCGAAGAGCTCGCTCTCCATGAGATTTTCCGGGATGCTGGCGCAGTTCACCTTCACGAAGGGGCCGCCCGCGCGCGGGCTGGCCTCGTGGATCAGGTCGGCCACCACCTCCTTGCCCGTGCCGGACTCGCCCAGGATGAGCACCGAGGTGTCCAGCGGGGCCACGCGCTCCACAAAGGCCAGGACCGCGCGCATGGCCGGTCCTTCGCCCACGGCCTGACGGGCCGGGCGGCCCTGGCGCAGGGCCTGGCGCAGGGCGCCGATCTCGCGCTTGAGCGAGCGCTTTTCCAGGGCGCGGCCCACCACGATCTGCATCTCGCTCAAGCGGAAGGGCTTGGTGAAGAAGTCGCTGGCGCCCTGGCGGATGGCGTCCAGGGCGGTCTCATGGTCGGTGTAGGCGGTCATGACGATGATCTCGGTGCCGGGCGCGGCCTCGCGCAAGTGCGGAATGGCCGCCACCCCGGTCATGCCCGGCAGGCGCACGTCGGTCAGGATGAGGTCAAAGGGCTCTTCGCCAGCAGGGGCGTCAGCCCGGGCCAGGGCCAGGCCATCCTCGGCGCTCCCGGCCGGAACGACCTCGTACCCGAGTGCGGCCAGGGCCTCCTCCAGCATGCGCCGGAAGGCCTCGTCGTCCTCGATGAGCAGGATCCTGCTGGGCATGGATGCGTCCTCCCGGGCCAGCGTGCGCCTTTGTCCAACCTACACCACGGCCTTGCAAAAGGCAAAGCGGCCCCCAGGCCAGGCCTGCAAGCCGCTGTCATTCCTGTGCTGCGGGAGCAATGCGCCACGCCTCAAGAAGCGGGGCCGGATGCGCCTGCGCCGTTCAGGCCCAGGGGACGAAAGGGCCGGATGCCCGCCCCTGCCGTGGGCACCTCAGTCCGTGTCCACATGGACGCAGTTGCCGCCCGCCTCCTTGCTCCTGCTGAGCTGCGCATAGGCCCGGACCACGACCTCCGCCGCAAACTCCCCCTGTCTGGACACTGCGCCGCCGAACGAGGCCGTGACCGTGATGGGCTTGCCCTCGTGGTTCAGCACGCTGTTCTCAACCAGCATGCACTGCCGCCTGCCCATGCCCCGCAGGGTCTGTTCCGTTGTTATCGGCACCAGGAGCATGAACTCCTCGTCACCCCAGCGGCAGATGACGTCGAGGGACCGGAGGCTGTTGGCCAGGGTCTGCGCCGCCATGCGCAGGAGCATCTCTGTAGTGCGCGGCCCCCAGGCGTCGGTCTCCTTCCTGAGGTGGTCGATGTTCACAACCAGGACGCCGAAGGGCACTCCGGACTCGGACAAGGAGGCTTCCAGGGTCTTCAGCGTGATCTCGGCGAAGCGCCGGTTGCCGATGCCCGTCAGCTGGTCGGTGAGATTCTCCTTGCGCAGTGCTTCCAGCTCCTTGAGGACGTTGATATTCTTCGCGCTGCTGGAGAAAACCTCCACCGCGCCGGTGATGACCCCGTTGCGGCCGCGCACCGGGGTGGCGCGGACAAGAACCGGCACCCGGTAGCCGTACTTGTGGAGCAGGTAGACCTCAGCCTCGCGCACCTTGCCGTCTTCCATGGTGGCCGCGAGCGGATAGCCCTGCACGCAGAGCTGCGTCCCCAGGACCACAACGTGCTGGAGTATCTTGTCGGCGCAGCGCTTGCCCAGAACCTCCTGGGCGGCATAGCCGCTCAAGCGTTCTGCGGACTTGTTCCAAAACTTGACGCGGCGTTCGCGGTCCACGAAGTAGACCCCTTCAGCCAGCGAATCCAACAGCTCGCGGTAAAATTGAGCGTCCATACGCAACTCCTGGCAAAGGCCGCCTCCGCCCTCAAGAAATCCGGAAGCAGGGGCGCGTGCATCCATATCGGTCCGTAGAGCACTGTATACGTACCACAAAACAATCCTCTTTCAAAGGGGTGGGCGGGGAATCAGGCCGGGCGAGGAGTGAGCCATCACCCCGGCGTTGTCCACGCTTCCCCTGCAAGGATAGTGAGGTGGACGGATCCGGATGCCTTGCAGCGTCGCCCGGAACAGGCCGCGTGTTGCAAAACGTTGGAAGAAGCGGCAGAGGACCGCTGGAAATGGCCACAGTGGCGGCTGTGTGCCAGGCGCAATCCGTGTGTGCAGCTGGAAAAGCAACGCCTTGTGCATGCCTGTTGCCCAGAAAATGGCAACACAGAGATGGCCCAAGGGCAGCGTGCCGAAACAACACAGGGCTTTCACCTCACCTAAAAAAGTGTGAGAAAGCCCTGAAATCATTCTGGTACCGGGAGGGGGAATTGAACCCCCAAGGCCTTGCGACCGGCGGATTTTGAGTCCGCTGCGTCTACCAATTCCGCCATCCCGGCGCGGGAGTGGATTTCATAGGAGAACCCACCCCTGGTGTCAAGGCGCGGGGCTGGCCAGCGCACAGCCCCGGGCGGGCTGCCCATCCTCGGCAGCGGCCTGTGGCTGGACATCAAGCCGAGCACCCTTTCCAACCTGCCGCCCGCGCTCCTGGTGGTGGCCGCGCGCACGCCTCTCTTGGGCCGAGACCGCGCGCGCCCGGTGGGCAACGCTTCCGGCGCGCGGACGTTTTCCCAAAGTTCTTGACCGGCCCACTGGAAAAACGTACGAGAACACTGCACGTTCTAGGCATTTCGTTGGCTGCCAGCACGCCTGGACCCGAACCCGACATGCACCAGGTATCCCCAGAAAGCCTCAGCACCTGGCCCATGATCACGCTCAAGGAGACCCTCCGCATGGATGTGGAACTGGCAAAACCATTCGTCAAAGCCGCCATGGATGTCATCGGCACCATGGCCTTCATCACGCCCCGGCCGGGCAAGCCCTTTGTAAAGAAGAACACCATCGCCACCGGCGACGTCACCGGGCTTGTGGGCCTCACGGGCGACGGCAAGCGCGGCAGCGTGTCCATCTCATTCACCAAGCCGTGCGCCGTGGCCATGGTCAAGAACATGCTGGGCGACGACATCCAGGACATCATGCAGGACGTGAAGGACGCCGTGGGCGAGATCACCAACATGATTTCCGGCCAGGCCCGCGCCGGGCTCTCCGAAAAAGGCCTCGTGTTCGCCGGTTCCACGCCCACGGTCATCATGGGCGACAACCACAGCATCACGCACATGGCCAAATCCCCCATCATGGCCATCCCCTTCGAGACCGACGCTGGCCCCTTCACCATCGAGTTCTGCTTCGAGTAAGGGCAGCGACCCAGATGGTTTTTGAGCCGCACCGGGGGTGAGACACATGAGCAAACTGGACGGATTCCGCGACAAGGACTTCCTCGAACAGGTCACCACCCTCAACGAAATTGCGGGCAGCAGGGATTCAGACGCCCTGCCCGGCCTGCTGGAACTCCTTGAAAAACCCATCGGCGACACCGGCGTGGACTACATGGTGGTCAACGCCCTGAACGCCGTGCTCGGCGCCAACGAAAACGCCGTGGTCCGGGGCCTGGGCAGCCAGAACGCAGCCTTCCGCACCCTGTGCATCCGCGCGAGCGGGGAATACCTCTTCCACGACGCCGCCGAGCCCCTGACCGAGATGGCCGAAGAAGAGACCGACCCCGACCGGCTGACGGAGATTCTGGCCGCCCTGGCCAAGATTCGTCCGGAAGGCGGGGCCAGCGTGTTCCGCTCGTTCCTGGGGCACGACGACCCCATGCTGGCCGCCCTGGCCATGGAGATGGCCGGAGTCTACGCCGACACCCAGGCCGTGGTTTTCCTCAAGGCCGCCGTGGAGGCCACGGACGCGGAGCGCACCTACGACCAGTGCGACATCACCACCTGGAAGGCCATCGACGCCCTGGCGACCATGGCCAGCCCGGAGACCATCTCCTTTTTGGCCGCCAACGTGCACCACAAGAACCCCACGGCCCGGCGGCTCATCACCGACGCCCTGGTGCGCCTGGGCGAACCCGCCATCCCCTTTCTGGAGCCCATCTACAGCCAGGGCGACGTGGACCAGCGCATCCTGGCCTGCAACATCACAGGCTTCATCAGCTCGCGCAAGGGCGCGGACGGCCTGGTGCAGGGCTTTGACAAGGGCTTTTTCAGCGAAGCCAACGTGCGCTACGCCGCCTTTGAGGCCCTGGGCCGCATCGGCACCCTGAAGGGGCTGGTCTGCCTGGTGGACGGCCTCTCGGAAACCGACGAGCTCATCCTCATGGCCGTGGTCACGGGCCTGGAGCGCCACGCCGCGCCCGGCATCGTCAAGACCATCTCCGAACGCATCAGTGAGGGCGACGAGCGCAGCGCCCGCATCGCCCACGCGGTCATCGCCTCGCGCGCCCTGCGCCTGTTCCAGGAGCTCTACAAGGACGAAGCCGTGGGCGCAGCCCTCCTGGCCGAGCTGAGGAAGTCCCAGGACGCCGAGATCCTGGCCGACTTCGCCACCCGCCTGGGCGAGATCGGCACGGAGCGCGCCAAGGCCGACGCCCTGAGCCTGCCCAAGGCCAAGGCCGCCACGCGCAAGGCCCTGGCCGCCGACGACTCCAAGTCCATGCTGGCGCTCTACCGCAGCATCCTGACCGACCTTGGCTTCGAGCCGCTCATGGCCGCCAACGGCCAGGAGGCCTACGCCTTCGTGGAGGCCGGGGAATTCGCCGACGTGGTCATCACGGACATGAACATGCCCGTCATGGACGGCATGGAGCTGGTGGGCAAGCTGCGCGGGTCCCTGGGCTACGAGGACGTGCCCATCCTCATGGTCACCACCGAGTCCGAAGGCTCCCAGCGCGACATGGCGACCAAGGCCGGGGTCACGGCGTTTCTGACCAAGCCCTTCAAGCCAGACGCCCTCAAGGCCAAACTCATGGAGATGCTGGGCGGCTAGCCGCAGCCAGCAAGAACTCCACGCTCCGGCTTGTTGCCCGGCGGGCATGGAGCAGCCCCACGTGACTCACAGGGCTGAGGCATTCTTCGGTCCAACCCGCTTGTTTCTCCCGCTCCTCCAGAAACGACCCGGACAGCGGCAGCACCATGCTGTCCGTGGGCGAGTACAGGCTCAAAGCCGGGACCGCGCACCCGGGCAGCTGGCGCACGTGCTCCAGCACCTCGCCGCCGGGCGCGAGCCCCCGCCCCAGCCGCCCCACGGCCAGGAGCCCGGCCAGGGTGCTGCCCTGGTGCGGCGCGCCCAGGGTCACGATGCCCGCCACCCGCCCGCTGAGCGCAACGTTGGCGCAGGCGGCCCGGATGACCAAGCCGCCCAGGCTGTGCCCCACCAGTAGCACCGTGCCTGTGGGCGAGGCCTGGGCCGCGCAGAGCGCGGTCTGTACCAGCCCGTCCACAATGGCCGCAAAGGGCCGGAAGAAGCTCGGATAGGAATACGTGCGCACGTCGCGGAACCCGGCGCGCTGAAACCGCCGCCGGAACAAAAACCAGGCCGAGGTGTTGTGGTACAGGCCGTGGGTCAGGAGCACCGGGGGCAGACCGCCGGGGGCAGTCCCCTGCGGCAGGCGCGAGGCGCGCGCTGGCAGCCAGCCCAACGGATAAGCCAGGACCACGAGGACGATGCTCCAGGCGGAGTTCAAGGCCGCGCGCAGCACCGGCCAGAACAGCCGTCCGCCGCACAGGGCGCGCACGCGCGGCAGCAGCCCGGCCCGGGCGTTCTCGCGCAGGTATTGCGCAAAGGACAGCAGCGGCAGGCCGAGGACAAGGGCGGCCAGGACGAAGAAAAAGCTCATGCGCGCTCCCGGCCAGGGCTTGCCTGCCTGGCCTCGGCCCGTGTATCATGGCCGAAACAGCCTGTCATCACGCGGAATTGATGGAACTGCCGCAGGCCCCGGAGGCCTAGGCACCCGACGGCCAGCGCAGCCACGAGCCAAACGAGGGTCCATGTCTCATCCCAAGCCCGACCCCAAGCCCATTCTCTGTCTCGACATCGGCTCCGGCACCCAGGACGTGCTGCTCTACTTCCCGGACCGTGAGCTGGAGAACTGCCCCAAGCTCGTGCTCCCGGCCCCGGCCCGGGTCTTGGCCGGGCGCATCCGCGCGGTCACGGCGCAAGGAAGCGCCCTGCACCTCTTCGGCCACAACATGGGCGGCGGGTTCGGGGGCGCGGTGCGCGCGCACCTGGCGGCAGGGCTGGCGGTGTCCGTGACCGAGTCCGCGGCCTATTCCCTGGCCGACGACCTGGACGCCCTGCGCGCCCAGGGCTACGCCATCATGAAGGATTGCGGGGACTGCCCCGAGGGGGCCGTGGCCCTGTTCTGCGCCGACTATGACCCGGCCTTCTGGAATACAGCCTTAGGCGCCCTGGGCCTGCCCCGGCCCGAGCGGGTCGCGGCCTGCGCCCAGGACCACGGCTTCCACCCTGGCCAAAGCAACCGGCGCGGCCGCTTCGTGCTCTGGGAGCGCCTGCTTCTGGAGGCCGAAGGCCGCCCGGAAAGCCTGCTCTTTGCCGAGGTTCCGCCGGAGTTCACGCGCCTGGCGGCCTTGCAGCGCTCCATCGGCGGCGGGCCGGTGGCCGACACAGGCGCTGCGGCGGTGCTGGGGGCGCTGTTCGAGCCCTCGGTGCGGGCCCGTGCGGAAGAGCGCGGCCTCACCCTGGTGAACATCGGCAACAGCCACACCGTGGCCTTTCTGGTGTTTGCGGGCCGCATCTGGGGCGTGTATGAGCACCACACCGGACTGCTCGACGCAGGTCGGCTGTGGGCGCAGCTGGAACGTTTCCGCCGGGGCGAGCTGGGGTTTGAGGATATTTTCCAGGACCGAGGGCATGGGACCATGCGCCTGGCCCTGCCCGTGGCGGCCCAGGGCTTTGCGCCTACGCTGGTGCTTGGCCCGCGCCGGGGCCTGCTGGCTGGCCATGAGGTGGAGTTCCCCGCGCCCGGCGGAGACATGATGCTTACCGGCGCCTTCGGGCTGGTGGAGGGTCTGCGCCTGCGCGCCGGGCTCCCGCGCTCCCTGGAGCGCCGCCCCTAACGCCGGAAACTGCGCTCAAAGAGCTGGCTGATGGCCAGTCGGCCCGCGTCATTCAGGGCCCGGGTGCCCGTGCCGGTGAAAGCCTCGCGGGTGATGGCCACGCCACGCGCCGGAACCCAGCGGGTCTGGTCCCAACGGAACCAGTCGCCCTGGGCCTGGTCGAACACGTACAGCGGCTTGTTGCAGATCTTGGCGAACTCCGCGCCCCAGCCGGTGCCACCCCGTACCGTGTCATCGGGCAGAATCTCCCCCACCACGAAAATCTCCTTGCCCGAGGCCACCTGCCAGCAGATGCACTGCAACAGGCTGCGGAAGCTCGCCTCGTCCGTGTGGCTGGGATAGCTGCGGCCCATGAGCCGCGAGACATACTGCACGCTGACGTCGCGCAGGGCCAGATCCTCGGGCGAAAGGGTGCGCAGCCCCTGGGTGCGCTGGGCCTCGTTCCCGGCGAAGGTGAAGGTGACCTCACGCACGCCATGGGCCTCGGCGGCGGCGCCAAAGGCCGACTCGGAGCCAGGTGCTCCGCCGCTGTACAGGGTCACGGGAACGGGATCGCGCATGGCGGGCTACTCCTGGAATGTCTGCGGGCGTGGCTGGCCGGAGACGGACGCAGGGCTGCCCTGCGCTGCCGGGGCCTCTTTGGGAAGGCGCAGGAAAAAGACGGTGCCCTCGGCCTCCGTGGAGCGAAAGCCCACGGAGCCGCCCAGGTAGCGCTCCGCAAGCAGGAGCATGCTGAAGGTGCCCTGGCCTCGGCCCGAGCCCTTGGTGCTGAAGGAACGGCGGAAGATGCTGTCCTGCACGGCCTGGGGGATGTGGCCCTGGTTGTGCACGGAGAAGACCACTTGGTCGCCCTTTTCCCGGCAGGAGATGAGCGCCGTGCCGCCGGGGGGCTCGCTCTCCAGGGCGTTCTTGAGCATGTTGCCCAGCACGCGCTGCACCAGCCGCTCGTCCGCAGTGATGTCCACGCTGACGCTGGCCTGGTCCACAGCGATGTGACGGCCCTGGGCCACAGCGGAATGCGCGTAGAAGCCCTGGAGCCGGTGCAGGAGCTCCTGGCTGTTGATGCGGGTCGGGTTCAGCTTGAGTTCATTGTTCTCGGCCGCCACCATGTCGCGCTGGGCCATGACCTCGTCCACCAGGCTCGCGGTTGCGGCGCGGAGAATGGCCATGTCGGCCTTGAGGGGCTGCGGCACCAACTCACTGAGCAGCTCCGACAGGCCGCTGATGCCGCCCGCGAGGTTCAGCACGTCGTGGAAGAAGATGCGCTCCATGCTGCGGCAACGCGTCTCGTGGGTGATGTCGGTGATGGCGAAGATGACGAAGCTCTGCCCGTCGACAGCGATGGGCGCGGCGCACACGTGCAGGTCCAGGCTCTCGATGTCCGTGGTGACGCGGCGCAGGAGTTGGCACACGCTGCTTGAGACCGTGCCGTCGATGGCGGCCAGGATTGCCAACACAGCCCCGCAACTGCGGCAGTGCCGGGACGTTCCGCAGCCCCCGTCAAACTCCGGGGCGTTGATGCAGCCGAAAGCCTCGCCTGGCCTGCGCCCGATCACCTCGGCCAGGTCGTTGTGCCCCAAGAATCTCACCGTCGCACTGTTGGCGAAAACCACCTGGCGATGGCTGTTGAGGGCCATGATCATGTTGGGCACGGCATCGAGGAAGTCGCGGCAATGGCTGCCGACAAAAGAGAGGAACTGGTCGTGGACCACGGCCATGGGCGCGCGCGGTGCTGGCGCGAATTCTGTCGGGGGGGGCGGCTGGGTCATGCGGACAAGCGAGTCTCCATCGTGTGAATCTACCCCTCGCCCGGCGACGAGTCAACGCCGAGTTGTTCCGGCCAAACGCAAAAAGACCCCGTCTTTCGACGGGGTCTTTAAATAAAGTCCTGGCAGCGACCTACTTTCCCACGATTAGAACCGCAGTATC
>CAYMIP010000061.1:0-12686 GCA_964390575.1 uncultured Desulfocurvus sp. | reverse complement strand
TGCGGCCCACGAGCATGCCGTTGGGCCGCTTCTTCATGGACTCGATCTCGCCCACCGGGTCGCTCATGGCCGCCACCTCGCGGCAGCCCTGGACCATGGAGTCCAGCACGCCCTGGGTGATGGTCAGGCGGTCGAGCTTGGCGTTGTCCAGGCCATTTTTGCGCGCGGCCTCGATGTCCTTGGCGTTGGCGGCGAAAATGCCTGCGGCGTGCTGGCCGAGCAGGTCCGCGAGGTTCAGCAGGGCCTGCTGCCGGGCGCGGCCCTCGGCCGCCGCCAACTTGCGTGAGGCGGCCTTGGCGGCCTTGGCGATGGTGCGCATCTGGGCGGCGATGGTCATGGCCTGACTCCTTCTGGGCATGGGCGTCGTTTCATGGGCGTTGTCGCGTTGGCGGCGCAGCAAAAGCGCCGTTGCGTTGGCCCGGCGGAGCTGCGCCCTGGCCCGGGCGGAACGAAAGATGCCTTTTGCTCCAGCCCTTTGGCTAACCTCAGAGCGCGCCCAAGTCAACGCTGGCAGGAATTCTTCTCCCCTGGCACCAGTGCAAATCAGCAACAGGCTGGATTTCCAACACATCGGAATACAAGATAAAAAATGTGGCCCCTGGGAATCTTCCCCTTTGACCTGTTTGACATTTTTGCGTAAACATTTTTGGCCCGAACGCGACTGCGCACGGGACGACCACGAACACAATGGAACGCGCCCGTAAGGAGTCTCCCGCATGGACGAGAACAAGCAGCAAGCCCCGGCGAACATCCCGCTCAACCCCGGCGTCGCCGAGCAGCTGGAGCAGATCAAGAAGGTCGTGCCCGACACCTCGCAGCGGCTCTTCGAATTCCTGGTGCACAACCTGAAGCCCATCGCCATCGGCTGCTGCGCGCTCATCCTGGCCGCAGCCGTCTACGCCGGCGTCAATGCCTGGCGCGAGCGCTCGGCCGCCAAGGCCGCCGACGCCCTGGGCGTCATCCTCATCGAGAAGACCGACAGCAAGGCCCGCGTGGCCGCCCTGGAGACGTTTTTGAAGGACACGCCCTCCTCCCTGCGCCCCACGGTGCTGCTGGAGCTGGCCGCCAGCGCCATGGTGGACAAGCAGTTTGACAAGGCCGCCACGGCCTGGACCGAGCTGGAAGGCTCGCCCTCTGCGGACATGAAGGTCATCGCAGGCATCGGCCACGCCAGAAGCCTGCTCCTGTCGGGCAAGGCCGCCGAGGCCCTGGCCCTGCTCCAGGCCCTCAAGGCCAAGTCGCCCGAGGCCTACGCCATGCCCATCACCCGGCAGATCGCCGTGGCGGCGGAGCAGTCCGGGAACACCAAGGTCGCCCAGGACGCTTACTCCGACCTGGCCTCCCAGGCTGAGGGCTCGGGCAAGCCCTTCTACGAATTCAAGGCCAACCAGCTCAAGGCCAAGAGCTAGGAGGACGAACCCAGCATGGCAAGCCCACTCCTCTCCGGCGCTCCCGGCCAGACGCACCTGCTCCTCGGCAACGAGGCCATCGTGCGCGGGGCCATCGAGGCTGGCGTCCAGTTCATCAGCTGCTACCCCGGCACCCCGTCCTCCGAGGTGCCGGACACCTTCTTCCGCCTCTCCCACGAGGGCGCCTACACCTTTGAGTACTCCGTAAACGAGAAGGTGGCCCTGGAGGTTGGCGGCGGCGCGACCCTGGCCGGGGCCCTGACCCTGGTGACCATGAAGCACGTGGGCGTCAACGTGGCCGCCGATCCTCTGCTCACCCTGACCTACACCGGCAGCCCCGGCGGCTTCGTGCTGCTCTCCGCAGACGACCCCGGCTGCCACTCCAGCCAGAACGAGCAGGACAACCGCATCTATGCCCGCCTGGCCGGGCTGCCCTGCCTGGAGCCCGCAACGGCCCAGGAGGCCAAGGACATGACACGGGCGGCCCTGACCCTCTCGCGTGAGCTGGGCACCCCGGTGCTGCTGCGCACCACCACCCGCGTGAACCACCTGCGCGGCCCGGTGACGCTGGCCGAGCCCACGGTGCTGCCCGCGCCCGTCGGCTTCCAGAAGAACCCCTCGCGCTTCGTGCCCATCCCGGCCTTTGCGCGGCCCATGCACCTGCGCCTGTTGGACCTGCTGGAAAAGCTGCGCGGCCTGGCCGAGACCTCGCCCTACAACGTGGTTTCCGGGGCGGGCACAGTCGGCGTGGTGGCCTCCGGGATAAGCCGCAGCTATCTCTCCGACGCCTTGCAGGAGGCCGACCTGACCGGCACGGTCAAGGTGCTGGACCTGGGCTTCACCCATCCCCTGCCGGAGAAGCTGCTCGAATCCTTCATGAGCGGGCTGACCAGGCTGCTCATCCTGGAGGAGCTGGAGCCGGTGCTGGAGACCGAGATCCGCGCCCTGGCGCAGCGGCTCGGCCTGGGCCTTGAGATCCTGGGCAAGACCCCCGGCCCCCTGCCGCGCTTTGGCGAATTCAACGTGGAGCTGGTGGCGAGCGCCCTGCGCAGCGCCCTCGGCCTCCCGGCCAAGACGCTCCCGGCCTGCGCGCCCGATCCCCTGGCCGCTCCTCTCCCGAACCGGCCGCCCAACCTCTGCGCCGGGTGCCCGCACCGCGCCACCTACGTGGCCGTGCGCAAGATCTACGGCGACGCGGCCGTGTATTCCTCGGACATCGGCTGCTACACCCTGGGGCTTCTGCCGCCGCTCAAGGCCGCAGACTTCCTGCTGTGCATGGGCTCCAGCATCTCCGCCGGCTGCGGCGCTGCGAAGGCAGCGGGGCAAGACGTCGTCGCCTTCATCGGCGACTCCACCTTCTTCCACTCCGGCATCACCGGGCTGGTCAACGCCCTGTTCAACCGCCACAACCTGCTCGTCTGCATCCTGGACAACCGCACCACGGCCATGACCGGGCATCAGCCCAACCCCGGCGTGGACAAGACCACCCTGGGCGACAACCCGGTGCGCGTGGACATCGAGCCCCTGTTGCGCGGCCTGGGCATCGAGCAGCTGCGCAAGGTCAACCCGCTGAACCACAAGGCCACATGCAAAGCCATCGAGGAGCTGAAGGCGCTCTCCGGCGTGCGCGTGCTCATCGCCGAGGAGCCCTGCCCGCTCTTCGCCCGGCGCGCCTATGGTCAGAAGCGCAGCCAGGTGGCCTACGTGGCCGAAGGCTGCGGCGAGAAAGGCGATTGCGGCGACTGCCTGAACATCCTGGCCTGCCCGGCCTTCTACAAGAAGGACGGCAAGGTCGCCATCGACCCGCTGCTCTGCTCCGGCTGCATGCTCTGCCTGCAGCTCTGCCCGAACATCAAAGCCCGCAAGGGAGACGCCAAATGAGCACCCGTCTGCAGACCCGGCTGCGCATCTTCATGACCGGCGTGGGCGGCCAGGGCACCCTCACGGCCACCACGCTCCTGGCCCGCGCGGCCCTGGCCTTTGGCCTGCCCGTGACCTCGGGCGAGATCCACGGCATGGCCCAGCGCGGCGGCGTGGTGGAGTCCACCCTGCTCATCGGCTACAAGAGCCCCAAGATCGGACCCGGCGAGGCCGACATCCTGCTCGGCTTCGAGCCCCTGGAGACCCTGCGCGCCCTGCCCTACCTGAAGCCCGGCGGGCTGGTGCTCACAAGCACCGAGTTTTTGCCGCCGCTCTCCGTGGCCTCCGGCCGCGAGGAGAACCCGGATATCGACAGCATCAAGGCCAGGATAACTGCCTGCGCGGGCACGGCCCGGTTCCTGCCCTGCCGCAGCCTGGGCGTCCAGGCCGGGGCCATGCAGAGCGGCAACATCGCCCTTCTGGGCGCGTTGTGCGCCATGGGCGCCCTGCCCTTTGGCAATGACATCCTGGCCGACACCGTGCGCGCCACCATGAAGCCCAAGGTGGCCGAGGTGAACCTGCGCGCCCTGGAACTGGGAGCCGCGCACCCGGCCTAAGGCCGGACGCGCGGAGAGCCACCATGCCGAAATACGACGCGCTGTGCGCAGGCCCGGAAGGCCTGCTGTTCTCCCTCAGGATGCTCCTGAAGGAGCTGGCTCCGGGCGTGCCCCTGGACGAGAGCCTGGGCGGCCTGCTCAAGGTCTTGTCCCGGCAGATGGGCTACGTGCGCGTGTTTCTGGCCATCATGGACCCCGAGAGCGAGAACCTGCGCCTGTCCCTGTCGCACAGCCCGACCCGGTCCATCCCGGCCACCTACACGCCCGGCAAGGGCGTGGTGGGCCAGGTCTACGAAACCGGCAAGCCCATCATCGTGCCCCGGCTTTCCGACCACGACGAGTTCCTGAACAAGGCCTTTGGCCGCAGCCAGGAAGAGCTGGAGAACCTGGCCTTCCTGTCCGTGCCGGTGATCAGCTCCCGGCGCGGCGGCCAGGAGATCCTGGGCGCGCTTTCGGCCGACCTGCCGGTGCAGCCCGAGGAGTCCCTGAAGCGCCAGCTCGAGTTTCTGGAGGTCGTGGCCGACCTGATCGCCAACCAGGTGGCCCAGTTGCAGGAGGAAATGGCCCTGCACAAGCACCTCATGGCCCAGGGCATGGTGCCGTCCGGCCAGGACGCCGCGCCGCCCAAGGATTTCGTGGCCGCCAGCAAGAGCATGCGCGTGGTGCTGCGCCAGACCAGGCAGGTGGCCCCCAGCCGGGCCACGGTGCTCCTGCGCGGCGAGTCCGGCACGGGCAAGGAGCTCCTGGCCGAGGCCATCCACATGGGCAGCCCGCGCCATGACAAGCCGCTGATCAAGCTCAACTGCGCGGCCCTGCCCTCGGAACTGGTGGAGAGCGAACTCTTCGGCCACCAGAAGGGCGCCTTCACCGGCGCGGTGCAGACCAAGCGCGGGCTGTTCGAGGTGGCGCACAACGGGACGCTGTTCCTCGACGAGATCGGCGAGCTGTCCCTGGACGCCCAGGCCAAGGTGCTGCGCGCCACCCAGGAAAAGGAGATCCAGCGCGTGGGCGGGGAGCAGACCCTCTCCGTGGACGTGCGGCTCATCTGCGCCACGCACCAGAACCTGGAGCAGCTGCTCACCCAGGGCCGCTTCCGCGAGGACCTGTTCTACCGCATCAACGTCTTCCCCGTGTTCATCCCGGCCCTGCGCGAACGCCGCGAGGACATCCTGCCCCTGGCCGAGCACTTCCTGGCCGGTTTCGCCAAGGAGTATGGCAAGAGCATCAAGCGCATCTCCACCCCGGCCATTGAGCTTCTGACCATGTACCACTGGCCGGGCAACGTGCGCGAGCTGCGCAACTGCCTGGAGCGCGCCGTGCTCTTGTGCGAGGAAGAGGTCATCCGCACCTACCACCTGCCGCCCACGCTCCAGACGGCGGACAGCTCGGCCACGGGCATCAACCTGTCCTTTGGCGAGGCCGTGGCCAAATTCGAGCTGGAGCTTTTGGTGGATTCCCTCAAGAAGACGCGCGGCAACATGTTGCAAAGCGCGCGGGATCTGCGCGTGTCCTACCGCATCATCAACTACAAGGTGAAGAAGTACGGCATCGATGTGAAGCGCTTCTCCGGCGTGAAGCCCAAACGCAAGAACTAAACGAGCCCGTCTTGGGGCTGGGCCGACACGCGGTCGCCCCGGCGCAACACGTTGACAGGGCACAGAGCCAGGCTGCACGGACAGAACAGCGCCCCAATAAAGAAGGGGAGGGGGTCGCCCCCCTCCCCTTTTCTGGTTCAACTCGCGTGCTAGAAGTCGTAGCGGATATTCACCATGCCGCCAACCTTTGTCAGGGTCTCGCGGAGGCCAAAGGTGCCGGTCAGCCCAAGTACGAAGCTTTCGGTCACGTTATAGCTGAAGCCCAGATCGAAGTCAGAGCCCCAGATGTCGGTGGTCTTGGCGCCCGACTTCAGGAAGTCATGCATGTAGGTCGCGCCGAGGAAGGGCTTGAAGGCGCCCATGTCGTATGTGCCGCGCAGGCCCAGAGAGCCCTGCCAGGTGTAAATGCCCGATTTGCCGTACTCTGACGCATTGAGCAGGTAGCTCCCCTGATGCTCATTCAGGTACATGGTCCCAAGGCGCCCGCTCAGCAGGAACTTGTCCATGCTCAGGTACTGTGTCAGCCCGGCAGTGGTCACCATGCGGTTGGCGGCCATATGGTCGCTATAGCCCACACCGGCCTGGGTGTCCTTCATGGTGTAGTCAAGCCACACATAGCTGAAGGAGGCGTCCGCCACCAGATCGTTGGTGATGGAGTAGCTTACGTACGGGATGATGGAAAATCCATCATAGAGCATCTTGCCGTCATTGTACTTTGTCGTCAGGTCGAGCTTTTCAAAACCAAACCCGACACCCACAAGAAGGCTGCCGAACAGCTTGTCCACGCCGACCGTGGCGGTCGCCAGGTTGCCGTTGTAGTTCCCTTCAGGCTTGATGTTATCGAGAAAATTCACCCCGCCCAGAGCCCAAACGCCAATGCCTGCGGGGGTATCGCCAGAAGACTGGCCTGTGCCGGACTGGCCGCCGCCAGATCCGCCTGATCCGCCGCCTGAACCGGTCCGGGTGGTGATTCTGGAAGAAATGGCCCCGGCGCTCGACGTCGCAGCGACTGCGCCCACAGTCGAAGTGGTTGCGGCTTGGGGTCCCTGGTCTACCGGCTCGTTTGGTCCTGCCCCTGCGGCAAGGACCGACAAAGGCAACGCCAAGACCAGCAGGCAAACACATAACAAGGCGAGTTTGTTCGCTTTCACGGCATTCTTTCACTTTTCAATGTCATGTTATACCTCTTGCACAAAAAAAATACCTGATAAATGCGTAGCTGTCTAGCCACGTAGAAAACATTTTCGCAAAGAGCGCCAGCCGTGGAGCGCCTTGTCTTCCATACTCGCTGGTCAGGCCCGGCGCCTGTTTTCCGTTGAGCACGCCGGGCGCTGAAACGTGCGCAACAGGGGCACCGGGTAAACCTAAACCTGCCGCGTCGCGCGCGGTGCCAGGCCTGGCCTGGCCAAGGCCCCCAGGAGCAGCCTCTCAACCCCCTGGACTACTTGGGCTGCGGCATGATCCCCGTCTGGCCAGAAGGAAGATGCTTCACCTGGATCTTGTCCGGGGCCAGCTTTTCCACCTCAACCTCATCGCCGGGCTTCATGTCCTTGATCCCCGTGCCCGCAAAGTCCTTTTGCTTCGCCACCTTCATGCGCAGCACTTCATTGATCTGCATCGTTTGCAAGCGCGCCGCAACCGAAGGAACCGTCTGCTGCACAGGGGATACGGGTCCAGAAGCCAGGGCTGGCGTACACAAAAGCACCATCAACGCTGTTGACAGAATGACTTTGCGCATAGAGAATCCTCATATCTGGTTCGACGTTTCATGATTGCAACTTTAGCCGCTCCACAAAAGTATTGCAAGGTCTGTGCACATGCCGTCACGAACCGCCCCCTTGGCCTCGCTTCTGCCCGGCCCACGCACTTTCTGGAGGAGCCTGGGCGCGCTGCTCTGTCTAGGGAGCCTGTTGCTCGGCGGCTGCGCCTCCGGGCGGCAGCAGGCCGCCCAGCTGGCCGAAACCGGGGGCTTTCAGCCCCTGCGCTTCGAGACTGAGTCCTTCGTGCTCCTGGGCTGGCTCAAGCCAGGGCCGGGCAAGGTGCTCTACGTGTACATCGAGGGGGACGGCATGGCTTGGCTGCGGGCCCACCGTCCCTCATCCGACCCCACGCCCACGAACCCCGTGGGCTTCCGCCTGGCCCTGGCCGATCCCGCCCAGGGGCCGGTGCTGTACCTGGCCAGGCCCTGCCAGTACACCGAGGGCAACGACCGGCGGGGCTGCTCCGTGGCTGACTGGACCAGCGCCCGGTTTTCCGAACGCGCGCTGGCGGCCCTGGATGCAGCCGTGAGCCAGGCCAAGGGCCGGGTGCGCGCCGAGACCGTGGCCCTGCACGGCTATTCCGGCGGCGGCGGCCTGGCGGCCCTGCTGGCGGCCCGGCGGAGCGACGTCGTGTTCCTGGGCACCGTGGCGGGCAACCTGGACCACACGCTCTGGACCACGCAGCACGGCGATTCGCCCCTGAGCGGATCGCTCAACCCCGTGGATGCGGCTGCGGCCACGCGGGGCATCCCGCAGTTGCATGTCAGCGGCGGGAAGGATAAAGTAATACAACAGGCCGTGCTCGATTCCTGGTGCGCGCGCCTTCTGGGAGCTTCCGTGGAGCGGGTGAGCATTCCGGGAGCAGCCCACGACGGGCCCTGGGAAGGCCTCTGGCCTGATCTGCTCCGGCGGCACCGGCGGCTCTGAGGAAGAGGGGCGGGCTGGGGCGTTCCATCCGCTGGACGGATGTGTCTGACAGAGGGGGAGTGATGCGCAACAGTATCCGCGTTTGTTTCCTGCTTGCAGTGCTGCTGTTGACCCAGGCCTCCTTCGCCGCCTTGGCCACGGCGGCGGAAGCCCCTGCCGGCAAGCTGGATCATGTGAAAGGCGGCGTGAGCCTCCTGCGAGGCGGCGCCAGCCTCCCCGCCAAGCTGGCCGATCCGGTCTTCGTGGGCGACACCCTGAACACCGCGCCGGACGGCCAGGCCGTGGTGCGCTTCGTGGACGAGACCCAGCTGGTGCTCGGCCCTTCCTCCCAGGCCAAGGTCGATGCATATGTCTACGCGGACAAGGCCTCGCGCCTGCTCTTCAAGTTCGCCAAGGGCTCCTTCCGCGCCGTCACGGGCAAGATCGTGGAGAAAAATCCCCAGGCCTTCAACATGCAGACCCCGCTGGCCACCCTGGGCATACGAGGCTCCGATGTCTTCGCCCTGGTCGGCCTGAACGCCGAAGACCTCGGCGCGCTGGGCCTGGGGGCCGGGCACACCCTGGAGGTGCAGGGTCAGCAAGGCGGAGCAGTCATACGGGAAGGCGGCCTGGTCTCCAGGGTGACCGCGGACGGGCGCGTCACCCCGCCGTTCAGAATCCCTGCGGCCATGCTCAACGCCATCACGGCCGCCCTGTCCCCCCCGGGGACCCCGCCCATACCCGCCCCCGCTGGCGATTCCACAGGCGGTTCCACAGGCGGTTCCACCGCGCGCGCGCCCACCGGGCCGCAGGCAACTGTCGTGACCCCCACGGTCAGGCCCCCGGCCCCCGCGCCTCCACCCGCTGGTCCTCACGGCAGCTGACGCCGGGGCGCCCGGTCCCGGGGAAGGGCGCTTCAGCCGCCCTGGGAGAGAATCTTGTGCCGACGCGGCAGGGTGAAGGCCCGGAGTCTGCCCCAGGCGTTCCTCCGCCCGCCTGCTGAGCGCGGCCCTCGCCTTCTTCTGAGGCCCTGCCCCCCCTTTGCGCACGGCCGGGATTGGGCTATGCAGGCCCAGGCGTAGCGCGCGCCCCAAGCTCAATCCCAAGAGCAACCGCAAGCGCAACCTCAACCGCAAACCGCAATCGCAACCAAGGGGGGGCGGACCCATGAAGACCATCGGCCGGTACGCCATCCTGGGCCTGCTCGGCCGGGGCGGCATGGGCGCTGTGTACAAGGCGGCCATGCCGCGCACGGGCCGCGTGGTGGCCGTGAAGGTGCTCCGGCCCTCGGAGCTGCTGGCCGCCACGGCGGACTTCGGAGCCCTGCGCCAGGGCTTCTTCCGCGAGGCCGCGCTCATGGCGGGCATCCGCCACCCGAACATCGCCCAGGTGCTGGACGTGGACGAGGCGCCCAGCCCGGATGGGGGCTCGGCTGGTGGTGCTGGCGGCCTGCCCTTCTTTGTCCTGGAATACTACTGCAACAACCTGGGCGCGCTGTTGGGCGAGGGCTACCGCGTGGAGGCCCCCACGCGCCGCCTGGGCGTGGAGCAGTCCCTGTCCTGCGCACGGCAGCTGGCCTCGGCCCTGGCCCGGCTGCACCACGCGGGCATCGTGCACCGCGACATCAAGCCCTTCAACCTCATGCTGGCCGAGCGCCCGCCCGACGCCTGCCTGCCACAGGCCAACCAGACGGGCCTGGGCCAAGCCAACGCCGTTCTCGCAGACGAGGTCAAGCTCATCGACTTCGGCCTCTCGCGCCTGCGCGGTGAGACGGCACCGGCCCTGCCCAGGGGCGCGGTGGTGGGCTCGCCGTACTATGCCGCGCCCGAGCAGGAGCGCGACCCCGAAACCGCTGACGAGCGCGCCGACGTGTTCTCCGCCGGGGTCACGCTGTTCCGCTGCCTCACCGGGCGGCTGCCCCAGGAGGGCGCTCCGGCCAGCGCCCTGCGCGCAGGCCTGGACAAACGCTTTGACGCCTTCTTCGCCAGCGCCTGCCACCAGGACCGAAACCAGCGGCCCGCCTCGGCCCGCGCCCTGCTGGCCGAACTGGAGGCCTTGAGCGCCCACTGGGCGCGCCTGCGCGAGCAGGCCTGCGCCCTGCCCGAGGAACACCGGCCGCCCTGCGCACAAGGCGCCCCGCAGCATACGCCGCGGACGCTGCGCTCTGGCCCGGTGCATCAGCCCCTGGCTGGCGCGCGCGATTTTTTTGACCTGGATGAGCTCTGGCGGCCCGCAGCCTGCGACCCGGAGCGCTTTGTGGAGGCCGGGCCGGGCCTGGTGCGCGACCTGCGCACGGGCCTTGTGTGGGAGCGCGGCGGCAGTCCCTATGGCCTGAACTTTGCCGCGGCCCAGGCCCGGGCCGGGCGGCTGGCCGCGGAGGGCCGCGCCGGGCGCTCCGGCTGGCGGCTGCCCACGGTGCAGGAATTGTCCACCCTGCTTTTGCCCGAGCCGGACCTGCGCCAGCTCTGCCTGCCCCCGGCCTTTGGCCCGGACCAGCGGCGCATCTGGAGCGCTGACCGGAAGTCCTTCAGCGCGGCCTGGTACGCCGACGTGGAGCACGGATTCGTGTGGTGGCAGGACACAAGCTGCGAGTTCTTCGCCCGCTGCGTGACGCCGGAAGGATACGAGGACGACTGAGCGGGAAGGGGAGGGCCTAGCCCGGCCTGACCGGCCAGCCGTAAATCCAGCCCAGGCCCCAGGCCCCGGCCAGCAGCAGCCCGGCCAGCCACCCGCAGGCCCGGTTGGCCGCCTCGCCCCAGCTGGCGTCCAGAAAGCCGTGGCGCACGGCCAGGATGCCCGCAGGCAACCCCAGCAGGCCCCCGGCCAGCAGCCCGAAAAAATGCGCGCCGATGTCCGTGTTCTCCCCGGCGGTGCCCAGGCTGGCCACCAGGGCCAGGCCAGCGGCCACGGGCAGGAGCCAGCCGCGCGTCCCCACTTGAGATTGCGTCAGCGCGCCCTCGCCGCTCACTGCCTTCAAACCCGCCAGGGCTCCGGCCGCGCCGAACACCGCCGTGGAGAAGCCCACGGACAGGTGCGCCGGGCCGAGCACCAGGACGTTCAGCACGTTGCCCAGCCCACCGGCCAGCACGGCCAGCAGCCAGGCCGCGCCCGAGCCCACCCGGCGCGAGAGCAGAATCAGAAAGGCCCCGCCGATGACCGCGTTGCTGGCCACATGCGCCGGGTCGGCGTGCAGGGTGAGCGCCGTGAACATGCGCCACCACTGGCCGCCCAGCATCCGGGCGGCGTCGCCCGCGCCCACGCTGTGCCAGTACTGCGGGTACCAGCCGAGGTCCGGCCAGGGCCGGTGGGTGACGACAAAGAAGGCGCAGAGGGCGAGCATGGCCGCCAGCGTGGGGCGCGAACGCTCCTCCACCGGGGCCAGCGGGATGTCCGGGTGCGGGCTGATGTTTTCGCGCTGGTACAGGGTGATCTCGTCCACGGCCTGGCGGGCGAAGCGCGTCGGGACTTGCACCGTGTAGCCGCCGGGCAGGGAGCGCACGCGGTGCGGCACGCGCCGGGCGCGCAGCACCAGGCTCCAGAGCCGGGCCTTGGCCTGGGGCAGCCGTCCGGCCGGGTGGCCGTCCACCAGGGGGGCCAGGTCCGGCCAGGGCGTGCGCGCAAAGGGGCGCTGGGAGGGTCGCAGGGGCAGCATGGGGCCACCCTAACGGAAATCCCCCCCCGGCCGCCAGCGCAAAAAGCCGGGCCAGGGGGGCGGGCACGGCCGCCGGGGGCGCAAACCGAAAAAGGGCCGACACCTTTGGGGTGCCGGCCCGTAGGGGCAGGGGAGAAGGCCTGGACCTTGCGGCCTAGCGCTTCGAGTACTGGAACCGGGCGCGGGCGCCCTTCTGGCCGTACTTCTTGCGCTCCTTCTTGCGGGCGTCGCGGGTCAGGAACCCGGCCCGCTTGAGGGTGCCGCGCATCTCGGGGTCCAGCGCCAAGAGCGCGCGGGCGATGCCGTGGCGCACGGCCTGGGCCTGTCCGGACACGCCGCCGCCAGCGACGCTGACCTTGATGTCGAACTTGTCGGCGGTCTTGGTCAGCTTGAGCGCCTGCTGCACGATCATCTGCAGGGTCTTGCGCGGGAAGTACTCTTCGTAGGGGCGGTCATTGATGAGGATCTGGCCGGTACCCTGGTAAAGACGGGTGCGGGCCACAGCGTTCTTGCGCTTTCCTGTACCGTAATTGAAATCCAGCATGGATAAACTCCTGATGCGGAGGTTACAGGGCCAGAGCCTGGGGCTTCTGGGCGACGTGGGTGTGCTCGGGACCGGCGAAAACCTTGAGCTTCTTGATGATCTGCCGCGACAGCCGATTCTTGGGCATCATGCCTCGCACGGCCTGGATGATCACCAGCTCCGGGTTCTTTTCCAGCATTACCTTGAGGGTCCGGGACTTGAGGCCGCCGGGATACAAGGTGTGCTTGTAGTACATCTTCTTGTTCAACTTGTCGCCGGTGACCTTGATCTTCGTGGCGTTGACCACGACGATGAAGTCGCCGCCGTCCATGTGCGGGGCGAAACCGGGCTTGTGCTTGCCACG
>CAYMIP010000060.1:0-13171 GCA_964390575.1 uncultured Desulfocurvus sp. | reverse complement strand
GGCCGCATCGTGTCCGAGATCGGCATCGCCATGATGGTGGGCGGCAACATCAAGTACCAGACGCGCACCATCACCACGGCCATTGCGCTGGAAACCGGCAAGGGCGAGTTCGCCACGGGCATCGCCCTAGGCATCGTGCTCATGCTCGTGGCCCTGGTGGTGAACCTGCTGGTGGGCCTGCTGCGCGGCCGTTCCAATGGTTCGGGTGGCGCGGGCGCCGGGGTCGGGGCATGAGCGCGCCGCTGTACTTTTTGCGCGGGGTGGAGGCGGCCTACACTGGCGCGGACCAAGGCGCGGCTGTTGTCCTGCATCTGCCGGAGCTTGCAATCGCGCGCGGGAGCATCCTGGGGCTGGTGGGCCACAACGGCTCCGGCAAGAGCACCCTGCTCAAGCTGCTCGGATTTTTGCTGGAGCAAAGGACGGGCGAGCTGTTCTTCAACGGCCGGGTGGTGGACAGCGCGGCCCTGCGCGCCGGGCATGTCCTGCGCCGCCAGGCCGTGCTTTTGGGGCAGGACACCTGTCTCTTGAAGCGCTCTGTGGCGGCCAATGTGGCCTATGGCCTGCGCCTGCGCGGCCTGCCCGCCCCGGCGGCCGTGCTGGCCGAGGCCCTGGCCCTGGTGGGGCTGGACTTTGCGGAGTTCGGCGCCCGCTCCTGGCGGCAGCTCTCCGGGGGCGAGGCCCGGCGCGTGGCCCTGGCCGCGCGGCTGGTGCTGGACCCGGCCGCCCTGCTGCTGGACGAGCCCACCGCCGGCCTGGACCGCGCCAGCGTGGCCCATGTGCAGAGCGCGGTGCTGGCCGCCCGCGAGCGCGGGGCCAGCCTGGTCATCAGCAGCCACGACCAGGACTGGCTCAAGTCCTGCGCGGACACGGTCCTGGTGCTGGAAGACGGCCGCATTACCGGTTCGCTGTAATCGGGGCGCGCTGTAGCCCGCCTTCAGGACATTGCGCCAAGTCGCGCCTTCAGGACATCACGCGCTAGAGCTGCAAAAACATGGGGCTGTTGCAGCTCGGGCAGCAGCTCTGGTCCGTCTTGAAGCCGCATTTCTCGCAGGTCTGCATGGGAGGCAGGGCCGGGTTGTGCTCGCCGCAGATGCGACAATGGGTGAATTCCGGGCCGTTGTCAGCCTTGCACTTGGGGCAGTTCCACTTGGTTGTCTCGGCCATGGCGTGCTCCTCTCGTTGGGGTGTGCGGTGGGCCCACGGAGAATCCTCTACTCCTCCACCTCATAGGCCAAGTGCGCGAGGGCTGCAAGCCTGGGGGCGCGCAGGCGCGGCGGGCCCGCGACGTCTGCGTCAGAGCAGCAGCACGCCCAGAACCACCCCGCAGAGCACCACCCAGATGGGGTCCACCTGCCGCCACAGGGCCAGGCTGGCGGCCAGGCAAAGCACGGCCTTGAGCACCGACCAGTCCATGCTCCGGCCAAGCTGGATGCCCACGGCCAGGATGAGCCCGCCCAGGGTGGAGAGCACGCCCGCCAGCGCGCGCCGGAAGGGCTGCCAGCCCAGCAGCCTGCTCGCGCTGGGCACCACGAACATGAGGATGAAGAACGAGGGCGTGAAGATCCAGATCCCGGCGGTGAGCGCGCCCAGCCAGCCTGCGATGTGAAAGCCCACGAAGCAGGCCCCGAGCATGAACGGGCCGGGCGTGACCTGGGCCAGGGCCATGCCGTCCATGAACGTGGCGGCGCTCATCCAGCGGTGCAGGTCCACGGTCTCGTGGTAGAGCGCCGGGAACACGCCGTAGCCGCCGAAAGCGATGAGGTCGGCCTTGGCCATGGCGAGGGACAGCTCGAACAGCTGCGGGGCCAGGAAGAACGTCGCCCCGAGCCAGGCACAGGCCAGCCCGGCGCACGCCAGCACCCCGCGCACAGGCACCGGGGCTGCGGGCAGCTGCACCGGCGGGGCGGTTTCGTCGCGGAAGACCACCGGACCAAGGAGCGCCGCGCCCAGGATGATCCAGGCCGGGCCCAGGCCGTACAAAAACAGCCCGCAGGCCAGGAGCGTCAGGCCCACGCGGCGTGGCCCGCGCGCATACTTCAGCCAGAAATCGTACACAGCCAGCGCGATGATGCCCAGCACCACGGCGGACAGGCCCTGCATGGCCGACACCGTGAGCGCCAGGCCCTGGTAGGCGTGGTACAGGGCCGAGAGCCCGGTGATGAGCAGGAAGGCGGGCGCGGCGAAGCCCAAAAAACCGGCCAGGGCGCCGGGCAGGCCGCGCAGGGTCAGGCCGGTGTAGGCGGCCATCTGCATCAGCGTGCCGCCGGGAATGGCCTGGCAGACCGCGAGGCCGACCTTGAAGCCCTCGGGCGTGAGCCAGCCGCGGCGCAAAATATGCTCGCGCATGAGCGGCATCATGGCCGGGCCGCCATAGGCCGTGGCGCCCACGCGCACAAAGCAGCGGAAGATGTCCGGGAGCGTGGCCTCTGGCCGGGCGGGCGCGCCTGTGCCGGGCGGCTCGGAACTCACGGCCGCAGGAGCTCCGCGCGGATCTTAAGCACCACCTTGCGCAGGGATTGCGGGGCCGGGCTGGTCTTGCACTGGCTCAGGTGCGCGTCCTGGGGCAGGTACAGCGCGAACTGGCCGGGGTGCAGGGTGAACAGGGCGTTGAAGCGGTCCGGGTGATGGAAGAAGGCCGCGTCCTTGCCTGTGTCGTAGGGCGTCTTCTCGGCCAGCTCCTCCAGGCTGAAGCGGGCGTGGACCTCCGGGCCTCCTCTGGGCGTGGGCAGGGGCACGTGGATGTCCGCGTACACGCGGTGCGCCTCCAGGGTGGTGTCCAGCAGGTTCTTGGTCTCGAAGTCGAAGACCATGGCGTAGATGCCACCGCTGGGGCCGTCGCTGAAGTCGATGTCGTGCTCGCCCAGGGCCGTTTCCGGCGTGAGGGCTTCAAGCCAGCTGAAGGCCCGCTTCCAGGCGGGCAGGGCGGAGTAGAGCGGCCAGTTGGCCAGGGCGTCGAGGATCATGGGAGCCTCCGGGCTTACGGCGGGCTGCCTATTGCAGCGAGGCCGGGGTTTTGGTCTTGGCCGCGCCGGGCTTAACGGGCGTAATGACCTTCTTGTCGGCCAGGCTCTCGCGCGAGTCGTCTGGCGCCTTGCTCGTCTTCTTGACCACGGGCTTGAGGTCGTCTCGCGTGGAGGGCACCGGGGGCGGGGTGCGGAAGTCGTTGTCCAGGGCGGCCACAGGCAGGGCCAGAGCCAGGACCAGGGCTAGGGCGCGGTGCGCGGCGCAGAGTCGTTTCATGGGGCCTCCAGGGGCTCGGCGCGCGCAAACCGCGTCGCCTGTGCTGAGAATCTGTAAGAGCCTCAAGCCGGGGCGTCAAGGAGCAGAGTGGCCGCCCTGTTCGCCTGGGCTTTGCTTGGTCCGCATCTTCGGGTATGCCAGCCCAAAGGGAGGCGACCGGATGGAAACCCTTGTCTGCTACTGCTTCGGCTATTCCGCAGCCGACATCGAACGGGATGTTGTGGCCAACGGCCGGTCCACCATTCTGGAGCGCATTGCCGCCGCAAAGCAGGCGGGCGGGTGCTCCTGCGCGACCAGGAACCCAGCGGGAACGTGATGCCTGGCCGCTGTCCGCCAGGTGGTGGACACCATGCTGAAAAGGCGGGGAATCGCTTCGGCGTAAATGGACGGCCCCTACGCTTCGTCCCGCCCAGCTTCAGGCCGGACGGGCGCGCGAATGGTCTGGTCTGGACCTGCCCCTAGGCCTCAGGAGCGGGCGTGTCATTTCCGTCGGACTTTTCGGGCTTGGCGGGCCGTTCCGGCAGCGGCCCACGCAGGGTGATGACCGCGCGCATGAGGGCCACAGGCCGGTGTGTGGTCTTCTGGGCCAGGCAGTGCACCGGGCAGACCTCCACGCAGACCCCGCAGCCCACGCAGGCGAAGAATTCCAGCGTCCAGGCACCCTCGGTCTTCTCCTTCGTCACAGTGAGGCACTGGGACGGGCACTTGCGCGCGCAGAGGCCGCAGAAGATGCATTTCCCGATGTCATTGACGAGCTCGCCGCGCGCGCGCGGGAACGGCTCGCGCACAAAGAGCGGGTAGTTGCGCGTGCACGGCCTGGCGAAAAAATTGGCGAGCACCGTGGGCAGCATTTTCATGGGGCTAGCGCTCCGTGCAGCTGATGCAGGGGTCGATGGACAGGACCACCACCGGCACATCCGCAAAGTCCAGCCCCGGCAGGATGACGGCCAGGGCCGGGATGTTGGCGAAGGTCGGGGTGCGGATGCGCATGCGCTCCAGGAACTTGCCCCCGTTGGCCTTCAGATAATAGAGGCACTCGCCGCGCGGCTGCTCCACCCGGGTGATGACCTCGCCTTTGGGCTGGCCCGTGGCCTTCACGGCCAATTCGCCAGGGTCTAGTTTGCCCAGGGCCTGGCGCACCAGATCGATGGACTGGAGCGCCTCGCGGAAGCGCACGCTGCCGCGCGCCCAGGCGTCGCCAGCGGTCTCCACCACGGGCTCAAAGGCCAGCTCGTCGAAGCCCGCGTACCCAAGCTGGCGCATGTCCTGGGCCACGCCGCTGCCGCGCAGCACGGGTCCGGCCGCGCCCAGCTCATAGGCGGCCTGCCTGGAGAGCACGCCGATGCCTTTGGTGCGCGCGCAGACCGTGGCGTCGTTCATGATGGTCGAGTGCAGGCTCTTGATGCCAGCCTCCACCTCCAGCAGCGTGTCCCTGATCCAGCGCACCTGGGCCTGGTCCAGGTCGGCGCGCACGCCGCCGATGACGTTCACCGAGACGATGACGCGGTTGCCGGTGGTGGCCTCGTTCAGGTCCATGACCTTTTCGCGGATGCGCCAGAGCTGCATGAACAGGCTCTCAAAGCCGAAGCTGTCGGCAAAAAGCCCCAGCCACAAGAGGTGGCTGTGCAGGCGGTGCAGCTCGCTCCAGACCACTCGGAGCATGCGGGCGCGGCGCGGAACCTCCACGCCGAGCATCTCCTCCAGGCCCTGGCAGTAGCACATGGCGTGGAGCATGGAGCAGATGCCGCAGACGCGCTCCACGATCTGGATCATCTGGGTGTAGTCGCGCTTGGCGGCCAGCATCTCCAGGCCCCGGTGCACGTAGCCCAGGGTGGGCAGGGCCTCCACCACACGCTCGTCCTCCAGCACCAGGGACAGGTGGATGGGCTCGGGCAGCACCGGGTGCTGCGGGCCAAAGGGGATCACGGTGCGGGCCATTTACTCGGCTCCCTTATCACCGGGCGTGCCGCCGGGCATGGGCTTGTTTGTTTGGATCTGGTAGCGGCAGAAGGGCGAGGAGACGGCGGTCTGCGCCGTCTCGTTCAGGAGCCTGCCCTGGTAGTCCAGCACCAGGCCCTCAAAGGTCAGGGCGAACTGGTCGCGGATCTCGTTCTCCACCAAAAAAGCCGCGAAAAAGAGGCCGGAGATGCTTGGCAGCTGGCCGCCCTTGGCCACCCGCAGGCGCAGGTTCTTCAGGGCCAGGTCGCGGTCAAAGTGGTACACAATCTCCATGTCCGTCTCGTCCAGTTCCACGCTGGTCAGGGTCACCAGGCGGAAGCCCTGGGCCTTGAGTCCGCCCACCTCGGCCAGGAGCTGGGCCGGGGCGATGTCGGTGGCGTCGATTGTCGTGTTGATTGTGGCGCTGCTTGTCTCGTCAGTGCTCATGCGCTGGCCTCCAGAATGCCTGCAAGCTTGCCCAGGCCCGCGACCACGGCGTCCATGATGGCCTCGGGCTTGGCCGGGCAGCCCGGCACGTACACGTCCACGGGAATGACCTTGTCCACGCCGCCCAGCACGTTGGGGGCCTCGCGGAAGACCCCGCCGGAGCAGCCGCAGGCCCCGACGGCGATGACCAGCCTGGGCGTTGGCATCTGGTCGTAAAGGTTTTTTAGAATCACGGCGTTGCGCGGGTTCACGGTGCCGGTGACCACGAGCACGTCGGCGTGGCGCGGGTTGCCCACGTTGATGATGCCGAAGCGCTCCACGTCGTAGACCGGGGTCAGGCAGGCCAGGGTCTCGATGTCGCAGCCGTTGCACGAGCCGCAGTCAAAGTGCAGCAGCCAGGGCGACTTGACCTGGGATTTTTTGAGGAACGAGCCGAACATGTCCATCACTCCAGATACAGCCAGACAAGGTTCGCGGCGGCCAGGGCCAGGCAGGCCGGGGCCACCTTCTTGAGCATGGTGCGCCAGGTGAGCCGGGCGCTGATGTTGTCGATGATGAGGGCCAGCACAAGCGTGGCCAGGGCTGCGGCGAGCATCTGCACCGGGCCGGTGGCCCACAACAGCGAGCAGATCCACAGCACCACGCTGACGTCCGCCCAGTGCGCGATCTCAAGCAAAGCCAGGTCGCGCCCGGCAAAGTCTGTGTACACCCCGCGCACCACCTCCTGGTGCATGTGGTGGCTGGCCGCGATGTCAAAGGGCGACTTGCGCAGCTTCACCAGGACCACGAAGATGAGGCCCGGCACCACCAGCGGCAGCTTGAACAAGAGCGGCGTTTGCCCGGCCAGGATGGCGCTGGCCTCAAAGCCGCCCGCAGCCTTGGCCAGGCAGATGAGCGCCACCAGCAGCACCGGTTCGTAGGCCAAAAGCTGGAACAGCTCGCGCTGCGCGCCCAGCTTGGAGTACGGCGAGCTGCCGCAGAACGCGCCCAGGGCCAGGAACGAGGCTCCGGCGGCCTGGACAAAGAAGCACATGAGCACATCCGCCCCGGCGGCGAAGAGCGCGGCCGAGGCCAGCGCAGCCGAGAGCGTCCAGCGCGCGAACAGGCCCTGCCAGTGGCTGGCCGGGAGGGTGGCCTTGGACCAGAGCTTGCCCGCGTCATAGAAGGGCTGGAGCAGGGGCGGGCCCAGGCGCGACTGCAAGCGCGCGCTCAGCACCCGGTCCAGGCCAGCGGCCAGGCCGCCAGCCAGCGGGGCCAGCACCAGCCCGGCCAGGGCCAGGACCAGGGCGAGGGGCAGGCTGTTCATAGCAGCGCGCCTCCCACCAGGGCCAGCAGCACAGCGCCCGCCAGGATGCCCATGACCTTTGTCAGCCTGTGTTCACCAAAGATTTCTGCGGCATACTCGTTGCCCTCGGACAGGGTCCAGTTGAGTCCCAGGGGGCCGACATAGCTGCCGGGCTGAAGCGAGGGCAGGCCGCCGAGGTAGGGCGTGGCCAGCTTGGCTGCGCTCTGTCGGCCCAGCGCCTTCAGGCCCAGGATCCAGGCCAGCATGGCCATGGCGAAGAGCAGCGGCAGAAGCCCCCAGCCGCCACGCAGAGGGTTGGCCGTTCCGGCGGGCAGGAGCAGGACGTTGAGCCAGGGCGCGGCCAGGCCCAGGCCCACGGCCCCGGCCAGCAGGGCCAGGATTGGTCCGCTGGACAGACCGGTGGACAGGCCGCTGGACAGATGTGACGTGCGCGCGGGCTGATGGCCCACGGCCACGCCGCTCATCAGCGTGCCGCAGAAGCGCACCCAGCAGACCACGCCGAGCGCGCTGCCCACGGCCAGCAGGACCAGGGCCACGGGGCTGGCCAGGGCGGCCTCCAGGGCGGCCCACTTGCCCGCCAGCATGCCCAGCGGCGGCAGGATCATGGCCAGGGCCCCGGCGCAGGCGGCCAGCGCCGTCACCGGGGTCTTGGCCAGCATGCCGCGCAGGTCCTCCAGGTCGCGGCTGCCCACGGCCTGCTCCATGTCGCCCACGCAGAGGAACAAGAGCCCCTTGGTGGCGGCGTGGATGACCAGCAGCAGGATGCCTGCGGCGATGGCCGTGGGCGTGCCGATGCCCGCGCAGCAGATGATGAGCCCCAGGTTGGCCGAGGTGGAGTAGGCCAGGATCTTCTTGGCGTTGCTCTGGCCCAGGGCCAGGGCGGATGCGCCCAGGAAGGTCAGGGCCCCGGCCAGGGCCAGGATGCGGCCGGTGCTTGTGCCCGTCAGCACCGGGGACAGGCGCAGGCACAGGAACACGCCGGCCTTGACCATGGTGCTGGAGTGCAGCAGCGCGGAAACCGGGGTGGGCGCGACCATGGCGCCGAGCAGCCAGCCCTGGAAGGGCAGCTGCGCGGCCTTGACGCAGGCCGCCACGGCCAAGAGCGCCAGGGGCAGCAGGCCCAGGGGGTGCTGGGACATTCCCGTCCACAGGGCCGGGTTCACGATCTCCTGGATGTCGGCCAGGCCGAACTGCTTCTGGATGAGCACGATGCCCGCGTGCAGGAACACGCCGCCCAGGCTGTTCAGCCACAGGGCGCGCAGGGCGCTCTTCTTGGCCTCAGCGGTCCTGTCGTGGCCGATGAGCAGAAACGAGCACAGGGTGGTGGCTTCATAGAAGGCCGCGAACAGGCGCAGGTCCGCGGCCAGGGCCAGGCCGTTCATGAGTCCCAGGAAGGCCAGCAGGACCAGGAAGAACTGCGGCTGGCGCGAGGTTTTGCGGCCCAGGTGCGCCTCGTGGCGCTGCATGTAGGGCAGGGCGAAGATGCAGATGAGCGAGCCCGCCAGGGACACCACCAGGACCAGGGCCAGGGCCAGGCCGTCGCAGACCACGGCGGCCCTGGCTGCGGCCGGGGCGGGCAGCCCGAATTCGCCAGAGGCGGCCAGGGCCAGCTGGGCGCAGGCCAAGACCATGACCAGGGGGTGCCTGGCCTGCACGCCCAGGAACAGGAACAGGGCCGGAAGCAGGAAGGCTGCGGCCTGCGCCGCGTGGAGCGCGGCGGCGGAGGCCAGGAAGTCCGGGTTGGCCGTGAGCGGGGCCTGGCTGGCCAGGCCCAGGGCGGCGGCGGCCAGCAGCGCGCCCGTGGCCAGGACCAGCGCGGACCGCGCGGCCGGGCTGCGCAGGCCCAGGCAGGCCAGTCCTGCGGCCAGGGGCCAGAGCACCAAAAGCCCGATGCAGGCCTCAACCATCTGTTGAACCCCCTAAAAAACAAGGCAAACCAGTAAGAGTCAGCTATTTACCTGAATATTACTTGCGAGGGAAGGGGGAAGGCGGCTCCAGGAAAAGGGAAACGCGGCTGGTCCAGGCCAATGGGCGTGGTCCCAGGCTTGGGGCACATATGAGCGTGCTGCGCGCGGATGCGGATGCACCAACGCTGTTCAGGAGTGAACAACAGGCGGCCGGGTTAGTGCGCGCGGGGCAGCCGGGCCAGGGCGCCGGGGCGCACCTTCACGCCGCCGTGCATGACGGCCTGGACGTCTTCGCGGATGATCTCAAGCACTTCCGCTGTGCCGACCAAGCCCTTGGCGCGCTCGTCCAGCACCTCCACCAGGCTGCCCGGCGTGAGGCCGTGGCCCTGGCCCGGGCAGAAGAAGACGCGCTGGCCTTCGGGGGCGTCTTTGGGCGCGGCCATGGCGCGGTAGATCTCGGACATGCGCTGGGCCTGGAGGGTCTGGGAGATCTTGCGCGAGAGCAGGAAGCTGGCGGCCATGGGCAGCAGGGCCAGGGGCAGCAGGCAGATGGCCAGGAAGTAGGGCGTGAGGCCGAGGAAGCGGGTGGTGAGCGAGCCCGACGCGGCCAGGATGGCCTCGGCGCTTGGGTGCACGCGCAGGGTGAAGGCCTGGGGCGGGCTGGCGGCGCTGCCGTTCTGGTGGAAGGTGGCCACGCTGTACTCGCCCACGGGGATGTCCTGGGCCAGGCGGGCCTCGGCGCGCCAGAGCGTGCCGCCCATCCAGAAGCCGGTGAACATTTCCTCGAAGCGCACGGAAATTTTGGGGTCGGACGAGCGCAGCGTGATGTCTTCCAGGCGCTCCGCGCCATAGGGCATCGGCTTGCTGAGCTTGACGCTCTGACCTGGGAGCAGGTCGTGCAGGAAGGGGTCCTTGAGGCCTCCGGAGATCATGCCGTCCACCAGGGTGGCCAGAACCAGGGAGAAGATGCAGCCGCCGAGCAGACCGGAAAGCCTGCGCCAGGCGGCGAGGGACTGGAAGCTCATGAATCGACGCTTTCCGTGCTGTCGCGCAGCCTGCGGTGGCCGATGAATCCGGCCAGGAGGGTGGGCAGGAACATGGCGAAGAAGATCTTCATGAAGGTCGGGGTGAAGGTGTCCATGTTCGAGGAGGCCACGGACATGGCGATGCACAGCTCGGCGATGATGGCGAAGTCAATGGCCAGGACGAAGAGCTTCTGGCGTCCGTTCATGTTGATCCGGGGGGCTTCGGAATCGTCGCGGAAGATGCTCATGCCGGACTCCTTGAGCTGTTTTTGTGTGGCGGGCCGGGTTGCCCCGGCCCGCCTGTGCTGCAAACGTCTACTTCTTGAAGATGTCGGTCTTGCTGATGTTCATGAAGCGCAGGGCCTTGCCGTCTTCCTTGTAGTACACGCGGGCTTCGTCGCCAGCGTCCCAGGTGCTGTCAGGCAGGGCGAAGTACTCTGCCGGCAGGGAGATGACGGACAGGGTCTTCTGACGGCCGGAGTAGATGGTCACGGTCTTCTTGTCCTTGTCCACCACGGGGAACTTCTTGGCCTTGCCCGCGTCCTTGTCGAACACGAGCGGATGCTGCTTGTCAATGTTCTCCTTGAAGTCGACCATGGTGAACTCAATGGTCTTGAAGTTCTGGGTCGCGGTGTCGAAGATGGTGATCAGGTTCTTCTTGTTGTCGATCTTCATGCGGCCGCCAGCCTTGGGCAGCGGTCCGATTTCCGCCGGGTCCACGGGCAGCGTGTAGGTGATGGGCGGCAGGTGGGTGTAGTCCGGGTTGAAGGTGTCGTTGGCCTTGTCCCGGATGAAGGTCATGGTCTTGGTTGTGTCATCATACTTGATCACCCGGCCCTGGTCGACCTTGCCGTAGTCGGAGCAGCCCAAGAGCAGCACCATAGGCAGGGCCACGAGGAGGGTGCGCCACATGCTTTTGCCGGTCATATCGAGTCTCCTTCGGTTATTCTCAATGCGATGTGTGTTCCAGCGCAGTATGCGATGCGCCCTAGCCCTTGGCTGCCTTCATGGCCAGCTCCAGCTTGACCCCGGCGACGAACTTGAGGAAGATGTACAGTGACAGAATTGACACAACGCTCAGGACGAAGAAGGTCGACAGGTCGTCCAGGATGGGCATGTAGAACTGCTTGGCGCCGAGCTTGAGCAGGATGGAGACCAGGCAGCCGAGCACGGCGAAGCCGAAGGCGTAACGGATGCCGTAGCCCTTGATGTACTTGGTGGCCACTGCGCCCACCTGGGCGCCCATGGCGGCGCCGACGAGCATGATGACGGCGGCCACGAGCTCAGTGCGGCCCTTGTAGGTGTAAGTGCCGGCGCCGTAGATGCCGGAGATCATGACTTCGAACAGGTCGGTGCCGACGGCCACGTGGGTCGGGCAGCCGACGATGTAGATGAGCGAGGGCATGCGGATGAGACCGCCGCCGATGCCCAGGATGCCGGCCAGCCAGCCGGTGAGGAAGCTCACGGCCACGGGCAGCCACATGGAGCAGTAGATGCCGGCCTCATTGAAGTGCATCATGGGCGGGATCTTGATGGCGTGGAAGGTCTTGTGCCACTGAACGCCAGTGGCGTCGGAGGCGTCTCCGCCAGAGGCGCGCAGCTTGGCTTCCTTCTTCTTCTTCACGTTGATGTCGTGGAAGACCATCCAGGCGATGAGGGCCAGCAGCACGATGTACAGGTAGCGGACCACCTTTTCAACGTTGCCCAGGCGCTCCATCCACATGATCATTTGAGCCCCGATTTCGAAGCCCACAACGGTGCCGATGAGCATGATCATGCCCAGTTTGTAGTCCACGTTTCCGAATTTGCCGTGGCGCATGGTGGAGATGAGGGACTTGCCAGCCATGTGGGCGATGTCGGTGCCGATGGCGAACGCCATGGGGAAGCCCAGGATGTTCAGGCCAGGGGTAACCATCCACGCTCCGCCCATGCCGAAGAACCCGCCGATGATGCCCACGCCCACGCCGAGGATGATCAGGCCGGGCCAGAAGATTTTCACGCCCGCGATGGGCATGAGGACATACAACCATTCCATATCGTACTCTCCTCTTGTTTGGCCTGGTTTAGTGTTCCGCCAACTCGCGGGACTTCAGGTCGATGCCGATAAAGCCCATGATGAAGTCGGCGAAGGTGCCGAAGAGCACGCCGATGACGGGGATGAGGGCGCAGGTCAGCAGGGTGAAGTACAGATGGCTTTCGTTGTACAGGTTGGTCCACCAGGCTTCCCAGCCCGTGAACTTGCGCGTGTCGGCCACGATGACGATGTTCTCAACCTTGCCTCCGCCTGCGGCCAGAACGAATTCCGGCAACGCGAGGCACAGGAGCATGCCCCAGGTGAACAGCTTGAACAAACGAGCTTTCATTCAGGTTCCTCCTCTCAAATTGACGATCCAATTGACCCCTGCCACTCAATTTCCAGCCCTCGTGGTGCGGACATACCCCTCTGGGCTGGTACGATCCCTTTCGTGATTCTTTCTTAAAGCAAGGCCTGTGCCATGCGAAAAAGCTTGACGGAATCATTGGAGATGTCGTAGTCGTGCAAGCAGAGTCCTGCGCGATTGTCGCCGTTGCGCAAGATGGTTTTTGGTGTTGCCGGGCCTGTTTTGCGCGAAAACGCGCCAGGCGGGCCGGGGGGAGGGGGTCGTGGCCTGGAGTCCGTATCAAGCGAAGGCCGAGCATGAGGCCGGGCAGAACATGTTCGCCACCTGGAGCGTGCAGAAGAAGCTCCTGGTATTCCTTATCCCGTCCATCGCCCTGGTTCTGGCGTTCACGGGATATGCCACCAACTGGTTCTCCACCAAGTACCTGAACCAGTCCTTGCAGCGCACGGCGCAAACGCAAAACCTGGCTCAGGCCCGCGATTTCGAGGCGTTGCTGGAGTTTCTCCGCCGGGGCATGCTGGCCCTGGCCCAGGGCCGCCGGGTGGAGCGCGAGCAGCTGGGCGAGGCCTTCCGGCAGTGGAGCGTGCACCACCCCGGCGTTGTCTCGGAGCTGGCCTTCGCGGGGCTCAACGCGGCGGATGCGCTGCTGCTGGTGGCCGAAGGGAACAGCCTGGTGGAGATCCGCCAGGACCAGCACCAGTACATCAAGAACAGCCCCGTGGCCCTGGCCCAAAAGATCCGCGAGCTGCGCCCCGGCTCGGTGCACCTCTCGGAGCTTACGGAGACGGTGTACCCGCCCTCGGCCTTTCCCGATTCCCTGCGCGCCCAGACCCTGGCCGTGTACCGCCTGCTCACCCCCGTGTTCGACGCCCAAGGGAACCTGCGCGGCCACCTCATCGTGTCCGTGAACAGCCTGGTCTTGCGCAA